>JAVKDO010000046.1:0-13786 GCA_040222235.1 Cyclobacteriaceae bacterium
TTTTCACACAAAGGTTTCCGAATAGAAATCACCTCAAATTAGTGGCACATTTTAGGCCGATACAACTGGCACAAGTTCAACTGATATGACTGGCACAAGTTCAACCGATACCACTGGCACATTTTGTACCGATATATCCAGTTGACATTGACGAAGGTCATGAGCTTAACGAATACGGAGAAGGAGCAAATAAACTTTTTAGAATTCTTGTCCAGTTGGCATTAGAAAAGGGTGGGCGATTACTAATTGATGAAGTGGACGCAGGAATACATCATTCTCGTTTCTTAGATTTTTGGAAAACCATCTTGCAGTTTGCTTCAGTTAATGAAACGCAAATATTTGCAACCACCCACAATCTGGAATGTCTAAAGTACTTTGATGAAATATTGAAAAAGCCTGACTACATCCATCTTCAGAATGAATCACGCATGATTACTCTCAAAGCTCTACCAGATGGACAAATCAAGTCATATACTCGTGTTTTTGACGAGTTTGATTACGAGCTGGTAAATAACATAGAATTTAGAGGTGAGTCAAATTATGACTAAGACATTATTAATAGTTGAGGGTGTGGCAGATGCTGTCTTTGTTACATGCTACTTAAAAAGTATCCTCGGGCCTCAAAATGAAGTTGTTAACATCAAAAAATTCATTAAAGGGGAAAAAACGATAATATGCAATAAACCCGATCTTAATATTTTCATTGCCGGTGGATGTACTCATGTCAAACAATTTAGAACATCGCTTAGAATGTATCAAGATCAAGGGTACAAGCTACTGATGATTCAGGATGCCGACAACTCCGAAAAAGACAAGGCAAATGGAGGGATAGTTAACCGGATTTCATTCCTGAATGAAATCAAATCAGAGTTCAAAATTGAATTTGAAACTTTTCTATTTCCAGATAATAAATCAGATGGCGACCTTGAAGATATCTTAGTTTCAATAGCTAACAGAAAGCGGTTTGAGGTTTTTTTTAATTGCTTTAATGCATATTTTGATTGTGTTTCAAATTTCGCAGAAACTCAACATGTATCTGAGTTAAGGGAAAACAAAAGCCTGATATATAACTACTGTCAGGTCTTTACGGGCAAAGACCAGAGTAATGAGAAGAACAGAGATTATAATTCAGAATTTTGGAATCTGAATGATGAGCTATTAACACCATTCAAAACTTTCTTAGAAGAACAAATTGACATTTAGAATATGACAAGTCTCATAGTTGATCTGCTGGTCTTAGTCCTCCTGCAACCAGGAACACACTTTACCAAAGCGCTCTAGTTTTACGTCCTCCCGTAAAAGAGAATAGAGAGGGTCAATCAAGAAACTATTAGTTATCGAGAACAGCAATGCGATCTTAGTTTACATGTCCTATTTAAGATTTTAGAGCCTATCACGTTGAGCTTAAGATGGCTTCATCCCTCCTATGTCGGCACCCGCAATGAAGTCTCGTCGAGTGGACTTCCCATCACATGGTCAACCATTGGTCTCCACTTAGGCCAACCGAGCATCCCATTCCTTTTTCATCCTTAGTGCCAATTTGCTATATTCAGTCTCGACAAAACCAACTAACCATGAGACTTACCCTAGTCCTTTTCCTACTCATCACTTTCATCGGATGCGAGCCATCTGGCGCGGATTCGCAATCCGTGACTCACTTTGCATAAATGGGAACGCTTTGCAAGAGCGCTCCAGTGGCAATACAATAAACCTGTCAGGTTTATCTTCGGCTCCAATCGGCCTTTTAGAAAGTAAACGGTAAGCACGGGAATCTTAGTTCATCCCAGTCTTAGACGAGGACGAGCATAGATTTTGCTAAACTAGTGGTCGGGCGAGTATTGAATCTATATTAGCTGATCTTCCTTATTATGCTAAACCACTTAGAAAACTCGTCTGACGACTTCTCCAATTTGAAAAACCACCAAGGACTAGTACCCTCCTCACTTTTCAAAATAGTCACAGGATTGACCCTCTGAAATCTTAAGGCACAGAAAGCCGTGGCACAGAAGGCATATTCATCGAGCTAACTGCGGTCAGAATTATTATAAACTAATTCGTGCATCTAAAAAGTCATCTTCATATACACTGTAGGTGTAAATGGTGTGCCTAGCGTATTGATGGCCGTCTCATCGGCAACAATTACGGATTGATTGAAGTGGATATTGCGCTGGTTGAAGATATTGATCAAGGACACTCCAAAGGCCCAATCAGCTCCAGTGCTAGGTTTGGCATATTCGAAAGCAAGATCCGTCCGCCAGTAAGGTTCTTGGTCCACAATGACATCCTGCCTACCACGCTGATTAAAATTACGCGATGCGTTATCGCTAATCGGGCCTCTCAGAAGAGGAAAACCCGATCCAAATACACTGGTGATGCTCGCACTCAAGTGGTCTAATTTGAAAATTCCAGCTGCCTTTACTTCATGCCGCTGACTTTGGGGAGCCTCTCTATTGGCTGTAGATAGTCCATTAGGTTGTAGATAGCTTTCGTCAACTCTATTAAGCGCGTAGGAGATTAACAACTGATGTTGCTTTGCATACAGTTTGGTGAAGATGTCAAGGCCATAAGAACGACTTTGTCTTTCCAGAGGAAGTGCGGTTTGATCATTACTGATAATCACACTAGTTGCTTTAGACTGATCGATAAAGTAGCCGGTCATATTGACATCAATTAAATCGTTGAGCCGGTAGGTGCTGCCCAGCACATAATGATACGCCTCGACCGCTGGTTCATTGACCAGATCGGCCACTTGCCAGAAATTCGAGGTATTCCCTAGGAAATCCAGTACCTGGACGTGATTAATGAATTGGTGATATTTTCCCCAGGCGGCATTGATGGACAACCTTCTACCAGCATCCCATATGGCGCTAATACGAGGTTGGAAATACACCCGTTCACTTGTTACATCTGCCCTGGCACTCCACTTTAGCAACAGATTGGGTTGTGCCTGCCAATCTGCATTGGCATATAAAAAATATCTGTCGAGTTGGTTGCCAATAGCTCCTGAGCCAAACTCAAGATTCGTCGTGTTAAGACTTGACGAATTATTGACCCAACCCATTCCGGTTCGATATTGAACGTTTCCTTTTAAGGGAAACTGATGCACCACCATGAGTGATCTTTCTTTGATTGTATTCAGCCACAGAGAAGACCTGAGTTCGTCCAGTTCCTCATTGGAGGATAGAAAATTGACTTGTACTTGCGGTTCAAATGCACTTTGCGAATAGGTTAGGCTACTGATACCAATGCGCTTCCATTGCTTGACATATTTCGCAGAGACTCCTGTTTGAGTAGATTCTATCCGAGTGTCTTGCTGGAAGGTTCGATTGCCATTCCCTATTCTTTCTTCACCCAAGTAGTCATCCTGGCTATGAATAGCACTGACCTGAAAGCGATCTCCATTGGAAAATTGAGTTGTCCACTTCGCATTGATATCCTGAAACTGATAGCTCGGTATAATATCGCCATTGGGGTCATTTTCCAGCTCTCCTGACCAGTCCAAGGCATCAAAGTAGGACTGTCTTCCTGCCACTTGCAGTACCGATGACTTCTGAAACAGCGGTATACTCAAATGAGCCATGGCCAACTGGTTACTGATATTTATTTGACCGGTAGGTCTAGAAAGATTACCCTGTCGTCCGTCAATCCTGATCAAGCCGCCTACGCGATCTCCATAGTCAGCCTCATATCCTCCTTTGTAGACCTCTATATTCTTCACCATCAAGGGGTTGATCCGACCTATATCATCATTGATACCCCAGCTATTAAAAATGGTGATGTCATCAAATAACGTCAGGTTCTGGCCTGTATATGAGCCCCAGATGAGATAATCAGAAAGGGACTCCCCGCTCGAGGTAATGCCGGGATACATCTTGATATTATTGAATACTGCGTTCACATTTTGACCTGGGATCAGCTGGTTGCTGACGTCATTCATCTTGTAATGGCCGGCATACTGACCTATGTTGGTCACACCTTGCACTTCGGCATCTTCGACTATTACCTCTTCAAGCACGAGTGCTTCGGATGTCATGGTCAGCACCAAGTCATTACCAGACGAGACAGTGGTATCTGTTGAATTATATCCTAAGCTCAGTGCCTGAAATCTGACATTTTCGCTAGGGAGCTTAACCGTAAATATGCCCTGCCCGTCAGAGGTGGTTTGTGCATTGCCAGCCAGAATGGATGCAAATGGAATGGGCTCGCCCGATTGCGCCTCTACCACCATGCCCTGGTAAAGAAAATCAGCCGTCTCAGCGGCCTCAGAGGCCAAAGTTTGTTCTGTTAGAGTAGGCATTTTCCGAAATGAATAAACCCCATTGACAGCTGCCAACTCCATCTCACAAACATTTGCGATAGCCGCGAGTAGATCATCAACCTCAGTAAATTGTTCTGATAAGGAAACGAGACAACCAGCAGACAGGTCAGCATTGACAGAAATCTGTACATCATACCGCGTGTTGAGATCCAGTAGCACCTCATTGAGCGGAGCATCCACATAGGCCACCTGATACTGCTGGGCCTGCAGTGAATTGATAAGTCCAAGGGTGACTAGAACAACGAGCGCTCTCTTCAAAGCTATTTATCCGCTATCACGAATGATTGATTCGAATCCGAAGTTAACTCAAAATCGAAGCTATGGCATATGATTTCCAGTGCACTTTTTGCATTGATGCTTCTCTCGAAAATACCTGTGTAGTGATAGCCCTCAAGGCCTTTGATGCTAGTGCTGATGTCCACATCATATTGACGTTCTATGTCCTGAATGACTTTGTCTAGGGCTGTGGTATTATAAATAAACTTGTTGAGTCGCCAGGATAGGACATAGTCACTGCTGATGTCAGGCTGCTTACTCAATCCAATCGTTGGTATTATCTCAGCATATTCTCCAGGGACTAGCGTGACCTCCTTATCCGCTGCTACAACGTACACTTTACCCGTCTCACAAAACACCCGATAATCTGTATCGCGTGAGTAAATATTAAAGCTCGTACCGAGCACCGACGTACTTCCATTCTCAGAGTCAATCGTGAATTTGCTCCCTTTTTCAACCTCAAAGAAAGCTTCTCCCGACAACTCTGCCGAGCGACTAAAGTACCACCCTAAGGGTTTAAAGCTTATTGTAGATTCACTATTAAGGCTTACAACTGACCCATCTGGCAATGCTACCTCTGCTGTTTTTCCTCTGCTCACTTCAACCGTCTCTGTGTAGAAAATGGCTGCTAACGCTACCATTAGCGTCAGAGTGACTGACGCGGCGATACTCACCTTCCACCAGTTGAGTTGAGCTGTTTTGGGCTTATCATCTACTTTTTCCTCAGCTGTACCCATCTGCGCTTGCATCTTGCTCCATACATCCTCTTTCGAGCGAGTATAGTTGAACCCTGCTCCCTTTAGGAGTTCGTTCATTTGCTTCTCTTTCTTGGTCAGATCGTTATTTTCAGCTTTCATCTTTCAGCTTTTTACGTAGTGTTTCAAGGGTCAGTGACATGCGCTTTTCTACTGCTTTCACAGAAATATCAAGTTGGGTAGCGATTTGCTGGTAAGTCAACCCCTCCATCCTACTTAGCAGAAAAACGGTTCGCCGCTTTTCGGGTAACTCGGCTAGAGATTTTGAGATACGCTGTTGAAGTTGTTCTGCATTGTAATCATCCTCAGTGGTGTTCTCCTGGAAGGTCAGCACCTGAGTATCAACGTAGTTTCTTTCTGACTGCTTTTTGCGGTAGGTGGAGATCCAGAGTTCATTGGCAATCTTGTATAAAAGCGATCTCGTCTGCATGCCACGATATTCCAGATCCTTTTCCAACAGCTTCATGAAGGCCTCCTGGGTGATATCAGTGGCCAACTCAGGGTCATAGCTTCTGTAACTGATGTAATTACGAATGTCATCAAACCAATCATCAAAGCACGTACTAAACTCTTGTTGTGTCAAGTCAGACTATTTTACTACCGTAATCAAGCAAATCGAAGGCAGTGCAACAAGCACCGCCTTCTTAAACTCAACCACCAACTTATCCTTCGTCAGGTCCACCACCTGGTCGACACTCTGATATTATTGATTCTAGTTCCTTTTGTGAGGCGACTGTGACTACCGATTCATCCGCTAGTGTGATGTCTACTGGGAAGTTCACTTCGGGTCTACCTTCCAGATCAGGATTTGCCTCTTTCCAATCTCTAATCAACTCGAACTCATCTTCTACAGTCACAGTGATTTCTGAGCTGTCGGCCATCGTGAATGTCACCGGTAGCACGAATGTGAAACATCTCTCACGGCCACCTCCGCGCTCTACTTCACAGTTTTCAAAAGCCGCTTCCAATTCTTCCTGGCTAGCTATTGACACCACACTATCTTCGCTGTAAGCCAACTCGATAGGGAAATCAATGGCAGGACGCTCTTCTACATCCTCATTCTCCTGGTACCACTCAAAAACCTCGCGCATGTCTTCCCGCGCTTCAATGGTCAACGTAGTACCATCAGGTAAGGTCAAGCTGTATGGGAATACAATATCAAAGCATTTGCCTTTGCCACCTTTGTGACCCCTTCGATCTCCACCTCTACTTCTAGAACCTCCATCTCTGGAGAGTCTTCGGCCGTTCAGGTCAAAAAACTCATTAGATACAGTTCCCATGTTCTCACCGTCAGCACTTACCAAACCTACCTGGAAACCTAAAGATGGCGCTACCTCAGCTACCGCAACCACTTCACTATCAAAATCTGTTGTTAATACCGATTGAGAAGCGTCTGGCAATTCACTGACGGCTACCTCTGACCTGTCGGCCGAGGCGATAGCATCAATCAGCGCTGCATCACTCAAATCAGGTGACAGCAAGTCTTCTCGGCTGTCACACGCTACAAAAACAAAGCCCATAAAGGCTGCTACTAGAGTTAATAAATTGATTCTTTTCATTTTGTCGTATTGTTATGTTCACCAATACACCGTGTGAGCAGAACAATACCCTACCTAATCTTTGATATTTTATTAATTTCTTTTTGAAACTCACGGATTTCGGTTCGAAATCGATCTTGAAATGCCTCTTTCGGACGTTTTAGAAAATCTAGCACAATAAAAAAATGTCAGATTCTCAACGGTGATCTTAGCTAGTCATCTAGGTTCACATCAATTGGAAGGGTATCAGGATCGGATCTTCTAGCTATAATCTAGATCTGATCGACATCCACAGCCAACCGGAAGCTGATTGTAATTAGAGTCTGTCCATAATGTTAAATCTCTTCGTTAAGTTTTCAGAAAAATGCTCATTTCCACCAGGAAATTCCGCATTTTCTTCTGTCGCAATCCTCGATCTCGAACATTCTGAATCAGACTCTTGACTTGATAGACGGACACTAATAAGCTTTGACTTGGGCCTAGGCTACTCGCTCTTTAAGATGCTAGCCGGATTGATACGTTGAAAACTGAAGGCGTAGTAAGCCGCAGTGCTTACAAGCAGACTAACCAATAAAGAGCCAGCCGATATTAAGCTCAGTCCATCGATATTGATCCTGTAAGCATAGTTGTCTAACCAAGCAGACATCAACCACCAGGTTGCAGGAAAAGCTATAATCATGGCCAATAACACCACGGTCATGTACTCGCGACCTAGCAGTTCTGCTATCTCCACCGTTCTTGATCCTAGCACTCTTCTTATGGCCATTTCTTTGAGTCGAAGCTTCAAGCCATAGGCAATCATTCCTGATAAGCCCAATAGCGCGACAATCACCGCGATCATCGTGAATCCCGAGATTAACTGTAGTTGCTTCTGCTCGGACTGGTAGAGTGCTTCGAGCTTCTGATCGAGATAGCTGATCTCAAGCGGGCTATCTTGAAAATGATCGTCCCAGAAATTGGTAATCTGATCTCGCACCCGTTCATTGGCCCCTTGATCTACCTTCACAAGTATGTTGGGCATCCATAGCGGCTCATAGGTTATAACCATTGGATGTATTTCCGCCTTGAGGCTCTCCTGATGATAGTCAGCAATCACGCCACTGATATAGCCCTCCTTGAGCGATAGATCACCAATAGACCAATCAATTCGCTTACCCACAGCGTCTGAAGGGTTATCCCAGCCCATTGCTCTGGCTCCTGTTTCATTGACGAGATAACCTCGTTGCTTAGTTGCAAAATCATTCCATATTTCAGACTCTGGTACTGGTTCAGATCGCACCAGATTTTCTGGTAAGGGGCCTCCAGCTACGAAGCTCATGTTCAACAGTTCTGGAGCGTTGACATCCATGACTTGCATATCAGCAGATACTTCTAGGTCAGGTCGATCATAGACTTTGACCTGGCCCATATCTTTTATCGGGCTCGTAGGTAGCTGCATGATGGATGAGACGTCTTTAACACCGGGAATCTGCCTCAATTCAACCTTGATCATACGATAATCCTTCATGACTTGTCGATTGTTGTTAGCCAATGCCAGCACCTGATCATGATCAATACCTAGTTTCTTATCCTGCATATAGGCAAACTGTCGCTGAATGATGAGGCTGGCGGCTATCAGCAATAGTACAGTTGCAAACTGGATCCCAACCAGTACCTTCTTGATCATGTTGCCATGGTGTGCTGAAGATGTGAGTTGGCCCTTCAAGGCATCCATCAATTTTGCCTTGACGACAAGCTGTCCTGCGATAGCACTTGAAAGCAGCACAACCAATGCCATAACTATTACCAAACCGACCACCATAATCAATGGATCATATACCAAAGTATGACCAAGGAACTGCTCAAGGTTTGGAAGCCCTACCATGAATAATGCAAACCCAATTGATAGACTTATAAAGCCGAGCATTAAAGCTTCCAGAAAGAAATACCCCCTTAAGTTGCCGATACTCCCACCAAGTAGTTTTCGCAAACCTATCTCTTTGGATCGACTCATGGACTGGATGGTGTTGAGGTTAGCAAAGTTGACAGAACCAATCACTAACAAGAAAATGGCCACCAAGGCGAAAATCAGAACATTTTGCTTATCACCATTTGGTATAATCTCACGGCTAAGCTGCGATTCAAGATGTATTGAAGTCAATGGCTGGAAATGTAGCGTAAGCTCCTCTCCTGCTTCCAAGTCAACCTTGGAAGCCACAAAATCCTCAGATTTGGATTCAATACCCACGATAGCTACCGGATCATTCAATAATAAGTAGACATATGCCCAGCCTACCCGATCTTGCTCATTATTGATACTTGTCAGCATTGTGATGGGTAGATGCGTATTTGGCGGTAGCTCTGCAATCACTCCAGTGATAGTGTAGTCAGACTTGGATCCATCATCGCCACTTATCTTTATAGATTTCCCGATAGGGCTGGTGTTACCAAAATAGCGTCGAGCAGTGGTGATGGTCAATACGACAGAGTATGGGTCCGTCAATGCAGCGGATGGGCTACCTTCCAAAAACTGAAGGTCAAATACGTCGAAGACCTCTTCATCTACCGCAAAAGCATTCTCCTCTCTGTACTTGTCCTCTCCAACGATCACATCCCTGGGTCGAAATGACTGGAATCGCACCAAACGCTCAATCTCAGGGAACTCAACATGTAGTTCATTAATCCAGTCCTGACTCATCCTGGCCCAGTGGATGTCATAGCCTGAACTATTCTGAAACCTGTAGGTAACCCGGTAAACTCGATCAGCATTTGCATGATATTTATCAAAACTCCGTTCATGCGACGCATAAGCGTGGATAGCCATGGCTATCGCAAATGCTAACGCCATCCCGAATAGATTGATGCCGGTGGAGAGTTGCTTTCTGCGAATGTTGCGAAGTATGACTTTGAGGAAGGATCTAATCATTGATGGACCAGTTAACTAATCTTTCAAAAATAGACCATATGGTCGTTCGATTATTAGAACTTGTTGTCAGTGATGTCAAAAGTTGTCATCGATCTTCTAGCCATGGATAGCTATCCTATTTCATAGAAAGTAGTTGTGTTTGTTGGTTTATCCATTATCACCATATTGCATACTCCATCTTTTTCTAAACCTATATGTCAAACACCAGAACCCTATTCTTCATTTGTCTGTGCCTAATCAGTGCTGTCATTATCATGGGGTGTACTGAAAATACACCAGAAGAGGGCCGCAAGCGACCCAACATCCTGTTCATCTCTATAGATGACCTTAGACCGAGCCTTGGGGTCTATGGAGATTCTATTGCCGTCACACGCAACATTGACTTACTAGCAAGTGAGGGAACAACCTTCAGACAAACCTTCTCGCAATGTGCGGTTTGTGCGCCCTCTAGGGCGAGTCTCATGACAGGCTTGAGGCCCGACTCTACCAGGGTATGGCATCTTGGCGATAAGTTTAGAGAGATCAATCCCGCCACTGTGACTATGCCGCAGTATTTCGCCAAACATGGCTACCATACCGTCAATCTTGGTAAGATTTTCCACAATTATATGCCAGATTCTATCTCTTGGGATGAGCCCGACCTGAGGCCAGAGCGGTACAAGCGACCAGACTGGTATGGTCGTGATGGTGAGACCTACTACATCAGTGAGGAGGTCAACAGATCCCAAGTCATTAAGCGTGACTCGTTGTTGAAACTGCGACCTGTTCGCTATGCCGATGGCTGGAATACTGGGCCTGCCTGGGAAGCGGCTGACGTACATGACTCTTTGTACTATGATGGTGCTCAAAACGAGTTGACGAAGAAGACGCTGACTAGATTAGCAAAGATGGATAAGCCTTTCTACATGGGGCTGGGTTATTTCCGACCTCACTTACCTTTCACTGCACCTAAGAAGTACTGGGATATGTATGATCCGCTAGCTATTCCGCTAGCAGCGAATCCAGATATTCCGGTAGGAGCACCACTCCTATCCATGAACAGTATGTACGAGCTCAGGCATTATGATGGGTTTGGCCATATTGGGCATCCCACTTCTGACTTTCGAATGAGTGAGGACACAGCCCGTATCCTCAAACACGGCTACTATGCGAGCGTCAGCTATGTGGATGCTTTGATCGGACAATTGGTAAACCATATGAAGGAAATCGGTATTTACGACAACACGATCATCATACTATGGGGTGATCATGGTTGGAAGCTCGGTGACCACAACAGCTGGGGCAAGATGACCAACTACAACATCGACCTGCAGGTCCCGATGATCATTAGAGCACCTGATCAGCCAAATCGTGGAGCAGAGACGTTTGCGATCACAGAACTGGTAGATATGTTCCCTTCTCTACTTGAATTAGCGGGTATAGATGTCCCTGATTATATGCAGGGCACCAGCTTTGTGCCACTTCTGGATAACCCTGACCAGGAATGGAAGACGGCAGCTTTTAGCCAGTTTCACAGGCGACCAAGAGTATCTGCGGACGGAGGGCGCTATATGGGCTATTCCATCAATACCCCTACCCATCACTACATCGAATGGTACACCTGGGATCATGATGCTGGTGAGCGACGAGATTATGTGACTGCCGAGCTTTATGATCGCCTTGCTGATCCTACAGAGAAAATAAATATTGCAACCTTGGAGGAGAATAAAAGCCTTATTAATAATCTATCTGAGCAATTAGAGGCTGGGTGGAGACAGGCGGTTCCGGTGCTTGATTAACATTCCCATTTTCGTCATATTCTATTTTTAATCACGAAACCTAAAACCATGAAATACTTTCTTCCTATATGCATAATCGGCCTTCTCTTCTCGTGTCAACAAGCTCCGAAACAAGAGCAGGAAAAACCTCAAGACGAATGGCTCTCGCTCTGGAATGGTGAGGATTTTGCTGGGTGGCATTCTTATCTAGGTACTCCCTATGAAGTGGATGAAGACAGCCTTGGCAATCCCATTGAGGCTTTCGGGATTGATAATGATCCGTTGGAAGTATTCAAGGTAGTTGCCACCGATCAGGGTAATGCCATAAGAGTCTCGGGGGTAGCCTGGGGAATGGTCTATACCGAAGCATCCTATCAAAACTATCATCTGAAACTCAAGGTGAAATGGGGTGAAGATATGCATCCACCAAGAGAGAACGGTCCCAGGGATAGCGGCCTGCTTTACCACAGTTTTGGGCCCGTTGTGACCGCATATACCTGGATGGACAGTCAGGAGTTGCAAGTGCAGCAGGGAGATATGGGGGACTATTGGCCGGTAGGTGATGTGGAGATAGATATACCCAGTGTGCCATTTGACGGTAAATATTATAAGTACAAAGAAGGAGCTGATTTGAGAACCTACTACTTCGCTGAAATACTATCAACAGCAACAGCGGATAGCCTGGCCAAGCGGCGCGTACGTAAGTTCCCGGATGCCGAGTGGCCACATGGCGAATGGAATGATGTAGAGCTCATCACCTTCGGAGACTCCAGTATTCACATTGTGAATGGTCAGGTTGTAATGCGACTATACAACTCCCGGAGAATGAGCGATAAGCAGGCTGTGACTTCTGGCAAGATTCAACTTCAGTCTGAGGGTGCGGAAGTATTCTATAAGGATCTTAAATTGAAGAACATTTCGAGTATCCCGGCTAGATATAAAGAGTGAATTGTCTGGATCTGGAAGTCTGCATTTGTTGATTTTGCATCTTTACAACAACTAGGTGTACCCTAAATTCTATCTCTACAAACGCATAAAGGATGCCAAAACGCTTATTGACAGACGTTATGCTGAGCCAATTGACCTCAGTAAGATTTCAGAGAAGGTGCATTTATCAAAATATCATTTCCTGCGATTGTTCAAAGAGGCCTATGGCACCTCTCCTCACCAGTATGTCATTCAGAAGCGCATCTTGGTAGCCAAACAGCGGCTAGCAGCTGGCAGTACGGTAGCAGAAACTTGCCATAGCGTAGGTTTTGAAAGTATTCCCTCCTTTTCTTCACTCTTCAAAAGGCGGGTTGGTGTATCTCCGGCTGCATATCGAAATAGTCAAATAGATAGAGAATAGCAATTTTGGATAAGTCGAGCTGAGATTGGCACAATAGCTTAGCAGAAAACCAAATATTCGCTCATCATGGGGATTGCACTGAAAGTCAACTGGATATTGATCACACTCTTAAGTATCGCTACTGGCGCATTCAAGCTTGCCCAGCAACCGCAGGACATTGAGCTGTTTGCGGTCATTGGGATGAATGCAACAGCCACCACCCTACTTGGCGCGGTTCAGTTAATAGGCGGGATTCTACTCCTGCCAGGCAAAACCCGCACTATGGGTGCATGGGTGATGATAGCTACCTTCCTACTCGCCTCGATTGCCGTATTTGCTAATCAAATGTTCATTTTTGGTATAGTATCCCTGCTCTTCATTGTTATGGCCTACGGAGTAATTCACATGGAAAATATTAAGACAGTCAACTAAACCATTTGCGATATGTATTATGTAATCACAAGAACTTTTATCGATGACCCTACCGTGAAAGACGGTGTGCTCAAGATGTCCAAAGCTTCTACTGACATTTTCAGAAGGCAACCAGGCTTGATCGAGCTAAAGTCACTCCTGGCAGAAAATGAGACCCATATCTGTACGTATATGATTTGGAATACCCAACAGTCACACCTCGCCTGCATGGAAAGCAAGGACTTTGCTGGTGTCACCGTCGATTGGACGAGGTACATGAAAGACGGTAAGATCAGGTTCGAACTAGAGACCTACCTGGAAATGGCCTAGTTGCTTGGTATCAAAAAAGGGTTCTCTGAATGCTAATCATTAACAAAAACGTAACTACTCAGGAGGCTATAAACTGCTGATTTGAATGTTGATGTTACCTATGTTTCTCTTGGATTGGCCGTATTAGAATCGACGATTCAGGTGATTTTGGACTGGTTTTGATTCAGGA
>JAVKDO010000047.1:0-35764 GCA_040222235.1 Cyclobacteriaceae bacterium
CCTCCAGCCAGAATCAATATAATATAACCTCTACCGATAACCTCTTTGGGATTTCAATGATTCGTGAAGCACAGTCTTGGAAAGGAATAGTCGTAGGTGCTCAAAATGCAATCCACAGTATTGATTTTGTCGATGGACTTACTAGCATTCCTACTGTTACCAAAACATCGGGACTTGATCTACAAAACCCACGGGATATTCTCCTCGAGTGGGAATTAGATTCACTTTATGGTTTTGTCACCAGCAGTACAGGCGACCTGTATAAACTTAACTTTGGTGTCAGTGCCCTGAACAAGCCTCAAGAAGTTAATCTGGGTAACTTTCAAAACACACTTGATAACAACAGAGGACTCAGCTTCATCCGTAATAAGGACAGCAACTTCCTAATCAGCATTCAGAGCTCCAGTGGTCAGATATCGCTAATCAATTTTCCCAATGTATGTGGTGGTTATGTAATTGATAATTCCCCTCAATTCAGCTATCAAAATAATGGGGTCTATGCTATCGGACTTACGGCAATTGATGACAATGGAAATAGATCTACTTTCTTGGATAGTATAACAGTCTCCAATGTTATCGCTCCTCAAATTGATGTCTCTATTGATGATAATAGATGTATTGATGTAGCCAACTCCTTCTCCGTAATTGGAGAAACCTCCGATATACAATCCTACACCTGGAACTTTGGGGATGGAAATACTTCCTCACAACCCGATACCACTTACCAATATCAAAACACTGGCCGTTATGAAATTAACCTCTTCGTAGAATCCACCAATGGCTGCACCAACTCCACCACCCAAGAAATCTCCATCTACGACCCACCAGCCGCAAGCTTCATGGAAGCCGATCAATCCTATTGCGTCGATGATGCGATCTTATTGACCAACACTTCAATCTTCAGTGGGCCGGATAGTGTAGTGGCCTATAGCTGGCTGACCGCTTCGCAGAGCTTCACTGCCACAGGAGACACCAGCGTCATCTTCACAGAAGCTGGTGAACAGCCTATCCGCCTGACGGCTAGCATCCCCGGCTGTGAGAGTGATACGCTGAGAACCATCAATATAAATGCCTCTCCAGAAGTGGCCTTTGACTGGCAGGACGACTGCTTTGGCGAAGAGACACAGTTTATCAACTCCACCACTGGCAATGGCATCACGGGCTACCTGTGGGACCTGGGAGATGGCACCTCTGCCACGATCAATGAACCGAGCTATGCCTATCAGGCTCCCGGAAAATACCCGGTCAGCCTTACAGCTACCAACGACCTCAGCTGTGCCAGCACGGAAGTAGACACCTTAGTTATCCATGCGTTACCTCAGGTGGGATTTGAAATGGAACTGGCCTGTGCAGATCAGCCCGTCCGTTTCCTGGACACTACCACCGTCGCTGATGCCAATATCACGCAATGGGCATGGGTATTTGCAGATCAGGGCAGCTCTACGGAGCAAAATCCGGAATTCACTTTTTCGGCTCCTGGAGCGTATGAAGTGGAGCTAACGACCTCAAGCAATTTTGAGTGTATCGGCACTACAACCCGTATCATTCAAGTACTGAAGGCACCAGCGCCATCGATTACCATTGAGCAAGGGTGTCTCGGTGATCCTGTGTTGTTGACCGATAATACTACTCAGGATGAAGACAATCCTATCACCGGTTATCTATGGGAGATAGAAAATGTCGTTTTCAATAATGACTCAGTCAGCTATGATTTTCCCGGGCCAGGCACTTATCCAGTAAGCCTGACGGTGGACTATGAGAACCTCTGCTCGGTGACTACCACTACGAGTGTCATTATCGAAGAGCCTATTGCGGTAGCCTTCGAGCATACTACTGCTTGCGACAATGACTTTGCACAGTTCATAGATCGATCCGTCGCGCCTGGAGACTCTATCGTCTCACGTACCTGGGACTTTGCGGGTCTGGCCACTGCCAATGGGCCCAGTACGTTCTTCAATTTTGCGGTAGCAGGTACTTATGAGGTCACCCTGATCGTCACTACACTCAAGGGCTGTACGGCTAGCACCACACAGGAAGTCATCGTGAATCCCTCGCCTATCGCGGACTTCTCCCCGTCCACTAACTTTGGTCCTCCTCCATTGGAGGTAGACTTCTTCAATCGCAGTGAAGGGGCCACCAACTATCTTTGGTTTGTGGAGCCTTCCACACAACCCATCTCCAGCGAAGAAAATGCCAGCTTTACTTTTACTGAACTTGGCACTTATACGGTGACCTTAATCGCGCGCAGTGAAGTGGGCTGCACGGATACCACCAGTCAAAGCATCCGAGTAGATTTCCCTCTCTATGATCTCTCGATAGATAATATCCAGACGGAGGTCGTGGGAGACAAGATCAATATCATCGTCCGCGTCACCAACTATGGCACTATCGATATCGATGGTTTTGACATCAACATCGACCTGCCCGGCGGCATATCCCTATCGGAACCCTTTGATCAGCCTATTCTACATCAGACCAGTCTCGTACAGACGCTCAACACGCAGCTGCCTGCCGATACGCCATTGGATCAGATATGTGTCAGCCTTCCCACTACTTATGAGACTTTCGCAGATGAGCGACCAGACAATAACGAAGCGTGTGCCAGCTTCAGGTTTACTGCATTATTTACAGATCCTTATCCTAATCCCACGGCCTTTCGTACGCGTATTGATATCACCCTACCGGAAGCTGCTCCGGTGGTGATGGAGCTGGTCAGCCTGGGCGGGCAGGTCGTCCGTCGCGAGGATTTCAATGACCTATCAGAAGGACTCAACCCTGTCTATCTGGATGTTTCCAGCTTGCCTTTTGGGGTTTATCAGCTGAGGTTTATTCATCAGGATGGGGTGACGATGAAGCGAGTGATAGTAGCTGATAGATGATAGATTAGAGTTGATAGTTGAAGATGGAGAATGGAGAATTGATTTAACAGTATACAATCTCATTCGAGTGGTCGGACGAGTATAGTGCCTTCATATTGCTATAGTCGGACTGAACATATTTGTGCGTAGAAAACTCGTCCGACCACTTCCTCAACACGCCAACCGCTACTTCCTTTCTCTCCTACACCGCTCGCTACAGTACCTCACTTCCTCCCAGCACGCGTTCCATTTCTTGCGCCAGGTGAAGGGTCGCCCACAGGTCACGCAGATTTTTTCAGGTAGGTGCTGCTTTTTCATTTGTCTTCAAACAAGCGCATTCGTCGCATTGTTCTATACACATGACGCACCTATCGGATATAGATATTGACCGCATCATTGAGATGGCCTGGGAGGATCGTACACCCTTTGACGCCATTAAGGCGCAGTTTGACCTACCAGAAAAAGAGGTCATCAAGCTGATGCGCAGGGAGATGAAGTCTTCGAGTTTCCGAATGTGGCGCGCTCGTGTTCAAGGGCGTAGTGCTAAGCATAAAGTATTGAGCCAGGTGGACGATCAGCGGTTTAAATGTAGTCGGCAGAGGAGCATTAGTGGGAATAGGGTGAGCAAAAAACTTAGATGATAGATAAAAGATTGAATGGAGAATGGATAATTGAAAATGTATGTAGCCCAGCAGTCTGCTAGATTAGGGAGACATCTCGGCTTACGCTCGATGTGACGCGGGTATGGGAGCTTAGTCTTCAAGGTGTCCAAAGAAGCATAAGACTGCCGCACATTTCTTGCTGAAATGCTCGCAGTGACGTGTAACCTTCCTGTCAGGCTGAGCTTGTCGAAGACTTGTAGGGAGATCCTGCAAAGAGTCCTTCGACAGGCTCAGGATGACCCGAAGTGGTGAGCTATACGTCATTGGAATTTTGTGCGTTTGAAACCCAAATGTTAGGTCTCGGCAGTGACGTATAGTTTGAGAAGGTGTCAGACAATTTGGAACAGTACGGCACTAGTATTAAGTCTCACCAAGTTGCTTCTATACGCAACCGTTAGGCTTGTTATGAATAGTGGTAGGACGAGTGTTTTACGAAAGATCTGCGATGAGTGATGCCGATTGGCTCTCGCTTGCAATACTCGTCCGACCACTTTGATCCTGACAACTCTGATGTCAAAAGATGTCATAGAATCTGGAGAAAGGGTGCCACCAAATTACTTTTGATAAGTTCTCAAAACTCATCTTATGGCGCCTTATCGAATTCATCAACTTGCTGGTCTTGTTTTATTCTTAGTATGTTCGGTGGTGTATGGTCTGACTGTCGAGCCTACTGCTAGTTTTTGGGACTGTAGTGAATTCATTTCCGCGGCATATAAGCTGCAAATACCACACCCTCCAGGGCCGCCAGTGTTTCTTTTGCTCGGGCGGCTCTTCAGCCTGTTTGCGGCTGATCAATCTTCGATTGCACTAGCGGTCAACTTCCTGAGCGTGTTGAGTAGTGCCGCTACCATCATGTTTATGTACTGGACAGTGGTCATGATCGCTCGTAAGTTGACTGACAATACCATTGCCCAGCTCACAGTAGCTGTAGTCAGCTCTCTTTCTTTTGCATTTACAGATACCTTCTGGTTTTCCGCGGTAGAGGCTGAGGTTTACGCGCTCTCGCTATTCTTTATGTCGATTTCCTTTTGGGCGATCCTGAAATGGGAGAAAATCGAAGATGAGGCCCAAGCCAATCGCTGGCTGATCTTCATTGCCTACCTCATCGGGCTGTCGATCGCGGTGCATCCTCTGAGCCTACTCACACTCCCTTCCATCGCCTTGGTATATTACTTCAAGAGATTCAACTACTCTATTGGAGGGTTGGCTGTGGCTCTTATTGCTGGAGTTGGGCTCATCTTATTCACCATGTATGGCTTGAGAGTTGGCATCATCAGCCTGATCGCTCAGCTAGAGATGTTCTTTGTCAACAGTCTTGAGCTGCCGTTCGCGTCAGGTGCCATCGTCGGAGCGGCAGTGATCATTGGCGGGATGGTCTATCTCCTTTCACAGACCCAGGCGCGACTCAAGGTGCATCTCAACACCTTGCTGCTAGCAGTTTGCTTCTTGAGCATTGGCTATAGTTCGTACAGTCTGATTCTGATTAGGTCAGCCAAGAATCCACTGATCGACATGAACAATCCTCAGAACCTCCCCAACTTCATTTTTTACCTCGACATGCTCCAGTACGGCACAAGGCCGCTGGTTTATGGGGAGCATTTTGATGCTAAGATTACAGGAGAAGAGGTGGGTCACACGATCTATCGCAAAACAGATCAACGATACGAAGTAGCTGATGTCATGCCTGCCTACCAATATGCCAAGGAAGATCTGACGGTTTTCCCACGCATGTATAGTTCCAGACCAGACCACCAGCAGGCCTATAGGAATATCACCAGTCTGCCGGTCGGCACACAACCCACGCTGATAGATCACATCTCCTACTTCTGGCAGCACCAGGTCGGGTTTCAATACCTGCGGTACTTCTTGTGGAATTTTTCCGGTAGGGAATCTGATGTACAAGGCGCGAGCTGGCTAACCCCAATTGCTGAAAATGAAGGCCTTCCCTATGCGCTATCGCAAAACAAAGGGAGGAACAACTACTGGATGATCCCTCTGATTTTTGGATTGATAGGCGCCATCTACCTTGCCAAAAAATCTCCTCAAGCCTTCCTACCTGTACTGGCCTTATTTGTGATCACAGGCATTGGCTTGGTGATATATGTCAACGCACCCCCCACTGAGCCAAGAGAGCGTGACTACATCTATGTGGGTAGCTTCTACGCTTTTGCATTGACCATTGGGTTTGGTGTGTTGCTCCTCAAAGACGGCATCAATCACCTTATCCAACGGCCGATCATTGCGGTATCCGTAGCTGGTGTCATAGGACTATCGGTACCTGCGGTACTCGTCTTGGAAAACTGGGATGATCATGATCGATCTGGTCGCTATTACTCGACCGACTCGGCGATCAACCATCTCGCTTCGTGCGAAGAAAATGCGATTCTGATCACTGGTGGTGATAATGACACCTACCCGCTCTGGTATGCGCAGGATGTCGAGGGCTATCGTACTGATGTGCGGGTGATTGTCACAACACTCTTCAACACAGAGTGGTACATCGATCAGATGCTTCGCAAATCGTATACTTCCGAGCCTTTGCCATTCTCTATCGATAATGCCTTGTATCGACGTGGCGGGTTGATCGACTACATTCCCGTAGTAGATAATCCAAGCGTAAATGGGGATGCAATCAACCTCAATCAATACTTGAAACTGGTGCGGCAAAAGCACAAGGGTTTAACGATCACGGCGGGAAGCGGTCAGGAGTACATGTCCATTCCTAAGCGGAAGGTCTTTCTAAATATCAGTAGTGGCGCTTTGGATAAGAAAAGTATCATCCCAGATACCATGCAACACTTAAAAAGATATCGTATGGTATTTGAGATCAAAGGCAATGGACTGCAAAAGGCAGACCTAATGCTCCTGGATATGATCGCTACCAACAATTGGGAGCGACCGATCTACTTCACCCATACGGGGCTGGCCAATATCAATTTTGATCTGAAGCCTTATGTGGTACAGGAGGGGTTGACTTACCGTCTACTACCCATCGTCAATCCTGATCCAGACAATATTCCGGTAGATACAGAGGTCATGTACACCAATATGATGGAGAAGTTTCAATGGAGAGGGCTCAACGATAGTAGCATCTATTACAGCGACTACTATCAGGCTCAGCTGATCAATCCTCGAATTGCCTTCAATAGACTGGCGGCTACCTTGATCGAAGAAGGCGATGATGAAAAAGCGAGTAAGGTTCTTCAGAATAGTCTATATGTCGTTCCTGATGACACGATCCCATACGATTTCTCCTCAGTGCAGACTAGCGACCTACTGGCTATGGTGGGTGAAAAAGATCAGGCCAAGCACATCACGGATACACTTGTGAAACGTGCAGATCACGATCTCAATTACTATCTATCTGCACAAGAGAAGTATGCACAAGAAATCAGGCGAGAACTCACGATCATTAACTACTGTGCTCAAATTATGACGCGCCATGGTGAAATCGATCATTCCGGTAGGTACAAGGCGGTAATAGAGCGTCAAATGGAGGCGCTATCCAAAGCCGGATAAATGCCTAATAGAAGCCACTAATTTGCTGATTCTTACTAATTTCGCGTGCAACTTATCAGCACCAGGCGGTTTGCGCTGTGTGCTTCAGAACTAAAAACAAGTTAAATGCAGGATTACAAGAAGGTAAATGTCATAACAGGGTGGATCATGTTCCTGATTGCTGCTGTAGTCTATTTCCTTACGGTGGAGCCTACCGCCAGCTTCTGGGATTGCGGGGAGTTTATCGCCGTATCGTACAAGCTCGAAGTACCTCACCCTCCTGGAGCGCCATTGTTCCTATTGATCGGCAGACTTTTCTCCTTTCTAGCATTGAATAATACTGAGCAAGTCGCTTTCATGATCAACATGGTCAGCGTGCTAAGCAGTGCCTTTACCATTCTATTCCTCTTTTGGTCGGTTACTCACCTTGCTAAGAAGTTCTTCTCTGTAACACTTAGTGGCGCGGACACATTGGCCATTATGGGAGCCGGTAGTGTTGCAGCCTTAGCTTATACTTTCTCAGATTCTTTCTGGTTCTCGGCTGTAGAAGCTGAGGTTTACGCCATGTCGTCCTTCTTTACTGCCTTTGTGGTTTGGGCGATATTGAAATGGGAAAATATCGAAGATGAAGCTGATCGTAACAAGTGGATGGTACTGATCGCCTTCATGATGGGGCTTTCTATCGGCGTTCACTTGCTAAACCTTGTAACCATCCCAGCCTTAGGCCTGATCGTGCTATATAAGTACCGAGAGCAGATCTCTACCAAAGGTATTGTTACCACAATGATTGCCAGTGGGGCGATTATACTCGTCATCATGTATGGCGTGATTCCAGGTCTACCAAGTATCGCAGGTTCTTTTGAGATATTCTTTGTGAATAGTCTGGGGATGCCATTCGGTTCCGGTGCTGCCACGTTCGCATTCTTGTTTCTGGGAGCAGTAGTTTATGGGGTCTACTACACACAAAAGAAAGGCTTGGTGCTGCAAAACACTGTCATGCTGTCTTTTGCCTTTGTCTTAATTGGGTATTCGATTTACTCCATGGTGCTCATAAGATCAGCTTATAACCCTCCAATTGATGAGAATGATCCTGAGAATGCCCTAAGCTTCGTTTCTTACCTCAAGCGTGAGCAGTACGGGTCACGTCCATTGGTGCACGGCCAGTATTACACTGCTCAGATCGTCGAACAAAAGAAAGGTGAACCTATCTTGAGAAAGGGAGAGGATGAGTATGAGATCACTGACTACAAAGTCGACTATGTGTACGATCCTCAGCACACGACTATCCTACCCAGGATGTACAGCTCGGCTGGTAGTCACGTACAGCGCTACCGCGAAATCACAGGGCTGAAACAGGGCGAGAAACCTACTTTCGTTGACAACTTAGCCTATATGTTCAAGCATCAGCTTGGTCATATGTACATGCGCTACTTCCTGTGGAATTTTGCCGGTAGGGAATCTGATATCCAGAATGCTGACTGGATGAGCATCAATGATGCCTTTAAAGAAGTGCCAAGTGAACTAGCTAACAATAAAGGGCGCAATAACTACTTCATGATCCCATTGCTGCTAGGCATCATTGGACTCTTCTACCAATACCGCAAGGATGGAAAGAATTTCGCTGTAGTGGCATTACTCTTTTTCTTAACGGGAGCGGCTTTGGTACTCTACTTGAACTCCCCTCCCGTAGAACCTCGTGAGCGTGATTATATCTATGCTGGGTCGTATTACGCCTTTGCATTCTGGATAGGGTTTTCTGTATTGGCCTTTTACGACTTGCTCAAGAAAGCAATGAAAGGTGCGGCAGCACCTGCAATCGCCATAGTGCTATGCCTCTCTGCACCAGTGATCATGGCCATTGAGAACTGGGATGATCATGATCGTTCTGATCGTTATTTCTCGGTCGATTCTGCGAAGAACTTCCTAGCCAGCTGCGCTCCTAATGCCATCATCTTTACCGGTGGCGACAATGACACTTTCCCGTTGTGGTATGCACAAGAGGTAGAGGGCTTCCGAACTGACGTGCGCGTCGTTGTATTGAGTTACTTTAACACCGACTGGTATATCGAGCAGATGACGCGTCAGGCTTATGAGTCCGATCCGCTACCATTTACACTCGGCTTGGAGGATTATATCCAGGGAGGCCCTAATGACTACCTTCCGGTGGTTGAGAACCCTAGCGTAAAAGGTGCCATCAATGTGAAGCAGTACCTCAAACTGCTGAAAGACAATCACCCAGCGCTTCTCGTACCTACGAGTATCAGTAGCTACAATTCAGTTCCTGCTAAGTCCATGTTTATGGCAGTTGATACAGCAGACGTGCTAAGCAAAGGAATCATTCCAGCTGATATGCAGAAATACATGACAAGCCGGATGTCCTGGAATATCAAGGGCAGTGGCCTTGAGAAGAAGGATCTTGCGATCATCGACTTTATCGCATCCAACAACTGGGAGCGCCCAATCTACTTCAACAATACGTCTCTTGCTGGCGTAAATGTCGATCTGCGGAAGTATGTTGTACAAGAGGGCACAGCCTATCGCTTGCTACCTATTGAGAATCCAGATCCTTCGCAATTGCTTGTGAATGCGGATATCATGTATGACAATCTGATGAACAACTTCTACTGGAGAGAGCTTGACAATCCAGATGTCTACTATTCTGAGGACTATAGAAACTTCGTGCTGAATCATCGTGCTACGTTCAACACCTTAGCAACCGAGCTAATGGCGAAGAATCGTTACAGCGAGGCTAGAGAGGCTCTCCTTAAGTGCATCGAGTTGATCCCAGATGAGTCTATCAGGTTTGATCATTTCACTGTACAGCAGGTTGGGATGCTTCTCAGAGTGGGTGAAGAGGATTTGGCGAACCAAATAGCCGAACTCACGAGTGCACGCGCTGATGAGATGTTGACGTATCTCTTTGAGAACGACATCAATGATACCTACGCCATTCAGCGCAACCTTATCTCGCTCAACGAGCTCTCTAGAGCATTTAACAGTGTAGGAGAAACAGAGAAGGCCACTGAGTATCAGCAGATCTTCAGGAAGCACTACGGCGTGTCACAGCAGTAGGAATTGACAGGTTTTAGAACCGTCACTAAGGATTCCTCAGCGTCCTCGGTGAGTGACACTGAGGGGGAAGGGACAGCAGTAGGAATTGACAATGCATAATTGAGAATTGACAATTGAGAGAAGATGTGAAGCGGCGACATGCTTAAGATTATTCGTTGCTCCACGAATCTGATTGATGACTCGAAGAGTGGGAATTACTACTTCTTCAAGAACTTGAAGGCCTTCTTATATCTTGAAATCTCATCTTTCACTACGAGGAAATAGTAACCAGTAGAGAAACTCTTTACAGGAATACGGTAAAGGTTGTAACCAATTTCTTCAGGGTCAATAGTGACCTGATTACCAATTAAACTATGCATTTCGAACTGGGTATCGACAAGTTCTGAATTTTGAATCTCTACGATGAGAAATTCGACTGCTGGATTAGGGTAGACCTCAATCTGATTTTTGATATCGATGGAAGCCTGCTGAATGATTGGGTTTTCAGCCTGAAGGTTGTTTGATCCCTGATCCTGTCCAGTAGCGCTCCAGCTCAAAGAGAGGAGAATCAAAAGGGACAGTATGTGACAAACAGGTTTCAAATCAATCGTATAATTATGCTCGTTACTGAATTTAATACAAATAACGGAAAAAAAACACCCTGGTTCGAGCTTTGTGATGAAATTTTTGTGTGATTCGTTCGTTGCACAGCCACTTCGTGTCTTTCCGAATATTAATATCCCAATAACAAAAAAGGTGCCGCTATTACGCTAGGCTGGAAAATGCCTTGGGCAATTCTTCAATAATATCAGAAGCCATGAGCGAAGGTTGACCCAATCTGCTTGCGGCCAAGTCACCAGCAGCACCATGCAGGTATACTCCTAATTGTAAGGCATTCGAGGCACTATAGCCTTGGGCCAGCAGACCCGTAACAACACCTGTAAGCACATCTCCACTTCCCGCTGTAGCCATGCCTGGGTTTCCTGTACTGTTGAAATAAGTCGTTCCTGAGGGCTCAACAATCGTGGAATGTGCCCCCTTCACCAGCACATTTAAATTGTACTTTGCGACTAACTGCTGTTGCTTTTCCAAGCGATCAAAAGAGTCATAATAATTTCCTACCAACCGCTGAAACTCCTTGGGGTGAGGGGTAAGTATGGATCCTACCGGAATGGAATCAAGAAGCTCCGGCCGACTGCTTATAATATTGAGTGCATCCGCATCAATGACCATCGGACGCTCAACAAGAGCAAGAAGCTCGGTAAGCATCTCAAGTGTTTCAGGGTGCTGGCCAATCCCAGGTCCAACGGCAATGGTGTCAAAACCTGAAATCTCCTCGGGAACACTGGTTAGTCGGTCTGCATGGGGATCCGTCAGTACCATTGCCTCAGGTACAGAAGTTTGTAACACATCTAGTCCAATACCGGGTACATACACCGTCAGCAACCCAGCTCCTGCTCGCAAGCAAGCTCTTGCGGCCAATACCGCAGCGCCCATCTTGCCTTTGCTACCCGCTATGAGTAGTATTTTGCCAAAGTCGCCTTTATGCGCAAACTTCTTTCGTGGCTTCAGTAGAGATCGAGCAAAACCTACGTCTATATAATGCCTGTCAGAAGGTACTGACTCAATGAAATCAACAGACAAGCCAATATCTACTACCATCCATTTGCCTACGTATGCAGCGTTTTCCGGTAGGAGGAACGCCAACTTAGGTAGCTGAAAAGTAATGGTAAAATCAGGTTGGAAAATGACTCCCCGGGCGGGCAGATCAGCAAAGAGTCCCGATGCAATGTCAATAGCAATACGGGTAGCGTCCTCTGCATTAAGTACTTCAATTAATTCCGCATATACTTCAGTCAAGGGCCTTGAAAGCCCGCTTCCAAAAAGACCGTCAATGATAATGTCGGAGCTAACATTACCTTGAAAGTCATGGGCGGAATTGATAACCGAAATCGGATTTCCAAGCTTAGTCCATCTCTCTAAGTTGATCTTGAAATCCTGAGTACCTTTTTTGGGATCTCCTATCACGAAGGCGTTAACGTCATCTCTCTTCGTCTGAAGTATTCGTGAGATGGCAAGCCCATCTCCTCCATTGTTGCCAGTACCGCAAAAAATGGCGACTGATTGGCTAGTTGGAAACCTCTCTATAAACCAATCCACGAAAGCAGTACTCGCCCTCTCCATCAAGTCGATTGAAGCGATAGGCTCGTGCTCAATCGTATATTGATCGGCAGCCCGGGTTTGTTCTGCTGTGAGGATTTTGGCCAATGCTTTTTACCAAAAATAGCAAATTGGCCAGACTGTGTTAGCTATTTGCGGTAGCGTTAGCCTTCACCTTGGCTACAATGTAGTCGCCCACCTGGCCTGTGTTACTAGGATTCGACGAATTAATGTCTTCTGTGACAACACCTTCATTGAGTGCATCATTAACCGCATTTCGAATAAAAGCGGCCTCTGAGCGCATATCGAAGCTCAGCTCCAGCATGCTGGCTGCTGACAGGATCATACCCATCGGGTTGGCGATACCTTTACCTGTCGCTTGCGGATAAGAGCCATGGATCGGCTCGTACAACGCCTTGTCTTTACCCACTGAGGCAGAAGGTAGCATCCCTAATGAGCCAGTGATCACTGATGCCTCATCTGTCAAAATATCTCCAAACATATTTTCTGTTAAGACTACATCAAAAGAGGCAGGGTTGGTGATGATCTTCATCGCTGCATTGTCAACAAACAAATAGTCAACCTCAACGTCTTTGTACTCATTGTCAGCCATGCCCTGCACCACTTCCCTCCAGAGCCTGGAGGTAGCCAATACATTCGCTTTGTCCACCAAGGTAAGCTTATTGTTGCGCTTGCGCGCCTCATCAAAAGCCAATCTGGCAACCCTTGTGATCTCTTCAGTAGTGTAGGTGCATGAGTCGAAGGCGATGCTGCCATTTTCTGATCTACCCCTTGGCTGACCAAAATAGATACCTCCTGTAAGCTCCCTGAAAACAATAAAATCAACTCCTTTAACAAGATGACTCTTAAGCGGTGAAGCCTCGGCTAGGGCCTCATAGGTCGTGACCGGTCGGATGTTGGCGAACAAGCCCAGCTTTTTGCGCATGGCCAACAGGCCCTGCTCAGGCCTTACCTTCGCAGATGGGTCATTGTCATATTTTGGATGGCCGATGGCCCCAAACAGAATAGCGTCTGCCGACATGCAAGCCTTCTCTGTAGCTTCTGGAAATGGATCACCCGTCCCGTCAATAGCTGCTGCTCCAACTAAGCAATGCTCATAGTCGAAACTTACACCGCTCATTTCTCCGATTGCATCCAGAACTTTCAATGCCTCGGTCATTACTTCAGGACCAATGCCATCTCCAGCGAGTACCGCTATATTCTTTGTCATATTAGTTTGTATGTTCTGCTAAGGTCTACCAGGCAAGCGTCCGGTTTTTTTCAAAGTTTTCGACTGCCTCTTTTCTGCTAAGGATATAATCAATATTATCATAGCCATTGATCAGACAGGTCTTGTGGTATGCCCCGATCTCAAATTCCTCACCTGCCTTCAATCGAGCGAAAGAAAACAGCTGCTTTTCGAGATCAACCTCGAAGGCTGTATCAGGCTTGCGCTTAACTTCCCAAAAAATCGCCTGTAGAAAATCATCCGATACCTGAACGGGGAGCAAACCATTGTTCAGTGCATTGTTCCTGAAAATATCGGCAAAGAAGCTGCTCACAACAACCCTAAACCCTGCATCATATATGGCCCAAGCCGCATGCTCTCTACTGGATCCACAGCCGAAATTACGTCCGGCAACAAGTATTTCACCTTTTATACCAACTTGGTTCAAAATGAAATTAGGATCTGGTTCATTGCTATCGTTGTATCGCCAATCGCGAAACAAATTCTCCCCAAAACCCTTTCGATCTGTCGCCTTGAGAAAACGCGCCGGAATAATCTGGTCCGTATCTATATTTTCTATCGGAAGTATAACAGCCTCGGATTGAATCTTTGTGAACTTCTTCATCTATAGAAAGTCTCTAATATCTGTAATGTGGCCATTGATTGCGGTAGCTGCTGCTGTAAGTGGGCTAGCTAAAAATGTTCGCGCTCCAGGACCTTGCCGCCCTTCAAAATTCCGATTGGATGTCGAGACGCAGTATTCGCCTTTAGGCACTTTATCTTCATTCATACCCAGACAAGCAGAGCAACCTGGTTGTCTGAATTCAAATCCAGCCTCAACTAATATCTTGTCCAGGCCTTCAGCAATGACGGCCTTCTCTACTTGCTTCGATCCAGGGATGATCCAGACGTTGGTATTGGCTGCCTTTTGTTTGCCCTTGACAAACGCGGCTACCTCCCGAAGGTCTTCAATCCTCGAATTGGTGCAACTGCCAATGAACACATAGTTGACAGGCTTGCCAAGCAGCGACTGCCCAGGTGTGAGTCCCATATAGGCCAGCGACTTATCGAATGACTCCTTAGAGCCATCGGTCGCCCCTACCGGAATGTTGTCTGAGATTTTGACACCCATTCCAGGGTTGGTGCCATAGGTAATCATTGGCGCAATATCCGCTGCGTCAAATTCTAATACTTTGTCATATTCGGCATCTTCATCTGATACCAAGGATGACCAATAGGTTTTGGCTCTTTCAAAATCAGCGTCTTTCGGTGCTCTTTCGCGCCCTTTGATATAATCAAATGTTGTCTCATCTGGAGCGATCATACCTCCACGCGCACCCATCTCAATGCTCATATTGCATATGGTCATGCGTGCTTCCATGGACAAGCTTCTGATGGCAGAACCGGCATACTCCACAAAGTATCCTGTACCTCCAGAAGCGGATATTTTAGAAATGATATAGAGAATGATGTCCTTGGAAAACACCCCTTTTCCAAGCTCTCCATTGATCTCTATCTTCATCGTTTTGGGACGGCTTTGGAGTAAGCACTGTGTGCCGAGCACCATCTCTACCTCGCTAGTACCTATGCCAAAAGCTATGGCGCCAAACGCGCCATGGGTTGAGGTGTGACTATCTCCACAAACTATAGTCATTCCCGGTAGGGTCACTCCAAGTTCAGGGCCGATTACGTGCACAATACCCTGATACTCATGTCCTAATCCAAACAGCTCCACGTCAAACTTCTCACAGTTTTCGGTGAGCTTCTCGACCTGATGGCGTGAAAGTGCCTCTTTGATTGGCAGATGTTGATCTTTGGTGGGTACATTATGATCGGCAGTCCCTAAGGTGCGGTCTTTTCTAAAAACCGATAAACCGCGATTTTCAAGACCCGTGAATGCCTGTGGACTGGTCACCTCGTGGATGTAGTGCTGATCTATATAGAGTATCTCGGGACCATCGGGTATCGGCTCCACAACGTGTGCGTCCCAGACTTTGTCAAACAGCGTATTACGACTCAATTTTTTCTTCTTTATTAAGCTTTATTACCTCGTCAATATTGACCAATTCGGTAAGATCCTCATCTTTGATTTCCTTACGTTCGTCAGCCATCTCAAGGAAATGCATATATAAGGTTTCCATCTCTTCTTTAGAGTATTCATAGCCTAAATTCTCTAATCGGTGACATAAGGCAGCCCTTCCACTACGAGCAGTCAATATGATAGATGACTGATCAACCCCTACGTCTTCAGGTGCCATGATCTCATAATTTTCTCTGTGCTTCAAAAATCCGTCCTGATGAATACCCGACGAGTGTGCGAATGCATTGGCACCCACTACCGCTTTATTAGCCTGCACAGGCATACCCATCATACCAGAGACAAGGTTGCTGATGCCATAAATCTGCTTGGGATCAACGCCAGTTTCCATGTTGAGGTGCTGATGGCACTCGATAGCCATGACGACTTCCTCAAGGGACGTGTTGCCCGCTCGTTCTCCTATGCCATTGATCGTACACTCGACCTGACGGGCACCATTTTGCAACCCGGCTAAGGCATTTGCGGTAGCTAGGCCAAGATCATTGTGACAATGAACCGAGATAATGGCCTTGTCAATGTTGGGCACATTGTCCATCAGGTATTTGATCTTCTGTCCGAACATATCGGGGAGGTTGTAACCTGTCGTATCCGGAATATTAACTACTGTGGCACCAGCTGCAATTACCGCTTCCACCATTTGCGCCAGGAACTCGATATCTGCTCTGCCCGCATCCTCGGCATAAAACTCTATATCCTCGACATACTTCTTTGCGTACTTAACCGCCGAGACACCCTGCTCAAGTACTTTTTCTCTTGTCGATCTAAACTTGTGCTGGATATGGACATCAGAGGCACCAATTCCCGTATGGATTCTAGGACGCTTTGCGTCATGAAGTGCCTGCACTGCCAAGTTTATATCCATGACTATCGCTCTAGTCAATGCACAAACTACTGGCTCAGTAACTGCGCGGCAGATCTCTACTACCGAGTTGAAGTCTCCAGGGCTAGATACCGGAAAACCTGCTTCTATTACATCCACTCCCAGTCGCTCGAGTGCTCGGGCGACCTCTACTTTTTCGTTGGCATTGAGTCGGCATCCGGGCACCTGCTCTCCATCGCGGAGGGTAGTGTCGAATATGTGAATCTTATCTTTGCTCATGGCTATCAGTGTTAGCTTAAGATTAAGCCTATTAAATTTTCATTCAATTTTAAAAGTACCCTAACTTGGAAGGGCGATGAATTCAAAAAAAGGAGATACTACGATACCCAAAGACGCAAGTGAAAGAATAAGCTGCTGACTATCAGTGGTTTGAATTAACAATATGGATTCATAATTACAATGCCCAAGTTAGAACCAGATTCACTTTTTCATTTGATCAAGTCACTTTCTAAGGCAGAAAAGCGTCATTTCAAGCTTTATGCTAAGCGGACTAATTCCGAGCGTGACACTAAGTTTATCCAACTCTTTGATACGCTAGACCAACTTAAGGACTATGATGAGAAGGTCTTGACTGACAAAACAAGTCAGATCAAGCCATCCCAGCTCTCTAATACCAAGGCACATCTCTATCGACAAATCTTGAAGAGCCTTCGCCTGCTCGAGATCAATCAGAATGCGGACATAGAGATAAGAGAGCATATCGACTATGCTCGGGTGCTCTACAGCAAAGGACTCTATCGACAAAGTCTGAAAATTCTGGATCGTGTCAAGTTGAAAGCTATTGAGCATCATGAAGATGTCCTTCACTTAGAAATTGTCGATTTCGAAAAGTTGATTGAGGGCCAGTATATCACCCACAGCATGGAGAATAGGGCTGAGTCACTGACTAGAGAAACTACCCATCTCACCCAACTTATCACACGAACCCAGGAGCTCTCGAACCTGTCTCTCTCACTCTACGGACTTTACCTCAAGCTCGGGAGCGTACGCAATGAGGCAGATTACCAGATGGTCAGTCGATTCTACTACCGACAGATGCCAAAGTATGATATTGAAAACCTATCGGTAAATGAGAGACTTTACCTGTACCAGGCAATGGTGTGGTTCCATTACATCGTTCAGGACTTTGTGAAATGCTATAGGTATGGCCAAGCTTGGGTCGATTTATTTAATGACCATCCTGAGCTCAAGTCTTCCAAGCCTGATTTGCATATCAAAGGTCTCCATAATCTTCTCGCAGCATTATTCAACATTCAGCACTACGAGAAGTTCCGCGATGTGCTAGATGAATTAGAGAGACTCAACGCACAACCAGCCAATGAGAATATCAGCATTCTGGTTTTTCTGTACACTTACAATAGCAAAATTAACCTCCACTTTATGGAGGGACGATTTAAGGATGGCCTCACTCTCATTCCTCCTTTGGAGAAAAAAATGGACGCGTTAGAGGGTAAGCTCGATCATCATAGAGTACTGCTCTTCTACTATAAGATCGCCTGCCTCTATTTCGGAAGCGGTGACAACCAAAATGCAGTTAAATATCTCAATAAGATCATCAACTTTAGAGATGTCAATTTGAGGGAGGATATACACTGTTTTGCCCGCATTCTCAATATTATCGCCCACTACGAGCTGGGTAATATCGACCTACTGGAATATCAGATTAAATCCACTTATCGCTTCCTAGTCAAGATGGACAATCTGCAAAAAATGCAGAAAGAGATCATCAAATGGCTTAGAAAAACACCGAAGATGGTAGAGGCTGATGTCAGAGGAGAATTCATTTCCCTCAAATCTCGGCTTAAAGAAATCGCGACTGAACCGTTTGAGATTAGGCCTTATCTCTACCTGGATATTATCTCTTGGCTGGAAAGTAAGATTGAGGGTATTCCTGTGCAGGATGTCATTCGGCGAAATTTTCTCAATCGGAGGAAAAGAGTATAACTACCGGTCTATCTCCCCGAGTACAAAGTCAATAGACCCTAAAATGGCGATTAAGTCTCCGATAAGATGCCCCTTAGCAATTTCCGGTAGGACAGAGAGGTTGCTAAAAGAGCACGCACGCGCCTTGCAGCGGAATGGAATGTCAGAACGACCGTCAGCTCTGAAGAAATAACCCAGCTCCCCTTTAGGATTCTCAGCACGAACGTAGAGGTCCTGCGCCTTTGGCCTGATCTTCTTGGGTACCATCTCTCGAGGGTCGAATTCTCGAGTGCGCTTATGATCTCCTTGAAGCTGTTCCAAGCACTGCTCTATTATCTTGACTGATTCAAAACATTCACGCACTCTTACCCAGCTACGATCCCAGCAGTCACCTGCCTCACCCATCTCACCAGTTCCGATAGGCACCTCAAAATCCAGCTCAGGGTAGACGGAATATCCATCCACCCGACGTAGATCAAACTTCAGCCCAGACCCTCTGAGCATCGGTCCTGTAACGCCATAATTAATAGCCAGCTCTAATGGTAGCACGCCAACATTGGCTGTCCTGTCAATGAATATTTTATTGTTGATCAGCAGGTTTTCTAGTTCTACTAGCTTTGGCTTGAGGTATTTCGCGAAATCAGCGCAGCGCTCTTCAAAGCCTACCGGCAAATCATAGAACAGCCCGCCTATCCAGATATAGTTATACAGCATGCGTGCTCCTGAGACCCATTCCAGCAGTCGTTGAATATGCTCACGATCCCTCATCATCCAAAGAAATGGTGTGATAGCACCAATGTCCATCCCATAGGTGCCTAGCGCTACGAAATGTGAAGCCAGTCTATTGAGCTCAGCTACCAGGACACGGATATATTCAACTCTCTTGGGAATCTGATCCTGGATACCAAGCATGCGCTCGACTCCCATCGCATAGGCATGCTCAGAGTTCATCGCTGCGACATAGTCCATGCGATCTACATAGGGTATGATTTGATTGTACGGCAATGCCTCTGCATGCTTCTCAAAGCATCGATGCAGATAACCCATGTGCGGCACCACATCCACCACCACTTCACCATCAGTGATCACCTCTAGCCTCAACACACCATGTGTGGAAGGGTGCTGCGGACCGATATTGATCAGCATCTCCTCCGTCTTCAAGTCAGCAGGACTGTACTTGGTAGGCTCGGAGAGGGAGAGATTCTTATCGTTATATTTATATTGAATGGACAATTGAAAATGGATAATTGATAATTATTTGTTCTGCTTGGCTTTCTTAATAATCGGTATGAGAATACGCCTGAGCTCCTCGGCTAGAGCTAGAAGATTGTCACTTTTGGCACTTTCTACCAAACCTGAATCTCTCAAAAGTCTCAGCCAGTAATGCGTCTCATGAGCTTCTTTATTTGCGATGGAAAGCTTATGGATAAAATCGGCTCTGGATTCAGCCTGTTGAGCCTCTTCAGAAAGAGCACCAATAGCCGTCCTACTTCTCACCACTTGTTTAGAAATGACAAACTCGTTTTGCTTCTGAAGTTCTTGACTTACTTTGATAATTTGAAGAGCAAATTGATATGACTTTTCAAGTAGTGGGTTTCTCCTTGTTTGATAGGACTCATGTGGCTCCTCTACTAGGTTTTCGTCAAATAGCTCTTCCCAATTCTCCATTTTCAATTCTCGATTGATTTAATACTTGACTTTTATCCCGTGATAAATCTCCTGCTGCTGATAGTCCTTCTTGAGAGGATGTCCTTCCCAATCATTGGGTAGAAGGATACGGCGGGGATCGGGATGGTTAAGGAATTGGATGCCGAGAAGGTCAAAAGCTTCGCGCTCATGCCAATTGGCAGTCTGCCAGATGTTGGCAATTGATTCGATTTCGGGATGCTCTCTGGTAAGGATGGCTTTTACCATCAAACCTTGATTGTAAGGAATCGAATAAAGATTATAGATGACTTCCATGGTATTGGCCTCCACGCCATTATCCAGACCAGTAAGGCAAGAGAGCATGTCGAAATAGCATTGCTCATCTTCATGGAGGAAAGTCATCACTTCCAGAATCGATGAAGGATCAACTAAGATGGCCTTTGGGGTAGCATTTTGATCTGTTCCTAGGATGATGGCCTTACCCAGCTTTGACAGCAGATATTCGTGGATTTCTTCGAAGGTCATGCAGTAAGGTGATTTTGAAGGAATTGGACTAAGGGATTGAGAGAGCTTGAGTTTAAATCGAAGTATGGCAACCCGTACAATCGACTTGAACCCGCAGCACGGCTTGAGTTTCTGGTCAATGCGGCGGCATAAACATAGAGCTTAGCCTTCTCATCTACGCTGTAATCAGCCAATTGAAGAGCATTGACACATTCCGCATAACCATCAATGCAATCTTCTAACAGCGGCCTATATTCTGAAGTGACTATTGTTCTGAGCAGCGTTTCCAGATTTCCAGGGTCAATATTGTCTGGAAAGAAAAAAGCATTTGGACGAGTAAAACGATCAAAATAGCTACCTAGACTTGTCAAATAGACATCTTTATCATCGTCAGCATCAAGAATGAAAATTGTTGACTCTGTAAGTGAATCGGTGACCGTATTTATTGCTTCTATATCTGCGGGCGTCAAGCTATTGGCATTGGTTCCAATCCTTATGAAATCGCATTTTCGATTCTTTACCCTTTCTTCTATCAATTGGCGAAGAAAATTCTCGTCATCAATACCTTCTACAACGATATAAGTCATTCAATTATCTTAAATCGTTTCCTAACTCCAACGCGTGCTCTAACACACTGAACTCATTCGTATATGCCGTCACATCTCCAGTCTTTGAATTCTCTTTGAGCGTAATTGTTCTTGCCTTTTCAGTATAACTCTCACCAAGCTCTTTCAAAGCTTCTTCAAAGCTTTCAATACATTCTTTGTTATGTGTAGTTGCGAAGAGTTGCACACTCGAATTCTTGGATGATTCGATGGCTGTCTTCCAATAATCCTTCATTCTACTATGGTGAATCCCAGCATCTATCTCATCAATCATTAGTCTTCTTTCCGAAAAGAGTTCAATGAATACCAACAGCTTAAAAATGCTAATTAGGCCATCACCATATGTAGCTAATAGGTTCCTACTAGCGGATTTGCTAGATTCGATAGTCAAAAGTGGTTGATTGGTACTAACGTTCTCTATCTCCAAATCCACAATAGAGGGATCAATTTTTTTCAAACCATCAATTAGATTCTTCTTGAGTTTCTTGTGCTTGGATTGGATCAGCTTCGAATACTGTCTAGTAAGACTATAATCATGACCCTCAAAATTTGAAATTAATGGTGCGAATAGGTCGCTTGGATAAGTTAATGTTTGACTGTTCGGTAAAACCCATCTCTCCTTAGCTTTCTCTCCACTCAAGGCTCTATCTATAAAAGCGGTAGCGCTATTCCACTCTAGCCTTTTAGTTTCCTTGTCAAACCAAATATTTACTTGCTCATCTTGGTTAATGTGAAACTCTGTCTCAATGTAGCTTTCTTGAACTAAGGTATCCGTGTTTACAAAAAACTGCCATACACCACCGCTAAACTCACTTCCAATGCGTCTTTGTTTTACTCTTAGAAGTAGGTAATTATGGAAAAGAGTAAAATTTTTTTCAAACATAAAGGCCTCTAAGAGACTCGTCTTACCAACATTATTATCCCCTAGAATAAGATTGAACTGACCAATATTCTTAACTTCAAAATCCTTGAAGCGCTTAAAATTCTTTACTCGGAAATATTTAAAATGATTTGAACTCATATTGAGTATTTGGCAGCTTGGCTAAAGTTAAAAAATATCAGCCAGCTTTCTTCTTGGCCAAAATCTTCTCCAATGCCACTGGCTTCATCCTTGACTCGTTCCGAATCTTTTCCTGTAGTTTGAGAATGCCTCCAATCAAAGCCTCTGGTCGAGGTGGGCATCCGGGCACATACACGTCCACTGGTATAATTCGATCCACTCCTTTCACTACGTGGTAGCCGTGTTCCCAGTAGGGGCCTCCGCAGTTAGAGCAGCTACCCATAGAGATTACATATCTCGGCTCTGGCATTTGCTCATAGAGTCGCTTGACACGATCGCCCATCTTGAAGGTGACGGTTCCCGCTACAATCATAACGTCAGATAATCTCGGTGAGGGTCTTGGGATCACACCAAACCTATCCAAGTCATAGCCTGAGGCATTGGTGCCCATCATTTCGATAGCACAGCATGCCAAGCCGAAACCCATCGGCCACATGCTAGACAATCGTGCCCAGTTAAGCAGGTCATCTACTCGAGAGACGATGATACCACCCTCTCCAAACTGCTGATCCAAAAATCCGCCCATTAGGCTCTACTGTTGAATTCTTTGTATTTCTCTAAAGGTACCTTACCCTTGAAATCCTTGGCGACAGGCATTGGCCTCACCCACTCTAAATAGCCTTTGGCCCAAACCCATGCCAGCCCGAGAGCAAGCAATAGGATAAAGATAAACATCTCCGTGATCGCCAGCCATCCCCAAGCACCATTGGTTTCATTCACCCATTCAGCATTGCTAAATACGATGGCCCAGGGAAATAGGAACACCAGCTCGACTTCAAAGAGGATAAAAATGAGCGCAATAATATAATACCTGGGATTGAAACGGCCCCAAGCAGAACCTACCGGGTCTTCACCATTTTCATAGGTGGTTAATTTTTGATCGTTGGGGCGGTCAGGCCGGAGGAGCTTACCCGCGAATAGGGTGACGCTCAGGAAAGCAAGACCTCCTATCAGGAATAATAATACTGTGCCAAATGGGGAAAGCTCCATATCAGAACTTCAATGGATCAAGGTGCTTGAAATGACCGTTTTGGCGTATGCGCTCACGAGCTGTCTCTGCCTTTTGGAGGGCAGGAATCATAGCTTTCAAGTGCTCTATCAAGAAAACCTGACGTTCCTCTTCATTCAGTATTTGCAACAGATCATATTCCTGTTCAGGAGAAAGTCCCACCTTATGGGCCAATGCATAGACATTAGTCTCGGCAGTAATCTCTATTTGATCTTCAGTGCCTAACCAAGAAAAGAGCTCCAGCGCCAGATCATGCATTTCCATCTGACGCATGGCATTGCCCTCCATATTATTTTCAAGAACCACTACTGGGCCTCCAGCATACAGTTTCTTACGAAACGGATTATGGAAATCAATCACCTTAATAATATGAACTCCCTCTGTTTTGATGTCCATTTTGCCGTCATCATACGTATGTGATAGCTCTAGGATCCTAACTTCAGTCCCGTACTCCATTTTTTTGTGGATGAAGGAAGGAATACCAAAAGTCGTCCTTTGATCCAGACAATCCTTGACTAGCTGTCGGTACCTCGGCTCGAAGATGTGCAGGTTCAATTCGTGACCAGGGTAGGCTACTAAATTGAGTGGAAATAATGGGAGTTCTTTTTCCATCATATGAACTAACTCCTATGAGCTGCCGAAAGTTTTAGGCCATTTGCAACCACGTTGCTACAATTCAAGATAATAAAAATGCTCCAAAAGAGGCTTCAAGAATTAATGGCCATCATTAGAGCATTTTCATGGGTTGGTTTTAGATCTTATCTAATATACCATTGAGGGTTGCACTTGGTCGCATCGCCTTAGAAGCCAGTTCAGGATCGGGCTGGAAATAACCTCCAATGTCCATTGCAGGCCCTTGTACATCATTGAGCTCCTGCACGATCTTGTGCTCATTGGCCTCCATGTCTTTGGCGATAGCCGCAAATTTCTCCCTTAGCTCTGCATCATCTGACTCAGTGGCCAGGGTCTCAGCCCAGTACATCGCCAAATAGAAATGACTGCCTCTATTGTCTAGTTCTTTGACCTTACGTGAAGGAGACTTAGAATTATCTAAGAATTTACCAGTCGCCTTGTCTAGCGTATCTGCCAATATCTGAGCTCTCGGATTGTTAGTTGTCTTACTCATGTGCTCGAGCGAAGCTGCGAGTGCGAGGAACTCACCCAATGAATCCCAACGCAAGTGATTTTCCTGCTCAAACTGCTGAACATGCTTCGGTGCTGACCCACCGGCTCCAGTTTCAAACAATCCACCGCCATTCATCAATGGTACTATGGATAACATTTTAGCGCTCGTTCCAAGCTCCAGTATAGGAAATAGATCCGTCAGATAATCTCGAAGCACATTTCCAGTAACTGAGATGGTATCCTTACCTGCTTTGATTCGCTCTAGCGAGAATCGAGTCGCCTCTACAGGACTTTTGATATGAATTTCTATTCCTTCCGTATTGTGATTCGGTAGGTATTGATTTACTTTTTTAATTAGCTCTGAATCATGAGCACGATTCTTATCCAACCAGAATACAGCAGGTGCACCAGTAGCAGTAGCTCTTGTGATCGCCAACTTCACCCAATCCCGAATAGGCGCATCTTTGACCTGACACATGCGCCAGATGTCACCTTCACCAACCTCCTGAGAGATGAGCACATTACTGTCAGCATCTACCACCTGCACAGTTCCTGCCGATAGCATTTCGAAGGTCTTGTCGTGTGAACCATACTCCTCAGCTTTTTGCGCCATGAGGCCCACATTTGGTACACTACCCATTGTCGTAGGGTCAAATGCACCGTTGGCCTTGCAGAAGTCGATCACCTCCTGGTATACCCCAGCATAGCTCCTATCGGGAATCACATACTTGGTGTCCTTTAGGTTGCCATCTGGTCCCCACATCTGGCCAGAGGTACGGATTGCCGCGGGCATAGAGGCGTCAATGATCACATCACTCGGCACATGCAGATTGGTGATGCCCTTATCAGAATTTACCATCGCCATTTCTGGGCGACTGTTGTAAACTGCTGACAAGTCTGCTTCGATTTCTGTCCGCCGCGCTGCTGGTAAAGATGCTATTTTGGCATATACATCACCAATTCCATTATTGGCATTCACGCCTAGTTCAGCAAATACATCGGCATGCTTCTTAAAGACCTCTTCATAGTAGACCTCCACAGCATGACCAAAGATGATGGGATCAGAGACCTTCATCATAGTGGCCTTTAGGTGTATTGAAAAGAGTATGCCTTGATCTTTTGCATTCTGAATTTGCTCAGCAAGAAAAGATCTGAGCTTGTCCTTACTCATCACGGACGCATCGATGATCTCTCCGTCCAGCAAGCTAAGTCCATCTTTTAGTACTGTAGTTTGTCCATTTGCTATGTGCTCTATTTTCACGGTAGTAGCTCCACTGATAGTGACTGACTTCTCACTACCGTAAAAATCTCCTCCAGACATGCTAGACACATGAGACTTTGAATCATTGCTCCATGCACCCATAGAATGCGGGTGCTTTCTTGCATATGCTTTTACCGATAGGGGTGCACGGCGATCTGAGTTGCCTTCGCGCAAAACAGGGTTCACTGCACTTCCCTTTGTTTTATCGTATCTGGATTTGATCTCCTTTTCTTCGTCAGACTTGGGCTCTACCGGATAATCGGGTAACGCATAGCCCTGACTTTGAAGCTCCTTGATTGCAGCATCTAGCTGCGGTACCGATGCACTGATATTAGGAAGCTTGATGATGTTTGCTTCTGGGGTCTTCGCCAGATCGCCTAACAAGGCGAGATCATCAGGAATGCGCTGATTCTCCTTAAGATACTCCGGGAAACTAGCGATGATCCTCCCAGCAAGGGAAATATCTTTTGTCTCAAATTCTACGCCCGATGGGCGAGCAAAAGCCTGAATGATTGGCAACAATGAATAAGTAGCCAAAGCGGGTGCTTCGTCAGTCTTAGTGTAGATGATTTTTGATGCTTGTGCTGTCATATATAATCTTTTTTTGATTGCCACTCAACCAATCATCGAGGGCTAACTATCTCGTTCTTTTGCAATTAGAAGCAGCTAGGCTTCTAATTTTTCTGTTTCCAGAATTTGCGAATTTAGGAAATCCCAAGGAGGGTTACCACAAATACTTTTGAAGTCATTCGCTCGGCTTAATAGCTCTCCTTATCAGACGGGAAGCTTCCAGACTTCACATCAGCGATATACTCACCCACGCTTTGAGTGATAATCGTATTGAGATCGGCGTACTGACGAAGAAATCGAGGCTTAAAATCCTGTGTGATCCCCAGCATATCATGCATCACGAGCACTTGACCATCTGCATCAGGGCCTGCTCCTATCCCAATCACCGGTATCGTGAGTTGTTCGGCTACCTTTTTGGCCAATGCCGCTGGTATTTTCTCAAGGACTATGGCAAAACAGCCGCATTCTTCCAGCAAGAGTGCATCTTCTATCAACTTCTGCGCTTCCGCATCTTCACGGGCTCTCACCGTGTAGGTACCAAATTTATATATAGACTGAGGTGTCAATCCCAGATGTCCCATCACAGGCACACCTGCACTTAGCACACGCAGTACACTTTCCTTAATCTCACTTCCACCCTCCATCTTCACAGCGTGACCGCCTGACTCTTTCATGATCCGGATCGATGATCGCAGCGCCTCTGTAGAGTTACCCTGATAGCTACCAAATGGCACATCGACTACCACTAAAGCTCTACTGACGGCTTTCACGACGGATGAAGCATGGTAGATCATCTGATCCAAGGTGATCGGCAGTGTTGTTTCATTCCCCGCCATCACATTGGAGGCAGAGTCACCTACTAACAATATGTCTATACCTGCACCATCGAGGATTCTCGCCATGGAAAAATCATAGGCCGTCAACATGGAGATTTTCTCACCTCTTGCCTTCATTTCTTTCAGCTGGTGAGTGGTAATTTTTTTTACGTTGCTATGTATCGACATGTCGCACTTAAGATTTCCATTTGATATTACAACCCATACTTGGGATTTGTTCCCCAGCAATTGGGTTACCTAACAATAATGCGTCCAGCGCTGCTCGCAAGTCCTTTCCGGTTACTGGCTTTCCATTACCAGGAGTCGCATCATCCATCCTGCCACGATAGACACAGCTGAGATCCTGATCAAATATGTAGAAGTCCGGCGTACAAGCAGCCATGTAAGCTTTGGCTATTTCTTGTGTCTCATCGTAGAGGTAGGGAAATTTGAAATCTAACTCCTGAGCTTTCTCTTTCATCTTATCAGGCGCGTCAGCAGGATAGTTCTGAATATCATTAGAACTAATAGCCACAAACCCGATTCCCTTGGCCATGTATTCATGGGCCAAATTGACCATCTCCTCTTCTATATGAATGACATAGGGACAATGATTGCAGATAAACATTATTACTGTTGCCTTGTCTGATTTTATGGTAGAGAGAGATAGTCGCTTATCAGAAATCGTATCTAGTAGCTCAAAGTCCGGTGCTGGTGTGCCCAAAGGCAGCATATTAGAAGGTGTCAATGACATAATGATCAATTTGAGACAAAAATATCATTTTTGAGTTGCTTCAAAAGTCTGTCCCTGTACTTACACAATTGACAGGCGGTTTGGAATCGGCTGCCCTTGTTGATATTATTGTTAGTGTCCAATTTTCCTTCTGATATGATCAAACACTTACTTCATACCGCCTCTATCATTTTGCTAAGCACTTCATTAGGGCTAGCGCAAAAATCGATCACTCCGGCTCCAGACCGAGCAGAAGGTGAGGGTCCATTCGAACAACTTATTATCAGAGGTGCTACAGTTATTAAAGGCACGGGCTCTCCAGCCATGGGCCCTGTCGACATAGTCGTGGAAAACAACAAGATCGTCGCAGTGAAAGTCGTGGGTTATCCTGGCGTAGAGATATCCGATGATCGTCGACCGCATGCCAAAGAAGGCGCGAAAATCATAGATGCGGAAGGCATGTTTGTGATGCCCGGATTGATAGATATGCACGGCCATATTGGCGGCACGTCACAGGGAACGCCTGCGGAGTATGTTTTTAAACTCTGGATGGCGCATGGCATCACCACCATCAGGGATCCATCGGCTGGTAACGGACTAGACTGGGTACTTGAGCACAAAGAAAAAAGTAGTAAAAATCAGATTACCGCTCCTAGAATCTATGCCTACACTTCCTTTGGACAGGGCGCCAAGAATGGAATCAACTCGCCAGAGGAAGCTGTAAAATGGGTACAGCAAAATGCTGACAATGGTGCTGACGGGATCAAGTTTTTTGGAGCTCGACCTGATATCATGGAAGCCGCACTCAGAGAAAACAAGCGCTTAGGCTTAAGATCAGCATGCCATCATGCGCAGACAGATGTTGCATGGCTCAATGTCCTTCAGACTGCTGAGTATGGCCTTACGTCCATGGAACATTGGTATGGCTTGCCTGAGGCTTTATTCACAGATCGCACTATTCAGAACTATCCCGCTGACTATAACTACTTGAACGAGCAGGATCGCTTCAGCGAAGCAGGTAAGCTCTGGGAGCAAGCCGCCGAACCCTATTCCGATAGGTGGAACGAGGTAATGAACAGACTTCTCGAGCTAGACTTTACGCTAGACCCTACCTTCAATATCTATGAGGCTAGCCGCGATCTCATGCGTGCTAGAAGAGCCGAATGGCATGAAGACTACACCTTACCCTCACTTTGGAAATTCTACCAACCGAGTAAAATCTCCCATGGCTCTTACTGGCATTTTTGGGGTACCGAAGAGGAAGTAGCCTGGAAAAGAAATTATAAGCTCTGGATGACATTCGTAAATGAGTACAAGAATAGGGGTGGACGCGTCACGGCTGGTTCTGACTCTGGGTTCATCTTCCAACTTTATGGCTTTGCTTATGTCAGAGAACTGGAGCTATTGAGAGAATCAGGGTTCCACCCGTTAGAGGTAATAAGAGCGGCAACCCTCAAGGGTGCTGAGGCTTTAGGAGCAGAAGATAAGATTGGATCTATCGAGGTAGGGAAGCTAGCCGACCTTGTAATCTTGGAGGAAAATCCGCTTCAGAATCTGAAGGTGCTCTATGGTACCGGGGCGATCAAACTGACTGAAGATAACGAAGTGGTGCGTGTGGGTGGCGTGAAGTATACTATCAAGGATGGTATTATATATGACGCTAAGGCACTATTGGAGGATGTGAAGGGAATTGTAGAAGCAGAAAAAGAAAAGACAGGATTTGAGATCAAACAGCCGGGAATGAAGTAGTTTTAAACTACCAGCCAGTTGAGGGATCTAATGTCAGCAAATGTTATAGTTGATGAACCTCGAGCATGATCAGATTTTTTAGTTTAATAGGTGTATTCACAGTTAGTTATGTGTTGGTCGGTTGTGTGCAAACCGAGTCCAGTACTGGTGGTGACGAACGTCAAGGAAGAATCACTCGCCCAGTAATCACCCCTGCAGAAGAGAGTACCGATGAGTATGAGGCCATGTCCATCTTGGGCAATCCCCTGCCTCGGCAAGAATTTACGGGCAACTCATTGCGAAAAAAAGAAAAAGAGCTTGCCACGGCACTAAATGACTATGATAGCAACCCTGATAGCCTTGATTTTATCATCTGGTATGGTCGACGGCTAGCCTATTTATCTAGGTACAAAGACGCTATTGGTATCTACTCTGAGGGCATCTCAAAACACCCAGAATCCTACGAACTCCTTCGGCACAGAGGCCATCGATACATTACGGTCAGGCAGTTTGATAATGCTATCTCTGATCTGGAAAAAGCCGCCTTCCTCATCAGAGGCACAGAAACAGAGATGGAGCAAGACGGAGTGCCTAATCGACTCAATCAACCACTCACTAGCATCCAGTTTAACGTGTGGTATCATTTGGGATTAGCCTACTACCTCAAGGGTAACTATGATAAGGCTATCTCTGCTTACAAAAAGTGCATGGAGGTAAGTACTAATGATGATCTACTGGTCGCCACCTCCGACTGGTTGTATATGACCTACCGTAAAATCGGAAATGTGGATGCAGCAGCTGCTTTATTGGAGCCCATCAACAAAAAAATGAGCATCATTGAGAATGGTGCCTACCACAAAAGGCTATTGATGTACAAAGGCGAGATTGAGCCTGAAGAGCTGCTTGATGTGGAAGTCACTGACGAAGCATCAGAGCTTCAAATGGCTACTCAAGGTTATGGCGTTGGATATTGGTTTATGATCCAAGGGGATATCAACAGAGCACGTGAAATATTCCAGCGGGTATTGGAGACAAGTTATTGGCCAGCCTTTGGCTATATCGCATCCGAAGTAGAGGTGAACAATCTCTTGCTTGTGGAGCGATAATCTACAACGCCTCTATCTCCTCTTTTATGTCATGAAGACGATCGGGGTAATTGGTAATCACACCATCCACTCCCATATTAAGCACTTTGATCAAGTCCTCACGCTCATTTACTAAGAAGGTGAATACCTGGAGTCTTCTAGAGTGTAACTCATAGACGCGACGCTCAGAGAGCGCGTGGAATGGTGGATTTACCGCACTTAAATACTTGTGCTTCTGACGAGTGTTCATCAGATTTCGGGTACGTATAAAATAGCTGAATACGTTAGTGTTGTCTTCTCCAATCAATATTTGCTTGATCTGTACGCGTGGATCATACTCATGCGCCTCATCTAGATAATGTTCATCGTAGGACTCGAGGATGCTCCACTCTACGGCATTGTTGTCCTCGATCACATCCACGACCAGTTTGGCAAAGCCTTCATAGAAGACGGCTCCCTTTGATTTCATCTCGATAAGGCACTTGGCTCTACCGTTGATATGCTTTAATGCTTCATCAAGGGTAGGGATTTTTTCTCCTGCGAACTCAGGGCTAAACCAGCTTCCCGCGTCTAGCTCCTGAAGGTCAGCAAGCGTCATTTCGTGTACATTTCCCGTACCGTTGGTAGTGCGATCAAGAAGTTCATCATGGAGTACGACCACCTCGCCATCTTTGGTTACGTGCACATCAATCGCGATCATGTCCGCTCCCATCTCTATGGCAAGCTCTATGGCAGGGATGGTATTCTCAGGAGCATGTCCTGAGGCACCACGGTGGGCTATGTTCACAATCTCATGACCTTTCATTTTTTCAGTGATCTCTGTGCTCACAAAGAGGGTCTGAAAAATAATAGGCTCTAGCAACCAAAGACTGGATACAACGACTACCAGTACAGAAAGGATGATAAATGGTCGGTTCTTCATAACTACAATTCTAGCAAATAAACGCTTTTGAAATGTACAAACTTTTACGATAGGATAAAATCAATCTGTGTTCAAGGGCGCCTTAACCAGGCAGATTTAAGATTAACCAGTCGATCAGGGAAATTGGTGATAATCCCATCCACACCCCTGAGCAGTAGCTTTTCCATATCCTCTTGATCGTTGACAGTATAGGCAAAGACCGTCTTACCCTGGGTCTTAAGACCTACCACCCTACCGCTGCGTCATGCTCAGGTAGTAGGGATTAACACCTTTGTAGAAAGGTTTGACATCTGCCTTCCCGAGATGAAATTCATTATCCAAATGAAAGCTAATGAGCGGTGCTGATTCTTCAAAAACAATCAATTTCTGGACAGGGATCGCTGGATTCAAGTTGTTCGATTCGTCTAGATACACCTCTTCGAATGATTGGATCATGACCCAATCATCCGATTGATGACGAGAGATCGACTTATGAATTTTGGGCACAATACCTTCATACAAAAACTCCTCCGCCCATTTAATCTCAATAAGGCAAGTAGCTTTGCCATTGATTGTCTCGAGCACTTCGTCCAATGTCGGTATAACTTGGCCTTGATAATCATCACCAAACCAAGAGCCGGCATCTAACTCTTTCAGCTCTGCCAGTGTTTTCTAGTTCACAAGCCCCTCTCCATCGGTGGTACGCTCAAGTGACTCATCGTGAATCACTACCAACTCACCATCCGCACTAAAGTGCACATCTATCTCAATAATATCCACCTTGAGTTCAAGAGCCATTTCTATAGCCGCCAAGGTGTTTTCTGGCGCATTGCCTGAAGCTCCTCTATGAGCTATCACTTTGATGGTATCGATTCGCGATCCATCCATCGCAATCTTTTCCTTAATTGGTATGAAATAATAATAGATCACAGGCTCCAAGAGCCACACGGCCAGCAGCACGGCAAATATCGGTAGTGAATAGAGTAGTAGTCGCGGCAGTTTCATTTCTCCAAGTTTTGCTAACGTATCTAAACGCTTCTTTGAACGTACAATAAGATTTTGATCATCATATCCCTGGTTAAATCTCACTTTGCTGCAAAGTTAAGCGGTGATAGCAGGATTTTTTATCTATTGCGGTAGCGCATCATCATGAAAAGCACCCCACTCGTTACTCAGAGAACACTGGCTATCGTCAATTCCATCATTTGGAACCTACTCGTAGGCTTGAGTCTACTACGAGGTTACGCCTTTAGTCAGTCGGAGGGCAATGAGTATTCGCTTCTCAATCAGCTCGGCTACAATATGTCATATTACTACCCGATGTGGGCCCTCAGCTACTATATCTATTGGTCTTACCAGAAAACCAAGGACGTCATATGGCCCAGAGTACTGCATCTACACATTGGTAATAGCCTAGTCTTCAGCCTTGTACATCTTGTGCTTATGGCATCTGTTATGACCGTGCTGGCCACTTGGTGGGATCACCCCATGTTTGCCGATAGGACCATGGCCGAGTCGTGGCTGATGAGCATTAAGTGGGACTGGCCCATGATGACCAGTAGTATCATAGTTTATTGGATTTTGACACTCATTATTTTTGGGTGGGACTACTACCGTAAATTCAAAAACCAGTACATCCAAAATCTGAAGCTCGAGTCCCAGCTATCGCAATCTCAGCTGCAGACGCTGAAGATGCAGTTGCAGCCGCACTTCCTGTTCAATGCATTGAATACTATCAGCATGCTCGTGAGGCGTAAAAAGGAAGAGCAGGCCGTCGATATGATTTCAGGGCTTAGTGATCTCCTTCGCTCTACACTTACCAGGGAAAATGATCAGCTCGTACCCTTGAATGATGAACTGGAGCTAGCGCAAAAATATCTTGATATTGAGCAAGTGCGCTTCAAAGAAAATATCAAGGTGATCTATGAAATAGAAGAGAAGAGTCGAATGGCCTTGGTGCCTAATTTGCTCCTGCAACCCATCATTGAAAATGCCATCAAGCATGGCCTTAGCAAAACCATGGGGCAGGGCTGCATCAAAATAAAGTCGACCCTAGAGGATGGCCATCTGTACCTAGAAGTCATGAACACCGCACCCTACCTCGATACCCAGCCTGACCCTGAAAATGGCAATGGCATTGGTCTGAACAATACACAGCAGCGACTTGAGCAGCTGTATAAGGCAGATCACAGTTTCGAGATTGTCTATCAAGAGCCGGTAGGCGTAGTGGTCAAAATGAAATTCCCAATAAAACCCCAGCAGTCATGAGCAAGATCAGCGTAATCATCGTCGATGATGAAGAAGAAGCAAGAGAGGGGTTAAAGACACTTATCGACGATTCGGAGAACTATGAATTGATAGAGGTGGCCGGCAATGGCCTTGAGGCAGTCAACTTGATCAATCGCGCAAAGCCTGATGTCGTGCTACTGGATATCCAGATGCCGGAAATCAATGGGTTTGATGTGCTCAACAATCTCAAAGAGCCTATCCCTGCTATCATCTTTGTGACAGCTTTTGATCAGTATGCACTGAAAGCTTTCGAGCACCATGCCGTCGACTATATATTAAAGCCATTTACTAATCAGCGACTCTTTCAAGCGCTCTCTCATGCCAAGATAAGGATTGATCAAAGTGTCATGAATGACAAGCTCAAGCAGCTACTCAATGATTATCAGAAAGATAAATTAGTCAAAGAGAATGATGCCATCATTCACGCCTCACCCAATGAGGTGGATCTGTCCAAGCGCATGGTGATCAAGTCCATGGGGAAAATTCATTTTGTGGAACTCAATGATATCTGCTGGATAGAGGCTTATGATTACTACATCAAGATTCATGTGGACGGGCGATACTATCTTGTAAGGAAAAGCCTCAGGAGCATGGAAGAGCTGCTGCCCTCAGCAGAATTTTTTAGGATACACAAGTCAAGCATCATCAATGTTCGCCACCTCAAGGAGCTAAAGTCTAAGAACAATGGCGACTACTGCGTGACGATGATCAATGGTAAGCAGCTCAATCTGAGTCGCAACTATAGAGGCTGTCTGGATCAGCTGTTACAAACGCAGATTTAGGCTAAAAGGCCTCTCTAATGGAAATGTACAGGGCGTTCTGACCTTCTTGTGAAAACCCCAGATCCACCCGTACATTGAGTTTCTGGTCTTTGAGGGTCTGAAATCGAGCTCCTAATCCATAGACCACTTTCACTTCTTCGACAGGGTTTGACCAATCATTGTAGACGGTACCCGCACCCGCAAAGAGTACTCCTCCAAAACGCCAAAATAAATCCTTGCGAGCTTCAGCTTGCACAAATATTGCATTACTGTCGCGGTATAGGTTTTCATTGGCAATACCCCTCAATTGTTCGTCTCCACCAAGCTGAGGAAGCGCATAAAATGGAACATTGCTACCCGTACGCCCATCGAGCCTTGCTTGAAAAGCCAGTACGTTTTTTTCATTCCACAGCGACTTGTATCTACGATAGTCAACAAGGTATCGACCATATTCATAATCCATACCCAGGGCATCAGTGAAGTAAGAAAGTTCAACGTTTAGCAAGTGCCCACCAGTTGGCCAGAGCACATTGTCCCGTGTATCCCAAACCAGTGCAGGCCCTAGACCCAGTAATTGACCACCTGCAAACCCACTTGGTTGATCCCTCATCAGCTCACCGTCTGGATCAAAAGCGGATAGTCTATCCGTCCTAAAGTCGAGTCTACCTCCAATGAAGAGGTTGGGTTTCTTCTCGTTGAGAACGGCTGCCTCAAGCTGGAAATAAGTGTCATCAAAGCGCTCTTCATTCTCGAGTTCCGAATCGATACCAACGCCAAAATAGAAATCAGGGTAATCCAAAAAACGAGGGTTAGCAGTGACTAGCCAGCCATTATTGAGATAGCCCTCATAATCGATAGAAGTGATGAACTGATTGTTGAACGTATAGAGAATATATGGAGATATTGAAGTAGGCCTGTAGAACTCCTGCTGTGCATCCTCCTCATCGCTGATCACAATGAAGCCGATCACACCAAGCTGGAGGCGAGTCTCTGGTTGGTAGCTGATCGCAGGGTAGATGGCCAGATCCCAATCCTTTCTGCTAGTCGAATCGTTCTCCTGAGCGATTAATTCAAAACAACGGAATGAGACCAAAGAGAATAAAATACCGAATAATGCAAGAAATCTTAGTGTGCCTATTCTTAAAGAGCCAACCATCCTATTATCATATGTAAATTAATGCCATTAAGATAAGACTTAAGTATCTGATTTTTAGTATCTTAGAGGTGTAAAGGAAACCCCCAGAAGTAGGGACTTTTGAGGGTTTCAAATCAAAAATTATTTGTGAACTCAAGTTAAAAATATCTGATGAAAA
>JAVKDO010000048.1:0-64794 GCA_040222235.1 Cyclobacteriaceae bacterium
ATTAAGTGCTACCTCGGACATTCCTAGCACTTATGAATGGTTCGAGCCCGGGGAGAGCACTCCTTTTGAGGGAGAGATGGAGTCTCAGTTTGCCTCGGCTGAGATTAAAGAGGAGGAAATGCTCACGTACGAGGTTCGCGCCAAGTCACAGATGGGATGTATGAGTGACTTAGCGTCGCTCAGTGCCAGATGCTATCCCTACCCCCAACTCCTTCTTGGGGATGGAGGTTCGATACTCGAGCCGACTGTCCCTATGCTTCTCATGCTGGCAGCCCCCTACAACGATCCCGCCTACATCAGCCAGATTAATGCAGAAGGGGTGACGGTGACTTGGTTGCTCGATCACCAACCTTATGAACCATTGGTTGATAGCCTGCCTTTCTCGCATGAAGGCCTCTATCAGTATCAAGTCACCCTGCCCAACGGTAAGCAGTACACTACTCCTGGTGTCCGTAGACGCAACTGGATCAATGAACCTAACGATGTGCCGGTGGCAGAGGAGACCGGAATTCCTCCCGCTGAGAATCTTATTGCACCCCAACTTAACTACGTCCGTACCTATACCACGCGCCAAAAGACCACAGATCAGGCGGTATTTGATATGGCCACTCCATCCGCTGATATGATGGTGGAGACCAGCTACAGTGACGGGTTGGGCAGGGGCATCCAGTCCGTGTCGCGCGGTTCCAGTCCCGGAGGCTTTGACTTTGTGCAGCCCACAGCCTTTGACGAGTTGGGCAGAAGTCCTAATCAATACCTGGCTTACACCACTGCGCTGGAAAACGAAAGTACAGGCACCTACCGCCCCAACGCCTTGCTCGAACAGTACGAGTACTATAGCCAGCCAGGCGGCAACTTGCCCACCTCTACCTATCCTTATGCGCGGATGCGCTATGAAGACTCCCCGCTCAATCGAGTGCTGGAGTCTGCTAAGCCAGGCGAGGTATACCTACCGGGAAATGACTGGACTAACGTCGACCGTAAAACCTCCAGCGCCTACACCCGATCCAACCGAGAAGAGCTGGACAGTGCCATCCATCACTACTACCTCGATGGCAAAACCGTCAAGTATCAAAGCAATGATGACTATCCTGACCATAGCCTGGCGGTAAGTGTGAGTGTAGACGAGATGGGTAAGGAGTATACGGAGTATACCAACAAGCGTGGACAGCTTGTACAAAGCCGCATTCGCGATAGCGATGGTGCCTGGGTACTGACCAACTACATCTACGACGACTTTGGCAACCTGAGGGTCATCATGACCCCAGAGGCGCTCAACAAAATGCAGTCGCCCGAGGACTATCAATTTATCGAGGATGAGAATGCCATGGCGCTCAACTTTGATAAGGAGCTCTACTCTTATCAACATGTGGACTACTACTATATTGAAGGCGTACGTGTTACGCTGAAGGAACCCTTCCGTGTGAGCTCTTACACTGATGATCTGGGGCCAGATGATCGCTTCTTTATTTCCAAGAGCGAAACTGGTGCGCAGGGCAAGCTGGTCACCAGTCTCAATATCCATGAGCAGCTTTTCATCTACGAATACGACGAACGTCAGCAGCTCACAGCTTCCAAAAGCCCTGGAGCAGACTGGCAATATTTTGTATATGACAAATGGGGTCGGCAGATCATGTCACAAGGGCCGCACATGCGTTTAGCGGATAGTCTCTGGTCCTTTACCAAGTTTGACGATCAGTCCCGACCCATACTGAGCGGGGTGATTGAGCTTAACGGGTTATCGCTTGAAGACATAAGAAGCCAGGCCAGGGCCGCTACCGCTAAACACGAAGACTGGACCGGTACCGGAACTATTGGCTATACGATCAACAACTCCTATCCGAGCATCACAGAATCGGATTTGCGTAGCGTTCTCTATTATGATAACTACAATTTCCCTGGAGCCTCCGGTTATCCCTACGTAACCTACACGGCCAATAATGGCAACTTAAGGACGACCGGAGAAAAGTCGAATGATGTCATCGGACTGAGTACAGGAGGCAAGCTTAGACTCCTGGATGGCAATGGCACCTGGTTGACCAGCGTCAGCTACTACAATGACGACTATGAACTCATCCAGTCCGTCGGTGACAACCATTTGGGTGCAAAGGATCGCTCCCTTACATGGTACAACTATACCGGGTCAGTCAACACTGAAGTCACCCTCTACAATGAAGGCATAACCAACGGAGCAGCCAATACCCCGCAGCAGGTAGAGATCACCCGCAGCTATACCTATGACCACCGCGACAGGCTATTGTCGGTCAACCATCAGATTGATGACAATGAAGTGGTCACGCTGACCAGTTTTGAATACAACGAGCTAGGCGAGACCATACGCAAGGATCTCCATGCCACTGCCAGCCAACCACTGGCACTCCAGCAGCTGGACTATAGCTATGACATCCGTGGGGCACTCACTACCGTGAATAACCCTGACAACCCTAATGACGGACAAGGGGGCTTGCCAGATGTATTTGGCATGGGGCTGTCCTTTGAGCATGGCTTTGATCAGGGACACTTCAACGGTCAGCTGTCAGGCATGAGCTGGTTTAACCGCTCAGCACTAGAGCTGACACCTACCGTGAATCACTTTGGCTATCAATATGACGATATGGGCCGTATGAGTCTTGCTGACTATACCAGTACTGATGTCGATGACTTTACGGTCAGGGTGGATCGCTATGATCAGAATGGCAACATTCTCAAGCTCACGCGCCAAGGTAAGAGTGGAGATATGGACGGTAAGATCGATGATCTCTACTATGTCTATGATGGGGATCGTATCCGAAAAGTCAGTGACCTGTCTCAGCAGGATGAGGGCTATGCCGATGGAGCGGACGATGAAGAAGAGCTTCACTATGATATTGCTGGCAATCTTGTCGGGGAGGAGAACAAAGGCATCCAGCAGATCACCTACAATGACCTGAACAAACCCATTCGTATCACCCTGGACAATGGTGACTACTTGTCCTACACCTACGATGCAGCCGGGATGAAGCTCACTTCCAGCGTTTATGTTGGTGGGGCACTTGTGGATAGTACCATCTATCATGGCGAGCTGCAGTATCAGGCCAATGCCACGGACGTGCGCCTTGGGCAGATCTTCCACGAGGAAGGCAGGATCGTGGAGAATATCATCGACCATCCAGTCACCAGCCCCGTCCAGCCGCATGGGTGGAACAAGCTGGACTATCAGTACTACCTTACCGATCACCTGGGCAATATCCGAAGTATCCTAAGTTCGGATATGGATCGTATTCAGGTTTTCCGTGCCACCATGGAAGACGATGAGCTGGCTACTGAGCAGCAGTACTTTGAAAACCTGGATATGCGCACCAGCAATAGTGCATATGACTATACCAGGATAAGGACTAACGATAATACCTACACCCATGCTGCGCCCCTCGATGGTGTCAATGATGTGATAGGCCCGGCGTTTACCTATAGAGTACAAGCAGGTGATCAGATCACGATGGAGGCGTGGGCGGAGTATGCCGGCTCGTACTCCAATGCCCAGGGAGGTGCGCTTAGCACCGCATTAACTGACGCATTCTGGATAGACAATAGTTTAGGCGAGCTGGTGAATGTAGCCAATCCGTTTGGGCCAATCGCCAGTGCGCTGGATGTAGTTGCGGGCAGCAATACTGCCAGTCCTAAGGCCTTCCTGACCTATATCTTTTTAGATGAGAATTTTAAGTTCGTCAATATGGAGGGCGAAGGGTATGGTTTTGATCAGGTTACAAGCAGCGCTCAGGGACAGCACGAGCAACTCGGTATCAGCAGGATCTTTGATCAAAATGGCTACCTCTTCGTCTATGTGTCCAACCAGGGAGCCGGCACGACCATCTACTTTGATGAGCTGACGATCACGGTCGATATGAGTCCTATTGATCAGGCACAGGACTATTATCCCTTCGGATTGACATTTAATGGACATACTTATAGTCAAGACCTAGAAGACCTTAATGTGGAGTCTGTATCTGAAACTACAGAATTGATCCATGAGACTTTTGATGACAATACCACACATCAATTTGTGAAAGTTTCTGGACACTTAAGCTATAGGTCCGGCGATCAGAGGATCAGAATGAAGAGCAATAACAATACTCAGGTTATTGGTGAGACTAAGCGAACAATAAACACTACACCGGGTAGTGATTTGTACATACAGTTCACAGCTCATCGTCAGAGGGGTAGCACTCAGGTATTCCTCGACGACTTACTACTCGACGAGCTTACTTCAGACGGAGCATATGCCTATACTGTACAGCCTCAATCCAATTCCGTCGATCTGATTTTTAGAACGGTAGGATACGAATCGATCCCTGGTAGTTCTGTGAGAACAGAGATTGACGATTTCATAGTAGCAGAGACGGTAACCCATACTCCAGAAGTACTCGGTAGCGGTTCTTCCAACCGCTCCGTAGCAGCCTACCTCGGCCATACACGCTTCCTGAGTGAGCCCAACAAGCGCTTCTACCAGGGTAAGGAGGCCCAGGAGCTGATCGACCTTTACGACTTCCATGCCCGCCTCTATGATGCCGGCCTAGGCCGCTTTACAGGTATAGATCCTGCTGGTCAGTTTAATTCACCTTATGCGGGGATGGGGAATAACCCAGTGATGGGTGTAGATCCGGATGGGGAACTGGCTTGGTTCGTGCCAGTGATCATAGGTGCGGTACTTAATGTTGGAGTAAATGCAGCGCAAGGCAACATAGATAACTTCTGGCAAGGATTAGGATATGCAGCTATTGGTGGCGCAAGTGGATTGGCAGGTTTTGGGGCAGGACAAGCAGTTGCAGGAGCAGTAGGAACGGTTGGATTTGCTGGCGGTGCTTTAACAGGAGCAGCAGGTGGATTTGCCGGAGGTTTTGTAGGCGGTGCGGGAAATGCCTGGGCAGGTGGTGCAAGTTTTTCAGATGGATTGGGTGCAGGATTTACGAGTGCTGGTTATGGAGCATTGACAGGCGGTGTAATAGGTGGTGTTTCAGGAGGTATCCAGGCAGTTAAGCATGGTGGTAATTTCTGGTCAGGAAAGGGAGCAACTTTTGCAAATACAGTTAGTGCTGGAGCACCTGAAAGTGTAGAAGTTGGTGAAGGGTTAGAATACTCGAATGAGTATGCTCAGAAGTTTTCAGATAATAATTTTGGAGAAGTAACAGGTTTAAATGAGTTGCATGCAGATAACACATTACACCCATTGTCAAAATACCAGGTGGATGGTGATTATTTTGTATCTGGAACAACTAGAGCTAATGCTGTAACGACTTATCTAGGAACTGGTAAGGGTTCTAATGTATACTTTGCTAAAGCAGCATTTTCATCAGCAGAACAGCTTTACTTAACAATGGGTCATGAATATTTACACGTAGGATTTTATCATGGCGGTTTTGATAGTTTCAAGAGACAACATGCTACAATTGCCAAGTGGGAATATGATCAATCTAAACTTTGGAACTTTAGGGTTAACCATTATACCAATAGGCTGAATAGCTACAAAGGCTTTCCTACTTACAATCTGCAAAGTAATCCTAACTGGTTTCCACCAATGAACACACTACCATGGCCCATAGGATATTAAGATTTACGTTTTTTCTTTTGATATTCAGCTGTGATGTGAGTGCACAGCAATCAGATGGCTTAATTTACAATTTTAACGAGCCAATAGTTAGGCTAAGCTCCCAATTGAAATCAAGCAAATTTCCGGAGTGTTACACAGACTTATTGAGTATAGGTAATTTGGAATCAAATTATCTCACCAAAGTAAGTGTACCCAAAAGTTTGCTTGATTTTTTGATCGCCAAAAACATTGCTCAAGTTCCTACAAATACCGAAGAATTAAAGAGAGAAGTTTTTCTTTTAGGACGATATATTCATTCGGTTGAATATGATAGTTATCTCTTGATGGTCACAGAGGAATACGTAGATATTGAAGAAGACGACACGAAGTATCTATACCTAGTAAACATAAAATCTGACACACTCATATCTGTTTGTAATCTTGCTTTGTATTCAAGTGGGATAGGGTCAACGGTGCAGACTTATTCAATGTACCGGAGCAATGATACTTTTGAAAAGTATTTTGAAACGATCACCATAGATGTAGAACTGATCCAGGAAGAAGACAAGGTAAGACAGAAGCAAGGAGATCGGTTTAAATCAATATTTATTGTTGATAGTACAACGGGTGAAGTATCTCTAAAAAAATAATCCTAACCCTCCTCAGAGTCTCTCGCAGAGGACTCTGAGATTAAGGATGATAAAGTAAAATATGGGCAAGGATGATAAAGTAAGAAATGAGACGAAATAGATGTAAAGTAATCACCAATATACCTCAGTGTCTCTCTTTAAGGACGCTGAGATCAAGAACGAAGAAGTAAGAATGATTGAACGAAATAGAAACAAGATAATCTCTAAGATGCCTCAGCGTCCCTGCCTGTCCGGCAGGCCCTTCAGGAGACACTGAGGGGGTATCCATTGTGTAACTAAAATATTAAATGTCCACCCATAGACAACATATCGAAAACCATCAAGTGTACTTCTGTACGATCACCTGTTACAGATGGCTATCGCTATTTGACCTCTCTGAAGGATATGACTTGGTCTATCAGTGGTTTGATCATCTCAAGTCGAGACACTGTCACATCTCAGGATATGTGATCATGCCTAATCATCTGCACGCGCTACTTTTCCCTACTGAAGGATCACTCAATAAGCTGGTTGCCAACGGCAAGCGGTTTATGGCCTATGGTATTGTCGATAGATTGGTAAAGAAGGGACAATCAGAAATGCTTAACCAGCTCAAAGCGGGTGTGCAGGCAGCCGAAATCAAGAAGGGCAAAAAACATCAGGTATTTCGGCTGTCTTTTGATGCGAGAGCATGTTTCGATGAACCGATGATCGAGCAGAAGTTGGATTACATACACCACAATCCTGTGAGTGGAAAGTGGAGTTTGGTAGAAGATTACACAAAGTACGTCCACTCCAGTGCAGGGTACTATCAGTTGGGTATGGAAAATAAGTATGTAACACATTATAAAGAATTAGGAAGCTATGTCGCATGATCAAATAATCACAGGTAGCGATACTCAGAGTCCTCTACGAGAGACTCTGAGCTGGTGCAATACGCAGAGTCCCCTGCGGGAGACTCTGAGCGAGGAACGAGAAGGTTTGTTGAAATTAATTTCAATTTATGATGGAGTGGAGATTTAAGATAATGGATCAGGCACAAGTCATGCCACCGCTTGTAGCCAAGCAGGAAGACTTGCGCTATAAATCCTCCTCAGTGTCCGTCCATGAGGACTCTGAAGTCAAGACTAGACAATCAAGAAAATGAAAAATCAGATTTACTACATATTACTACCCCTCATCATACTCACAGCCCCTTTGTGTACTTCCGGCCAGTCACAAGACACACTGACGATGCACAAGTCCAGGATCTACTCTGGAGGTGAGCCAATCTTCCTGAAGCGAGCACTTAACCTCATGAAACCCTACGAGGATGCCTATGCCGAGATGTCCAAAGCCAGGGTCAACTATGACGCTGCTAACATCTTCGGTTTCATAGGAGGGTTCTTGATTGGTTGGCCGATAGGCACTGCCATCGGCGGAGGTGATCCCAACTGGATATTGGCCGGGGCAGGTGTAGGGGCAATTGCCATCGCCATTCCACTTACGTCGGCGGGTAACAAGCGAGCGCGCCGCGCAGTAGAACTCTACAACGCTCGAGTAAACGCCACTGCCTACCGTGAATATGAACTTAGACTTGGAACTACTAAAAATGGGTTTGGTCTACAATTGACTTTTTGATGATGAACTTCTTTACCGATACTGTTATGAACCACCTCAAGCGTATACAATACAGCGGTTGCGTGCTTTTTGTCATGCTATTGATGCTGTCCATTTCGGGATGGGCCCAGCAGGCAGCTCCCTCTCCGGCTGCTGCTGAGCTGTCCAAGTTTGTGAACGCACCCGTCAATCACTATACAGGGCTACCGCAAATAGGTTTGCCGTTGTACTCACTTCCCGGTAGGAAGATGAGCCTTCCTATAGGACTGGCCTATCATGCACGAGGCATCAAAGTCGATGACGTAGCTAGTCCGGTGGGTATCGGCTGGGCGCTGCAAGCGGGAGGATCTATTAGCAGGGTGGTAAGAGGTAGGCCCGATGAGTTGACGGGAGGCTATTGTGAGCGTACGCCCGGTGAAGTAGCCAACTGGGACTATTATGATAGACTGGATGTTGCCACGGGAGATATAGATGGTGAGCCTGACATATTCTATTACAATATGCCTGGTGGTGCTGGTAGATTTGTAATAGACCAGGGACAGGCGTACACCATCCCTTATCAGGATGTAGATATCAGTCATGATTTCTGCAATGACCCTGATGGAAGTTGGATACTAACTGATAGTCAGGGGTTTAAATATTATTTTGGAGAATCGTTTTCGGAGCATGTCGAACGAACAACTCTTGAAATTACTAGTACTGAAATAGAGAACTTCACTATACCTACTACCTGGCACTTATCCAGAATAGTTGGCCCTGATGGGGTAGAGGAGTTCTCGTTCGACTATTTCAAAAATGACCAACCAGTCATCGACACCACCTTTGCTTTTACCAAAAGCTACTTGCTTGTCGATGAGTGTGGAAGTGGCCTTGAAGATGAAGTCTCTTTTGTGCTGACCGAATCATCTCACTACCCTAGGTATTTACAGACCATTACTTCAGGTGTGGCAAGTGCGTCTTTTCTATATAAAAACGAAGAGAGATTGGACTTGGAAAATGGTAAAGTTCTCGAAACAGTGCTCGTTGTTGGCCATGAAGGAGTGCTAGGACATCATTACTCGTTCAAGCTCAATACTGGCTATTGGTTTTCTTCCAATTTTCCAGGGGATACACCTCCTAACGTTAACTGCACTCACGCTAACTGTAGGCGACTTTACTTGGAGAGCATAGATCAAATCGGCACAGATGGAAGTAGTATAAAGCTCCGTGAGTTTGTATACTACAATGGCAATAGACTTGTCCCTAAAAAAACGGGCTTCAAAGATTATTGGGGCTACATGAATTACAATGAGACTTATGACATACTGATATCTGCAGGTTTAAGTGCTCATACCGTTCCCTTGGCTGAGGTAGATGGGGAAATCTACGGCTTTGCGGACTATGATCCATCTCCATTGGAAGATTATCCTATTTCAGGATTACTAAGAAGCATATCGTTATCTACAGGAGGAATGATAAGCTACGAATATGAAAGGAACAGTGGTAGAGTCATAGGCAGCAATAGTCAAACTGAAGAGCTAGGTCCCGGCATGAGAATTAAATCGGTTACTTTGTCTCCGACCAATGGCTTGAGCGAGCAATCACTTACTACCTACTACGATTATGAAGGGGGCTATTTTTACAAGCCGACATTTGGACGTAAATCTACGTTCTACGATCCAGACAATGATCATTGCGAAATCAGCCAGGTACATGTTTCTGAGTCTTCCTATACCGCGCTCTATGATATGGGCGGGATGGATATAGGTTATCAGAAGGTGACAGAGCGACGTGGTGATGGAGCTAAAGCGGAGTATCGATTCAGCTCCTTCAGTGATCGACCAGATGATGACCCTTTGGTCTTCAAAAATTTCTTCGAGAGAATACAAGTACCTGGCCAAGACCCTCAAGACCCACCTGTATGGATCACAGAAGAACGTGAATATCCGAGAGCACCAACTGGCCCACCCTTTGGCAATGCAACTTATACCGGCTGGCAAAGGGGATTGCCAATAGAAGTCAAAGTATTTGATACTGGAGGTAATGTGGTTTCAAAATCTAAAACTGAATACCTCTATAATACTCAAGTCAAGAATTCGATCAAAGGAGTAAAGGCAAGCAAGAGTGGAGTCAATACCCTGATGGTCGGAGAATACAACCTAATCTCTCAACCCATTTACCCACAAACCACCACTACTTATGCCATGGACATGGATGAGCCTTGGGATAATATAGAGAGTACCGTGAACTATGTCTATGAGCAGGAGCATAACCAGCTGCGCGAGCAGACTACTACTGGAAGTGATGGTGCGGTGTATAAGACGACTTACGCGTATCCATTTGATTTTGATTATATATCAAACGTGGGTGGCGGTGGTGGCGATCCAGAGGCTACCGCTGTTTCCCTAATGATCGCTAAGCACATGAATGCTGTACCGCTGGAGGTTGTACAGTACAAAGATGATAAAGTGATTGGAGCAAGGCTTCAGAGTTATAATTTTTTCAATAGTAATCTCGATCAGGTCTATCCATATCAGTCCTTCGCTTTGGAACTAAAAAGTCCACTGCCGGTGGGTGAGGGTAGTCCGAGGTTTTCCCCACTATGGGTAGGTTATGTAGCATCAGCTCCAGATGTCATAGTGAATACATTTTTTGAAGACGACCAATACGGTCCGGCCATGACTACCGTCAACGCTTATGATATTTATGGTAATGCGACTAGCGTTTCAGACAATGGACTCACCACCACCGACATCACCTACGATACGGACACCCATAGTCTAGTAACCTCACGTACGACCAACGGGATGACCACCACCTACACCCACATCCCTTTTGTCGGCATCAGTACCGAGACCGATCCTAATGAAAAAACCACTACCTACGAATACGACGTGTTCGGTAGACTGCAGTGGGTCAAAGATCATCATGGCGACTACCTCCGGAAGTATGAGTACCACTATGTAAATGAGCAGCCGTAAGCGTGAATCGACTTTTACCATATCGACCACAGAAAGCTTACACTACGGCAACTAGGAGTTGGTTGCTTGTCATCATATTCCTATTGGGGTACCAGTCTAGCTATGCTCAGTTTGATTCAAATATCTCAGTAGATACGAAGTACAAAGAGGAGCTGGAGGCATTGCAAGAGCAGTTTGAGCTGATAAAGGAAGACAGCCTTGCAGCACTCGATCACCTTGAGCGACGCTATGAAGCGGAGAAGGAGGGGGTCAAAGAACGATGGAAGGCGCGACCTGAAGCGCGACGCTACACCGCCATGCAACAGGCGTACGATGAGCAGTTGAATGCCTACGATCAGAAAATAGAGGCAGTTAAGGAACACAAGCATAGCATAGACTGGGATCAGCTCAAGCAGCTCTTCGTCGCTCATCACCAGCAAGGGGTGGAGCTGGCCGAGTTATCCAAGGAATACGAGCTGGCAGAAGAACTGAAGCGAAGCTATGACGAGTATGCTGGACAATGGGCAGAGCTGGATACGCTAAGCCAAATAGATACTACTGCCGTTAAAGCAGAAGCAGAGCGTAGAGGATTGGCCTATGCCGATGAGCTATCCGATGGACGGGCGAGTCAGGTCAGTCAGTTAGGACCTCTCTCTAATGATAAGGACAGCTTATCAAGCTTTGCCAAAGAGCGGCTCAGTACGGCACAAGAGGAAGCCGTGACTACACTTGAGCAAGAGGCCACCCAAAGAGGTGAACAACTCCTGCGAGAAGGAGGATTACAGGAAGTAAATGCTGATCAGCTGCAAGCGCAAACTTTCGGTGAGGGCCAGTTAGTTCAGTTTGCAGAACCAATCAAAAGCGAGCGTGTGCTGGCAATGATCGAAGAACGTACGGAGCTCACCTCTGCACGCACGGCATTATCCCAACATACCGCTGAGCTAACACAGGCCTATGAGCAAGTCCGGGATGTACAGCAGCGCGAAGTGGTACTCGGGACGTATGATAGTATCGATAGGTTACAGCTGAGCTTCGAAGATCGCTTTGTCTATGGAGGGAATCTCCAGTTGCAGCTCGGCGATATCACCCATGTCGACCTGTCACCCTGGGTAGGGTGGAAGGCAGCAGAGAAATTGCTCCTGGGTGGGGGAGTAACCTACCGTACCGATTTCCACTTTGGTGATGTCGAGGAAGAAGAGCTAGACTTTGGTCCGGCAGCCCGGGTATTTGGAGAGTTCACTTTTTTTAGAGGATACTATCTCCATGTGGAGGGAGAGCGATTTTGGGGCAAATCCCAAGAGGGCGAACTGCTATCCAACGTCTCCACTACTAACCTTCTTGCCGGCATTGGTAAAACCATTACCCTTAAGGGAAAACTCAAAAGCAACCTACATATACTGTACAACCTCACGCACGACAAAAACGAACCTTATCCTAGTCCATGGGTGGTTCGCTTTGGCGTGATGATTAAATGATAATGATATGAAGTATTACTGTTTTTCTTTCGCGAAAAGTGTTTTTAGCCTGGTCGTATCGTTGGCTATCACAAGTCTATTTGTACATAACGCTCATGCACAATGGACCAATTCAGATGATATGATTATTAATGGTAACACACTGACCAGTGATACATACGGCTATGCATCCGCATTGACGGCTGATGTCATCAATAACAATGATGGAGGCAAGGTGCATTTAAATGTAATAACAGTAGGATCCTACGATCAAGTCTGGTTAGGTCTCACTACGCCAGGAAGCGGAATTCATCCAACTGGTGGATATTATTCTGGTTTTTATATGGATTATACAATATGGTATAGGCACAGAACCGGATCATTACTATCTGAGATCAAGATATATGTAGGTGGAACGCAAGTGTATTATGATGATCATTCACCAAGATTACCTTCATTAGATATTGAAGTAACCAATAATCAAACTCGTTTTTATATAAATAATATACTTTGGTATGCAGATAACGGCCCGATACCCAATACTTTAGTAGGAGTTGCGTCAACCAACGAAAATCATGTTACTCTATCTGGAAGTATTGAATCCTATATAGCGGGTCAACCAAATCTATGGGTAGAAGAAGGAAATAATCTTGTTTACGATGGCGGCACTGTTGGCATAGGTACTACTAGTCCCGATACCAACTTCGGACTTCATGTAAACGGGAATATCAAAACATCCAGCGGCAATTCGGCAGAATGGAATGATGCATACTATGAACGTGGTTCACAGATTGCTGGAACCGGTTTGGAGTGGTCTGCTGACAAGCTGAATGTGGTGGGAAACTCATCCAACTGGGATGATGCATATGCTCAAAGAGGCTCTGTGGTCGCTGGAACAGGACTCTCGTGGAGCGGTAGTAAAATAGATTTTAATGGAAATCTAATTAATGGAAACGGCATAGGTTGGGATTCAGAGATGAAGCGGCTTTTTGTACGAGGAAATGAACTCTCTGGAAATGGTATTAATTGGGATTCAGGTACTAATAAGCTGTTGATCGACGGTAATCAGCTTGCAGGTACCGGTCTCACATGGACCGGAACTTCATTTGAGGTAAGTACTTCAAGTCCCTGGACAAGTACCTCAGGGATTATTAGCTATACGGCCGGCAAGGTCGGTATAGGCACAAGTACTGTGAGCGCTGATTTTATGATGTCAGTTGATGGGGAGATTGAAGCAGAAGAGATCGTGGTACAAGTGGTTGGTGTTCCTGACTATGTTTTTCATGAGGACTATGATTTACTGTCATTAGATGAAGTAGCCGACTACATTGACCAAAATAGTCACCTTCCTGAGATCCCAAGCGCAGCAGAGCTAGAGGAATCTGGCATGAGCCTTGGAGAAATGAACCTGCTGCTCTTGAAGAAGATCGAGGAGCTGACGCTGCATTTGATTATATCAGAGCAAAGAGTTGATCAATTAATTGACAGGTTGAAAGTGATTGAAGAATATGATAAAAACTAACCACTTGTCAGAATATAGACTATAACCTAACACGTGACAAAACAAGCCTTCCCAAGCCCCTTGGATTGTTCGCTTTGGCGTGATGATAAATTAAGAACATTATGAGACTATTATTATTCACATTTTCATTGCTTTTATTCCTAATTCAGGGTCTTCAGGCACAAACGACAATTTCTCAATTCCCTTATTTCAACGGTTTTGAAGGAGCAGGATCTATTACGGACTGGACAAATGACGGAGGGTTCGATTGGCAGCTAGTAGGCAATACATCTGGAGTCCATAATGGACAGGCTGGTCAATATTCCATGTTTGCCGATGGCAGTGTTAACCATGTCTATGACCCTAATTTGGCTACTGCAATTTGGGAGAGTCCGGTTTTTGAATTTAATGGAGAATCTAAGGATCATGATTTATCTTTTCAATATAAACTACTTCCTCAGACAGGACAGAATTATGATTGGGGAACTCTTAGAGTACAAGTCAAAGTAAATCATAATGACTGGGTTACGATTCTTACTAATGGCGGGTTGACCTCTGATTGGGTAAGTACAACGATTAACTTGCAACAGTTTCTAAGTGTAGCTGGATCCGGTACTGCTCAGATGAAATTACGATTTCTTTGTGCTCATGATGGACATAGTTATAGTACTATTAATAATGATATGTGGATAGATAATATTCAAATCTCTGGTGAAATACCAGCACCAGAACCACAAATTCCAAATGAAGTGGCCAACCTTTATGATACATATTCTGGTCAGATTAGTGCAATAGGTCAATATTCCGGCTTTGCCCCTTCCAGGGCATTTGATAATGACCAATATTCATTTTGGAATTACTTAGATGAGGACTCTTGGATTCAGTATGACATCCCTGGCTGTGTACAATTCGAATTGGATGAGTTCCAGATTCAGGCATATGACGATGATTATGCGCCAACAAAGTTTTGGATTTATGGAGCTATTGAAGGAGGTCAGTGGGAAGAAATACATTACAGCTGTTGTGAATCCTGGAATAGTTATCAGACAAAAGCTTTTGATATTAATTCCTCTCAGTCTTATGGAAAGTTCAAACTAGAAGTGACGGATACAGAGCAGGGGGCTGAGACCGCCATCAGTGAAATTGACCTTTTAGGCCATATAAGTTATGCAGAACCTAATGTTCTCGCAAATTATGCTAACTCTGGCCCTGTTACCTTTCATTCGGGAGTTAGTGAATATGACAATAAAACTTCCAAAGCTTGGTTGATCAAACCTATGGACGGGAGCAATGTGCGTTTGTCTTTTGACTCATTTGATTTCACCTGCCCAAGTGATCATTTACGCATTTATGATGGTGAGAATAGGGGAGCGCCACTTTTAGGAGAATATCGCACATCATATGTGCCGGATGCTATCACCTCTTCTGGCAATGCACTCTATGTAGAGTTCCTCACTAGTGGTGGCAATGGAACAGATATAGGTCAGGGCTTTACCGCTTCCTATGAAAGTACCGACTTTGCCCAAAGCACTTATCCCTGGACGCAAGTCGATAATAATGGCTTTGTGCTTGATGGACGGCTAGGAATCAATACTCCAGTTCTCTCCGATGAGTTTGATATGCTGGTCAATGGAGGTTTGGTGGCTGACGAGCTGGTGATCGAGTCGTTACCTGGAGCACCGGATTATGTCTTTGAAGCCGACTATGATCTCAAGTCTCTACAAGATATCCAGAATTACATTGATGAGTATGGTCACCTGCCGGAGGTGCCTAGCGCCATGGAATTCGAGGAGTCTGGGATGAGCTTAGGTGAGATGAATCTGCTCTTATTGAAGAAGATCGAGGAGTTGACTTTGCATATGATCCGGCAGCAGGCCGAGATTGATTCGCTAAAGTCAACGAAAGACTAGGGCCAGACTTACGAAGTTTTTAGAAGTTCATAAGCCTTACCTCTGTGCCGGATTTTCCGGAGTTCATTGGAGACTTGCCTAAACTTCGTAAGTCTCTCTAACTGGCGCATGTCTTCCGGCGTTGGGTTTAGCGATGGTGTGACTTGTGTCTTATTGCAAGAAGCTGCAGTTCCTCTCTCTTAACGTCTCGCTGAGTCTTCCCATTAACACAGCGAAAGTACTGGCTTTGAAAGGTCTGGAAGTATGCTATTCGAGATCAGGACTAGGTCTATTTTAGATCCTTCACAGTGGTTTACTGATTGGATAGTAGGGCACTAGGATTTGAAGACATAGCAGGTTCAATAGTACATGTCACTTGGGTCAAGAATGAATTAAAACCTACGAAGTTTTTTGTAAGTCCGTATGTTTAGCGGTGCAAGGAGCTTCTGTGAGTTCTTCCGAGTTCTTCTTAAACTTCGCAGGTCTGTGGTACTTACAAATTCAACCAATAAGTGAGCTTAAAGACCAATGCCCTTGTACGAGGGGCAAAGTCTCTCACCATGTCATCCTCAAAGCTGTAGAAGTAATTGTCCGTGTAGACGATAAAGAAGTCGGAGACGGGCTTGAAGCGCCACTGTAGACGGGCGTTGATATTGATATTCTCGTTTTGGCTATTAAACTGGATGAAGTTGGTGATGAAGAGACTTCTCGTCAATGTCAAATCAAACCTCGGGCCGATTAAGAAGATATTGGAAGTGGCGTAGGGCTCAGGTAACTCGACGCGGTTGTAGTTGAAGGTCAGCGATACATTGCCATAAGGCTGAAAGCGATAGGTCAGTTCGGTGTTCAGCTGATAGCGATTGCCATTAAAGTACTCCCCAAGGCTGGTGCTGACGTTGTAGTTAAAGAGCTTGCGAGGATCTGAGCTGTAGCGTGCAAAGAAGTTGAAGTACTCATAGCTGCTAGTTGCAGGAAGCTCCTCGCCATCTGAACCTGAAGGATCGAAACTATCGAATAAATATGTAAACCTTCGATTAACCGCCACTCGTCCATTGGATAGGTTTTGAAATCGGAAGTCGTAGAATCCTCTGATGAGCTGGTCGGATTTACCAATATCACCTCCCCAAAACTGCTCAAAGAGCACTCCTGGCCCGTGATTGTTGATGATTTTCGACTGAGGGTAGAAGGTGCGAGAAATGGTCGGGGTAACAGAATTGATCCCTGTCCTTCGCACAAATCCAACCTCTGCATTGTAGTTTTCACCGACTAGCAAATGGTTCCATTCCACGTTCCATTGTGGATTGTTAAATGCCACTGTAGCACCCTGTGTATATTGGTCGTCCAGTTCACGCTCCTGGAAAGTACGATGATAGAATATCTTGCTGGTCAATCGGTTGTTGTCGGTGGCGAGGTTCAGATCAACACCAGCCGTACGATTATAGGCCGTGGGTTCCTCAAAGATCTTATCAGTAAAGGAAGAATTGAAGGACTGCTTGTTAACGAAGATGCCAGAGATGTTAGATCGCGCACTGATACGCTGCTGCGCTACCGCAACTACATAGTTCAAAGCGGGTAAGTTGATGTCTTCATCCTCAGCGGCTTGTATGTCCATCAGACCAATGCGCAGCTTGCTGTTGACATTACCGCTCACCCTGGCACCTGCTACGATCTTGTTTTGTACGTTAGTACCAGTTGCGGTATCGATGGCTACACCGATTCTCCTACTGAAGAAGGGGCGTGCATCTTCCGAACCAAAGGAGGCAAACAGATCCGCATTCTCAAGGAAGAACTGTCGACGTTCTGGGAAGAAAATCTCGAAGCGATCAAGGTTAGTGACTTGCTGATCGACCTCTACCTGAGAGAAGTCTGGATTGATCGTGAGATCAAGGTTCATCGCAGGAGTGAGTGCTATTTTAGCATCCCCTCCAATAGAAAAGTTATTCTCGGTAGGAGTGTCCTCTTCATAATTTTTTGAAACTCCTCCAGCAGTAAAAGGGATCAAGGCTATATTCGGCCCTTGCTTCTTGGGTGGTTTGTCCCAAACCATCTCACCGGCGTACGCCAGGGTGTAGGGTCGCCAGTTGCGAGGGATATAGCTCCACGAGGTACGTTCATTTTCTTTGCTATCGATACGATAGATATTAAAATTCCATTTATCACGATCACTCTTGTAGCGTAGCGTCTTGAATGGAATGGCCAATTCAGCTGTCCATCCTTTCTCGTTGATGACTACTTCGCTAAACCATTTATTATCCCACGAAAGCGAAAAATCTGAGCCCACGGTACCACCATTAGAGACGAGACCTTCTCGCTGCACGCCGAATGGATTTACACCAAAAGAAAAGGCATTGGTCTTGTCCTGATAGGTATCGAATAAGAAAGCTAGCCCATCAGCACCAGGAGAGCGGTAGTCCCTTCTTAGTGAAGTGATGACATAGTCTCCATCCTTTTCATCAAACCACTGAACACCTAGGTAGAGGTTTTTATCATCGTAGGTGAGTTTGACTACTGTCTTCGTGGTGGCCATTGAGGTATCAAATGGAAAGAATTGGAAGAAATCATCCGCTGGATCGGCTTGAAGCCACGTGTCCTCTAGCAGATTACCATCCAGAACGATCTCATCGATTGCTTGACTGATGTTAACTGATGGGGTCTTTGATTTTTCTTGAGCGACTGTGATGGCACTACAGGTCAAAAGAAAGGGTAGGATAAAGATTAATTTCTTCACAAGTGGATCGGCAGTGGTGATATTTCGATGTTTCACGTATTAATCAAGTATTGTTAGCTATTGTTCAATAAACAAGAACATTAGAGGTTGAGCCAATAAGTGAGTTTAAAGACGAGTGCTCTCGTGCGTGGAGCAAAATCTCTTACCAGATCATCGTCAAAGCTGTAGAAGTAGTTGTCAGTATAGACAATGAAGAAGTCGGAAACTGGTTTGAAACGCCACTGCAGCCGGGCATTGATGTTGATATTGTCATTTTGACTATTGAACTGGACGAAATTCGTGATAAAGAGACTTCTGGTAAGCGTCAAATCAAATCTTGGCCCAATCAGGAAAATATTGGAAGTAGCATAGGGAGCTGGAAGTTCCACGCGATTGTAATTAAACGTAAGAGAGATCGTGCCGTAGGGCTGAAACCGATAGGTCAATCTGGTGTTTAATTGATAGCGGTCGCCATTAAAATATTGACCAAGATTGGTGCTGACTTGGTAGTTGAATAGTCTTCTTGGATCCGAGGTATACGTTCCAAAGAAGCTTGTATATTCATAAGAGCTACCCGAGGGTAGGGGCTCACCATCAGATCGTGTAGGATCAAAATCATTAAACAGATAGGTAAACGCACGGTTAATAGCTAGACGGCCTCTGGCGAGGTTCTGCAGACGAAAGTCATAAAAACCTCGAATTAGCTCATCTGACTTTCCCACATCACCACCCCAAAACTGTTCATACAGCAGTCCAGGGCCATGGTTATTAATGAGTTTTGACTGGGGATAGAAAGTCCGAGCGATGGTAGGGCTGATCGAGTTGATCCCAATTCTACGGACAAAGCCTACCTCAGCATTATAATTCTCACCGACGAGCAAATGGTTCCATTCTACCTGCCATTCTGGAGTTCTAAAAGTGACTGTAGCGCCTTGACTGTATTGCTTATCAAGCTCCCGCTCTTGGAAAGTACGATGGTAGAAGATTTTACTGTTAAGTCGATTGTTGTCCGTGGCTAGGTTGAGGTCTATGCCCGCTGTTCGGTTATAGTCTGTTGGCTCTTCAAAGAGCTTATCTGTGAAAGAGGAGTTGAAAGATTGCTTGTTCACAAAAATACCCGAGATGTTTGACCGAGCACTGATACGTTGCTGAGCGACTGCTACTACATAGTTGAGTGCTGGTAGATTGATCTCCTCATCTGCTGCGGCCTGCATATCCATTAGACCGATGCGTAGTTTGCTGTTGATGTTACCACTTACTCTGGCACCTGCTACGATCTTGTTTTGTACGTTAGTACCTGTGGCCGTATCAATGGCCACCCCGATGCGCCTGCTAAAGAACGGGCGTGCATCTTCAGACCCAAATGAAGCAAAGAGATCAGCATTCTCTAAGAAGAACTGCCGGCGCTCCGGAAAGAATATTTCGAAGCGATCAAGGTTCGTCACCTGCCGGTCTACTTCGACCTGCGAGAAGTCCGGGTTAACCGTAAGGTCGAGGTTCAATGCCGGTGTTAAGGCAATCTTGGCGTCACCACCTATTGAAAAGTTGTCCTCGGTAGGAGTGTCCTCTTCATAGTTCTTTGAAACCCCTCCAGCTGTAAACGGAATGAGTGCAATATTCGGCCCTTGCTTTTTGGGTGGTTTATCCCAAACCATCTCTCCAGCGTAGGCCAGCGTATAATTTCTCCAATTTCTAGGTATATGGCTCCAAGTGCCGGTTTCGTTTTCTTTACTATCAATGCGATAAGCATTGAAGTTCCATTTATCTCGATCACTTTTATACCGCAATGTCTTAAAAGGAATGGCCAATTCAGCAGTCCATCCTTCCTCACTGAGTACTACTTCGCTGTACCATTTGTTGTCCCAGCTAAGAGAGAAGTCAGAGGGAACGGTACCTCCATTCGAAACTAGTCCCTCTCTCTGCACTCCTAGTGGGTTAATACCAAAAGAGAAAGCATTGGTCTTATCCTGATAGGTGTCAAATAGGAAAGTCACACCATCAATGCCTGAGGCACGGTAGTCTCGCCTGAGAGACGAAATGACATAATCACCCTGTTCTTTATCAAACCACTGAAGACCGATATAAAGGTTCTTATCGTCGTATGTCAGCTTTACGATCGTCTTGGTGCTGGCCATAGAGGTATCAAACGGGAAGAATTGGAAGAAATCATCTGCTGGATCAGCTTGAAGCCATGATTCCTCAAGTAACTTGCCGTCCAGAATCATCTCATCTGTTGCCTGTTTAATGTTAACAGATGGCGTCTTTGATTTTTCTTGAGCTACCGCAATAGAGGCTGATGCAATAAGAATGAACAGTGCGGCGGCTATTCGCATGATACTTTACCTCGTTTGCTTATTAATTTCTTAATATTGTGAAATATAAAAGATTCAATCACTGCAATCTGTTGGCTGATTTTAGAGATAATGTATAAGTGGTATTATTCACGGATAATCAGCAAAACTCACACACCTCAATTAAAAAGATAAATTGGAATTCAAGAGCTTAGGATTAGCCGGGGAAGTACTCGAAGGACTGGATGCTATGGGCTTCTCAAAGCCCACACCCATTCAGGAAAAAGCCATACCCATTATCATGAACGGAGGCGATCTAATTGGTTGCGCCCAGACCGGGACTGGTAAGACAGCCGCCTTCATTTTGCCAGTATTACATGATCTGGCAGTCAAGAAGAATAGGGGCACCATTGATACGGTCATACTAGCACCTACCAGGGAATTAGCTCTTCAAATTGATCAGCAGGTTCAAGGACTGGCTTATTTCTGTGATGTGGCTTCTGCTCCCATCTACGGCGGAGGTGATGGGAGCTCATGGGACAACCAAAAGAGTGCATTAACCACGTGCGCAGAAGTCATCATTGCTACGCCTGGTCGATTGATCGCTCACATGCAGATGGGCTATGTCAACCTCACTACCGTGAAACATTTGATACTTGACGAGGCTGATCGGATGCTGGACATGGGTTTTCATGAGGACCTGATGCGTATCATTAGGGATATGCCAAAGACGCGACAGTCGTTGCTCTTCTCAGCGACCATGCCACCTAAAATCAGGAAGCTGGCGCAGGAAATTCTCAACGAACCCGATGAGGTGAACATTGCGATCTCCAAACCATCTGAAAAAATTGTGCAGGCAGCATTCTTGACTTATGATGCTCAAAAACTAGGATTGATCAGTCACTTGCTGAGTGCCAAGAGCATGAAAAGTGTTATCATATTCTGTAGCCGAAAGATCACGGTCGACAAAGTGGTGAGAGAGCTTAACAAGCACAAAATACCTGCGGAAGGGATTCATTCAGACTTGGATCAATCTCAGCGAGAAGAGATGCTCAGAGGCTTCAAAAACAGGAAGGTAAATGTCCTTGTCGCAACTGATATACTAAGCAGGGGAATAGACGTAGAAGATATCGACTTAGTCATCAACTATGATGTGCCCCAAGACGCGGAAGACTATGTCCATAGAATAGGAAGAACGGCTCGTGCTGAAGCTGATGGAGTGGCCTTCACATTCATCAATCCCGATGATCAATACAACTTCAAAAGCATCGAGACGCTCATCGAAAAAGACATTAGAAAAGTGAAGTTACCATCGCAACTGGGAGAGGGTCCTGAGTGGAACCCTCCGTCACGAAAGCCTGCAAAGGGTAGAGGGGGCAAGCCCTTTAATAAATCAAAAAGATAGACTTGTAGACGCTTACCTAGAAGGGTAAATCGTCATCATCATTAGCCTGTAGCCACTCCGGTTCTTTCTGGTTTTCCAAGCCACCTTTTTCAGGTGCTGCGGGTGCCTGCTGAGCTACGTCATTAGTACGTTCGATCTTCCATGCCTGGAGCGAATTGAAGTACTTCACTTCACCTTTTGGGTCCGTCCATTTACGCCCCTTCAGGTTGAAGTATATATCCATCTCCTGGCCAGGTTGTACTGCATCGATCAGATCACATTTATCCTGAATCAACTCGAACTTGACGAATTCAGGGTACTGAGGATTCTCGCTGTACTCCACTACAAACTCTCGTTTTTTAAAAGAAGCTGAGATTTGTTGGGTGTCTGATTTCTCCAGAAGTTTTGCAGTAATATTCATATTGATGGTTATTCGATTTTCCAGCCTCAAATATGAGTGAAATGGTCACTAAGGGCAAATAGAATTTGCCCAGTAGTATAATTGACACTTTAGATCAGGAAGTTTAAATATCTGATTATAAATTAATTGAAGAATATTTTAGACACGATAATTTTTCATGCTAATAAAATTAGTATCTGGAACGTGTTGATCCGTATGATCAATGTCACTTAATGAATTCTAGTTGTAGTGACGACTATCAAGGTTTGTTCTTTTGGCCTGCCATAGCTTTAGATATAAGTTTTATCACTCTTCAAATTCGCACCATGCAGCTAGGGCCAAAGGAGATCATCATCATTTTCAATAGTGGGGATAATTCGCACAAGGAGGCAATCGCCTATGCCCATATCTTATCAGCAAAAGTTAAACAGTACGATGTGACCAAAACACGATTTAATGAGAAGATACTCGGCGATTTAGCGCGTTTGCTAAATGTGGAAATCGTCGAGTTGATGGATGTGGAGGGAGTATTATTCCATAGTCTTAGACTGAAGGCAGAGCGGCTTGATAATGAGTCGGCACTAGCGCTAATTCTAGAATATCCAGAGCTGCTCAGATCACCGATTTTGCTGATGCATAATCAGACCATGTTTATCAAAAACAAGCATGACATTATGAACCTTGCAATGGCCTAGTAATCCAAGGTGAGCTGTGCTGAAGTTGTGCGCTGTGGAGGAGCTACTTCAGAAAAGTTGGATACCGAAATTCCCAACAATCTAATGGGTTTGTCTTCCCAGTTAATCTGAGGAAACAGCAGGTCATAGCATTTCCAAAAGTCGTTTTTTGACTCCATCATTTCTGAGGTGGATTGGCTCTTGGTGTGGACTTCAAAATCATGATGTTTATACTTGATGATAAGCGTACGAGCTTTGACTTTCGACTTATCAATCCTTCTGTAGACTTCATCAAATATTTGATCCAGAGCAGCCCGAATATCGATCTCTCGAAAGAGATCCTTGCTATAGGTATTTTCAGCGCCAATAGATTTTCGCTCGCGATGTGGATTGACTGGTCTGTTGTCTTTGGCCCGGGCGATATCAAAGTAGTATTGACCTGATTTGCCAAAAGTACTTTTGAGCCGGATGATAGAAAGATCCTTCAAATCCTTCCCAGTAAAAATGCCCATCTTTTTTAGCTTCTCGGCTGTGACCTTTCCAATTCCATGAAACCGATGTATGGGTAGCTTCTCCACGAAGGACTCTGCCTCTTCTGGTAAGATGATGCTTAGCCCATCGGGCTTATCCAGATCGCTGGCTGTTTTGGCTAGAAACTTATTTATGGAGATACCAGCTGATGCCGTAAGATTGACTTCCGACTTGATCCGATCCTTTATTTCCCTGGCAATAAGTGTGGCACTGGGGATGCCTACCTTGTTGTGTGTCACGTCTAGGTAGGCTTCATCAAGAGAAAGCGGCTCGATAAGATCCGTGTAGTCAGCGAATATTGATCGGATCATTTCAGAAGCGGCTTTATAGGCATCAAACCTAGGTCTCACAAAAATCAACTCTTTGCATCTCCTGGCCGCTTCAGAGGATGCCATGGCAGACCGTACTCCGTATTTACGAGCTTCATAACTTGCTGCGGCCACCACACCACGATCACTGCTTCCACCTACAGCAAGAGGCTTGCCTTGGAGTTCAGGATTATCTCTTTGCTCAACTGACGCATAAAATGCATCCATATCGACATGAATAATTTTACGCTGAAGGTCAATAGCGTGCTGTATTTCAGTGGATTCACTCATTCTTTACCTTCACTTCTTCTCAATATTCATCAGAGTTTCATAATTTGCCTTAAAGAAGTATAGAATTCCAACTGCCAGAAAACTCTTTTCAGACAAGAATTAATTTTTACTAAAAATAGAGCAAATGAGAATTACGAGATCACTACTGCTACTAACTGCTTTTGTTGTCATTGGTTACGCTGCAAGTTCCCAGAGCAAACCTATCAGGATAGGAGTAAAAGCCGGACTCTCCAACCTGGCTAGTCTCAATGTGGAGTATGTTACACCTCTTGCCAATGAGAAGATTGCTATTTCGGGGGATTTCTCCACCTTCAACTTCACGATTGAGGATGTTGATACTGACTTCACCTATTGGGAAATCGGAGCGCACTACTACCTGTTGAGAAAAGGTAGAAACGTATACGTAGGCTTGTCCTACAATAGTTTTGACTCTGACCTAAGTTTCGAAGATCTCGATTCTGATGCCGGTAATGGTAGCGGAGGAGTTGGCACCACTAGTTATGATTTCACTGCTGTGAACCTCAAAGTAGGTGGTAAGTTTGGAGGCACCTTCTACTTCCGACCGGAGATTGGCTATGCCATCAGTGGAGGAGGAGACGATACTGTACTGATTGACACGACTTTTCCGGATGGAAGTCGTGAGACGATCACTGAAGATCTACCCGGAGCTTTGACCGGAGGTTTACTTTTTAATATTGGATTCGGGTTTGCCTTCTAGCTACTCCCATTTGCGATAGTAAGAAATATTACCCTAGCTCCTAAGGCTGGGGTTTTTTGTGATTTCAAAAAACCTTTTCTTTCTATTTTTGTATTGAACTATAGCCTATCGGCCAATGAAGAAATCCAAGAAGATATTTCTACTGCTGTCTCTAATCTTTTTGATCATCATGATATTGATTGGCATAGACATTTCTAGTAAGACAACTTTTCCAGGTTCGAAGAAAAACCTCAAAGAAAGAATAGAAAACCCAGAATGACATTGGAGCGCAATACCGGAAAGAAGATAGATGTAGATAACATAGACCTGGATCTCATGAAGGAGAAGACCACTCCTGATCCAGGTTTGATTGAGTTTGCGCATACAGTGGGGAGCGCTATTGTCAAGCCAACAGATGCTGGTAAGATATCTGGTATGGCAGTAACGGCCATGCATGATCAAACTCACCGGCAGTTCAAGCAGCTATATGATCAGATGCAAACTTTGGTGGAGCAAGCCCGTGACCTAAAGAATCGAGTCAAACTCTCCGAGCGGGTCTATCTGGCCAAGATTAATTTTGAGCCAGTCATCAATCATATCTATTATCTCTATCAGCGTGAAGATGGTACAGACTTCCTATCTATGATTGGTCCAGACGAATGGGGACGGGTCAAGCCGTTTGCTGTCTTCCTGGGCAAGATACAATTGCTTTCCGATCACACCTGGGAAATACTCGAAGGTGAAGAGCTTCACACTGAATAGTTTTATTGAAGTAGGCACTTAAGAAATAACAGCTTTATGGTAAACCTGCAGTTAGAAGTCATTCCCGAAGGGAATCTATGATCCAACCTTGTGCTTCCTGCAACAGAGACTCCCTTCGGGAGTGACTTCAGGTGCTTATAAGGTGCTCAGCACGAAATTTGGGACATTTATTAAATGCCTACTTCAATAGTTTTATTATATTGATTCTCTCAAAAAATTAGGGTATTATGATCTTCAGGTTCTCAAAGTATTTTCTAGTAGCGGCGTTAGCAATATATATTTCCTCTTGCGGTAGTGATGATAGTATGGATACTACCCCTGTGCCTCAGGTCGATTGTAGCACATTGGCGATCTCGATGACGAGTAGTACCAATGCAGGCTGTACGAGTCTTGGTAGTGTAGAGGTCTCAGCGACTGGTGGTATGTCCCCATATACTTTTGCGATTGATGGAGGTGCCTCCCAATCTACGGGCACTTTTTCTGAATTATCCGCAGGTAGTTATAGCATCAGTGCTAAGGATGCCAATGATTGCACAGTGACGCTTAATGTCACCATTGACGAGGATGCAAATACGCTCAGTATTTCGGCAAGCCAAATAGAAGCAGCAGGGTGCGGGACTGAAGCGGGTGAGATCGAAGTGACTGTTGGTAATGGTACCGGCAACATCGAATATAGCCTTAATGGTGGAGCTTTTTCCAGTGATGCGGTTTTCACAGGTTTAGCGGCAGACACTTATGAAATAACTGCAAGAAATGAAGAGGGTTGTGAAACGACCGCTAGTGCTCAGGTCCTAACGGGAATTACATTGAGCGGCCATGTTCAGAATATTGTTGATACGAACTGTGCCATACCTGCTTGCCATGGAGGATCACAGGCCCCTGACTTTAGAGAGAAAGCCATTATTTTGAGCATTGCAACTAACATAGCCAATCGTACAGCCAATGGCTCAATGCCTCCATCGGGAGCGCTTGATCAGGAACTGATTGATACAATCGCCTGCTGGGTGGAGGATGGAGCCTTGGACAACTAAGCCGAGGCAATCGAAAATTCTATTTTTTTATGAGTATTTGGCTACAGAAGATATCTACTCAGCTCAAAGCTGAGAACTATCTCTTTCAGTCAGCTCCAGAGCTCCCACAGGATAAATCAGTATTTAAAGATATCTGTGAATCTGATGAGGTAGCTGAAGTCTATGCAGCCTTAGGAGGTAAAGATGATCCATCAAAGATTGCACTCGCTGAAGCTGACTTTTGGGTGGGTGATCATTATTTGGTAATCGATGGTGCCTTGAGCTTTCACAGATATCGGCTGGCTACTTTTAGAAGCCCGGTGTATCAAGAGATCAAGTCTTTGGACTTAAGCAGCTATAGACGATACTCGCGGCAGTTTGAGGCCGAATGCATTAAGGCCGGTATACGAGCCAATGTATGGACTAATAAACAAAGTGAGCAACATTTCGGAAGGGCCGCAGATCCAGGAGATTTCTTTGCTAACGGCAGTCCGGGATGGAAGTACAGTGCCTTTAGTGACTTCCTATTGGATATTTATGCTCATAAGCTTGGCCTCTCTCTAATCAGGCTTCCTATCTATGCCAATCTCATGCTAGGAGGGCGCTTGGAGCGACTTGATAAATTATTATTGAAAGGGGACGAGCAAAGTGGTAAGTATGTGGCGCAGCATTTAGCTCGGCTCCTTGCTAAATAGTCCGTTGATTTCCACGTTGATAGTATTGATGATGTTGGCCCTATCCTCTTGATTATTGACAAAATCGATATTGTCGACATCTATGATCAGCAGCTTGCCATGATCATAGTCCTTAATCCAGTCCTCGTAGTGACTATTGAGATTTTTGAGATAATCGATACGAATGGCCTCTTCATAGTCCCTTCCTCGTCGTTCGATATTCGAAACCAATTTCCCGATTTTAGAGCGTAGGTAGATCAGCAGATCAGGTGGTTTTACGTACTCGATCATCGAATGAAAAAGGCGCAAGTAGTTTTGATAATCGCGCTCCTCAAAATGACCTGAGTGGTACAGACTCTTTGCAAAGATGTAAGCATCCTCGTAGATTGTACGATCCTGAATGACCGTCTGTTCTCCTTGTCTTACCTTTTGGATTTGCTCAAATCGGCTATTGAGAAAATACACTTGCAGGTGAAAAGACCACTTAGGCATATCGCCATAAAAATCCCTCAAATAGGGATTATCATCAACATCCTCATATTCTGCGTGCCAGCGAAATTGCTTGGCCAGCAGCTCTGTCAATGTCGTTTTACCAGCACCGATATTTCCGGATACGGCGATGTGCATATTGCGGGATTCCATACCTGTAAAGGTAAGGTTTGACAAAGTAAAAGTGAGGTGAAAAAGGAAAAGGCTGAATCAATTCCAGCCCTTTGAGCTGTCCAATATGAAGAGTGTTCTACGCCAGCAAATGTAGGTCGCCTGGATGATCGGAGGATAGGCATACAGTTATCAATCAATGAAGTAACGCGACCGGAATTAACCTTGCGATAATCAAAATTGTGGTAGTGACCGCCATCACTCAACAGCCATCGACTCTAAGACTTAATAGTAATAATAACAGAATAGATCAAGAGGTACAAACCAATAACCATAGACCAATAACCATCGACCAATAACCATCCACCAACGACCATCCTAAAGCAAGTCTTTCCAGCCTAACGCTGCTGCACCAAGTATAGCTGCATTTTTCTCCTCCATTCCAGACGGTAGTAGCTTCACTTTCCCTCTATATACCTCGATGAGGTTTTCCTCCATGTACTTGATCGTAGGCTCGAAGATCAACTTGCCAGAGCTCGCCAGTCCTCCCAATAGGAAAATCGCTTCGGGCTGAGAGAATGTGACAAAGTTGGCTAGTGCTCTACCGAGAATCTCTCCGGTATAGTCAAATGCTTTCATAGCGATAAAGTCACCTTCCTCAGCAGCTTGTGAGATTTCTTCACCATGGAGATCATTAAAGGCAATGCTCCTGAAGCGACTGTCTTCACGATAGTAGCCAAGCATATGCATGATTGTTCGTTTGAGCCCTGTGGCGGATACATAAGCTTCCAGGCCTCCCTTTACACCTAAGCCGGTGAGACGTCCTTCATCTACTACCGCAAAATGACCTAGCTCTCCTGCAAATCCATCATAGCCCATGATCACCTCACCGTTTGAGACTATGCCACTGCCAAGACCAGTGCCTAGGGTGATGACGATGAAGTCTTTCATCCCTTTGGCATTACCATAAATCATCTCGCCAAGTGCAGCGACATTGGCATCATTGGTGATTTTGATAGGCACATCATATAGCTTTTTAAACTCCTCTACGAAAGGGGTGATGCCTTGCCAGGCAAGATTAGCAGGATATTCTAGCGTCCCACGATGATAGCTTGCATTTGGTGCACCGATACCGAAACCCAATATCTTTACAGGCTCAAAGTACTCATCTAGTAGCTTGTCTACATGCACTTTGATGTTTTGTAGAAACTCTATGAAGATCGGAAAATCACCGGTTCTGAAAGAATTTTGTCTAAGACACTGCCCATCTTTCGTGACCAATCCTATTTTGGTGATGGTACCACCAATATCAATTCCTACAACAATATCTTTCATGAACTTCTGATTTTGGTATTTCGATAGACCTGATGTCCTATTATACAATACGACATGCTACTTTTGAAAAATCTAAATCTAATAAATCAGACCGTAAGTCAATCCAACACATGCCGATTCTTTCAGGTTCTTCCTATCGCAAGCGACCCTTCTTCCTCATAAATGGCCATCTGGAAACGGTTGTACCTAGCCTCTTTCGAAAGATAAATGGCGTGAATTATCAAAGAGAACGACTGGAGTTGGCCGATGGAGACTTTCTGGATATTGACTGGTTGCTAGGTGACAATGACAAATTACTGGTTCTATCTCACGGACTAGAAGGAAACTCTGATCGACATTATGTGAAAGGCACGGCTAAGTATTTTCACGATAGGGGTTGGGATGTACTAGCTTGGAACTATCGGAGCTGTAGTGAGGAGATGAACCGGCTACCGCGAATGTATCACCACGGAGTGACAGACGATCTGGAGGCTGTGATTGTACGAGGACTGAAAGAGGGGTATGACGAAGTTAATCTCATAGGCTTCTCCATGGGAGGCAGTACGACACTGAAGTTTCTAGGTGAGCAAGGTGATAGGGTAGATAACAGAATTACTGGCGCAGCGGTCTTTTCCGTACCCTGTAATCTTTGGGACAGTGCGATCCAGTTGGCGGAGAAGAGCAATCGTTTTTACAAGAACAGATTCCTCAATAAGCTCAAGAAAAAAATAGCACTGAAGGCTGAAATGTATCCGGAAATCATCAACGTGGAGGGCTTAGAGAACATCACCAGCTTTGACGAATTTGATGAGCGCTATACTGCACCCCTGCATGGATTTAAAGATGCCAAGGACTTCTATGTAAGCTCATCTTCAGATCAATTCTATCACAATATTAAGGTCAGGTCGATTGTCGTGAATGCGATTAATGATCCCCTGTTGGGAGAGAAATGCTATCCTTATGAAATTGTAAGAAACCATAGCCACCTATCACTCGAGACGCCCAAGTTGGGAGGACATGTGGGGTTCACACGAATAAGTGGGCCAGCATGGATGGAGGAGCGCGCGTATGAGTTTCTGGTAAGTGAAAAAAAATCAGGCTGACCCAAGGAGCCAGCCCAATATACTTAGCTTAAAATAACACTGTCCAGAAAACAACGAACCGGAAGTTTACCCTAATCCTAAAAAGAATTTTGTGATTTGGAGAAAACTAAAGTTCCAGAAGGATTTGCTCAACTTTGCTCTGTAGAGGTGGGATGTCGGTTTGAATAATATCCCAAACCAATGAGTGATCGATTCCAAAATACTCGTGAACGAATACATTTCTCATTCCGACAATTTGGCGCCATTCAATATTTGTAAACTTAGACTTAGTGTCATCGCTAACATGATTTGCAGCTTCACCAATTATTTCTAGTTGCTTAATACAAGCAAACCTCATCATAGAGTCTGTCTCGAATTCTTGGATTGTAGACTCTAGAGTGTATTGGAGTATCTCATTACATGCTTCAACGATATGATGCATGCGTGCAACATCACCAATTTCACCTCTCATAAATGAGAAGTTTCTCTTTTGCTACAAAAGGTTCAATGTGCTTAGATAATGCCTTGGATGAGATCAAATCTACTTTTGACTGTAGTAACTCCTGAAGGTCGATCTGCATTTGGATAAAGCTAAGTCCTATACCTCTCTGGTAGTCCAAATCAACTAATATATCAATATCACTGAGGTCATCTGCACGATCTTGAGCGTATGAACCAAATAGATACGCTTTATGTACCGGTTGATCCTTGAAGTAGTTTTGAATCTTGTGAATGGCATCCTTATCAAGTCCCATACTCAAATATAGATATCAGAGCACTAATATGATCTATTGGAAAGGTCTGACTGCTATTTGAGCGACCGTTTCTCCGATGCTAAGTGAAGAGGTGGCGGCAGGCGAGGGCGCGTTGCAGACGTGTACTGCATGAGGACTCTCGACGATCATAAAGTCATCGAGTAATCCGCCTTGTCGATCGCAAGCCTGAGCACGTACGCCTGCACCTCCGGGTTCTAGGTCTTCTTCTCTGATATCTGGAATTAGTTTTTGAAGGGCTTTGGTGAAGGCAGCCTTAGAGAACGATCGGTACATCTCGCCAAAGCCCGTCTTCCAGTACTTGGCTGCTACCTTTTGAAAGCCCGGCCATGCCAGTGTTTCTAACAACTCCGACATGTCAACTTGCGACTTGGAGTAGCCTTCGCGTTTAAAGGCCAACACTGCATTGGGGCCTGCCTCTACCGCGCCATCGATCATTCTGGTAAAGTGAACTCCAAGGAAGGGGAAGTTGGGGTCGGGTACAGGATAGATCAGATCGCGAACTAGGTATTTCCTATTTTCCTTGAGTTTAAAGTACTCGCCCCGGAAGGGGACGATCTTTACATTGAGATTTGGTTGGGTATGGCGTGCCAGCCTATCGGAAAACAGGCCACCGCAAGTCACCAACTGTTTCGTAGTGAAAGTGCTATTTCGAGTTGTGATTTCAGAGTACGATTTGGCAGTGGTAATTCCTGTCACCTCTTGATTGAAGAGTATCTCTCCACCCAAGGTTTTGATTTTATCTCCAAGACGATTGGCTACCTGCTTGTAATCAATGATACCTGTTTGAGGAACGAAGATGCCTTCTTTGCCATTGACGTAGGGTTCGCGCTCTTTGATCTCATCGGCACTGATCTTTTTTAGACCAGTAAGCCCATTCTCTATCCCTCGATCATAGATGGTCTTCAACGCGGCTATCTCAGATGCTTCAGTCGCCACAATCACCTTTCCACAGAGATCGTACTTAATGCCCTCCTCATCACAAAAGCGAATCATTTCATGATAACCCTCGATGCAGTTTTTAGCCTTTAGGCTACCTGGTTTGTAGTAGATGCCGGAGTGGATCACGCCACTATTGTTGCCAGTCTGATGAGCCGCGAGCTTAGCTTCTTTTTCCAGTAGGAGTAGCTTCAGGGATGGCTTTTTAAGCAACAATTTGTATGCTGTCGCCAAGCCTACTATTCCTCCACCTACTACTACAATGTCGTACTTCATGTCACCTAAGTTTTACCGAGGTAAAGATAGATTTTACTGCCTAAAATGAGTGGTTTTGCTAACCGGTTCGATGCTATTAGTACTGACTTTCTTGATGCTCATGGTAGGCTGATGGGGCACAGTGGAAAGTCTCATGAAAAGACTTGTAGAAGTAAGACCGACTGTTGAAACCAGTCTTGTAGATGATCTCTGATACATTGTAGTCGGAGTGGGTGAGCAAGTAGGCAGCTTTTTTGAGGCGATAGTTGTTGATCAGGGCATGTGGGGTCTGCCCGGTAATCGTTCGCACCTTCTTATACAAGGATGTTTTGCTAAGCCCCAAGTGATTGGCTAGCTGCTGTGCATCCAATTGTGTGTTTTGCATTTGCTGGGTAATGTACTCGTGGAGGCTTTTGAAAAAATCATCATCCCTTGCACCAATACCCAAGGCGGGGAGATCTTCCTCAGTAGGAGAGTGGGACTCAAACTTCTGCCTCAGCATCTCACGGGTGTCAATTAGCCCTTTGACGTTTGCATATAGGTGATCCGGATGAAAAGGCTTAGGTAGATAGACATCCGCACCTGCTTCCAGTCCCTCTATCTGCTCCTCTATTTCGCCTTTGGCGGTCAGGAGAATAACGGGGATATGGCTTGATTCGATCTTGTTTTTTATGCTCCTGCAAAGCTCAAAGCCGTTCATCTCTGGCATGATGACATCACTGATGACCAGGTCGATTTTCTGGTTGGCCAAGAGGTTAAGGGCTTCCTGACCTCTGGTGCACAAGAGCACATTATATTTCTTGGAAAGAAGGTCTTTGAGCAAGCGCAATATTTGAAGGTTGTCATCAACGACCAGCAGGTTGTGCTCGAACCGTTCCAGGCTAATATTGATCATCTCCTGATCCAGGTTGTCTTTTTGATAGAGCTCAACTCTCACATGTTCCTTCAGTTTTTTGAGAATGGCATCATCGGTAGGCTCAGCGATTTTGCCCTCATAAGCTGCTTTATCTGTTGGCAGCCAAAATGAGAAAGTAGAACCCTCGCCCGGAGTGCTTTTCACTTCGATTTCGCCCATATGAAGTTGCACCAGTTTTTTGGTTAGCGAGAGTCCGATACCGGCACTGTTGGTGTCCCACTCATCCCGATCACCTTGCAGATGCGTAAATCGCCCGAAGATTTGCGATAGCTGATTGGCGTTGATACCAATCCCGGTATCCCAAATACAGAAATCGACCTTCCCGACGGCTTGAGTTATTTTCAAACCGACTTTACCACCATGCTCCGTATACTTTAGGGCATTGCTTACCAGATTGATAATGATTCGCTCCAAGACATCAGAGTCTACATAAGCTGTGATTTCCTGTTCGGTTGATTCATAGCAAAGCTGAATCTCTTTCTGTAGAGCATAGTCCTTAAACGAGCCCAATACGTCTTCAACAAATGCCGTAACGTCCAATGGCCTGATTCTGAGTTTTTCTTTACCTAACTCTACTTTTCTAAACTGTATAAGTTCCTGGATAAGCTTCTGCAGGCGAAGTGAATTGTGGTAAATGGTCTGGGTCAATGGGTAAAGCTGGCTGTTCTCCTTCAACTGCTTCATCAACGCCACTACAGGCCCTAATATAAGGGTGAGAGGTGTCCTAAACTCATGGGTGATATCGGTAAAGAATTCAAGTTTATACTTCTGGAGCGTCTCTGCCTGCTCTTGTTTAAGTTTTTGGATTTCAAGGGTTTTCTTGACTTTCGCTCGATTTCTCAAAGCAAGCACGAGACCAATTTGTGCTAGCAGAGCCAACAGAATATAGGTAAAATAGGCGGTAGGGGTGGCCCAGAAGGGTGGAGCAATATGAATGACCAATTGCCTGGCTGCTGGATTCCAGTTGCCGTTTTCATTGGTATTGTTGATGTTGAGGGTGTACTTTCCGGGAGGTATATTGGTCAAGTCGATATTAGACTGTGCGCCTATTTCTATCCAGTCTTCGTCAAAGCCTTCCAGGAAATACCGATAGCTGCACCGCTGCTTATGCCAGTAGTCCAGGCTGGTAAAGTTCAAGCTGAGGAAATTTTGGTCATAGTCAAGCGAGATTACCTCTTGAAGATCGATCTGAGAATGCAGAATTTGACTACTGTCTCCAGGAAGCACGGACATATTTGACACCAATAAATCGCTTAGTACGAGACGAGGGAAAGCTGCACTGGTATCTACCTTTGCAGGTTCGATAATATCGAGACCCTTGGTACCTCCGAAGTACAATCGATGATCAAGTTTGGATTTGAAAAAAGCTCCATCAGTATACTCATAGTTGAGTAGTCCATCACTCCAGTTGAAGTTCTTGAAGGTGTTACTGCTAGGAGAAAAGGCGAACAATCCGTTGTTGGAGGAGAGCCATAGCTTGCCCTGATCGTCCTCTAAAATCGCGTGAATTGTGTTGTTGGCTAGCCCATCGCTGTGGTTGTATTGCTCTACCGAGAAATCACTAAGATTCACCTTGTTGAGACCACCACTGGTACCTACCCACAGCTTGTTTTGGGTATCAAGATGTAGGCTCAATATATCATTATTGCTTAGCGCTGATCTCCCTTGGTTATCTGCGGATAGATAATGAGTGAAGTCTCTGATGAGTGTATTGTATCTGTATAAACCACCATTGCGCGTGCCAAACCAGAGAATGTTGGGCTCCTCTTCCAAGATAGTATAGACGATATTACTCTTCATGCTGATACCGGATTCACTTTCGGTATCCGGTAGGATGCAATAGCTGTCGTCGAGTCGATAATTTCCGGTAGGGGTAATCTCCACGTCCAGATACAGGACCCCATAGCCACTGGTGCCGAGCCATATATCTCCATAAGCGTCAAAAATTATCTCATACACCGAACCGAAGTTCAGGTTCTCTGGAGCATTGGTGAAGTCTCTCGGGAAATGCAGTATCCGTCCGGTTTCCTTTTCGATCATATCTAGTCCCTCACCATCAATTCCAAGCCATAAATTTCCTCTGTGATCCTGATCAATAGCGAGGACTGTATTGTGACTCAGTCCACTAGATTTGTCATATGCCTGTGTAGTGCCGGTTTGTCGATTGATCACATTCAACCCACCACTGCGAGTACCGAGGTAGATAACCTGCTCTTCATCAATATGAACGGCTCTCACGATACTGTTCGTCAGTTTCCCATCAGACAATGCTCCTTCACCGATGGAATAAAATGCTCGGTCTTTGGTGAGGTATTTATAAACCCCGTCACCATCTGTTCCTATCCATAGGATGTCTTGATTAGACTCATGTATGGAAAACACCTTGAGTTTTTTTTTATGGAGGGTGGGTATCAGCTGATCCCATGGTCGCATTGTAACTTCTTTGTCATCCGATAGATTGACTTCAAACAGCCTACCCTCATTGGTGCCAGCATGGAGCCTTTTGCCATCATAGCTGGAGCCGATCCCAGTGACTTGCGAATGATGAGTGTTCAGCTCTGTCTCAGCAGCCACCTGCCCATTCTCTAGTCTAACAAAGGTGAGCTTCGAGGGCTTATTTTGGTAAATAAAAAAGAGCTGATCGCCAAGAGTAGCCATTGTATGAAAGCCCATACCCAAAGGTTTTTCAAGTATTGGTTGAGCAGCTTGGTTTTGCAGGTGATAGGCGAGTAGACCGTCATCGTGATTTAGTGCATAGAGATGCGCACCCTCCTGACCTATATCATAGATGTCCTTTAGCGGATGATCCATTGACTTTAGCAAAACAAACCTATCATCTGCCGCCGCATATTTGGCTATGCCCCATCCGGTGAGGGTCACGTAGATAGACGAGTCGTCGGATACTATCGCCTTCAGGTTATTCTCAAGAAAGGGAATGTCTTCTACTTGATCAAGGTAGCGGTGAAACTTGTCAAGCTTGCGGTCATATAGATTGATCCCATCATGGGTGACTATCCAGAGCCTACTACTTTTGTCTTCAATGATCTGTCTGATCACATTGTTACTGATAGAAAGTGGATCATCCTTGATAGGCTTGTAGACAGTCACCTGATCACCATCATAGCGATTGAGTCCATCCCAGGTTCCGAACCACACAAATTCGTGATTGTCCATGTAGATAGAATTGATAGAGCTGTTGGAAAGCCCCGCAGTTTTATCCACATGCTGCAACGGCCATTCGCTTTGCGCAAGGGCCAAATTGATGATCAAACAAAAAATACCTGTCAGCGCTACCGCAATCCTCTTCATCTGTCCGCCTCAGTGTTTGTTATGTCCAATGTAGTCAACATGCGCCAGACTATAGGGATGTTGAACTATAGTATACACAATTGGAAAAATAGAGGACACGTACGGTAGCTGTCTTTATGAGATTACGTGATACAAGCCATTTCAAACGATTGCATAATCGGAATTACAATAAAGATGGCACTTGACAATAGATATGATAAAAAGACATCCTGACAATCCAATCTTGATTCCTGCTCAAGTGCAGCCAAGCACAACTGATATGCACATTGAGTGTCTGCTAAACCCCGGAGTATTCCGATTTATGGACAAAACATGGATGCTGGTGCGCGTGGCAGAGAGGCCACTGCAAAAAGAAGGTCACACCACACTACCTATTTATAACAAAGACGGTCAGATGGAATTGCTGACGTTTGACAATGAAGATCCCAAGTTCGATGACAGTGATAAAAGAATCTTTTCATATAACGGTGAAGACTATTTATCTACCCTTTCCCACCTTAGATTATTTTCTAGCAGCGATGGTATTCACTTTGCGGAAGAGGATGGATATCCACCCGTTTTACCGCTCGGCGACCAGGAGTCATTTGGTATAGAAGACTGTAGGGTGTCGGAGATCACCGGTACCTACTATCTCACTTATACAAAAGTGTCATCTACGGGTGTCGGAGTAGGGTTGATCACGACCAAGGACTGGAAGTCATTTGATCGCAAAGGGATGATCATCCCACCGCACAACAAGGACTGTGCACTTTTCGAAGCAACGATTAATGGTAAGTACTATATGCTACACAGACCGAGCAGTCCAGCCATTGGTGGTAACTATATATGGCTAGCGCAATCTCCTGACCTGGAGCACTGGGGACATCATGAGTGCATCGCCACCACTCGCAAAGGCCACTGGGACAGTGCAAGGATAGGAGCCGGTGCGGCACCCATCAAGACCAGCGAGGGTTGGTTGGAGATTTACCACGGGGCAAATGAAGCACACCGCTACTGTCTGGGCGCACTATTGCTCGATCTCGACGATCCCTCCAAAGTACTTGGGCGAAGTATAGCGCCAATAGTAGAGCCGGTGGCCGATTATGAAAAGACGGGCTTTTTCGGCAATGTGGTATTCACCAATGGCCATTTTGTCGACGGTGACACCATCAACATGTACTACGGCGCGAGTGACGAGGTGATATGCCTGGGTCAGCTTTCGATCAACGAAGTACTCACCTCACTTAGCCAAGGACTATGAGCCTAATTAACTTATTGAAGAAACCGCTTAAGGAGTATAGCTTCTTTCTGACTCAACCGAGAGACATGCGGGTGCTGTTGAGCACGAACATGATCTACGCTTTTGTCCTACCGGTAATAGAGATATTCGTGGGTGCGTACATCATGCGCAACTCCAACGACCCCAAGATTGTGGCGCTATATCAGCTAACCGTTTATACCGGCATACCAGTCACTTTCCTTGTCAATGGATACCTGCTGCGCTTCTTTCGTATCTCCAACCTGTACAGTTTCGGGATGATCCTCAGTGGCATCTCCATGTTTGTCATGATGGGGCTTACCGAGCTTACGCTCTTGGGTGTTGGATCTGCTGGCTTGTTGATGGGCGCCTCCTTTGGCTTTTTCTGGGCCAACAGAGACTTTCTCGCACTCGACACGACAAAAGATGATAACCGTAATTACTACTACGGCCTGGAGACATTCTTTTACACGATCACGGCTATAATTGTTCCGCTCGCAGTGGGCTGGTTTCTGGGATTGGCCAATCGTCAGGAATGGTTTGGTGGTAACATGTCAACTAGTTATCAGGTGGTGACAGTCGTCGTATTTGGACTGACGATACTATCCAGCATTGTCATCCATAAGGATAAGTTTAGGAATCCACGCCAGAAGAAGTTTCTGTATTTCAAGTTCGATCAACTATGGACGAAGTTGATGGGTCTCGCAGGCCTCAAAGGTATGGTGCAGGGCTACCTCGTGACAGCCCCAGCTATTCTCATTATGAGACTAGTAGGTGATGAAGGCTCATTGGGTCTGATCCAGGGAGTGAGTGGTGCGATTACGGCGGTAATGCTGTATGTATTGGGCAGACTCACCAAGCCGGAGCATCGGATTTCGATACTAACAGCTGGACTGCTGATCTTCCTCATAGGTACACTGTTCAACGGGTTGCTCTTTTCGTCAGTAGGGGTCATGATTTTTGTGCTCTGCAAAGTACTCTTCCAGCCGTTGCATGACATAGCCTATTTCCCCATACAAATGCGTGTGATCGATGTGGTGGCGCACAAAGAGAAGAGGAGCGAGTTTGCCTACATATTCAATCATGAGTTTGGCCTGTATATTGGCAGATTCTTCGGATTAGGATTATTCATTGTACTGGCCTTGTACGTATCTGAGGCTTTTGCATTGAAGTATTCTTTGATAATGGTAGCGATGCTACAGCTATTATCTATACCCCTGGCTAAGCACATCATCAGGCAGGCTGATACCTATGAGCAGATTGATGAGCATCCAATCCCTGAAGTAGTTCCTGTAATGGCTGTCAAATGAACAATACTATGAACCAAACGAAATCATCGATCTACTTATTCATGGTGGCACTTTTGATGTTCTGGGCATGTGAGTCGACTCCCGAGCCAGTGAACCAGATTGATATTGACAGGGTCAAGGGCATGCCCAACTACCCCTCGCCTTATAAACAATTGAAGTGGAGAGAGAAGGCAATCAACTTTGACGAGTATGCTTTTGACTGGTCAGAGCAGGGGCCACATATGCCATTGATTTGGCTGGATACCACCAAGAGAAATATAGAGCAGGATACCTATGGGCTGTTTACCGTCATAGGTGATGTGCGTCAGGCCGATATGGCTAATGTCGCCTTTCATGAGTCGTTAACCAGCCTGGGAGCCCTTATGAGTGCCGGCCTATCGGGAATAGACAAGACCAATCAGGATGGCTATAACTATGTAAAGATGGCCCAGAACTACTTCAATAGCGACAATGGCTGGGACATCATGATGAACAATACTAATCCCGATATCGCGATGTTGGGAGGCGGGTATGGTCGGGACTGGTGGTACGATGTGTTCCCCAATGTGCTTTATTACAGCGTGAGCCATCTTTTTCCAGATGTGGCTAGGACGGATGAACTCCAACGACAGATTGCTGACCAATTTTATAGGGCCGACTCGGTGCTCGATGGCAACTACGCCTATTCTTTCTTCGACTACAGCACCTTGGAGGGAAAGACCAACCACATCACTACACAAGATGACGTAGCTGGTGGTCATGCATATGTCCTGTACAGTGCTTATCAGAAATTTGGTGATAGCAGGTACCTTGAAGGTGCCAAGTCAGCCATCGATGCGCTGGTGAATCAAAAGGAGAGCAGGTTTTATGAGGTGTTGCTTCCTTTCGGTGCTTACACTGCCGCTCGGCTCAATGCCGAGCAGGATACTGACTATGATGTGCTCAAACTACTCAACTGGAGCTTTGACGGCTGCAAGGCTGAAGCAGGTCGCACGGGATGGGGTGTGATCTCCGAGCGCTGGGGAACTTATGACGTCCATGGACTGCAAGGCAGCATCACGGATGGTGGAGGCTATGCCTTCCTCATGAATACCCACGCCATGGCTTGGCCGCTCGTGCCGATGGTCAGGTATGAGCCGCAGTTTGCGCGCACAATTGGTAAGTGGATGCTCAATGCCTCTAATGCTACAAGGCTGTTTTATCCCTTCGAAATAGATGACGATCACCAGTGGCTTTCTGAGAAAAAATCAATCACTAAAAATGTAATTGCCTACGAAGGACTTAGGAAGACCGATGCTTATGATAAGGAGTCATTGAGAGGCGTAGAGGGTATCGCGCTTGGGGACGGCCCCAACTGGCTGGAGGGTCAGCCTGACGAATCGATGTTCAGCTTGTACAGTTCCGCGTACGCGGGTATCTATGGGGCGATCATCGAGGAGACCAATGTCGACAAGGTGCTCAGGCTCGACTGTCTGGCGACAGACTTCTACCGCAATGAAGCCTATCCGACCTACCTGTATTACAATCCTTTTGATGCTGCCAAGGACATAGCCTTCAACAATGCCTCCCACGAAAAGGTGGATTTATTCGATGCGATCAGCCATACAGTCGTGGCTGAGGGGGTCAATGGATATGGGGATTTCACGATTGAGGCCGATGGCGTAGCACTCATCGTAGCGATACCCCATGGTGCTGCCATAGAGCAGAAAGATGACAAATACTGGTGCAACGGAATAGTAATCGCACATGATTGATTTTTTAATGTGATGAACTCAAACGATATGAAAGATTTCAAACGAATTTTTAGCTTTCTGTTGGTCTTCATGGCCTTTCAGGCCATTGGACAGCAGCGTATTTCGGGGGTGGTACTCGACGAGCTGGGGATGCCCGTCATTGGTGCCAATGTGCTCGTCGAAAACACCATGATAGGCACAGTCACGGATATTGATGGGGCGTACATCCTCTCCATTCCGGATACGATCACCAATCCAGTAATTGTCTACTCCTTTATTGGGTATCTCACGAGGCAGGAGCCGCTGGCGGGCAGGTCGATCATCGATGTGCGGTTTGATGTGGACAGTCAGCAGTTGGACGAAATTATAGTCGTGGGCTATAGCTCTCAGAGCAAGGCGGATGTGACAGGTGCCCTCAACAATATAAAGGGCAAGGATTTGCAAATGCTGCCTGTAGCTGGTATCGATCAAGCCCTCCAGGGGAGGGCCGCAGGTGTCAACATATCTCAAGTCACAGGAGCACCCGGTGAAGGTGTATCGATCAGGATTCGGGGTACCGGCTCACTCAACAGTAGCAACGAACCATTGTACATCGTAGATGGGGTGCCTACCAGGGATGTACTCAACATCATCTCTCCACAAGATGTGGAGGATATCACCATCCTCAAAGATGCCTCTGCCGCAGCGATATATGGCTCTCGTGCCAATAACGGCGTGATCCTCATCACCACTAAAAGTGGCGTGAAAAACAAATCAGTCGTCAACATCAACAGTCAGGTGGGCGTGCAGGTACATGGGAAGCTGACAGAGATGACTAATCGCGATCAATACATAGAGATGTATAACGAGGCGGCTACCAACGACAATGTTTTCTTCGAAAGCGACTTGTTTAAACGTGATCTGATCTCTGCTGAGTACGCAGCGACCTTGCCGGACATTGATCACATGGAGTCCATTTTTCAGGAGGCCATTATTCAAAACTATGGTGTCACCGCCAGTGGCGGAGGGGACAAAACGCAGTACTTGTTATCGGCCACCTACTTCGACCAAGAGGGTATCATCAAGGGTAGCGGGTTCGATAGAATTACCGGTAGGATCAATCTCAAGTCAGAGGTGAATGACTGGCTCACGACAGGTATCAATCTCAACCTCTCCAGATCGAATACGACCCTAATCGGCAGCTCCGGTGATGGCGCTGGTGGAAACGGCGGTAGTGTAGTGCGCTATGCCTACTTCAGAACTCCCGCTATCCCGATATACGATGCTGATGGGGAGTACGTCGACTTGCCAGATCGTCCTGATTTCTTCGGTGATGGGTACAACCCTGTGGGCTTGACAGATTATTTTGACGAACAGCTCACTACCGATAGATACTTTGGAAAGGTCTTTGCCACGCTTGACCTGGCGGAGGATCTCTCGTTCACTTCCAATTTTGGTTTTGACCAAGAGACAGGCTTGAGAAGGCGGTTTGATCGTAACTGGGGTACCAATGACCGGATCAACAATCCCAACGGACTCAGTGTCCAGAACACCAATCTACTCACCTGGACCAACAACAATGTACTCAGCTATAAACGGAATATTGGAGCGGGCCACAAACTCAACGCTCTGATCGGTACAGAGACGATCAAAACCCAGGGATATGCAAGTAGCCAGAGCGATAGGGACTTTCCGGATCAGGATCCTAATCTGGTCTACCTTGGCAATGGGCTCGGCTTTCCCAATGTTTCCGAAAGCAGATACGCCAACACGCTCGTCTCACTGTTTGGCAAGGTTGACTACAATATAGACGACAAATACCTGCTGAGCGTGTCGCTTAGACGGGACGGCTCTTCGCGCTTCGCCGCAGGCAACCAGTGGGGGACATTCTACGCAGTATCTGGTGCATGGAACCTCCACAATGAGGAGTTTCTAATAGGCAATTCCCTCATTTCACAACTGAAGTTGAGAGTGGGCTATGGTGAGATTGGCAACCAGGAGATCGGCAACTACTCTTACTCCGATCTGATCAGCATCAATTTCAACTATCCCTTTGGTGGGGTGCAGTCCAATGGCTATGCCGTCACCCAGCTCGGCAATACCGATGTGCGCTGGGAGACCAGTCGCCAGGTCAATGCGGGTGTGGATTTCGAAATGAAGGAGGGCATGATCTATGGATCGATTGACTACTTCTACAAGCTGACGAGCAACATGCTGGTGAAAGACCCCAATCCTCCCAGCTCTGGCTACTCTGATCCACCATGGGTGAATAATGGCGAAATTCTTAACTCAGGTGTGGAACTGATGCTGGGTATCCGTGAGTCCAAAGGTGACTTTGGCTACTCCATCTCTGGCAATGTGGCCCTGCTCAACAATGAGGTGATGGAACTCTCCGCACCCATCACAGCCGGGTCTATCGGCCCTGGCGCTACGACCACACGCACTGAGGTAGGGCAGCCCATTGGCTCGTTTTACATGCTAGAAATGGACGGTATCTTCCAAAATGAGCTGGATATCGCCACGAGCGCATTTCAGGGCAATAATATAAGGCCTGGTGATGTCAAGTTTAAGGATCAGAACGGCGACAGTTTTATAGACGAGCAAGACCGTACGCATGTCGGTAGTGCTATCCCCAAGTACACTCTTGGGTTAAACCTGAGTGCTAATTACAAAAACTGGGATATGACCCTGTTCTTTCAAGGTGCTTATGATTTTGACATCTACAATGTGGCCTTTCATGACATAGAAGGTTTCTTCCGTCCGTTTAACCTTACCAGAAATTTCTATGACAATCGCTGGACAGGAGAGGGCACGACCAATGAGGTGCCAAGGGCATCATGGACTGGCTCCAACAATAATGTAAGGATATCCACAAGGTTCTTAAAAGACGGCTCTTATACGAGGCTAAAGAACGTACAACTTGGCTACAATTTTCCAAGGGCAGTGACAGATAAATTGAAGCTGACCCGGCTTAGGGTTTACTTCTCCGCACTTAACCTGCTGACATTCACAAAATACGACGGACTAGACCCTGAGATGACCACTAGCGACAATGCCACAAATGAGGCTGACCTGGCGCGAGGCATTGATTGGGGTACTTTCCCTTCAGCCGTCTCTTACAACATGGGTTTTAATATTTCATTCTAAAGCTGACGAACATGAGACCAATGAAAACATTTTTTCCGATTCTACTCTTGTCGCTCTTCGCACTAGGATGTGAGGAATTTTTGCAGGAAGACCTCCAGGGCACCTACTCCAACAGTACTTTCTACGAGACGGCTGATCACGCTGAGCTGGCATTGACGGGTGTCTACAACATCATGTCCTTCGCCAACAGCAACAACAACCTCTGGGTATTTGGGGACGTAGCTTCCGACGATGCTGTCAAAGGGGGCAATCCCGGCGATCAGGCCAGCATCCAGTTCATCGACAACTTTGATTATCTGCCCAGCAACCCTTACCTGGAAACCTTCTGGACACACTACTATGAGGGGATCACCCGTGCCAACTACCTACTGTACTACCTACCGGAAATCGATATGCAGGAGGAACGTAAGGCAGAAATAGTAGCTGAGGCCACTTTTCTAAGGGCATATTTCTATTTCCACCTGGTCAGTATTTTCGGGGAAATACCACTCAAACTCATACCACCACTCAGCCCGGCGGAGATTCATGTACCACTGAGTACCGTCGACGTGCTCTATGGGCAGGTTGCCGATGATTTGCTCAGTGCCTCGGGGGCATTGCCAGTACAGGGCAGTACGGGGCGAGTCACCCAAGGTGCCGCATTAGGCCTACTGGCTAAGGTGAGGTTGTTTCAAAACGACTACAATGGGGCACTAGATGCGGTAGCATCAGTCGAGCAGCTTGGACGCTACAGTCTTGAACCACACTATGCAGCCAATTTCACATTGGGCAGTCAAAACAATAATGAAGCAATATTCCAGATAGAGCATCTTACAGGCACTTCACCAAAGCTCGGTAATTCACTGAACCAGTGGTTTGCTCCGCAAGTCTATGGCGGCTACTATTTCAATTCACCTCGTCAGGATTTTGTGGACGAGTTTGAGACGACCGCTGAAGGTGTCGTAGACCCGAGACTCGACTATAGTGTAGGTAGGGAAGGAACCCTATGGCTCAATGGCGAGCCTTTTGATCCGCAGTGGTCACCTACTGGCTACATCAGCAAAAAGCACCTACAGCCCCTATCGGAAGTACCGAGAGGTATCAAGGGAGATGGAGGACTGAGCTATGTCTTCATGCGATATGCTGAGCTACTGCTCATCAAAGCGGAGGCACTCAATGAGCTCGGGCGCACAGGGGAGGCATTAACGCCGCTTAATGAAGTGCGCAAAAGGGCTCGCGAAAGCTACCTGTTTGATACACAGCTCAATGGTACTGGTACAATACCCGCCGGGCTACTACCGGATGTGACCAGCGCAAGTCAGGGTGCTGTCAGGGAGGCGATCCGACACGAGCGCCGTGTAGAGCTAGGTCTTGAGTTTCATCGCTACTATGATCTCATGAGGTATGGAGCCACTGTCGCTGAGAGGGCATTGTCAGATACTCAATTCAGCTACGAATTTGATAGGTATTTCTTAATCCCACTTTCTGAGCGAGACATCAATAAGGCAATACAATAAACAAACATTTAATAATCACAAAAAGGATACAATTATGAAAACACATCTAAAACAGATTTTTTCGATGCTTGCGATAGCATCGATGGTATTGTTCATCTCCTGCGGCGATGACGAAGGAGAAGATCCAATAGTTATTGAAAAGGGTGCTTTGCAGACTGCACTTACTTCAGCCAATACATTGCTGAGCAATGCGGTAGAAGGTACGGCCAATGGTCAGTATTTACGCGGATCAAAAGCGGTGCTTGAAACAGCCATTGGCCTTGGACAACAAGTGGCTGACAGTGAGACGGTTACCCAGGTCCAGGTGGACAATGCTGTGATTACGCTTAATCAGGCAGTCACGGCCTTTGAGGGTAAGGAAGTAGTACCTATCGAGCCTGATGCACTGATGGCCCACTGGACTTTCAATGAAGGTCAGGGAACGACCGTTGGTGACTTCTCAGGTAACAGCAACAGTGGCAGCTTTGAGTCCGGGAGTGCTGACAATGGAGCAGGTACACCGTCATGGGCGGCTGACAGGTACGGTACTGCAGACAGAGCCATCTCTTTTGACGCTGGTGCCTGGATCGAAGTGCCTTACAGCACGACGCTCAACCCATCAGAGATGACCATTTCAGTATGGTTAAAAGCCGATGTGATCAAAGCCAACAATAAAATACTCGGCTTGAACAGATGGGAGGGATACAAGTTCCAACTCCAGGATACGCCTAAAGCTTTTTTCACAGGAGCTACTGATGAAGGTATATATGATAGAGATACTGACCCGGTACTCGAGGATATAAGCCAGTGGTATCATGTGGTCGTCACTTTCGGTGGGGGACATACCATCTTTTATGTCAATGGTATTATGGGCACAGACCATGACAACACTCCTGGTAGCCTCGTGAGCGTATCAGGATACAACCTTGCAATTGGTAGCGAGACCAGTAATCTGGAGGAAGCTGGAGATGGTTTCTTTGAAGGTCAACTCGACGAAATCAGAATTTACAATAAGGTGTTAACTGCCGCGCAGGTGAATTCAATTTATGAGTTAGAAAGACCATAATAGTTAATAGTTGACTTCTTCATAGTAGGGTGTGCCGGTTTGGCGCACCCTTGTTTTTCTAATGACCGCACATGAAAAGAGCATTCGTTCTAGTATCGTTATCTATCATTTGTCTTCAGGGGTATTCACAAACACAGCTTGAAATTGATCGGGTGAGTCTAATGCCCGACTTTCCTACCCCATACATTATGCGGGACTGGAAGACGGTCGCACGAGATTACGATAGTGAGGTTTTCGATCTAGACGCGCAAGGGGAGCATCTTCCCATCACTTCTATCGGTTCACAGGGTTTCAATTATCCTGAGCTACAGCCCATCCTAATGGACACCTACGTGGGTACGCCGACCAGTGGTGCCGAAGCGATCAATATCATCCCAGCAGTAGTAGGAGCGTCGCTCATGGGTATTGACAAGTCCAACCAGTCGGGCTTCAACTGGGTCGAAAGTATCAAAGATTTCTATAATGTGAGAAATGGTGAAAATATCTATCTCAACAATCCATCGGGTCGCTCAGGTGATGACTGGTGGTACGAGACCATGCCCAATGTATTCTTCTACCAACTCTACAGCCAGTACCCTACCACATCCGATTTTGAGCTTCAGTTTCGAAGCGTGGCTGACCAGTGGCTGGAGGCTGTGTACGCCATGGGAGGCAGCACCGCGCCGTGGACTGTGCCTCAAATGAACTATCGGGCATGGGACGTAAAAAACGATATACCCCTCGACGAGGGTGTACCTGAGCCTGAGGCAGCTGGGGCGATTGCCTGGCTACTCTACCAAGCCTATGAAGAACTTGGTGACAAAAAATACTTGATTGGGGCCCAGCTGGTCCTGGACTTCCTTGAAGACTGGCCCAGTAATCCTTCCTACGAATTACAACTTCCATATGGTGTGCTGTCAGCAGCCAAGATGAACGCTAGGCTGGGAACCACCTATGACATTGATAAGATGATCAACTGGTGCTTTGACCGTGGTGAACTCCGAGGTTGGGGGAGTGTGGTGGGCACCTGGGATGACCAGGATGTATCCGGCCTCATCGGGGAGGCCAACGATGGAGGCAATGACTATGTCTTCCTGATGAATGGATTACAGCAAGCAGCAGCTTTGGCACCACTGGTGAAGTACGACAAGCGCTATGCCGCCGCTATCGCCAAATGGATACTCAATCTCGCCAATGCCAGCAGGCTTTTTTATCCGGGGCATATAGATCCATCCCAGCAGTCAGATTATGACTGGTCCAGCCAATACGATCCTCAGGGTGTGATCGGCTATGAAGCTATCAAAGAGCGCTGGCAAGGTGTGGACCTTTTTGCCAGAGGCGACTCGAAGGATGCTGGCTGGGCCGCTACTAACCTTGCCTTATACGGTTCGTCGCATGTAGGCTATCTGGCCGCTATCGTAGACGAGACCGATCAGCAAGGCATATTGCTGTTAGATGTGAACGCTACAGATTTCTTCGCCGATAAGCCTTTCCCGACCTATCTGGTGTACAACCCACATGATGAAGTCAGGCAGGTCACCATTCCGGTAGGAGAGGAATCAGTCGATGTGTATGATGCCATCGGCGAGCAAGTGATCGCCAGCGGAGTATCTGGCAGTCTATCAGTCAGCCTTGACAGCAAGGCGGTCATGCTCCTCTCATATTTACCTACCGGAAATGAGCCCGAGGCGGTCGACGGGCGACTGATGACCGATGATGACGTCATCGACTGGCACTACGGATACAACTTCAGCGGCCGGCCCTATCTCAAGGCACTTAGCGCGCAATCGCCGATAGGAGAAACTGGGGTAGAGAATGTGTTTTATGCCACCGTCACGCCTGACGAGGGAGCCAGCTTTGCCTGGTATCTTGATGGCATACTACAAGGGAGTGACTCCAGCGTATTGACGTGGACACCTACAGCCGTTGGGACTTTTTCTGTTAAGATGACTGCCACTATAGAGAGCCACGTGCTCGCAGATAGCCTGGCCATAGAGGTGCGGGATATCGTACCTGAGCGCCCGGTGATCGAGTCAGTCTCAGCGGATAAAAAATGGTACAGACCAGGAGAGGAGGTCAACCTGTCGGCGATTGCGACTGATCCCAAGGGCTTGTCGCTCGCCTACACCTGGAGTATCAATGAAGGCCAGATATTGGAAGAAATGGGTGAAATGGCAAGGGGAAAACTACCCGAACAGTCTGGAATATACACGGCTACTCTGACCGTTACCAATAGCTTTGACAGTACTGCGACCAAGGAATTAGCCTTACTGGTCAGGGAGGAGGTCGGCGATCAGGAGCCATTGATCTATCTACCTATGGATGGTAGTGTGATCGATCGGAGTGATAACAACTGGCTGGTGACGGTCTCCCAACCCTCCTTTGGACTGGATGCCAAAGATGATGCTGGCCGGGCACTTTCTTTGAGCAACGCTGGTGATGAGGTGAGTATTGAAAACTCCAATGATCTCAATTTCGCTGACGCAATTACGGTAAGCTTCTGGGCTTTCATCACAGACTTTTCAGAAGAGCGGTTTGCTGTCTCTCACGGAGGGTGGGAGCAGCGATGGAAAGCTTCGGTGACCACTGAAAGGCATCTACGCTGGACAGTGAATACGCCAGACGGTATCAAGGATCTGGACTCCTCATTTCCTTTGGAAGACGATACCTACTATCACTTCGCATTGGTTTATACCGGGTTTGGTATGGAACTCTATGTGAACGGTGAGCTGGATGTATTCTCAGACCACTCAGGAGTGCTCAATATCTCCAATGCCGACTTGGCCATAGGCAAGCGCCTGCCAGGCGATGACCGATATTTTTGGAAGGGCAAGTTGGATGAGGTGAAGGTATTTGACACGGTCCTCGATCCCAATCAGATAGCTGGTTTACCCACCCTTTGGTCTAACCAAAGTCCGCTCGGCACGAACTCATGGTCGCTGACCAGGGCTCCCTATCCAAACCCCACGTCAAGAACACTTCACCTGGAGTCACATGAAACTATCACCTCCGTCAAACTTATCAACCTGAGCGGTCAGATTGTATTGGAGATGACACCACAGCGATCAGCAAAAGACAGATGTACACTTGTATTGGATCAGGTCAAACCAGGACTCTACTTACTACAGATAGGTAGTGAACCTATTAGATGGAAGGTCTTGGTCTCAAACAATTAGAAGTGGTAGAAACTATCCAGAGGTCCAAAAAGTGAATTGCCCTTACTGTCCGCATCCTCACTCTTTAAGAATTGTTCCACGCTCTTTATGAGTTCCGACTCATCCAGTACGCCATCTCCATTATGATCCAATAGGGTAAATGCGTCATGCGCCGGCCCATCTTTGACACCCACACACTTAAGGAAGAGAATGTACTCCCAAGCATCTATCAGACCGTTCTTATTCAAATCAAGCGTAGAAAAAATGCCATCCACAACTCGGTTAACATAGCGATCATAGGTCGCATCATCTACATTGATGACCTTCTCCTCTATGAACTTCATCCACTCTTCAAGTGTCGCTTTGTCAGGGTGTTTAGAACTGATGAATTTGCTGAGGTCTTTCCAGATGGCGTGAATACCTTGCTGTATTTGATCGTACGCTGGTTGACCTTTTTTGATGCCTTGTTCTTCTGCTAGTCTTTGACCTATCGTGACCCAGTCCGCTGCTTCCATAAAACCGTTATGGTCTACATCGATCAGTCGGAATAGATGAGTTTGTTTCTTTTGTTGTAATTCGGTCAGCATTTTTCTGGCGTTGTTTGTTTAAGAAAGATAGTCAAAGACAAGCTATCTTGTTAGCATTCACCTCATTAATGGGTTGATTGACTTTCTGGAAGCGCTTCAATTATCTGTTGCTGATAGCAGTATATTCAATTCTTCGAGCAGTCGCCATCACGGCGAATATCATCTTTAAGCTGTTGCGATTTACTGACCAAAGTCAGTCAAGAAAGTCACATCCATCAGACCAGACCAAGTCCGTGCTGGCATAGATTTGCGGTAGAAAAAGGAAAGAAAAATACCATGGAAAATATTCATACAACAGCCGCCGAGGCAGTCAAAACGATCAAGTCAGGTGATAAGGTTTTTATCCATAGTGTGGCAGCTGCGCCCCAGATATTGATTGATGCGATGGTAGCCAGAAGCGGCGAACTGAAGGATGTCGAGATCTACCATCTCCATACCGAGGCAACAGCTCCATATGTTGAGCCGCAGTATGAAGGGATCTTTAGATTAAAATCATTCTTTGTCGGCGCTAATGTGCGGAAGGCCACTCAGGAGCATCGCGCGGATTACATCCCGGTATTCCTTAGTGAAGTACCCAAACTAATGCGTGAAGGCATTATTCCGGTAGATGTAGCGCTAGTGCACGTTTCTCCACCTGATGCGCATGGCTATTGCTCGCTCGGGGTAAGTGTGGATGCCACTATTGCGGCTATCGAACAAGCGAAGACGGTGATAGCACAGGTCAACCCACGGATGCCACGCACGCAAGGGGATGGATGCATGCATATTAAGCATTTTGATATTTTGGTAGATCATGAATCACCGATTCCTGAAACACAGATTCCTGAGATCACTGACATTGAGCGTGAGATTGGTAAGAATGTGGCGGGTCTCGTCGAGGATGGTGCCACCCTACAGATGGGTATCGGTGGTATCCCCAATGCAGTGCTAGCTGCGCTGACTGGACACAGAAAACTCGGTGTGCATACAGAGATGTTTAGTGATGGGCTGATCCCGCTGATTGAGAGTGGAGTGATTACCAACGAGAAGAAAAAACTGAACCGAGAAAAGACAGTATCATCCTTTGTGATGGGTACACAGAGGCTGTACGATTATATAGATGATAATCCAGGTGTACTCATGATGGATGTGGCCTACGTCAATGATGTGGCCAATATCCGAAAGAACCCGAAAGTGACGGCTATCAATAGCGCGATTGAGATCGACCTGACAGGTCAGGTGTGTTCGGATTCCATCGGAAAGAAGCATTTTTCCGGAGTTGGTGGACAGATTGACTTCATCAGAGGAGCCTCCTATTCCAAAGGAGGTAAGCCGATCATAGCCATTTCATCGACCACACCCAGAGGTGTGAGTAAGATCACGCCCTACCTCAAAGAGGGAGCAGGAGTGGTAACCACCAGAGCCAATATTCACTATGTGGTCACGGAGTATGGTGTAGCCAACCTCTATGGCAGATCCCTTAAAGAGCGTACCCGAATGTTGATCGACATAGCTCATCCAGATCATCGAGCCGCGCTGGAGGAAGCAGCATTTGAAAGGTTCGGTAAGGTTTAAATTAGAAGCTCATGGGTATATTCGATGTTCTTTTTGGAAACAAAAGAAAGCAAATAGAAGAGTACAAGGCCAAGGGGGCTATGGTGATCGACGTGCGATCAAAGGGAGAGTTCCAGTCTGGTCATGTGAAGGGTTCGCGTAATATTCCCCTACCGGAAATCGGTCGAAGGGTCAGCGAGATCGCGCATTATAAGAAGCCGCTTATCCTGTGCTGTGCTTCAGGCAGCCGGAGCGGTCAGGCCACCAGTATCCTGAAAAAAGAGGGCATTGACTGTATCAATGGCGGTAGCTGGATGACGGTGAATAAGTTTATAGATTAGAACGGATAGCTGTTAGGTTATAGCTGACAACTGATAGTTTTAAGTTGGTTTACACTGCCTCTGCTGCCTTTGTTGGTCTTTTGACCAACAAACCAGAGAATATGAGCAAGTTGGTCAAAACACCAACATGGGCGCGGTAAACGATCAGTTATCAAAGTAAAACCACCTTCCATCGACCTCTTCAAGGAAGTAGATCATAGAGGGCCAAAGGGGAGGTTGATTTTGTGCGGACCAACGGTCGTATTGAGCCAACAAGTCAGCAATGACCGGATCGTTTTTTCGGGCTTGATAGACATCTTTGGTCTCCAGTGGATCTACGCTGATTTGATAGAGTAAGGTGTCTTGCATTTCAGCGTGCCATATCATTTTCCATTCACTGGTGCGAATGGCCTTACTAGCACCTCGTTCCCAGTAGAAGGGTCTTTCTGGTAAGCCAGTATTCATGCTATCTGTCAGGAGAGGAAGCAGATTCAATCCATCGGTCATTGGCAATTGATTCGATGAGATATGCGCTGAGGCTATGGCTGTATTAAAAATATCCATAGCAATGACAGGCTCATCTGATTGACTTGGAGTGATGGTGCCAGGCCACTGCATGATGAAGGGCACAGCTACGCCACCTTCCAAGTCTGTGATTTTCCCACCTTTGAGCGCTCCATTGTCGGTAGTCTTGGTATAGGTAGCCCCACCATTATCGCTGATGAAAAAGACTACCGTATTATCAGCTTTGCCACTTGCTTCTAAGTAGTCAAGCAACTGACCAACACCGGCATCCAAATGCTCGATCATCGCATAGTAGGTGCGCTTGAGCGGATCTTCGACGTTAGCATACTTGTCGTAGTATTCCTGAGTGGCTTGAAACGGTGAGTGAGGAGCGTTGTAGCTTGTAAGAAGAAAGAAGGGTTCATCCGTCTGACTGCTCATGAATTTGATGGACTCTTCGGTGATGGCATCTGTAAGGTATCGCTCCTCTGGTATCTCTTGACAATTCCGATAGATGGCGTGAGGACCATCTCGCTGACCACTCCAGATGTGCGGATCAGTGAAGTCTCCTTCTACCTTTTGATCGATGATACCGGGAGTATTCTCCGCTGCATAGAGGGAGTGGGAGGCATAGAAGCCGTACTGATAGTCCAGCCCAAAATTGCATGGCTTGTTATCTTCAGACCAGCCAAGATGCCATTTCCCGATCAGGCCTGTTTGATAACCACCTGCCTGCAATATTTCCGGTAGGGTGATCTCAGAAGGAGGTAGGCCTTGCATCATAATCGCTTCTTCATTGGGCACCTCTGCCATCCACTTGGGCACCCATGGGTGACTATTGACAAACCATTTGAATCCATAGTATTGCAGTCGATTGGTGAGGTAAATGTCATGGAGCTGATTCTGATAGCCAAAGCGCTGCTGATAGCGCCCTGTCATTAAAGCTGCCCTTGACGGACTGCAGACTGGTGAAGACACATAGGCCTGATTAAACACAACTCCCTGGGATGCCATTCGCTCGATATTGGGAGTTCGGACGATCTCATTGCCGCCGTACAGTGGCATGTCCATTTTGCCAAGATCATCCACGAATATGAGCAGCACGTTAGGACGAGCAGCGGCCGTATCCACTGACAGCCCAGCAAGGGTTTTCTCCTTATTCGCGATAGCCTCCTGATCCCATTGGAAGTCATACTTGTCACCTGCCAATGGCCACAGCAGCCATACCAGACATGAGACGAAAAGAAGGGCAAGTATTAAGAGGGAAAATTTCTTCATCAACGGTGTGATTAACCTAATGTCATTAGCTTAGGCGCTCAAAGAAATGCATTCGCAGATATAATCACAATCAATGGCGCACGGAAGATTTGACAACCCAGTGGTGGCAGCCCTTCACGGGATTTATGACCTGTTTCGGAAGCAAGATCTCGTGGATCGCCTATCGGAAAATGATCGACTGGATGGCAAGCGCGTAGTGGTGACGGGTGCGAACTCTGGACTTGGATACGCCATTACGGTAGAGGTGGCTAGGAGAGGAGGCGATGTGATCATGGCTTGTCGTCGTGACCTACCGGAAATCTTGGAGCAGGCACAGCGAGAGTCTGGTTCTGATAAGATAGAAATGCGTCACCTTGATCTGGGTAAAGTGGAGAGTCTCTATACTTTCACGGATCAATTGAAAGCCGAAGGAAAGTTGCTGGATGTCTTGGTCATGAATGCCGCCGTGGCTTTGCCTAAAGCCAGGAAAACCGAGCTTGGCTTGGAAGAGATGTTTCTGGTCAACTACCTCGCCAACTTCATGCTGGCTAACCTCATGACGGCCAAGCAAGTCATGCATCTTGGAGCGGAGGAGGCTCCCCGAATACTCTTCATTTCTTCGGACTCACATCAAGGCTCCAGTGCTGTGGACTACTCGGAGTTTGGCAACTATGTAGACTATGGCGTCTCTCAGGGCATTGGCTACTACAGCTACTATAAGTTGGTGACCAATACCATGATGGTGGAGCTATCGCGAAGAATTAACAAAGACGGGCATAAGATGGGTGTCAATGTCATCTGCCCCGGCCCAGTCAATACGGAGATTGCTAAAGAGGCACCTCCATTTCTGCATAAGATCTTGAAAGGTATCTTCTGGATCTTCTTCAAAGCGCCTAAAGTAGCTGCATTGCCGGTAGTGTATATGGCCGCATCGGCCGATTACAAGGGTAGGTCGGAAGAGTACCAGCACATGTTCAACGAGAAGAAGATGGATCCCAAATGCTATGAGCCCGAAGCAGGAGCTAAGCTCTGGGAGGAGTCATTGAAACTTTGGAAGAAGCTAGGCTTTGAGGTGCCCAAGATGGATTATTGAATGCTTTGGACAGTCAAATCTCAGGATTTTATTTTCTTCATCAGCTCAGACCCCAAGTGAGATAAACGATAACTGTCGCCCACAATTATTTCATTTATATCGTTCTCACCGTCATCACTAATATACATGCCGGTATACTGGTCTTTTAATTTTGGCGGTTCTCCTTCTATTAGCCTTAGTCTTTCTAAATTTTCAATAAGAAGTTGACCTATAGTATAAGTCGTATTACTGGCTTGAATGAGCACGTGCTTGTTATGGTAAGTTCTGTCAGACTCAGTTATAATGAAACTTGACTCAGACAAATACGAAAGAATCTTAATTTCATTTAGAGAGATTTGTGAAAGAATTTGTGAAAGCATCATGGATGTATTAAATGAGTTGGTTGGATTCATAGCCTCACCTAATAAATGCGCCCAATTGTCTTGCATTTCTTCTTCATCCTCCAGTGAGGCGTATTCTAAAAGGGTAGTTAAATCCTTGATTGGAACCTTTTTGGGAACCTTTATCCCCTTGTTTAAAAGAAACTCCTTTGCTCTTAGGATTATTTTTACTTGATTCTGAAATCTCCAGAATTTGACTTTGTCAGTCAGAACTCCGGTTGCCTCGATAAGAGGATTGGCGACTACTTTCTCAATGAAAGAAATTGCCTTTTCTGTTGCAATTGCAATCGCGGTGCTTGAGTCTTTTTCTGTTTCATCTTCCATAACTTCTTTATTGTTTGATGCTTCTAGAGTCTATTGCAGATTGATCACTTTAAAGCGTTCAGCGGGCTGCTATTTTGCTCTCGAGTTAAACTCCAAAGCCTTATTCACCCAAAAGTCCAGATCATCGTCTGCATCAAACCCATCTGGATCGATGAACAGAAAGCCTCTCATGACAGTGCCTGTGAAGTCCATCTCGCGGCTGCCCTGCTTGAAGATCAGCTGATCATGGGAAGCTTTACCGACCCGCACCATGAGCCGGTCGGTGTTCTTGGCCTTGTCCATATCGACTCCAATACACATCTTGTCGTTGACCATGAAGATGAGGCCGCCCATCATTTTCTTTTCTTCTGTGATATTGGCCGATGATAGCCTCTGTCGTACTCGGTCTGCTAGAAATTCACTGTAGGCCATAATTATGGAGTTGTGTTGGAATGAAGTTAACTAATCCTTCATAAAAGAGAAACAGGCACAATCTGGTTTTACGAACCACCATAGCATAGATGGCCTGAGTTTATTAATTTCCATTAGTGCGTTCGTGTTTAACATGCTGACTGTTAGTGAGCAATCCGCTGAGAGTTGTTTGTTACAGCATGTAACTCACAGTCATTAGCACCAAATCAAGTTCGCCAATCAGTCCACCTCAAACAATACCTAGAAATGAGTATATTTTGTAATTAGCCTAGAAAAAATGTTCGGTTATGGACAGTTTTGGTGTGGTTTGGATGTGATTAAAGCTAGACCATTTGGGACGGAGGTTGGTTATGTGCTTTTGTCGTCTTATTATGACATGGATTTAAAATCCACGCCAAGCGAGATCATCCTTTAGTGGTCGGACGACTTTTCTTTCCATTATCACCGCTGCAGCGACACTATGACATTTTTTATAATAGTCGTCCGACCACTCCACACTCAATTGTCAATTTCTCTCCATCTTCTCATTGATGTGCTGTAATGATGACAACTATAAGCCATGCAATCTCAAAGGGTTGTCTCACACTAAAAACTCAACAAGTCGGAGTGGTGCACACTTTCTGAACGGGTAGTTGGACTTGTTTTTTCTGATTGCTGATAAGCAAGCCCATTAGAATGATCAAGCCAGCTAGCATAGAAGCCCCAGACAGTTCTTCATTTAAAAAGATGTAGCCCAGTAACACTCCAAACAGGGGCATTAAATAGGTCACCTGTGAAACAAAGGAGGAGTTGGTTCGCATGAGCAATTTGAAATAGACTACAAAAGCTAGCGCTGTACCAAGGACAGCCAAGAAACTCACTGCGATCCAGGTGTTCCAAGAGTAAGTCGATAGGTCGGGGGTTTCAATAAACAAGGCCATCGGAATTAGATAAATGGAACTCATTATTAATTGTCCGGCTGGAGCAGTAAGGGGAGCTGAATTTTGTAAGAAAGTCTTACTATAGATAAGTGCTATGGCATAAGACAATGCTGCCAGAGTGACGGCAATAATTCCCATTGTGCTTCCTGTTAATCCGTGTTGAAACGACGGGCTTACGAGAACACACAACCCTAGAAAACCAAATAATGCTCCGATCACTTTGAATGAATTCAACTTGTCGGTTTTGGTCGCTTGATGCGCTATCAGTATGGTGAACAAAGGCGTGAGTCCATTAAGAATAGCTGCAAGTGCACTGCTGATGTATTGCTCTCCCCAGTTGATGAGTACAAAAGGAAGACCCTGGGCAAAGAAACCAGATACCGCTACGTGCATCCAAAAACTAAGATTTTTGACAAACTGACCCTTTACCACGAAGACATAGATGCCCAATAAAATGGCTGCTATACCAATTCGGAAGGCAGCCAGTGTCAAGGGCTGCATTTCTTCTCCTGCTATTTTGATAAACAAAAATGAAGGCCCCCATAGGGTTGCCAGTAGAAGTAATAGAAGGTAATTGACTGATTTCATGATGTATGTAGTTTGCTTGAAAGCAATTTTACGAGGTGCCACCTCTAAAAGATCATTATCAATATGAATTGATTTTATCGTTATCATGAAATAAACTAATATTAAAGTATGGATGTAAAGCACTTAAGGCTGGTGAAGGAAGTCTCTGACAATGGCAGTCTCACCAGAGCATCGGAGCGTCTGTTTGTTTCACAATCGGCACTTAGTCATCAATTGAAAGAGGTGGAGTCTCAGTTGGGCACCTCACTATTTCATAGGATCAATAAGAAACTAGTACTTACAAAGGCAGGAAAATTGGTTTTGGAATCAGCAGAGTGCGTCTTAACTGATTTAGAGGATACGCAAATTGCAGTGCGGAAATTGATAAGTGGAAATACAGGCAATATTAAAGTCGCAACGGAATGCTACTCTTGCTATCATTGGCTACCACCACTGATGTACGCCTTCAACAAGGAATTTCCCAACGTTGAGATCGATATCCACCCTGAGCACGGCATATCTCCATTGGATAAGGTTTTGTCAGGCAAACTGGATGTTGCCATTGTGAATGATAAAATAGACAATTCGAAGTTCACATATACCCCGCTGATTACCGACGAACTGATTGCGGTAGTACATGCATCTCATCCATGGTCTTCTAGACCCTATGTTGAAGCTGAGGACTTTAAAGACCAACAAGTCATTATTCATTCTTACCCATTGGAGAGCGTGACGCTTTTTAGAGATGTATTAATACCTCAACATATTCAACCTAAAAAAATAATACCCATCCAGTTTACTGAGGCTGCCATAGAGATGGTGAAAGCGCGGATGGGCGTGCAAGTGATTGCCCATTGGATAGCCGCTCCGAGTCTTCAAGATGGCAATTTGAAAGCAGTCAAGGTGACTAAAAGTGGGTTGAAAAGAACTTGGTATGCTGTGACGCTCAAGAGAGAAGACAGTCCTCAATATCTAACTAATTTCATAGCTCACTTGATGGAAAACATTGCTTCCACCTGCCAGCGCTTTCCAAGCTAATAGTTGGGTTAATGAATTTTATTCGCGCTCTTCGGAGCATCTAGAATTAATGCATGCTTAGATGGCATCCTGAGCTACAAACTCAGGATAACGGGTGTTTCGTCATAGATTCCCTACCGGGAATGACATCTAAATTTCACTTCTCTTAGTGGATTCTTACAACCAGCATCGAATTAGTTCTGTACACTTGTAATCGTCTCAAGAAATGGATTTCAAATCCATGCCAGCTTGGATCATTTTAGTGATCCGACGACTTTTTTTGCCAATAGCTGCGCTGCAATGACACTGTGAGATTATCGTACAATAGTCGTCTGACCACTTCGGGCTCCACTCTCCATTCTCCATTCTCAATTTACCTTGTTTCCTCTTTCCGATAGGAAATAAATGACCGATCCAACTGCCAATATCCCAACGCCGATCATACTCTCAAACGGCTTATCAATGAATACAAAAACCAGCGTCCAAACGCTGATGACTAGAAAGATCAGCGGTGTGACGGGGTAGCCCCATGTACGATAAGAAGTCTCGATCTCTGCGAACTTGACCCTACGGATGAAGATACCACCGACGGTCAATGTGGTAATAAGTATCAAAAGAAATGAGGTGTAAACTAACACCTGATCGAAGGATGAAGTGTAGATGAAAAGCAAGCTCAATACAGTCGAGAAGATGAATGCATTTTGAGGTATTCCTCTCTTGTTTTTTACTGAGAGCCACTCTAGTGCTCGGAAATCCTCTCCCATGATCTGGGTAATCCTTGGGCCTAAGAATACATAGGCACTCACAGTCGATAGGAGTAGGAGTGAGATGACAACTGCCATGATTTTGCCACCAATAGCTCCAAAAATGGCTGTTCCGGATAAGAAGCCAATCTCTATCTGACCTTCGAGCGTGGAGATAGGTACTGAATACAAAAAGATGTAGTTGATCAATAGATACAGCACCATCACGATGAGGGTCCCAAGGAACAGTGACTTGGGTAGGTTTTGGACGGGGTTGTCAATCTCCCCGATGATGTAGATGGAGGAGTTCCAGCCGGTGTAGGCATAGGAGACGAATACCAGCGATACGGCAAAGGGAGCACTGGTGATCTCCGACCAGCTATTTGATTGCGGTAGGAGGCTGATGGCCTGCGGCTGATCGATCATGAACCCTACGATCACCAAGATGACAATCAGCCCAACCTTAAGGACTGTGAAGAAATTTTGAAACTGACTGCCACCTTTGATGGAGGTGCCGTGTAGGATGCTCAGCGCGAGTACGCACCCTGCTGCCAGGTGATTTTCCGGTAGGCCGGGATAGAAAGTGCTGACATAAGAGCCAAGCGCCATGGCCGCCAAAGCCGCTGGCGCGGCGAAACCGACAGTAGCTGAAACCCAACCGGCCACAAAACCCAATGACGGGTGATAGAGCCGAGAGAGTAGGTTGTACTCACCACCAGACCGGGGAAAAGCTGCCCCCAACTCGGCATAGGTGACCGCTCCGCAAAAGGCAATCACTCCCCCAATGAGCCAGAGTGTCATGATAGAAAAGCCCGACTTGATCTCCATCACTTGAAACCCCAGACTGGTGAAGACACCTGTACCGATCATAGCGGCGATGACTAGGGATGAAGCAGTGAGTAGTCCGACTTTAGGGTTGGGCTGTGGCATCAGCCGCAGAAGATACGAATGAAATCCGAAAATTGAAGAGACTCTATCTAGCGTGGAACTTAGTTCCGTGTTCTTGCTGGGGGTTTGCAGGATGAAGACACGGATGTAACATCCGCGCCATCCGAAGATGATTAGGTGATCTAATAGGAAGGTCTTGATGAAGCCAGATCGGTTTGCAAGGCATACGACCATTGAATAAATTACCTCCTCTGAACAACTAACCTGGCTATGAAGCAATATGACTATATCATCGTAGGTGCCGGCTCTGCGGGGTGCGTATTGGCCAATCGGCTATCTGCTGATCCAGCCAATCGTGTACTGCTGCTAGAGGCTGGTGGCAAGGACAATGATCCTCTGGTGCACATCCCCGGGGCATACGCCAAGCTCTTTAGGAAAAAGCACGACTGGGGCTTTTGGACAGAGCCTCAAGCGCATGTGAACAATCGTCAGATCTACCTACCACGAGGCAAGATGCTCGGAGGCTGCAGTAGCAACAATGCTATGGCCTATGTCCGTGGCAATCGCCATGACTATGATGGATGGGCTGCTCTCGGCAATGAAGGCTGGGGCTATCAGGACGTGCTTCCTTACTTCATAAAGTCAGAGCACAATGAGCAGACAAATCAACTTAACCCAGGCTATCACGGAAGTGATGGGGAGCTTAATGTGACCTTCTCACAGCAGTTTAAGACACCATTGGGTCAAGCCTTTATTGATGCGGGCGTCCAGGCAAGGCTACCGCGAAATGAAGACTACAACGGAGCAGAACAAAAGGGGATAGGCCCGTTTCAGTTTACTATCAAAGATGGTGCAAGACATAGTGCTGTTGATGCTTTCCTAAAGCCTGCCAAATCACGTCCGAATCTAGAGATATGGACCAATGCTCAGGTCCAGGAAGTGATCATCAAGAAGGACAAGGCCGTTGGAGTGAAGCTGATCAAGAACGGCCAAGAGGTGCATGCGATCAAAGAAGTGATACTATCTGCCGGTAGTTTCCAGTCGCCCCAGATACTCATGCTCTCGGGGATTGGTGAAAAGGAGCAGTTGATACGTCACGGCATTGATGTCAAGAGGAATCTGGCAGGTGTAGGTAAAAACCTTCAAGACCACTTGTTCTTCCCCGTGAGCTGTCTGACCAAGGAGCAAAACGGCCTCAATCATCATATAAAGTTGATCAATCAAGTGAAAGGACTGTTGCAATATGTGATCTCCAAGAAAGGTTCGTTGACGATAGGTCCGTTGGAATCTGTTGCCTTTTTGAATATTGATCATCCTGAAGAGCCAGCCAACTTCCAACTGCACTTCGCACCGATGCAGATAGGACAAGACTATGACTATGACATGTATGACCTTACCAAGTTTCCTCATACTGATGGGTTTAGCATATTGCCTAGTTTGCTTCAACCCAAGAGTCGGGGCGAGGTGACGTTAGTAGACAAGAACCCAACTTCAGCACCTAGGATTGATCCTAGATTCTTATCAGAAGAATCAGATATGAAGCAGTTGGTGGCAGGAGCAAAGCTTGCATTGGATGTAATCAAACAAGAGGGCCTTCAGAAACATGTCAAGCAAATACAAATGCCACAAAATGTGAGTAGTGATGATGCTCTTGCTGAGCATATCAGAAAGTCAATTGAGACCATCTACCACCCTGTGGGTACGTGCAAGATGGGAACGGATGAAATGGCTGTCGTGGATCCTCAACTGAAGGTCAGAGGAGTCGAAGGCCTGAGAGTAGTGGATGCTTCCATTATGCCAAAGATCATCACAGGCAATACCAATGCGCCAGTGTACATGATAGCAGAGAAAGCGGCAGATATGATACTCAATTGATAATGGAGAATGAATAATTGACAATTCTCCATTATCAATTATTCATTGTCAATCCATCGTCGCAATTAGCTTCTCATTCAGTCTGACATAGTCCATATTGCCGGCAGTTTTTGCTAACTCTATTGACCATTTTGCAGCTGTTTCAGCGTCTTTGTTCTTACCCAATTTGGCAAGAATCTTAGCCTTCAAGTGTACCTGCCAGTATTTCTCCTCACCTTTCACAATACCTTTATTGATAAAGTCGAGGGCCTGATTCAAGTCGCGATCAGAAGAAAAATAGTAGCTAGCTGCCTGATAGTACAGACCCTTATCAGAAGGAGTCGCATCAATCACCTGTGTCTTGATCTGGGCCAAGATCTTGCTATCTACCTCATTCTCTATTTTGAACTTAGCTTTTGAGCTTTCCCACTTCAGGTTGAGGTAGGCAGAGTTCATCGTAAAGTCTGAGAAGCTGATAGTGAAAGTCTCGTAGTGACTGCTCACTTTTTTTGCGGGTACGTCAAATCTCAAAAGATCTTCAGACTGGTCATAGCCGACAGCTCCCCACCAAGTCAAGTTCTTACTTAGTACGAAAGTCCATGTCTCCTTACCAGGAATAGCATAAAGCGCGTACTCACCTGCAGGTACAGCATTACCTTCTAACATCACATCATCGCTGAATTTGATCTTAGTGCTGGCGTTGGCTCCAGTTCTCCATATTTCATCATAGGGAACTAGATCACCAAAGATGGTACGACCATTGGCGCTAGGTCTGCTATAGGTCACACTCACATCTGCGAGACCCACAGCACCCGCTACCGTAAATGTAGGACTAGGGGCAGGCATTTGAATCTGTCCAAATGCAGTAGTCGCTCCTAAGAGCATAATGAATAGTAAGGCTTTTCTCATCAACATTTTTTTGTTGTGCAAGTTAATGACAAAGGCTTTTAAAATTATATGGTGTAAAACGGTTTGTATTATCATCGTTTTTTATTACCATTGATTAAGTAATAAATATTATTGTTATAGTTATATACATCCAGCTCATCATGAATAGAACTTTGAAACTCCATCGCATTATCTACGCTACTATCGCTATCCAGTTGTTGATCGCTCTTTTTGCCATTAAGGCTTGGTCACAGACACAATCTTTAGACAATGACTTCAACCAATTGATGGAAAAATCGGAGACTTATGATAAGTATAAGGTGATTTCTAAAACCAGGCTCGATGAGCTGTGGGGTGACGTGCAAACAGAAATAGGCACTAGGGATTTAGCTATCGGTGAGCTCAAGAGGAACGCAGTGGAAGCCAAGGTCACGAAGGACTCCTTGACGGCTCGGATCAATACACTTACCAGAAGGCTGAATGAAAGTGAAGCGCGAAACGGGAGTATCCCTTTCCTTGGAATTGAAATCACCCACACCGTGTACCATAGTGTTGTCTGGAGCATTATCGGAGTTCTGGTCGTCGGCTTGATCTATTTTGGTTTCCGATTCAAAATGAGTGGAAAGATTGTTGATCAACTGTTGTTGGAAAAAGAAGCTTTGGCAGCTGAGCATGAGGATCATAAATTCAACGCCCATCAAAAAATGCTGAAGACCAAGCGGGAACTGCAAACAGCGCTCAATAAGCTCGAGGAGCTTCAGGTTCATTGAGTACCTACAAAATCAAAAAATGACATAGGCTATTGCTGTCGGCATAGAAGGGGTTTGAATTATTTTCAATACTTTTTCGTCATGTTGACACAGCAAGAGATCGATACTTTTCACAGCCAGGGATATCTATTGATTCGTGACTTTCTCAGCGAAGCGCAAGTTGATCAATGCCGACAGCAGGCCATGTCTATTCTCCAAACGCAGCGTCCTGAGGAGTCTTCTATTTTCTCTACGGTTGATCAGACCAAGACGAGTGACGATTATTTCCTTGATAGTGGAGACAAGATCAGGTGCTTTTTCGAGGAGGGGGCTTCACAGGAGGACGATCTCACTAAATCCATTAATAAGATCGGCCATGCTATTCATGATCTCGATCCAATATTTAGATCCGTTTCTTACTCCGAGCAGCTTCATACCATTGCGCAACAGATCGACTTAGCCGAACCTATGATTGTCCAAAGCCAGGTGATCTTTAAACAGCCGAGGATAGGTGGTAAGGTGATGCCTCATCAAGACAGCACTTTCTTGTTTACAAACCCCCAGAGCTGTACAGGATTTTGGATGGCACTAGAGGACGCTACCGCAAATAATGGCTGTTTGATGGGAATGCCAGGCACCCATAAAGAAGGCATGGCGGACTATCGCTTTGTCAGAAAAGCCGACGGCAGTTCAGTTACTTTTGAGGGTACTCCTCCTTCATGGGACGTATCCGAAATGGTCACGTTGGAAGCCAAAAAAGGAGACCTGATCATCTTGCATGGTGCATTTGTACATATGAGTCATGAGAACAAGTCCTCTGATTCAAGATGGGCGTATATCCTGCATATGATAGATGGACAATATGAATGGGACAAACGCGACTGGCTCCAGCGACCTGATCAGATGCCATTTCACAAGATGGCCGACTTGCTATAACCCATGTATTCACGCAAGGAAGCTTCTCAGATCAAGCAAGAGTTCTGGACTACTTATGGTCAATATATGCGACCTATCAGGTCCGCCAGTGGTGAAAAAGTCAACTGGGTGAACTACAAAACTGGTGTTAAGCACCTTCGCTTTATCAGTGATGCAGATAATCATCAAGCTCGCATAGGTATAGAACTCTCCCATTCTGATAAGGATATTCAGCTGTTATTCATGGAGCAATTTGAGCAGATGAAGACTTTCTTTCATGGTACTATGGGTGA
>JAVKDO010000049.1:0-5176 GCA_040222235.1 Cyclobacteriaceae bacterium
GCTTACCCCAGAGTGGCACGGTTAGAACCGTAATGCCATAATTTACTCTAAGTCATAACAGTCCAAACTGGCACGGTTTGAACCGAAATCACTGGCACAGCTCGACCGATATCACTGGCATAGTTAGAACCGTAGTATCCATTTGAGCATTGCTAATGTGTTTCTACTAGTTATCTCAATTTCATTTTCTACTTTTTGAACAAGCTCATCAATTATATTTTGAGAGTTTTTGATCACTCTCTTTGTGACAATTTTCAATGGATCTTGAATTCCCTTGTCATTATCTTTATTTTCTCTATCTGATTGAAAGAGTTCAAAAATTGGAAGGTCATTTGAAAGAGCTTCATATATATTTTTGCAATCTTCTTTATTCATTTGAATTAGAGTAGTTTCAAGCTCCAATTCATTTTGCTGACGAAGTACTTCATACAATATATTTCTTATTGAAGATCTCTTTCTTTTATCAAGACTAATGGTTGGTTTTTCATCTAGGTCAGGGCTGTAAGGTGCAATGTCGATTGAATCAATTTTATTGTCAGTTATATAGCTGTGCAAGTCAAGCAGATCAACAGCACTTTTTTTTGACTCCAATAAATCCTTCAATTCGTCAATTTTCAACGTGGGGAGAGGTTTTTTCTTAAATGCTTTAGGGTATTCCGCATTAAGGAAAACTTTGAGACTACTTGCTGTTAGTTTCCCTTTTGAACAATCCCATTCTTTTCGAATTTCAAGAAGCCCTTCATTATTTAAAAGGTACTCTGTTTTCAGATTGGATTTAACATCTGTATCTAGAAGATATTCTTTTTGTTTGTCAACCTCAAGAAGTACAGTGATCACAATATTTCCAACTACATCAACGCATTTATCGGCTATATCAATTGTTGTTTTTCCTCCACCAAAAAAAATATCCATGGCCTCAAGGATTGTGGATTTTCCAACATCATTTTTTCCGATGAGTACATTAATTCCAGATTGAAAAGACATTTCCACATTTTTATATCCTCTGAAGTTTTCGAGAATTAGTTTCTTAATTATCATATGGCGTTAGTGTAATTATGCGATTCAATATTGCAGGTAACAATACTGTAAGGCGCACGAAGTGTGCAACTAGGCGTCCCCGATATCTAGCATATAGATTTTTGCTTTTAAACTTCACAAAGTACTTGTTTTCAGTCGTATATTTAATTTTAAGCACTTGCCTACCGCCAGGCAGGTTTGTTGTCACCGACCTTGAAGGCGTATAATATGCACTCGCTATTCCTTGAAAAGTTAGCTATTCATTCAAGCCCAGACAATACCTAGAAATGAGTATAAATCACACTAATCGACCCGATGGTGTCCGGTTATGTTACAGAAATGGAGTGTCCCGTTTAGTAAGTACTAATCTCTCACCTTTGCTGAAATGATGACATACCCTGCATCGAGCGATTCTTGAGGGAGGATCTTCTTGTTCTCGGCCGCCCATGCCCCGTTTTCGAGAGCGCGCTTCAGTCTCGTCAGGAATAAATCATCATCAGCCATTTTGGCTATTGCCGATATGGAGTTGCGCACTTCCTTTTTTCAGATAGGCTTCTGGTCTTTTCCAGTAGGCGGCTAAGAAGCCATCCTGACAGTTGGCTGAGATAGGTAGGGGAGTACTCACCACCTCATCAAAATGCTCTGCTTCACACTTAAATTTCAAGTTACCACATAGAGGCACATTTGATATTGTTCGCTGGCGTTTCGTTATTTTCTGTCCTTCTTGATTTCTTTAAGTATTTCCTTCTCCGTTTTATCAATTCTTCGTTGCACCTTTTTGACATCTTCTGCAGGAGGAAGTTCCTCTGGCCTGACACCTCTTTTGAGTAAAATATTACGAACCTCTTTGTTGTTATCGACGTGCTCTCTAGAAATGGCTTGATCTCCTGACAAATCTTTATCTGTCACATTATGGCTTGTTAGTTCAGTTGCAAAATCCTTGGCTTTAATTAGCAACGTTGGGAGAAAGTCGGCCAATGGCCTGCTGCTCGGAATCCCGAGCTTGTTTTTCATAAACTGAGTTGTACGGCCACCGAAGAGGGCTTTATCTCCTTCCGATCTTATAATCGCAAAGCTTCTGTTATCAACGCCCCTTTCATAGATAATCCCAGATAGTTTCTTTTCAGATTTAGAGAGTTTATCTCTTGCATTGACTCTTGCAACATCCAATAACCTTTGCTCAATTAGTTCTTGTTTTCTGGTTTGTAGTGCAAAATAGGTTTGTGCAAATGCAACTTCCGGCTTATTAGGATCACCGTTTTGGGCAACTAAATAACAGGCATATCTTGTGAGAGCGATATCCTCCACTTCTCTTTGCCCTCCTTTACCAATATCGATCATTTTGGTGACTCCAACGAAATGATCATCTACTCGTTCTCCCGAATTTTCACAAGACTTGGAAGCTTTCTGAATAGCATTTGCAAAATTTCTCCAATCCTTGTAGCCAAATACCTCTTGTAATTCTCGAGCACTCCAACATTCCAGCCCATCAAGGTTGTAGCAAGCCTCTTCAAATTTTAAGAAAAGCTCAGAAATGAGTTCTTTCTTCATGAGTCAAAGTTATCGGTTAGTCACAATGAACATCAACAATATTGTCTCGTGCACTCTGCACATGGTTCTAAGATAGCCATTCATCTAAGCTCAAACAATACCTAGAAATGAGTATAAATCGCTTTAAGGCGACTCGATTGTGTGCGGTTTTGGCACATATAGAGTGTCTCGCTTAATAAGTACTAATCTCTCACCTTTGCTGAGATGATCACATACCCCGCGTCGATCGATTCCTGATCCATGAGGTCTTTGTTCTTGGCTACCCAAGCACCGCTTTCTAGATCTTGTTGTAGTCTCGTCAAGAATGGATCATCATCAGTCCTATTGGCGAGTGCTGATATGGAGTTGCGCACTTCTTTTTTCAGATAGGCTTCTGGCCTCTTCCAGTAGGCGGCTAAGAAGCCGTCCTGACAGTCAGCGGGGATAGGTAGGGGAGTACTCACCACGTTATCAAAATGGGACCTCAGTTCATCAATGGTTGGGAAGATCTTATGGTCATTCATGAGGATTTCCGGTAGGTAATCACGCGTGAGCCAAAATGTACCCACCTCAGGATTGAAGGTCAGGGCGACAAAGCGATCGGTGGTAACACGATTGATTTCACGAAAAGCTTGTGCTTTGTCTGTCCAGTGATGCATGGAAAGTATAGTCATGGCATGCGAGAAGCTGTTGTCTTCAAAAGGTAGCTCCTCGGCGTTACCTTGCACTACCGGATGAGCACCAGGCTTTCGCTGCGCGATCATTTTGGCCGAAGGTTCTACGGCTACCAGGTCTACGTTTTCCGGTTCGTAGGAGCCGGTACCCGCCCCGATATTGAGGATGCGCCGTGCGCTTTCCAGCTGGGCATGGATCTGCTCCGAGATCCTCGGATCCGTCTTGCGCATAGTGGAGTAGTTCTTGCCGATCTTATCGTATTTAGCGCTCATGGGTGCGGGTTTTATGCTTGGGGATATGCTAATACGAACATATCAAGACTAAAGATAATTCAGTCCAATTTTCGGAGGAATTACTATATGCTCATCTGATCTCACATTTGTTTTTCCGCTATACGGGTTGGATTTCGGCTGATAACTATGAATTTTGAGGTCTTATTCGATTGGACCGATTAATGTCAATACTCTTCGTCATAGCAAGCATAGGCGTCATCAATGGATTGCTGGTAGGTGCCTATCTCCTTATCAGAAAGGAGAGGCGCGTGGCAGAAGTCTATTTCGCCGGGCTGCTATTGGCCTTGAGTATCCGAATTGGGAAGTCCATCTATTTCTATTTTGGTACGACTCACGATCGGCTGTTGCTACAGATCGGCTTGTCTGCTTGTATCTTCATCGGCCCATTCTTTTATCTGTATAGCAAGGCGCAGCTGAGAGGTGAGGATTCTTTCAAAAGAACAGATCTGGGCTTACTCGTAGGCTTACTTGTCATTATGATCGTGGTAGGGGTGCTATATCCTTATACGACTTATCCGGACGTTTGGAATGGCATCATCATTTATGTGATCTATGGTACCTGGGTGATTTTTGCGCTAGCTGGATTCTACTACGGTGCGCAGGGTTTTCTTGGCTCCAAGGGTACAGCACATAGATGGAGTGACAGCCAGCAGTATCAGCTCGCGATCATGTTGGCGATGCTGTTCATCACGATTACCTACATGACCGCCTTATTTTTTGGGATCGCTTACATCTGGGGAGCGGTGATATTCACTGTGGTATTCTACTATCTGGCTGGGCGATTGCTATTGACAAGCAAGCCGGCAATCCCGAAGAGTACTCCAGTGGCGCTGGAAAATGGAGCGCAGTTGCTGGCGCAGGTTGATCGACTGATGAAGGAAGAAAAACCTTACCTGGATCAAAGACTGAAGTTGGAGGAGTTGGCTACCCAAGCGGGCATGACCAAGCATCAGCTCTCGCGAGTGCTCAATGAAGAATACCAGCATGGCTTTTCCCGATACATCAAGGCGTATCGGGTAGAAGAGGCCAAGCAGTTGATCGCATCCCGGCACGAACTTAGCCTCGAAGGCATAGGGTTTGAAGCAGGCTTTAGTTCCAAATCAGCCTTCTTTGAGGCATTCAAAAAATTAGAAGGGAGCACACCCGCGCAGTATAAAAAGGCGCGTCTCAAACTGATCTAACGCTGATCCCACTTTGTCAATGCCGAGGGTGAAATCGCTCTTGTCAGATTGAGCCCCATCGAAATCCTAATAGCCTGATTTCGACTTTAAAACCCCCATAAAATTGTCATATCGCAGTGTAACGGAGATATCTTCTTAAAAAGGAGGGAAGAACTATGTTCTCACTTCAGCTTTAATCACTAATAAGGTTTCTCCTATCGTCGAAAACCCGCCTGTCGGCGAGACAGGGACAGTTTTATGGGGGTTTTAAAAGTTTGATTAATCGAACTCAGGTTAATATAATAGGTTCTAATGGTTATTTAATGGGGTATTATGATGCTAGAGCCTTTAGTAATTAGGAATTAATGCCATTAAGATAAGACTTAAGTATCTGATTTTTAGTATCTTAGAGGTGTAAAGGAAACCCCCAGAAGTAGGGACTTTTGAGGGTTTCAAATCAAAAATTATTTGTGAACTCAAGTTAAAAATATCTGATGAAAA
>JAVKDO010000050.1:0-56887 GCA_040222235.1 Cyclobacteriaceae bacterium
TGTAGCCGCTGATGGTTCTGCGACCAATCAGCGGGGTACTTTCGAGGTGCTCAACCCAGGCAGTGAGTTCACGCTTACAGGCGGAGATTTCACGATTCGTCGCGGTACCAATAGCAACTCTGTTCCATCGCTAAGGTTGGATCCTACGGTCTATGACCTCACAGGATCTACCGTGACGATCGGTGATGCCAGCACCAATAGCCCGGCTACTCCTTTTGGCATCAGGAGCACAATCCCGTTCAACAACCTGACCATCGATGATAGTAGTGATGATTTGCCTACTGTCCAGTTGATCTCTAATGACCTGATCGTTCAAAACAACTTTAGTATCACCAACGGAGCGGTCTTTAATAGCAATGGTTTTGACGTGACGATTCAAGGTGACTTCATCAATGGGGCGGGTAGTACTTACACTAACAATAATGCCAATACTATACTAGAAGGGACAAGTACATTGAGTGGAGCAGGTACTTTCACCATTCACGATTTGACCAAAATTGGTGATAACACGACCAGTACGGTGGGAGTGGATATCACGGTGAGCAATGATCTATTCGTCACCAATGGCACGCTCGATCTTGGGCCAAATGACCTTGACTTGAAGCGAGATGCGACCATTCAGGATACGATCACTGTGAGCGGCACCAGTGGAGGCATAGTCTTCAGTGGCCTTGGTGATCAGAATATCTTTGGTAAAACCAACACGAGTATACCCATCGGGGCATTGACGATCAATAATGGTGCTGAAGTAGAAGTCGAACAAGGTAATGGCTACAACTTCGCCATCACAGACACGCTTCGCATGGAGGGTGGGGTTTTTGACATTGGCGGTAGCCTCTTGACTATAGGACAGCAAGCCGGCATCAAGGAGGTGTCGACATTCAGTGCAACCAATAGTATCCAGACCAACAGTTCTTTCACGGACAATGGGGTATTGAAGATTTTCAATGGTACAGAGGACGACTTCTTTTTTCCGGTAGGAGAGACCAAGTATACACCAGTAGCCATATCCATCAATAGCAACTCTTTGCTGGCAGGAGATTCGATCCTCATCAGACCGGCCAACGAATTTCACCCTTCCATTCTTAGTGATGATGAAACGATGGAAGCAGGGATGCCGACCGGTGATCCAGCATTAACCGATACCACCAATGTTTTGAATTACTACTGGATTGTCCTAGCAAATGACGTGACTGATTTTACTGGTTCAATTACATTCAATTTCCTAGGTGAGGATGCCGGTATAGACAATGATTTTGATGATAACGGGTTTGATGAGACGAGCTATGATACGACCTATTATGCTCCGGCTAGATTGATCAAGAGTAGCCTGCTCTGGGACAAGGCTTACGGTACTGATGATTACGATGGAGCTAGCGAACAAATGACTTTTACCTTTAGCTCTGCGCAGACTGATGAGCAGCTGAGTGGTGACTACACTGCCGGTATCTATAGAGACCCAAATAACAGTGACGAAGAGATCAAAGGTTCCATCCCAGATGCAGTACCTACTTACATTTTCACACCTATTGGAGGTGAATTAGGAGACTACACAGTAGCTAATAACTGGACTCCTGTGGGGACATCCCCTGTTCCTACGGATGGTGTTGGGCCGGTGGGTGCATTGATTACCATCAATGCAGGTGATACCCTGGATCTAAACCGTACAGGCATTCGACTACTCACTACCGTAATTAGTAGCGGCGCTGTGCTGCGGGTCAATGGCAATGTGATCAATAGATTGGGTGGTATTGAGGGCACAGGTACCATTATCTTAGAGGATGCTGGCGATCTGCCGGCAGGCTTCTACAGTGATTTCTTTACCTGCGACGGTGGCGCTCTGGTCTATGATGGCACCACAGATTATTCGGTGCTTGGAGGTATCCCTCAAATCAGGAGAGTCGATTTCAGTGGGTCTGGCACTCGCATTTTCCCTAATAACTCATTAGAGGTATGCGATACCCTTTCGGTGAATGGGCCTACCATATCTTTCAATCAAGGCAATAGCTTGGATATAGAGGATCGTTTCGAATTGAACAGTGGCATCTTTGGTATTAGTAATAGTTCTGACATGCTCGTTCGGGGTGACTTTGTCGTAAATGGAGGCACATTTACGGGCAATTCCACCGCAGATATCGAGCTAAGAGATAGCCTGATCTATCGCGGGGGCTCGCTTGATTTCAATCAAGCTCCTGTGTCATTGACTGGCTCAGCCACACAATACATCGAAGGTGACGTCACTTTCCAGCGACTGATCGTCAATAATACAGGTGGCGGCATTGATATAAGAGATGACGGTGACAATGATGTGATTATTACCACGGCTATCACCTTCACAGATGGTATTGTTCGTACGGGAGATGGTGATACGCTGGTGCTGAATGCTAACGCCACCTACAGCGACGTATCGAATGCAAGTTTCGTCAGAGGACCGGTGAAGAAATTGGATATCACTGCCGGATCTAACTACACATTCCCAGTAGGTGATGTGGACGCGACAAAGGCACCTAATGGTGTTTATTCACCTGTAAGAATAGTGGGTGTCGGTACTGGAGGGCAAGATTGGTACGCACAGTTTTTCTTCGGAAGTCAGCAGGACAATACCTTATTTGATGCAACTGATCCCGGTTCCGGCCAGAATTCGTTGACGGGTATATTTGATCTCAGCTGGAAGGTAGCCAGTACGGGTGCGAACACAAGCAAGGTTGAGTTGTACTATCAAAGCAACTATGGTAACTACAGCGATAATAACGACCTTAGGGTAGCACTATGGGATCGACCGGACCAGGAATATAAAAACCAGGGTGGAATTGTGGTCGGTAGTAACTCCAGTGGAGTAGTGATTTCTGAAAATACAATCCATTTCAGCGAAAATGACCTGGCGCTAGGATCGGCACCTGAAGATACCACGCCATTACCAGTAGAGATGCTCTACTTCACAGGTGTAGATGACAAAGGTGCAGTCGATCTGGATTGGGCTACCGCAACAGAGATCAACAATGAATACTTCGAAGTGCAGCGGTCGCAGGATGGCAAGGACTGGGAAGTGATAGGAGTGGTCATGGGGGCTGGTACCACGGTAGAAGAACAGGTTTATGATTTTACAGACTTCAAACCCTATGTAGGTAATTCTTACTATCGCCTACGTCAGGTAGACTATGATGGCCAGTTTGCCTTTACAGATATCATATTGGTCAATGTGCGACTAGAGCCAATTAGTTTCAACGTTTATCCTAATCCTGTTCGTGATGTCTTTACTGTGGATATCAAAGGCATCAATGCCAATGAAGAGACACCCTACACCATCATCAGTCTACAAGGTGCTTATGTTGGGCAAGGTGTGTTGCGAGCAGATGAGGCAGGCCGTATCAGCGAGCAGCTATCACTGAATTACGGACAGCCGGCAGGCATCTACATCCTAAGAGTGGAATCCTCTCAGCGAGTACTTAGATTTAACCTAATTAAGAAGTAGACTTGATTCATTCTGTCAGAGAAAGGGATAGCTAAGCTTGGCAATCCCTTTTTTTATATACTGGAGTCGACTGCCTCATCGAGTTGATCAGTATTCCAAGTCTGCAATTCAGTTAGAAGGGCAACAGATCTGGTGCCACATATTCCTGCTTGGCTTGTAGATCTGCAAATACATTGAAGCTATAGTGCTGCGCTATGATCTCCCTGAAATCGGTCAATAATTGTGGAAACTCTTGGGTCAGACCCTTAAAGTTGTCTGATTTGGCCTTGCTCATAAAGTGATGCATCGCCTTGATCGAAGCGATGGTCACGGTCATATTAAACTTCTCAGGAACGCTCAAAGACTCAGCATATCCTTTGATCTGCTCACACATATTCTGCGCGGCTTGCTCAGGCTCATACTTACTAATATGTACGTAGGCCAGCCTCAGATGCGCCTCATGGGTAAACATCAACGGCTTGAGTCGGAAGCTTGCGAATATGGTTTCTAGCTCTTCATCAGTATAATCGTAGTGACTTTTGACGCGCATAGGTCAAAGTTAGTAGGAAGCAGTGATTTGGAATGCTTTCCTAATGCTACAGGTCATGTTTTGGTCGAGCTGTTTGCTATTCTTTAACATATCTCACAGCAAAGTAGCCCAGCCGATGAAGGGAAGATTTCAATATGGGTTGAGTGCTATTTATTAAGTGTCACGATGGTCTCCTTTTCTGCTTTGGCACCCATTACGCTGGTGGGCACTATAGACCCACCGTTTAGGGCCATAGCAAGTAGCCCTATTGCTAGCGCGAAATAGAGCACTGATGCGATGATGATGGATTTGTTAGAACTAAAGGCATAGTACCCCAATAATGGTAAGATTTGCAAGGCATGCATACCGAAGAAGTGGGCCACACGCAAATCACCATGCGTAAAACTCCAATTGAGAAACTTAATCCCTGGACCTCCGTCAGGAGCACCCACGGTGTGAGCACTTTGAGCACCCATTATACCCCCTTCGAAAGCGAAAATCACAAAGATGATAGTGCCCAGACGTATGCCCCACAGATAGGCAGGTGGAAGTTCGGGAAAGCTGCCTTGAAAAAAGAGGATACCTATAAATAGCGTGAATAAGGTCATGATACTAATAGCACCCCCCATCAGGCTCCACATTACACCGTGGAAGGAAGTCAACATATTGAAATGAGAAAGCTCTCCTCTGGCCGCCTGATAGGTGATCCAAATCAACTCGAATGCCAGCACTGCGATGACCACCCAGCTATAGGTCATGACGATACCCTTTTGTGCCAGATAGCCGGTGAACCAGCCTATGCTCCAAACGAAAATAACTGTAGAGAGGAAAAACTTGGTGGGCTTGATCCATGCATTGATACCCTGTACTTGGGTATCGGAGCTGAGGATCATAATACCGCAGGCAATGGTACCGAACAAGCATAGCCAGCCAAAGAGGGCTAGCGGAAGGTTGCGTGCGGATAACTCTGACATTATTTCCATGGCTCAATAAACTCAATACATGGAATGGTGTATATAGAGAGGTTGATGAAGGACGATATTACTTTCCTGAAACCAGAATAATGGCCAGCGAAACATTGCCGTACTTCTTAAGAGTTTCATGAGACGGTTTAGTTATCTAGGCAGAAGATCTTACTAGATTTCTGATCATCCAGATATGGGGTGCGCTTTCTTTTCCCACCTTACTTGTGATAGACGTTTAGTGCGGTTTGGCCTCTTGGTCAGCAATTACTTCCTTGGCTAATCTCACAGCAGCTCTAACCCGCATTATTCAACACCACAATCAAAAACGCGAAGTAAAGCGTTGATTTCCTGATGGTTGATCACGTTTGCTTGATAAAATATATAGTTCAGATTTGAGGATGGTTTGCCATTATCCTGGCACATCTACTTCGTTGTTAAACCCTTGAAATAGGAAACTATGTCTATAGGTTCAGACGCCTTGTATCTGTACCAGCCTAATGACATGAATAATAAGGGCTAAATCGCTTTGATGATTTTTTTCGTATCCGAATTGAGTTTCGGTGGGGTTTGAGGGAATTAAGCAGAGGTCTTGCCAATTCGGGTACGGAAGACTATGTTGCTTTGTCAATGTCTTGGAATGCGGGTTAGGATAAGAAAATGGAGAGCTTGTGCTCTCCCTAAATATATCGCTGCTTAAGATGCCTTATCGCTTGATTACCTTGAAATTGAATACCCTATCTGGTAGGTTGATCTTCAATACATAAAGACCCGTTGGCACAGCACTCATATTGATAGATTCTTCATTCGTTAGGATTCCCTCAATCGTCCGTCTACCACTCATATCCATAAGCTGAAATGCCACACCAGCTAACGGCACATTAGCTCCAATCTTCATAAAGTCCACCACTGGATTTGGATATGGAGTCAGCATTAGTTCCCGTCCATCCTGACTGACCAACACGAATACGATATCGGTGCTTTCGTAGCGACCGTCGAAATCATATTCTGTGATGCGATAGTAGTTATAGCCAAGATTTGGTGAGCCATCAACAAATTCATAAGTGTTGACCGCAGGTGAATTATTAAGGGCGGGTAGGTTGCCAATGCTGAAGAAATCAGTGCCGTCAATACTTCGCTCTATATCGAAGTATTCAACATCTTCTTCATTGGTGGTAACCCATTCGACGAGTACTGAGCCATTAACCAAAGTGGTAGTGAATCCAATAAAGTCTAATGGAAGACCGACTACACTTCCCGGGTCAACATAATCCGGGTTGGGTACTGGTGCATCTCCAAAGCTGTCGGTATCAAACAAGTCTACCAGACCATCTCCATCGGTATCCCTATAATAAGTTGTATTGTTAGGGTCTAGGAATCTAGGTATACCATCAGGGTTGAGTTCTAACCATTCCGGAATTCCATCGGCGGGTGTGGCATCCTCACTGTTGTCATACGGTGTAGAGCTGCCACTTGCACTCGTGTAAGCATCAGCGAAAGCGATGTATTCTTCCAGAGAGTCGCCATCCCCATTAGTATCAAAAGCCTCCACATAATCAGGAGATCCATCATTGTCAGAATCCAGGTCCAAGAAATCAGGATTAGTGTCTGCCGGGTCATCAGTATTTAGGTCGCCGAAAGTACCATCACCCGCATCATCGGGATCATAGCTATTGTGAAGTCCATTGCCATTGTTGTCGTTGAGCTGAAGTACTGATACCGAAAACTGTCCGTCATCCTGCATATTGGCGGGAAGCGTCCCACCATTAGCTTCTATGGCATCAGGGATACCATCATTGTCAGCGTCGAGATCAAGATGATTGGGGATACCATCTAGGTCAAAGTCGAAGTTATCATTAATACCGTCACCATTCACATCAAGCCATGCTGTTACACCAGGGCCATCTTGATCCTTGTAGTCCAATATACCATCGTCATCCGTATCTAGACTTGGGTTGACGCCAAGGCCTTCTTTGGAATCCTCAATGCCATCATTGTCATCATCAGCATCATCTATATCTGCCACTCCGTCATTGTCCCAGTCCTCTTCGCAGATAGTAAAACTGTAGCTCAAGTTGTCGATTTCGAGATCGGGATTACTAGGTCCATTGTCTGTGAATTCGAGTCTGAGCCATCTGACTGTATTATCTACATTGGGTGTGTAAACAGCGGTAAATTCATTGCTGTGCGTACTTACCGTCGTAAAGACATTGTCGGTCCCCGGATTGGTAACATTTGCGGCAAATGTGCCTCCAAAGTCATCGGCGGAGGTAACGGTGAGTTCGACAAAACGTGACGCAGATGTGGACCTAAAGAAGATGGATACTGATTCTCCGCTAGGTACGGTATCAGTCAGATCCACTAATATAAAGCTACCATTTGAACCTAGAGTCGTGTAGGCGTCAGTACCAGAGCCTAAGATGTTTGGTCGATCTGAAGCTCCACTGAAAGTACCAATGGCGTCAGCATTTCCAGCGAAATCATTAGTTACAAAACCCACACCACAGGAGCCAGACAAGTCTTCCAGATAGTCCGGGTTAGGAGATGTACCTCTTAAATCTAAAGGCTCATCTGTAGTGAAAATGGTATCATTGTCATCGTCTGTATCCCTGTAGTCTTCATCTTCAGCTCCATCAGTATCTATGCGATTAGTGCTCGTATCAGAACCGGTCGCAGTGTAAGTAGCGTCATCATCATCAAAAGCACTATCGATACCATCACCATCATCATCCATTCCGGTAGGTGTGCGATCTGATACACCATCTTGGTTGGCGTCATTCATTTCGATAAGATCGGATACACCATCATTGTCTGAGTCCGTGTCGAGATAGTCTGGGTTGTCTTTACCGTCGGTATTAGTTGGACTTAGGAATCCTGCCTCAAAATCATCATCTATACCATCACTATCTGCGTCAGACCCTGATGGGGCAGCATACCCGACGGTGGCTTGTGCTTCTACATTGTCAGGCATGCCGTCTTCGTCCGAGTCATTGTCTTGGGCGTTGAGCAGACCGTCACCATCCAGGTCTAGATCGGTCAGGGGAGTGCCACCGTTATCCGAATCAAAAGTATTGGCCAGACCATCCCCATCATTGTCAGCGTTAGAATCCACAAGGCCATCATTGTCCGCATCCGTACCTCCAGACTCAACCAGATCTGCAATACCATCGTTATCAGAATCCAGATCGAGATAATCAGGTGCAGCGTCACCATCAGTATTGGTAGTTGATAGAGGTGTGTTGCCACTGTCGGTATCAAACAGGTCGGCTATACCATCATTATCTGCATCAGTAGCATCATCGGCTCTGCCATCATTGTTGGTATCTATCCCTCCATTTTCTGTAATATCAGGCACTCCGTCATTGTCTGAGTCGACATCTCTTGCATCTGGTATGAGGTCACCATCTGAATCAGGGTTTGTTAGGCCACCCGTACCAATAGTATCATCAATTCCATCTGCACCACCCGCCACATCTGTAAACCCATCAACAAGGCCGTCATTGTTGGCATCAGTGCCTCCTGCTTCTACTATGTCAAGTACACCATCATTGTCCGAATCAAGATCTTGAAAGTCTGGAATACCATCAAGATCAGCGTCATAGTCGTCAACGATTCCGTCACCGTTGCTGTCATTTCCTCCGTTTACATTGAGGTAGTTAGGAGTACCACCTGACAAAGCCGTAGGATCGTTACCGGTACCACCGTCCTCATCACTATCTAAGATGCCGTCATTGTCAGAGTCCAAATCGGCGCTATCGTTGATTCCGTCTCCGTCAAAGTCGGGATTGAAGAGGTAGTTGGGTACTACTCCACCACCATCATTGAAGTCATTCGTCCAATCCCCATCGTTGGGATCATTATCTTCTGATGCAGTGGGAGTGCCATCACCGTCATCATCAGTATCTCGATAGTCAGGAGTCCCATCCCCATCCGTATCGCTGAATATGGCAGCCATACCACCCTCATCAGTATCAAATGCTTCTAAGAGGCCATCACCATCAGGATCATCATTACCATCGGGGTTATCGACCGTCTGGTTGCCATTGCCATCCCAGTCGCCCTCACCATCTCGATTTGCATCATGAGCCTCCACTATATCGGGTATTCCATCATCATCGCTATCTGTATCGATATAGTCAGGGACTACCGGGCCAGTGTCACCATCTGTATTCTCAGGAGTAATAGCGGTACCTCCGGCATCAATGTCATAAGCATCATCTATACCATCACGGTCAGCATCATTTCCGGTAGGAGATGTATAGCTACCAGATGCCTGAGCTTCTATATTATCTGGTATACCGTCATTATCAGAGTCAATATCATACGGATTAGCAAATACTGCCCCGGTAGGATCAGTTGCCAAATCGGTATTAGGTGGTGTCAGGCTTCCTCCTGTGGTCAGTCCATTGACATCATAGGTGCCGGCGATGATACCATTGCCCGAATCTGCACCTCCCGCTTCTACAACATCTGTGATACCATCCCCATCAGAATCCCGATCCTGAAAATCAGGAATACCGTCTAGATCAGTGTCATAAGCATCATTGATGCCATCGCCATTACTATCCACAAAGGTCGGAAAGCCAGAAGTGGCATCAGATTGATCCAAGTAGTTTGGAATCAGATCTCCATCTGCATCCCCGGTTGGGTCAAATCCTGTACCTCCATCTTCAGTAGTATCCAATATGCCGTCATTGTCCGAGTCGAAATCATCAACATCGTCGACCCCATCACCATCGTAATCAGGATCAAAAAGATAATTTGGGACGACACCTCCGCCTTCTGAAAAGTCATCAGACCAATCACTATTGGTATTGGTATCCTCCGCGCTGGTCAATGTACCATCTCCATCATCGTCAGTATCTCTGAAATCATACTCTGTATCCCCATCAGTATCACCCAGGGCTACACTGGTGTCTATGGGGCCATAATTGGCATCATCAGTATCGAATATGTCCGCAATACCATCTCCATCCGTGTCAGTGCCATCAAAAGTGATATCTGACACTCCATCTCTATTCGCATCATTGCCTTCTATTATATCAGGCACACCATCTCCGTCACTATCACTATCAAGATAATCTGGGATATTGTCACCATCGGTATCCACTATCGTAATAGGGGTGCCATAGGCATCATCGACACCATCATTGTTGGTGTCAACACCGGTAGTGATGGTGAACCCTGCTGTGGCTTGAGCTTCTATATAATCCGCAATACCATCACCATCTGAATCAAGGTCTTTATAATTAGGAACTCCGTCCCCATCTACGTCTGTGTCCGCACTATCTTCTATGTCGTCTCCATCAGCGTCAGGCCCATCTTGGTAGCTATCGCAAATGCCATCAGCTGGTGATGAATCGGGACAGCCGGCGTTGTAGCTTGTATCTCCGTCGATGTGATTGGGGATACCATCACTATCTGAGTCCTCGAATATATCGTTGATTCCGTTTCCATCCTGATCAGTGACAGAGGAGGTGCCGTTGTAATATTGTGCTTCCTGACTATCACTGATGCCATCGCCATCTGTATCACCATCAAGGTAGTCAGCATTTCCATCACCATCTGTGTCAGTAATCGTTAACGGCGAAGATTCCAAAGCGTCGGCAAGTCCGTCTCCATCAGCGTCAGGATCAGAAGTGTCGTCAATTCCATCACCATCTGTATCAGTTCCACCCTGGTCTGTGTCGCAAATACCATCGGCAGGAGTCGTATCCGTACAGCCCTGAGTGTCAGCGTCAACGCTATCGGGTATTCCGTCATTATCGGCATCTTCTATTGCATCAAACACGCCATCTCCATTAGTATCTGTACCGCCCATCTCAAGTATATCTGGGATACCATCTCCATCATTATCAGTATCGAGGTGGTCTGGCAGGCCGTCACCATCTTGATCGAAAAGATCATTGACGCCATCCATATTGGTATCTGTATAGCCGGGATAGGTTGGATCACGAAAATTAGGAATATTGTCTCCATCTGCATCATCACCTGGGTCTACGCCACCACTCTCACTAGCATCTGGTATGCCATCGTTATCAGAGTCAAGGTCATTAGTCACATTGACGATAGCACTTTCTGTCTCGTTTTCACACTGTGGGTTAGCTACCGCAATGATCTCGTCAAATGGTCTTAAGCTATTGGCTATATTGTCAAAGGTATAAGTCCATACGCCGCTATTTATTGAGACAGTATCTATGTTAGTGCCATTAATTCTAATAATGAGGTCAGTGCCGTCATCTTCTGTGGAGGTACCCGAGATGAAATTTTGACTATCGAGAATGGGTTGATTGATAACCGGCACATCAGCATCATCAGTGATAAAGCAACCTCCCTCGTCAAGGTCGCCGATAGGGGTGGGCGACTGCAGTCTAATGAGAGAATCAAGCGCATCATCTTGTTCCTCGAAGAGGAGGCCTCCACCTATTCTGGCGCCATCATCTACACCTGCTACATCTGCTCCTGTATTTCCCAGCACCGAGGCTCCATTTTGTGAAGTGGCAGCAGCAAGCCTTACACCTGTCTCCACTGTTGCTCCTATATCGGAGAGTTTGATCCACCAGTCAAAAAATGTAGGATCACCGGTTCCACATCCCCCGTCGAAAACAGCGGCAGCTCTCTGGTCATGTGTGCCTTGGGTGTAGGTGAAAAGATTAGTTCCTGACGTAGTACCATCAACATCATCTACAAAGAGATCAAAACCATTACGGAAACGAATTTCATACTCGAAACCAATATTTCCGGTTACACTATTTGGGTCGTCGACACCAATTTTGCCATCGATATCCATCAGTACACTATATCCAAAGCTACCGTTACCCGGATCTGTAGCAATCCTGATTCTGTATAGTAACAAATCACCCTCAGTAGGGTGCGTATAGAAGTAAACGTAACTGGCCTCTGCTCCATTTACTGGATCATCTACTATGTCTGCTTGACCGCAGGCCGCTCCTAGTCTAGGGTCACCATTTGGCTCGGTATCTATCTGAGGTAGACCTATCCACTTCAGCTCGATGAGACTAGCCCCAGCCGTACCAGTGCCTACCCTTTCATTATCTGCAAAGTCCGTTTGCAATGCCGCACTTGGTACAGTATTCGAAACATCAAGAAAAGGATCACCATCATCTATGATCCAACCATCACCATCTGGATCTATAGGTGTGTACGGAAATCCCCATCCTGCACTACCAGTATAGCCAGTAGAGCCTTCGACTATCTCTCCAGGTGTCTGTGCGTGCAACCCTCCGATAGCAACGCACAGTGTAACTAGAAACAGTAAATATTTGTGGTTACTCAATATCATGAAACTTCCCAAGTGGCTTAACACACAAATAGGTGAAAAATTCTCATAATATTTACTAAAAATTCTCATATTTCGAACAGCTATAATCCAATGTTCGTCGAAAAGATTGAGGGGTTGGTTGCAAGTACTAGCGGGACCCAACTCGTCTATGGAACATAACGGTTCGTCGAAGAGTCCTTTTCTTTGATCGAATGTGAAGTCACAAATGCATTTTATACATGAATAAGGAAAAAAAATCTATATACTTTCGTGTAGGTGTAATACCTATAATAAGCAAAAAACCTATTACCATGAATAGTATGATGACCCGGGCCATTTTTTTTGCCTTGTTCTTCGTCGGCATGTTGATCAATGCCGAGACCTTTGGACAAGTGACCATCGTCAGTCAAGACTTTGAAGCTAATGATGGCGGATGGGCTGGCGGCAATGATTTCGACTGGACGGGAGATGTCGACAACACTTTTTTTGATACTGGCAATTCCACTGAATACTGGTACAATGTCGACGATAATAGCGATCAGGTACTGACGAGCCCATCCTTCGATTTCACAGGTATTACGAATATGACTTTATCTATCAGAGTGAGATATGATCTCGACCAGACTGATGGGGGTACCGAAGAAGGTTTCAATATAGAGTATTCTACCAATGGTGGGGGCGCATGGACTGTTCTTGGTGCTCTAGGGGATGGTACGAATTGGTATAACAATGCTGATGTAGACGGCATTGGAGGTGGGGGCAGCAACTTCGACGGATGGACAGATGATAATGCTGTTTGGGAAACAGCAAGCATTACGCTACCAGGTGCTCTGGAAAATCAAGCAGATGTACAATTCCGAATAAATTTTGGAGATGCACCAAACGAAACACCAAATGGAGGCTTGGCTTTTGATGACTTTTTAATCACTCGCCCTGGCCAGGAGATTAATCTCATTGGCAATAGTGTAGATATCGCTGACGGTGACAACACACCATCGACTACCGATGATACCGATTTTGGCGCTTCGAGTGTTATTGTCGACCGGATATTTACCATTGAGAACGAGGGTGATGTGGTCCTGAACCTAGATGGAACACCGATTGTGGACATCTCTGGCGACACTGAGTTTTCTATCCTAACACAACCTGTAGGCACTACTGTAGCTATTAGCGGCGGTACCCAGACATTCGAGGTAAGATTCGACCCTGGATCGATAGGTGTGTTTACAGCGACTATAAGCATTGATAGCGACGATAGCGATGAAGATCCCTACACCTTCGATGTAATGGGTTCCAACGGGCCTGACATTAATTTGCAAGGCAATGGTGCAAGTATAGCAAGTGGTGATGTAACTCCTGATGTCTCGGATGATACTGATTTTGGCAATACGAACAGTTCCGTTGCTCGGACTTTCACCATTCAGAATGCAGGAAATACCTTGCTCACCCTGAGCCAGAATCCTTCAGTAAGCGGATCAGCATTTTCCATTACTGATGATCCCAATAGCTTGACCATCAATGATGGCAATAACGAGACATTCGAAATCACCTTCACACCTTCCGGGTTCGGCACATTTACCGAGACTGTCACTATCACGAGCGATGATGTGGATGAGGCCTCTTACACCTTTGCCATTACTGGAACTAACCGGCCCTCACCAGGTGATCTCACCTCAGGAGTAGCACTATGGCTCAAAGCAGATGCCGATGCTGACAATGCTGGTAGTCCAGCCACTGAAGGACAGGAAGTCGATAGCTGGCTTGACGGCTCTGCTAATGCCTTCGAACTGACCGACACTGCTTTGACTGATGCAGCGACTGATGGAGGACCTGCATTTCGAATAAATAGCGGCCTATTCAACGGCAACCCATCTTTGGAGTTCAACAACGGATTAAATGATGAAAACCTCGCAGTTGGTTCATTCAATGCATTCCCGACGGATGCACTGACTATCATCACTGTTCAGAATACCTCCGCTACCAATAATGGTCATTTGATTGGTTATGTGCAGGGCACAAGTGATCAACTCAATATAAGTCAGTTTGACGACCTGGCGATAGAGATTCAAGACGATGACATCAATCCTGGAAGTAACCTATCCACAGGTATAAGCAGCATATTAGCTTATGATTTGGATGGAAGTACTACTGATGTACCTTCCAATACTTATGTTAATGGAGGTTCTAGTACACTAATCAATGTAGATGCTGGAAACACACGTACATTTCTTTCCAACGGCACTTTTAATATAGGTCAGGAAATAGACAATGAGACTGCTGGGAACTTTGGTGCTAATCAAGACTTTCGAGGAGAGGTGGCTGAGGTCCTTCTTTTCGATGGTGTGCTGGCGCCAGCAGATCGTAGAGATGTGGAGACTTACCTCGCCATCAAATACGGCATTACTTTAGATATTGCGTCGACTGGCTACACCGTAGGTGGCAGTGATGTCTATGCTATAGATGCCACTTTCGACAATGATATCGCAGGTATAGGTCAGGATGATTCGCAGGGGTTAGATCAAATTACATCTCAAAGCGTCAATGCTTCCTCAGTGATCTCAATTGGTGCAGCCACTGATCGGGGAGATGGCGAGTTTTTGATCTGGGGTCATAATGGTGGAAACGCTACAGATCTTACAGGCGACTATGATGGAAGCACTAATAACGGTCTGCCGAGAATCTGGAAGGTACAAGAGACGGGAGAAGTTGGTACTGTTACTATTACTGTGACAAAGACTGATATCAATGCTTCGGTTAACGCTATTTATGTCAACACTGAGGCTACATTGGCCAGTTCTGGTGGAGAGATGTATGGTTTAGTTGACGGAGGTGCTATTTGGTCAGTAACTATAGACCTTAATGATGGAGAGTATTTCACTTTCGTTCAGTCCAGTGTTCCTAATATTTCCCTTTCGGGAAATAGCGTCACGATTGCGAATGGTGAGACTAATTTCGGGCTCAATGACGACCGTGACTATGGCACATTGTCTACAGGCGCCTCTGAGACAAAAACCTTTACTATCAATAATTTCGGTGCTGGGAACCTTACTTTAGAAAACACATTCGTAACACTCACGGGTAGCTCAGACTTCTCATTGGTCGGTCAGCCAAGCACACCAGTTGCGGCACTGGGAAGTGTGACTTTTCAGATCACATTTTCGCCGAGTGCCGCTTTGACGAGATCTGCCACAGTAATTATAGACAGTGACGATCCCAATGATCCGTTTTACACCTTTACACTCACAGGATTAGGAGCTATCGTATCCGAAATTCAGCTAGAAAGTAATTCATTAGAAATATCAAGTGGTGATGTCTCGCCTAGCGCATTAGACAATACCAACTTTGGTACTGTTGCCGTGGGCAATACGCTTGATAAAGATTTTACAATCAACAACCTGGGCAATGCCGACTTGGTGCTTGATGGCGCCTCAGCCGTGACCATTACCGGTTCGACTGCATTTACCATCGAAACTCAGCCAAGTACGCCCATATCCTCGGTATCTAGCTCTGACTTTACTATTCGTTTTGCTCCCGTGACGGCAGGTGTGAAAGCGGCTACTGTCACTATTGAAAATAATGATCCTAACGAAGACCCTTATACATTCCAGATCCAAGGAGCGGCATCATTGACATCAGGTGGGAGTGAGGCGTTTTCGTGTAACTGTCTTGCGAGCTCCAACCTTGATCCTGTGGTAAGTACGGCTGTAGTATTGAACGACTATTTTCCGGGTACGGCAGATGCCCTATCGGGAAGCTTAAGCATCAATCTAGGTGCACGTAGAGCAGGAGCTGCAGGTACCACTCTAGAGGTGGGTGATGTACTGATGATCATTCAAATGCAGGGGGCCGAAATCGACGCTACACTCCCTGATGAGGATGTCAACGACCCTTATGGTGACGGAGCTGGCGGCAATGACCGGAAGGGCTATTTGGATACAGAGGACTTTACAGCGGGGCAATATGAATATGTGGTAGTGGAAGATGCCAGTGCTTATGATGAATCCACTGGTGGACTTATTACCATAAAACTAGCCCTGAACTTCAACTACTACCACGAGATCACCAATGCCAACTTTACCTCTGAGCTTGGGCGACAGACGTTTCAGGTAGTGAAAGTGGCCAACTACAATGACCTGACCATCACGAGTTCCGGTTCTATCACTACTCCTCCATGGAATGGTCGCTCTGGTGGCATGGTAGTGATCGATGCATTGACCAGTTTGACCATTGATGGTACCATTAATGCGGACTATAGTGGATTCAGGGGAGGTTTTCGTAGTATCACCGACATAGATGCTGCCGAAATAGGAGATGATGCCAATGCCACGACGGCATTCCAGCTAGGCTTCCGTGGTGAAGGAATTGCGGGTACGCCCAGACAGATCTGGGGATACAATAACCCACCTCTCATTTCCGGTTCTTTGACGGGCACGGTGCTCGCAGAATCGGGATACGCTGGAGGTTCAGCCACGCTTACCAATTTCTCAAGTAATCCTAATCCCATACAGTACCTTTCTGATAAGGGGCATGGTGCTGCCGGCAATGCCGGAGGAGCTGGCCGCTACGATGGCAGTGGTGGTGGAGGTGCCAATGGTGGAGATGGGGGTCTTGGTGGCTATCCGAATAATTTTGGCGTAGAAGACAACCGTGGTGTAGGCGCGGATAGTCTTGACCTCAGTGGCGGTCGCAAGCTCTTCCTCGGCGGAGGAGGCGGTAGTGGTGGCTTTGATAACGAGACCGGCTTCACAGAGAATATCGCCAGTGGCCACCCCGGTGGCGGTATCGTGCTGATTCGTGCTAACGACCTGACGGGCACAGGCTCCATATCTGTATTAGGCAGTGAGGCCAGTGGCACTCAGGCTGGTGAAGCCTCTGGTGGAGGTGGAGCTGGCGGTACGGTCGTCATCGTCACGGATACCGAGGACATCACCAGCATCACCATCAACGCCACCGGAGGAGATGGAGGTGCTACAGCCCTGGGCAATGACTCAGGCGGAGGGGGCGGTAGCGGTGGCAACATCCTGCTGATCCGCAGAGGGGGCAACTTCATAGGTACCCCTACAGTGACTGTAGACGGGGGTGTGCAAGGTGGTGGTGGAGCCGGAGCGGAGGAAGGTACTGCGGGTAATGGTGGATTTGAGGTGACTTCTCTGCCTCCTCCTGCGAACCTTGACTGCCCTCTGATCAACAGGCCGGATATAGCTCCCGGGGGGGTAGCAGGTACCAGGGTCTGGATTAGGGCCGATGCAGATGTTACTTTTGATGGTGACAATCAGGTATCCCAATGGATCGACCAGAGTGCCAATGGATTTGTATTCGATCAGAATGCCAATGACCAACTCACTACGACAGGATCGACACCAGACTTCTCGGATAATTTGGAAGATTTCAACTTCAATCCTGCCATTGATTTCAATAACGGAGGCACGAGTGACTACCTCGGCTTTACAGGTTACTCCAACTTTCCTACCGGTGCAATGGATGTCTTTGTCGTCGCAAGGGCCGGCACATCATCCAATAGCGAGACCATCATTTCATTTATAGACAATGATGGAGATGTCAACGACTACAATCTTGAGCTGAATAGTAGCGGTGAGGTGATCCAAAGAATAGCCGGTACGGAAGTGACACTTACCAATATTGCCGACGGTACAGGTATCCGTGATGATCGATCTAGGATTATCAACACCCGTTACTTAGATGGCAATGATGATACGGAGGTATTTATCGACAACCAATCCTTAGTGACCAACACCATTGACGCGACCTTAGATAATGGTAATACAGACGCTACCTTCGTATTGGGTCAGGATTTAGACAACTTGACTACCGGTGGTTTTCAATCGGGTGAGGCATTTGTGGGTCAGATCAGTGAGGTGATCATGTACCCTTCCGACCTGACAGATGATCAGCGCAGACGAGTCGACACCTACCTCGCCATCAAGTATGGCATCACCCTATTCCAGGACCAAGATTATCTCAACTCGATAAGCGAGACCATATTCCCAGGTTCCACAGAGACAGAGTACGATAATAATATTGCTGGGGTGGGTCGAGATGATGGCTCAGGATTAGTCCAACTAAGGTCAAAGAGCATTAACGACGGGGCAATCCTTACGGGGAGTGCTTCCTCCTTTGCAGTAGACCGTAGCTTTGTCGTCTGGGGGAGCAATGGTGTGGCTAGTCCGGCCTTTGCCGCTACCAATAACTCGCCAGTTGAGGCGACAGATACTTTGAGTTTGCACTGGAAGGCCTACGTATCCAATGATCCGGGCCCCATCGACCTTTCTTTCAACCTGTCGGGAATCACTAACCAACCCGCATCCAATGACGTCCTGGGTCTATTGATTGACGAAGACATGGATGGTGACTTCACCACCGGTACGATCAGAGTGATCCCTTATCAGAATTATGATGGCACCACGGTCACCTTTGATGATGTAGAATTCAATGATGGAGAGGTATTTACTATAGGGGTGCTCCCCATAGCGCCTGGGGGTGTATCCGCTAACCTTAGTTTATGGAACAAGGCAGACACAGGCACACGAAATGATGGAGGAGATGTAACGACCGGCACGGTAGATGAGTGGGTAGACCAAAGTCAAGCTTCAAATACTGTTACGGGAGATGGTGCCACTGAGCCTGAGCTTGTGGCCGCCGACAGTAGTTTTAACTTCAATCAGTCTCTTGATTTTTCAGGGGGTCACCTGTTTGGCTCTACCCCTATGAATACCAACTCTGATGGGTCTACTTTCCTTATCGGCAACAAAAACACACTCGCCGGAACGGACGTTGGTATTGGCTTTGATGATGGGGGAAGTGCTACAGCCTCTGACCCAGGGCTGAGAACTGATGGCACGAACCTGCGATTCACGGATGACAATTCCACACCTGCGAATTTTGATTATTCAGCCGCCTTATCAACTGAGACGACTTATTTGGCAGGTACTCAATGGACCAACGGGACCAACCAGACCGTCGATTTAAGACTGAATGGATTAGGCGAAACACTCGGTACTTTGGACCTCACCTCAGGTACTGACGTGACCATTGGTGCAGAAGCTGATGGCGACAATCGATGGGACGGTAATATCGCAGAAGTGGTCGTTTATACAGAAGACCTTACGGACAATGATCTACAGAAAGTAGAGTCTTACCTGGCCATCAAGTACGGTATCACACTAGACCAAACTACCCCGAGAGATTATCTGGCATCCAATAGTGCTGTCGTATTTCCCGCCACTTCGTCCAATCCAGATTATATCACCTATGCCATGGATATAGCTGCCATAGGACGAGATGATCAGTCGACCCTAGATCAGCGCAAGTCTCTAAGCGTCAATTCAGATGCTATCGTCACGATCACCAATGGCAATGACCCTGATGTCCCTGCGGCCTTCAGCAATAACTTCACCTTCCTCGCCTGGGGCAATGACAATGATGATAATGGTACTATTGAGGAAGTCTCGACAGAGCTAGCTCCGAATGTAACAGCAAGACTCGATCGTGAGTGGAGAGCGGCTGTTACCGGCAATCTTGGAGAGGTGACATTGCAGTTTGATCTATCGGGAATCACCGGAGTGGGATCAGATTTTTCGACCAGGACGGTTGCCGACTTCAAGGTACAGGTGGACAAGAATGGGGATTTTACAGATGGGTTTATCCAGAGCTTTGATGCGACCTCATTTGATCCTGTGACTGAGATCGTGACGGTCACTGGAGTGACTTTGGCGGACGATGATATCTTCACACTTTCAACAGCAGTTCCTGCTAAGGGTCCCGGAGGAGTCACTACTGGACTGCAGCTATGGCTAAGGGCAGATATAGGTGCTTATCAAAATACCGGAGCGTCTGTTGACTCAGATACGGATGGTGATCAGGTATTCCGATGGGATGATCAGGTCTCATCTCAGCAATATACCAATGATGTATTTGGTGGCAATTCTTCACCTACTTTCCGGACTGATATTGAAGGGTTCAACTTCAATCCAGCCATTCAGTTTGTCAATGACGGCACTGCAGATGATGACGATTATCTGGCCAATGCTGGCTCTAATATCTGGGGCTCAGATCTGACCCTCCTTGGGGTTTTCCAGACTGATGGAGATGATGGTACGGTATTCTCCTATGACGATGATGGTAGTGACGCGACAGATGAGTTCGCGTTGAATAATCTAGGACAGGTTGAATTGGAAGTGGATGAGAATACAGTTTCAGACTTTAATGGTCAGAATATAGCGGACAATACAAGCCATATTTTCGCTTTTGATTATTCTGACGCTGGCAATAGTACGAATCTTTACATCGATGGTGCTGCTGACCCTAGCAACAGTGGTACTTTGACAGCAGGGCCAATTGCGGATGGTGGTACTGCCGTGATTGGTCAGGACATCAACGACATCAGCGGTGGCGGATTTACTACCGGATCCGGAGGTCCAGGCTATGACGATTATATTGGCGAACTGATTGTCTATGATCAAGTCTTATCAGAAACGGACAGACAGAAAATACAGACCTATTTAGGCCTGAAATATGGCATATTTGTCGATGATGGCAACCCAGATTTCTTAAGTGCGGACGGGACTGTGGTCTACCCTGGCGGAGAGTCAGTCTTCAACAATGACATAGCGGGAGTAGGCCGGGACGATCTCGGCAACTTTCTACAGCCAAAGTCAAAGTCAAATGAGAGTACTGCCACGCTTACAATGGAGAAGAATGAAGACTTCAATGCAGATGGTCAGTATATCGTATGGTCGCATAATGGGCAATCCTCGACTGATAGTACGAGCCTAAACCTTCCTAGCGGCATAGAGTCAAGAATGGCGCGCGTCTGGAGAGTCGATCTGACCAATAGCCCTTCTGGTACTGTAGACTTGACATTTGAGGTCGGCGGTAATCCTGCAGATGTCAGATTACTATTCGATGCGATAGACCCGACCTTCGGCAGTGCGACTATCATTAATCCGACGGTCGTCGACAATATGGATGGCACCTTTACCTTCCAAAATGTCAACGTAAGCAATTTCACAGATGGTGGATATTTTACGGTAGGGTCCGTGGATAAAGACGAAACACCGCTCCCTGTGGAGCTCCTCTATTTTGTTGGTGTACAGGAGGCGGATCAGGTCCAGCTCGACTGGGCTACCGCCACAGAGATCAATAATGACCACTTCGAAGTGCAAAAGTCGTTAGATGGCGAGACCTGGGAAGTGATTGGAGTGATCAACGGCTTTGGCACGACCAATACTCAGCAGGACTATATCTTCACTGATGTCAATCCACATATTGGTGTGGCTTATTACCGCCTGAGACAGGTTGATTTTGATGGAGCCTTCGAGCATTCTGAAATCGTTCAAATCAGCTATAGGTTTGAGGATTTTGATTTCAATTTCTTCCCGAATCCCTTCACACAAAACTTCACCATCAATATCAAAGGCTTATCAGCTAATGAAAGAATGCCGTACCGTATTGTCAACCTCTCAGGGGCTGTACTTCAAGAAGGCACTTTCGTTTCTGATGAGAATGGAAGGTTTAGAAGACAGGCGACCATCACCGGTGATCAAGCCTCAGGTATTTACTTCTTCCACGTGATCCGGGAGGGACAGCCGATCATTTATAAGCTGATCAAGAAATAATCTTACCAATACCTCCAACCAAAAAAAGGGAAGCTGCCGAGCTTCCCTTTTTTAGTTACTGAGTTATGATCCTTCTCTCTGAAAATAAGGACTTGATGGCTCATATACTCATCATACAAATCAGAGCGGATCTCGGACCCTGTTCATAAACTGGATCTATTGCATTCGGCTGAAGTAGGCACATAATAAATATCACTGATCTTAACCTCATCGCAGTATCAACACCTATGGTCATTCCTGGTAGGGAGTCTATATCCGTCGTGCACTTAAGTTTCTAAATCCTAAAATAGACTCCCTACCGGGAATGACTTCTAAGCGTAGATTTGTGGCAAAATCACTATTTCTAAGGGCCTAATTCAAACATTCGATTCGTTGCTGCATGAATTGATGGATCTCTGTGAATAGGTTGATTCAGAGCATAATAATCTCTGCAAATAGTGATGGTACTGGTGACTGAGCTCCCGGTCTTTAAGTGCGCATGAAGATCGAAAAAGTCAAGTGATCAATTGATAGAATGAACTTCCAGGTACCTGGAAATCATCTCTTTGAGATCTCTTGGTAGGATGGGTTTAGACAAAAAGTCATTCATGCCGACTTCTCTACATTTTTCACGTTCCTCGAGTAGGGCCCCAGCACTGAGGGCAATGATGGGAACGTCCTTATATTTCAAAGTTGAATTCCTAATGGCGAGCGTTGCTTCATACCCATTCATCACCGGCATTTGTACGTCCATCAAGATAAGATCATAATTCTCCCGGTCGAGTTGTGCCAAGGCGATCTGGCCGTTTTTAGCCACGTCAGCATCATGTCCCAACTGCTCCAGTAGTTTAGTGACTACTAGAATATTGACATCATTATCCTCTACCACCAGTATTTTACCACTATGTCCGACAAGCAGAGTGTCTTCGACTTTAATGGGATCATCTAGCTTTTCGGGCTCGGCTAAGGTTAGTCTTACAAGAAACTTAAAGCATGATCCTTTTCCTAGCTCACTCTCAGCCCAGATACGGCCACCCATGAGTTTGATTAATCGTTCGCTGATAGCTAATCCAAGCCCGGTACCTCCATACTTTTTTTGACTATATCCTTCGATCTGTACGAAGTTGGAAAAGATACGCTCCAAGTCGTTCTGATGTATACCTATGCCCGTATCCTCAACTTCAAATTGGACTTCCGCGTGCTGATCAGATTGAGACATGATTCGGGTCTTGAGTTCAATGGTCCCTTCTTCTGTGAACTTCAAGGCGTTGAACGTTAGGTTGAGCAACACCTGCTTCAATCGCTGGATATCTCCGAGTACAAAACTTGGTGTTTTTTCATCCAATGTTAGTTTCAGATCAAGTGATTTTTGCCCGGCTTGAATGGCGACTTCCTCATAGACCTGTTTCATAAGTTCTCTAATATCCAGCAGCTCACTTTGTATTTCTACCTTCTCCGCCTCGATCTTGCTCAGATCAAGTAGATCGTCAATAAGATTCTTAAGTGAGAGAGAGGTTCTTTTGAGTATAGATATCAATTCTACATGAGTGGACTTGGGCTCGTCATCATAGAGTATATTGGAGATTCCAAGTATGCCATTGAGAGGAGTTCGTATTTCATGACTCATTTTGGCCAGAAACTGACTTTTTGCTCTTGTAGCTTGCTCGGCTTCTGTTTTGGCTTTTTCAAGGGCCACCAGAGCATTCTTCTTTTCATTCACCTCCATGCTCAATGCACGGGTTTTATTCTCTACCAGTTGGCCTAGCTCCTGTTCTCTGATGCGGCTACTTCGCGTCCGATATCGCTCGATGGCGATCAGTAGGAGCGCTAGCGCCATAATAACACATGCCTTGAACCAGCTAGTGTCGTAAAAGTATGGCTCGATGTACACCTCAATCTGCCGGATTTCAGACCAGTTTCTATACCTGCTTTTGGCTTTCACTTCAAAGGTGAAAAGCTGACCTCTCTGTAGGGAGTTGTAGGTAATAAAATTTTTGTCATCTTGGATGATCCAGTCATTATCATATGGTGATAACTGGAGAGCATACACTATGCTATCCGGTCTTAGATAATCCAAAGCCTGAAATTCGAGCGTAAAATTCTTGGTGGAGGAAGGTAAGACAAGACGGTCAGTTGTGCTAATGGTCTTCTTGAGGATTTCTGGGTGATCAAGGGGTGTGACCCTTTGACCATCAAGTAACAGACCCTGAATAACTAACTTCAAATCCATGGAAAAGGAGGTCATATCAGCAGGATCGAAAATGGTCAGACCACTAGGACCTCCAATATAGATATTGTCCATCGCAGCTGCCACATTTGGATTAAACTGATTACTCTGTAACCCATCACCCACATAATAGCAGCGCTCTATGTAAGGCAAACTATCCCTGATCTGCAAGCTCGCCAGGCCTGAGTTGGTCGCCACCCATTCAGAGTTATCAGGCCCACGTATATGTGAACGAACGTCATTGCTCATGAGGCCAGAAGCAGTGCTGAGTCGGACAAATGCTTCTTCACTTTCCATTATCTCGAGCGCGCCTTCTTGTCTTGTACCTACGATTAACGTCTTGGTCTTGCTAACATCTAAGAAGTTAACCCCGATATCGGAAATGATTCTTGTGTCTAGCTCAATGTCAAAGCTCAGGATATGCTGATTTTGCATTTTGAACAGACCTTTCGATGTACCAATCCAAATCTGTCCCTCTGGTAACTCAACGATATCGGAGATCTCTTTAATGCGGCTACTTCCATCAGCACTCCAGTCCCTCACCATCCTGCTTATCTGACCATCCGCATCTAGCCGCACGCTCTTCAGGCCGCTATCTTCTGTTCCTATCCAAAGGGTGTTTTGAGAATCCACGAAAACCTTATTGACACGATCTTCGACAGGCCCAGGAAGATATCTTTTTTGGAGATCATCCCAAACAATGAGCCCTTTCTGAGTTCCGAGGTAGTATATCCGATTGTTTATGGAAGTGATTGAGAGGATTTGATTGTCTGACTTTTGTTTCGCTACCGCAAACGGATAATGCGTAAATCGGTCCGCTAGCTCATCATACATAGACAACCCATTGCGCGAACCAAGCCATAGCTGGTGCTTTGATTTATTGGCGTACATTGACAGTACGTTATAATCCATAAGCTCTGTCGATCCCCCTTCGCTCGTGCGTTTGCCAACATAGCGGAACTGATTATCAGCAGCGTGATAATGCATGATACCATTCAACGCGGTGGCTATCCATAGACTGCCGTCCTCATCCTCATAGATATCTCGTATCACAGGATCAGAGATGCCAAAGACATTATCAAAGTCATGAGTGTATTGGAGTAAGTCACCTTTATACTGGTAGACGTTGAGACCATTGTCTGTACCGATCCATAAATCGCCATTTGCCAACCTTTTCATAGTATTGATCCGGTTGCTGGTTATGCTGGGACTAGTAGACATGTCCAGCTTATCAGCAATGCCTTCACCAACCCTAAATCGCAAAACGCCACTGTCAGCTGTACCTATAAAAAGATCCTCATTGACAGACTCCAGTGATAAAACAGGCAAAATTCCCAGGCCATTGACCTTCTGTATCGTACCATTGATTATGCAGTAAAGTCCATCTTCGGTACCGACAAATATCTTCCCGTCATGTTTGGTAATGCTGTTTGCAGCCAGCGACTCCCCCTTGATGTTGCCAACAACCCATTTTCCTGTAATCTTTCGTTCCGCCAGATCCATCTGCATCAATGACTTATCTGTTCCCAGATAAAGAACATTTTCATCCTCATAGATTGAGTATACAGAGCTCAGCATTTCACCGTCTGCATCAATCGCAATCCGGGTGAAGTTATTCAGCTCCCTGTTGTATACATTGAGCCCAGAGCTCGTCCCGATCCAGAGTGCACCTGACTTATCGACATGCATTGATCTAATATGATCGTGAGTGAGGGCGGTAGTATCCTTTCGGTTCGAATGATAAACATCAAATTCGTAGTAGGATTTCAACTTGTTCAGACCATCTCGTGTGCCTATCCATACATAACCTTCATGATCACGGATGGATACAGTAATCGCATCACTTGAAAGCCCGTCATCCGAATACATGCGCCAAAAAGCTGCATCTTTTGGTTGAGAGAAAGCTACGCTTACGCTCAAAAGGCAAAGGCCAATAAGTGGGAAGAGGAATTGGGTCATTAGCTAGTTGGTTATGATAAAGGTAGTAAGATTTTTGACTGGGGTCAAGAAAAACTCCACGAACAACTAAGCTTTAATCAATTCAATACCAATCAGTTAACTGTCAATCTTATCAGCGAAAGACTAGAAAATTTTAGGTTGATTTAGCTACCTATTCGGGCAATTCCATCACCTGGTTGAAGGCAGATATACAATGAGCCCCTTATACCAGCAATTTCATTTGATCCAAAGAATTCCTCGAGGCTCTGCCTCGAGGTTCCAATAAAAACGTCATCCCCGCGAAGGCGGGGATCCAAATAAATAATTTCGGTTTTTGATCTTCAGATTAAAACATGTGCTCAACTTGATTGGGTATGAAACCAGCGAAACCTGCCTCGTCGGCAGACGGGTACCCCGACGGCTTGCCTCGGGGTGCCCGACCAGGGGATAGTTGGTTTCAAGAAATTTTTTATTCGGGGAATTTATTGCCCATACATTCAAGCCACTGTCCTACTAAGTCCCCAGTGATATTAACAAACACATCTCAAAAGCCCTTTAAACAGGACTGGCACAGTTGGACTGATTTTCGCATTGTGGAGAGTAAAAATAGAGTAACGAAAATACACAGATATGAAAACCTTACAAGCAAACATTTTTACCTACAGTATTTTATCACTGCTCTTCATCGCCTCGGCGTGTGAAGGCAAAAAAGAAGAAAAAATGAACACAGAGCAGATTAAAAAAGAAGCAGTACAAGATTTAACAAAAGCGAAGAAAGAGATGGCCAGTTCTATCAATCAAGCGATAAATGATATTGATGATAAGGTTAAGCAACTTGATGAGAATATGGAAGACGCCTCCGACGAGACGAAAGATCGTCTCGAAGCTGCCAAAAGAAGTTTGACAGGTGAAAGATCCAAGCTTGAAAAAATGGCGGAAGATGTCGCGTCAGCCTCTGAAAATACCTGGTCAGACGTGAAAGATCGATCAAAGAAGATTGTCGATGGTACAGAAGACAGAGTCAATAAGATCACAGAAGATGTCAAGTCATTCTTCACCAAATAATGAGTTTAATCTTTAAATGCCGAAGTTCAAACTTGCTAACAATTGATTAGGTGCAAGATTGAGTTTGGGTTGAGAGGGCGGCACTTGCCGCCCTTTTTTGAAATATGATCATTAGAACTTACACTTTAAAGACGTAGAGAAATGAAAATTGTAGAACCTAAAATAGAAGTACTGCTAGATAAACTCACCATTGCGGCTGAACTGTATCGAAAGGCATCAGATAGGGTGCATAATGATATGATGCAGGAGCAATTCCAACTACAAGCAGAGCGGAAGGAAACATACATTACTCAGCTAGCACATCATCTCAACTTGAACCTGGAAGATCATCAACTTGGTACGGCTGATCGCCTAAAGCTGCGATTGGAGAAGCTCGGTATTGAGATAGATCATGTCTACCTGAGACAAAATGCTAAAGAGGTGTTGAGCTTTTGCTTAAACAGAGAGGAAGAGCTGATTGCAGCCTATCGGGGTGTTATACAAAATGGTGAATATGACAATCATGTCAAACTAACGTTGAAAAGCCAGATGGATGACTCTGTCAGACTAAAGGATGAGTCGATGGTGCTGCATGGCGAATATGATTTTCAGGACGCTTAGACAATCGCGTCTACAGAAAGCAACTTATCCTTGCTCTCTTTTCTGTCTTCAGCGTCAGCGTCTGCGGGCACACTATTGCGCGCTGGGCCGGTGATAGGTTTGTAGACAAGCTCAATGTATAGGGGAAAGTGATCCGAGCCGATATGAGGCAAGCGTGCGACACGCCTTACCAGAAAATCGTCCGAATGGAACACGTGATCCAACGGCCATCTAAAGAGCCAGTATTTAGCATGGAACGTATTGAAAAAGCCTCGTCCTATTCGAGGATCGAGTAGCTGGCTTATGCGTTGAAATAGTCGTGTCGTATGGGACCAGGCTACATCATTAAGATCACCAGCTACGATCACCGGCATCTTCTCAGCCTTTGCTTTCTTCCCGACGATGATGAGTTCAGCGTCGCGCTCCGTAGACATATAATTCTCGGAGGGACTTGGCGGCTTGGGATGAATAACGTGCAATTTAACCATCGTACCATGCGGGAGTTTGACTGTGGTTTCGATGGAGGGGACTTCTTCCTCGACGAGGTAGTTAACACTTGTATCGATCAACGGGAGTTTTGAAAATAGCATCATCCCGTAGGTATTATCAAACGGTACTTTTGACGAGTGAGGATAGTCTTGGTCTAAAACTGATAACGCTGCTGACCACTTCGTGCCGGTTTCAAGTGTAATGACGATATCTGGGTTTTCTTTGGCGACTTGATCGAGCAGAAGTTGATAGTTGGTATTATCCATGAAGACATTAGATTCGAGAATCGAGATGCTGTCTTCATCAAAGATTCGCTTAATACTCTTGGCAGCTTTGGCATGGAGAGGCGTGTAAGGGTAAATTATATAGGCTTGGTAGAGAAGAGTCAATAGACCAAACCCAAACAAACTAATGTTGACTATATCATCTAATGGCGTATTGATAAGCAGTAGAACCAAATACAACAGTGTGAGTACAAAGACTTGTATGTGAGTGAAATCAGCGATACGGATCCACCAGTGATCCAGCCGAACAAACTGAAGGCCTGTAAATAGACACAGCACTAAAAGAGAAATTTGAATGAATAATATCATATGCAAAAGTTAGGACAAGGTAATCATATGATGTCTATCGAATTGAAACTGTTCCGATTGATTTTGGTAATGAGTAATCGTATCTTCTGAATCCATGAAGACGCCAAACAAAGTCGAAATTAGTGCACTGATCGTAGATGATGAGGAAGACATTGGCGCAATGTTAATGCGATTTCTCGATAGAGAAGGTATCACAACTGTATATGCCGACCGAATAAAAAAGGCCAAAGGAGTGATAGAGAATGAATCGTTCGACTTTTATCTACTAGATCTCAATTTACCCGATGGGACTGGCTTTGACTTGATACCTACCATTCGTAACCAAAGCCATTCTGCTAAGATCATCGTGATAAGTGCCTATGATGGGGTAGCAGAGATGGAGCGCGCCAGAGATTTAGAAATTGATCGCTTCATTCGAAAACCATTTACCAAGAAGGAAGTATTAGAAACGATTGCGGAATTAAGATAATACATGGAGCACCTATTGATTATTGATGATGACAAGGACATTTGCCTCTTGCTCAAAAAGTACTTTACGAAAAAGGGGTTTTCAGTCGATACAGCTGAAACTGGAGAGGAGGGTATAGAATTACTCAAGAAGAAGAACGCTGATCTCGTGATCTGCGATTTTAAGCTGCCAGATTACAATGGGCTGGAGATACTCCAGAAAATAAAAATCATCTCTTCGTCGACTCAGGTCATTATTATCACTGGTTACTCTGATGTCAAGATTGCGGTAGATGCCCTTCGCCGTGGTGCGTTCGACTATGTCACCAAGCCGCTCTATCCCGATGAGATACTACTTACAGTACAAAGGGCACTTAGCAGTAAGGCAGATCCGTCACCTAAGTCTGATTCTCCGAAACCAAAAAAAGCGCCTGCTAAAATTGATAAAGCCTACGTCGTTGGTAGCAGCCAACAGGCACAGTTAGTTCAAAAGCACATAGAGCTGATTGCGCCGACGGACATGTCGGTAATCATCGAGGGTGAGACAGGCACAGGTAAGGAATATGTAGCACAGTCAATTCATGGCAAGAGCAAGCGCAGTGATCAGCCTTTTGTGGCAGTAGATTGTGGCGCACTACCTCACGAATTAGCGGGGAGTGAACTCTTTGGTCATATCAAAGGAGCCTTTACGGGTGCCATTGCTGACAAGAAAGGGTGCTTTGAACTGGCACATGGCGGCACACTTTTTCTTGATGAAATAGGAAATCTGACTTACGACAATCAGATCAAGCTACTAAGAGTGCTACAAGAGCGAGTCGTGAAACGTGTAGGAGATGCCAAGCCGATTGCGGTAGACGTTCGTGTCATTGTGGCCACAAATGAAAACTTGAAAGCCGCTGTAGAGAAAGGCGAATTTCGTGAAGATATATATCATCGACTCAGCGAATTCACAATTGAATTGAGTCCCCTTCGTAAGCGACAGGAAGATATTTCAATTTTTGCACAGTACTTCTTAAAGCTTGCCAACGAGCAACTGGATAAGAGTATTCTTGGGTTTGAGAAGGAGGCAATGATGACCCTCAAATCATATTATTGGCATGGAAATCTCCGAGAGCTGGGTAATGTCGTGAAGCGAGCCGTGCTGCTATGTGGTGATGATAAGGTGAATACCGAGCATCTACCTCAAGAGATTGCAACCACCGCTGTAGGTTCTATTCACAACATGAGAGAGAGTGATGGCACCCCAACTACTCTCAAGGAAGTGGCAGAACAGGCGGAGAAAAGAGCAATCATTGAGGTACTTGAAAGAAGCGCTGGCAACAAAACCAAGACAGCAGAACTGCTAGATGTAGATCGTAAAACGCTCTATAACAAAATGAAGGCTTATGGAATTGAGGCCTAATATCACTGATTAACAATGAGGAAACCCAACGAAGCGCACCTTGTAGAGAGTCCAGTTTTTCTAAAGAGCATCTTAGATAGTGCCCTGGACGGTATTATGTCATTTCAGAGTATTCGCTCCGAAGATGGACAGATTGAAGACTTCCGTTGGGTATATGTCAATGAGATCGCTCTCAGCATGGTGGGCTTGCCAGCTGAGAAGCTCATCAACCAAAATCTATTGACCGTCATGCCGGAGAATGGTGAGACTGGATTGTTTGACAAGTATAAGTCAGTAGTGGAGACCGGGGAGTCGCTGGTTTTTGAGCAGCATTATCCCAGCCTTGAAGAAGATAGATGGTTCAAAATATCGGCAGTGAAATTAGAGGATGGTTTCACGGTGACCTTTCAGGATATCTCAGAGTATAAGCTGGCGCTCGTAGAGGCGGACAGCACGGATGAGCGCTTCCGCACGCTCTTTGAAGAATCCATGGATCCAATCTTTGCTGCTGATGAGCAGTGTAAGTTGATGGATGCCAACAAGGCGTTGAGTGCTTTATTTGGCTACACTCCTGATGAGCTTAAAGAGTTCAATATTCGCATTCTGTTTCAAAGTGACGAGGACTTCAACACCTTTATTATGCTCGTCCGTCGAGGTGAGGGAGTCGAGGAGGTGGAGTTCCAACTTCTTACCAAAGATGAACATATCAAGTCCTGTTGTATCAACTGTGTATTAATAGAAGATGCAGCACTGGGTCACCAAATATTCCTAGGCGTCATCCGAGATATGACCAAGCGAAAGCTTGCCGAGCGGGGAATTCTGAGAGCCGAGAAGCTAGCCGTCACGGGCAAGATCGCCCGATCAATTGCGCATGAAGTCCGAAACCCCCTTACGAATCTCACGCTGGCACTCGATCAGTTGAGGGATGAAGTACCTGAAGAAGTAGAGGATGCGGACCTTTACTTTAGCATCATCAAGCGCAATGCTGACAGGATAGGGAAGCTCATTTCTGACCTGCTCAACTCTTCAAAACCAAAGTCGCTCAACCGTCTCTCTCAGCCAGTCAATGAAATACTACATTCATCACTAGAGTTGGTGACTGATCGACTCAAACTTCAGGATATGAAGCTTACCCTGGAACTCACCGAGGAGCCATTAGACTATCCTTTGGACACTGACCAGTTTCAGGTAGCTATCGTTAATTTATTGGTTAATGCGATTGAGGCGATGCGACCAGGTGAAGGTCATCTCACCATTCAAAGCTTAGCACAAGACAGATTCGTCTTGATCATCATTCGTGATAACGGGCGAGGGATTTCTCAGGAGAACATCAATCAGCTATTCGAGCCTTTCTACACCGCCAAGAAAGAAGGTACTGGATTGGGCCTTACCAGCGTACAAAATATTATCAATAGCCATGGAGGTGAGATTGACGTTTCCAGCGAGTTGGATCAAGGCACAACCTTCACTATCTCCCTGCCTAGATAGTTGGGGAATATTATCCACAGATCGGGCATGAGTTCCCCTATTTCTCTTACCAGAAAATGCTAATCCTCCCATTTCGCGCACTTTTTGTACCTGGCTTGATGTTAGTATAAGAGGGGGTAACTGGAATCAAAAAATAAAAATTATGAATAACGAAACTATCCAATTAAAGCAACCAAAGGAAGAATTGAAGCAACGATCATTCGCCAGACTCGGCTATTCAAAACTCGAAACAGCTGAGTTGGTAGAATCCATGAATCGATTACTCGCCAACTTTTCAGTACACTATCAGAAGTTGAGAAACTTTCACTGGAATGTCAAAGGAGCAGACTTCTTCGATATACATGAAAAGTTCGAAGTTCAGTACAACTTCAGCAAGGTGGTGATCGATGATATCGCAGAGCTAATTAGAGTATTTGGTCAAACTCCACTCAGTACCATGAGAGAGTATCTCGAAACTTCAGAGATCAAGGAGTCGGGTACTGACTTGGCCGCTATGGAAATGGTGCAAGAAATATTGAAAGATTATGAGATACTACTTGAGCACTTATTTAAAGTGATTGAGGTAGCAATAGAACACGGTGATAGCGGAACGGAAGACATGGCCAAAGGATTTGTGAAAGCTGTAGAGAAGAATCACTGGATGATGACGGCCTTTTCTGCTAAAAGCTAAGAATACCCAAACTTAAAATGTTCTGAAAGTCTCAGAACTACACAACATTTAAACAATACGAATATGAAATTTGCAAGAACATTATTGACATTCATTATAGGTGCGGCAGCAGGACTAAGCGTAGGCTATCTCACCGCTCCAAGAAAAGGACAGAAGACACGTAGAAGACTAGTGAACGATTTTGAAGATAGGAGAGAGGAACTAGAAGAGGTGACTTCAGATAAGCTCGACGAGGCGAAGCGCATTCTGTCGAAGACTGTTGACCAACAAGCTGAAAAGGGCAAAGAATATGTCCAGAAGCTAAAGAATGCGATCAACTAGAAACTAGTCGCAATAAGATTATTTGTTGTATTAGGAGCCTGCCGCTACGAATCAGTGAGCAGGCTTTTTTCTGACCAATTTGTAATGAGATATGAAATTTGATTTAAATAAAGCGATAGATATACTGACTGGAAAATTTGAGCTCTGGTTGGAGACATTGACGGCAATGCTGCCCAATATGGCTGTTGCTATCATAGTGCTAGTTGTATTTTATGGTATAGCCCAGGCGGTGCGTATGGTTTCGGCAAGGCTGTTCGACCGTTTCTCAGATAGAGGTGCGATCAGCAGCTTATTCTCTAATGTATTCTACCTGATGACGCTTGGGATTGGTTTGATCATGGCGCTCAATGTGCTCCACTTACAGCAGACTGTTACCTCACTGCTCGCGGGCGCAGGTATTATAGGTTTGGCCATCGGTTTTGCCTTTCAAGATATTACAGCCAATTTCATCTCAGGTATACTGCTAGCATTTAGGAAGCCCATTAGGGTAGGAGATATCATTCAAACCAAAGAATTTTTTGGAACAGTAGAGAAGATCGATTTGCGCGTAACCGTAATTCGTACTTTTCAGGGATTGCACGTCATTATTCCAAACAAGGACGTGTTTCAGTCCCCAGTCACCAACTTTACCAAGACCAACGACCGAAGAATAGATCTTGAAATCGGAGTGTCCTATGCCGAAGATCTTGACTTTGTGAAGGAGGTAGCCATCGAGTCGGTTTCAAAAATGCCCTACCTCCTGAAAGGCAAGGAAGTCCAACTAGTCTATAATGAATTCGCTGATAGTTCGATCAATTTTACCTTGATGATCTGGATCCAATACCCTGATGAGCCAGGCTATCTAACAGCAAAGAGCGACGCTATTATGGCCGTAAAAAAGGCGTTTGATGAAAATGGGATTACTATTCCATTCCCGATTCGCACGCTTGATTTTGGGATCAAGGGAGGTAAGACATTGTCGAAAATGACGCTCAATACCAACGGTCAGGAAACCGCCCGAAATGGTGCGGAACTTACACATACCGATTAATTATCGTTATGAAACAAGGAACCACCAAACAATCTAAATTCAGCATCAGTATGATTCTACGACTATTAACCTCAGCGCTATGTTTTACTATGGTGTCATGCTTCAACACTGACCCCAATAAAGACACCTACTCAGAAAAGGTGATGGATCAAAACCTTATCTCTAAAGCTGTGCCCGGTGACTACCTCATAGCAGATACAGTGTATGTGCCGATTTATTCTCACATCTACAGTAGTACGAAGGATACCCGATTTTTGCTCACCGCGACGCTAAGTATCCGCAACACCAGTTTTAAGGATACCCTGTTTGTCAGCACCATTGACTACTATGATACTAGAGGTGCCTTGGTGCGGGAGTATCTGGATCAGCCCTTTTACCTCAATCCTATGGCCACCATTGACTATGTGGTCGATGAGCAGGATGACCTGGGAGGCAGTGGAGCGAACTTCATCGTGACCTGGTCAGCCCGTAACCCTGCTATGAAACCCTTGATTCAGGCCATTATGATCTCTACGAATGGCCAGCAAGGTGTGTCATTCTCGGTAGATGGAGTTTCGATTGCCAATGAATAGGATAGACCAAGCGTGTAACTAGCATCCGATTCGAATGCGGTTGTCTTTGTTTCCAAGTATGCGATATTCTACAACTCCCGCGTAAGAACTAGTTATCGCAGTATTATCAATATTTTCAATTCAGAGTTTGGCCATATTTATCTGTCGAACTCAACTAGTTAGAAATATAGCTATTCAGTTCTTATTGATGCAGCTGAAATTTGAAGACCTTGCGGTTTTTTAGAAGTTAGTTGAGTTTGAAGTAGAAGAGCATATGGAGGATTTCTATCCAAATCAAAGGTGGACGAGCGAGGGTGAGCCTGAGCTGGGGGTAGGTGTTATCGTTGAAGCAAACAAGAATCGTGTAGAAGTACATTTCCCTGCTGCTGGTGAGACACGACAGTATGCTCTCGCCAATGCTCCATTGCGCAGAGTCATTTTTAAGTCGGGTGATACCGTGGTGGATACCAGCAAGCGGCCATTTGTTATAGAGCGGGTGCAAGACAATGGTGAGTTGCTCTTGTACATAGGAAAAGAGGGTGTCTTGTCGGAAGCCGATTTAGGCGATGTATCCGTCCAGCATGGTGTCAGTGATCGCCTGTTGATTGGCGATGTAGAATCCCCGGATGTATTTGCTCTGCGTAGAAGCACGTTGGAATATGATCATAAGCGTAGAATCTCACCTATTAATGGATTCGTAGGGGGGCGGATAGACCTTATTCCTCATCAGCTCTACATCGCACATGAAGTAAGTTCGCGCTATGCACCTCGCGTGCTACTTTCTGATCAGGTAGGATTGGGTAAAACGATTGAAGCTTGTTTGATCCTACATCGTCTGTTGTTGAGTGGTCAGGTGTCACGCATATTGATATTGGTGCCTGACTCTTTGATTCACCAGTGGTTTGTTGAAATGCTGAGGCGTTTCAATCTATGGTTCCACATTTTTGATGAAGAGCGCTGTGCGGCACTGGATGATAGTGCTCCTGAGGGGAATCCTTTTCTAGATGACCAATTGATTATCTGTAGCACGGCCTTCTTAGCCAATTCCCCAAAACGTGCGCGTCAAGCGGTTTTGGCAGATTGGGATATGCTGGTGGTGGATGAAGCGCATCATCTGGAGTGGTCGCTAGAGAAGGCAAGTCCGGAGTATGGGATTGTCGAATTGTTGAGCAAAGTAGCGAAAGGACTGTTGCTGCTAACAGCAACGCCGGAGCAGTTGGGGGTAGAGAGTCATTTTGCGCGACTAAGATTGCTAGACCCAGAGCGGTATGCTGATTATGATGAGTTTATCAACGAGTCGCAGGATCATTCGGCTATCGCCAATATCGTAGAGGACTTGTCTCTGGGGAAGCCCCTAAAGGATAAAGACAAGGCCATGCTGGCAACCATTTTTGGTGAAGAAAGAATGGCTCAGATGGAGGAAAAAGGAACTGTAGCCAAAAATCAGTTAATCGAGGATTTATTAGATCAACATGGCCCTGGACGTGTGGTATTTAGGAATACACGTGCGGCGATGAGCGGTTTCCCAACCCGAAAGGCTCATCTGATTCCTTTAGTGGCAAAGGCCAATCAAGAGGAATGGGTACAGCGCTTGTCGAAAGAATATGCTGTTGACAGGCAGACTCATATTAGTGATGCTGTAAGGCAGAAGTTTTGGTTTTCAGAAGACCCACGGGTTGCATGGTTAGTAGATCTGTTAGCACAACTAAAACCAGCCAAAGTGCTCTTGATTTGTAGGAGCAAGGCCAAAGTATTGGCGTTAGAAAAAGCCTTGCAAAAACTGAGTAGTGCCAAAGTAGGGGTGTTTCATGAAGACCTCACTATTGTACAGCGCGATAGGAATGCTGCTTGGTTTGCAGAAGCCGATGGCGCTAGAATATTGCTTTGTTCTGAGATCGGTAGCGAAGGAAGAAATTTTCAATTTGCACATCACTTAGTGCTATTCGATTTACCAGTGCACCCAGAGCTATTGGAGCAGCGTATCGGCCGCTTAGATCGGATTGGGCAGTCAGAAGACATACAAATACACGTGCCTTACTTGAAAGGCAGCCCGCAGGAAGTATTGATACGTTGGTTTCATGAAGGTTTAAATGCTTTTAATGAAAACATAGAAGGTGGAAATCAGATCGGGCAACTGTTTGCTGATCGCCTGGTAGATATGGCTTTGGCTGCTTCTTCGACAGATATAAGTACGCAGCATTCGTTGATTGCTGATACTTCAGTCTACCAAAATGAGTTAAAGCAAACCTTAGCGAATGGCCGAGATAGACTGCTTGAAATGAACTCCTTCAGACCACTGATAGCAGAGAAGTTAGTAGACAAAATCAAAGTTGCTGACCAAGACTTAGGACTTGAGATTTATATGACCAAAGTGTTCGAGCACTTTGGAATTGAAATGGAAGATCTTGCCCCGAGAACGTATTTGTTGCGTCCCGCACGCACCAACAGAGAGGCCTTCCCATCGATCCCCGATGAAGGTATCTCGGTAACCTTCGATCGGAAGCGCGCCTTGAGTAGGGAAGATATTAGCTTCATCAGTTGGGATCACCCAATGGTCACTGGTGCTATGGACATGGTATTGAGCTTGGGTACTGGGGGCGCTAGTTTTGGCATGTTGAGAGGAACGGGTGAAACGGGCGTCTTATTAGAAGTGATCTTTGTGCTAGAAACGGCGGGTAGACAAGGTGTATATGTCGATCGTTCTCTGCCTGCCACACCTTTGCGTGTGGTGGTCAATCATTCGGGCGAGGAGGTGACAGGAGACTATCCGGTAGACATGTTCAGCAAGCAGCTGAAACCAGGACGCATAGACGACATCATCGGAAACGAAACTTTGGTGGACACCATCATTCCAGATATGATCAAGACGGCTACAGAGGTAGCTGAGCAACTGAGACTAGAACAAATAGACGCAGGCCTCCAGCGGATGAGCCAAACGTTGGATCATGAAATCGGTCGTTTGGCTTCTTTGTACAAAAGAAATAAAGCAATTAGACCTGATGAAATCCGAACGGCGTTAGCCGAGAAAAATGTGCTGACAGACCTTATCAGCAATGCGAGAATTCGCATGGATGCTATCCAGTTGATTAGAGAGGGTGATGATGGGTAGGGATTAAGCCGGCTTTGATGGTAACTGAATCCACTGCGTAGTGAATGATGAAAACTCTTGTCGAGCTAAGCTTTCCAGAAAGCACAGAACTAACTCGGCGGCAGACCTGCCTACCGGACAGGCAGCTTCACGGTCGAGTTACACTGAATCCAGCCAGAATGCACTTAGGCATATAATCGATAGCGCCTGTTAGCGATCGATTTCTTTCTCGTTCAGAGGTATTGAGTCCAGGGTTAGGTCAGATGTTCGGATAATCATTTTTTCATATTTTGGGTGCAAATTCATTGACTGCATAAGTCTCAAAGTTTTGATCTCTTCATGTCTCTGGCTGTTCACTCCGAAAATGATTTTAGTGACATTGGTGGGAGGAAAATTGTAAAAAAGGTGAACTCCATTTTCTGAAATTGACAAGTTCGAAAAGTCTAGTTTCTCATGGGTTATGTCAATAATCAATCTTACTTCCTTTTCATGTTCCCAGATTTTTGATTTCGTTAGTACCCATCCAATTCCTTTTTCTTCACTGCTTTTTTTAAGGAGTTCGTTCTTATATTCGACAAGATCAGGAGGATAACTAACTGTTGATGGCCCACCTAGATATTTAGTAGTTCCAAAGTCAATTTCAAAGCACATCTGGCTATGGGATTTACCATAATGTGCCCACATTAAATATGAATCAGCTGATTTATACTCCTTACAGAAACAGCATAAGTACGCAGTTCCGAACATTTTCTTCTGAAAGTGATCTAACAGGGTTCGTCCGATATCAAGGTTCTGTGAGTTAGGATCTTCGATATCCACGAGGTTCGTAAGAAATAGACTTAAATCAAGAGGATCGTTAAAGTTGCCAGATTGGGTAAATCTTAGTGTTTGGTTCATCATAGTTTGATGAAACCCCTCAAATGTTAAAAAGCGATAAGCCTTTCCGTTATGTGTTTGATAAATGTCTCTCAATTGAGTTTCGATTTGTAGGCTTTGATGGCGAACTACCTTCTAAGCTACATAATGTTTCTTATTTCATTTACCCGAGAACGGCTGATCAAAGGCTTATCCATCGAGCTACCTCACAATCCCTTATTTTAAGCACCTGTTAGGTTGACATATGTTTAGGCTTTACCTGAGTAGATATTCGAACAGGCCGGTGAACAACTCAGAAGCACCAATATAAATACCCACACCGTACGTGATGTGTTTCACCGATAGGTGCTGAAAAGCGTAAGGCAGTCCCGTAATGTTGAGTAAACTGAACGCCGCGGCAGTGATGACGCCACCGATCAGGAGTACAGTAAGATTGCTCCCTAGTATAATAAGAATGACGCCCACACATAGGGTGACAAAGCTAGGAACAAGTATTTGCTTCACATCCATATTGGCCACCTTGCCACTAACCCCAAAGCCGAGTATCGCAGCAAAAGCCAGCAAGCCTAAGGCGATATATCCCGAATAATCTTCAGCACCAGCTATGCGTAGCTCAAGCACATGAGGGAAGTATTCTACCAGGAAGCCTTTGCCGATACCTAGTTCCAGACCTACGATCACAATGGACAGATAGGCGAGTAGACTGACCGTCTTCGCAGGCTTTTCGATCATCTCCTGCTTACGCAGAATCACTTCATCAGACGATACCTTTTGAAAGAAGTAGCCTGAAACAGAAATAAGAACACCCCCTACGATGAAGGTGAGCGTAGGACCAAAAAACCTAACCAGGTCAACCACTACTGGCTCCAGCGCATAGAGCAGCTCAGTGATGAGGAATAGAAACCCTACAACCACAGGTAGTTTTTGCACAGGTGCAAATGCCTCTATCATGGAGTTGGCAGGGCTAATGAATAGGTTCATAGCGACCAGCCAGAGTATGATCATCACAGGTAGGATGGGCTTGGCAGTCTCAACACTTGCGGCACCTAGTAGAGAAGCCACCACCATGAAGATCATGGCGGTCACCCCTATGCCGATAGTGTACATGGTGAAGTACTTACCCTGGCGCTGCATCAAATAATCCGCTAGCCAGCCTGCCAATGGTGGAACGACCACCAGAATGATGGCCTTGGACCCAATAATGAAATCAACCAAGGCGTAGTAGTCAAATTTTTCGACCAGTACTGGTAGGTACTCGTGATAGGCAATCCAGCTGATTACTACTGCTGCGTTGAGGCCGGCAAGACTGATAATCTCAGGCCATTTTATATTCTCTAACGCTGGGGTTTCTGTGCTCGTCATAGCTCTAATTTAAGTTGTTCGTGTGCGCCTTTTTGTCTTTTAGATGACGCCATGACTTATCTACGAAGTGAATGGCGTGCTTGGATTTACCTATCGGGAAAAATTTTACTCTCCATGCCGAAGGTCAGTACGACCGGCTTACCAGAAATCTCCTCGAAGAGTGGTCGCAGGAGTACCTGAGCATTTTCGCGCGCTTGCTCGATTATGCCCATTTCCAGCGCAGTGGTTTTGATATTTGCCTCAGCAGTCTCGTACAGCTCTTCCATAAATGCTGCTCTATCTTCCTTGAGGAGATAGTCAATCTGCAGATCGTAGATTCGAGACTTCTCTAGATCGATTTTGAAGAAGCACATCTCTGGAGCGGGTAGTGTCACATAGAGCGTATCACCATCTGCGCTGATATCAGATCGCTTGAGACGAGTGAGGTCGATACAACCGACTGCAGACCCACTACTGATCAATACCGCCTTAGAGTCGGTCTGTGCCTTCCACTTGAAGAACTTGAAATCCATAGACTCAGCGACCTTCTTGATCTCAGTCACTTCCTGAAAGTTGTACTTGACTAGCTCAAGATTGCCCATTTGCTCGACTCGGATCAGTATCGACGATTGGTAGACTTCCTGCGTGGGTGCCGTGTCATCAGTGGTTAGTTTTTCTTCTACGAGCAGCCAGGAGAGTATCCCGATCAGCAGTACCCACGGCAGTACGAAGAGGGTGGTGCGGAGTAAGGAGATCATTAATGCTAAAATACGAAAAATAATGCTGATATGTAATACACTACCTACTTCAGACGGCTTTCATTATCATATCCCGGATGTTGTCCTCAGGGCCAGGTAGCAGCTTATCTAATGATAGCAGGTATCCTGGATAGAGTCCTATGTATTCATAAAGTCTAAAGCCCTGTGATCATCAAATCGCCAGGAGATAATCTCGGATTTTGTCTTTTGGGCCTAAGCTGAGTTTCTTTTTGAGCCTGTTGATGTTGCTCTTGACCGTGCCTAGCGCTAAGAAGGACACATTGGCAATTTCCTGATTACTCATACCAATTTTGATATAGGCAGCTAGTTTAAGTTCGTTGACCGTAAGGTCAGGGTTGTTTTGCTTCATACCATCAAAGAAACCTGGATAAACATCTTCGAACCTGTGCAGAAAACTATCCCAGCTTTTGTCGAGGTTTTTTCCTTCGTTTATTGTCTTCTGCATCTGCTGGAAGCTGGATTTCATGTCCATATCCATGCGACTTGCAAAAGTGGTCACAGTTTTTTCCAATGAGTCGAGCAGTTTGTTTTTTTCATGAGAGGCCATGGCAAGGGTCGCTAGTTCGCGCTCTTTGGACAACAGCGCTTCTTTTAGTGCAGCGGCTTCTTTTGCGCTGACTTTTTTGAGCGTAGCGTTAGTTTCGGCCAGTAATGCATTCGACTTTTTCTTGATGGTGTAGGATCTGAGTAGGATCACAGCGATGATGAGCAGCAGCACTGCTCCTACAAGAGCAGCATAGAGGATCAACCTTTCACGCTCACGCTCCTGCTCTACGAGGAGCATCTGCCTGTTTTGTTCGGCTTCCAACAGTTTTTTCTCTTCTTCTAGCGCGAGTCTGTATTCTACTCTAGCCACGTCAATGGCTTTTTCTTCGGTGTACAGACTGTCTTTGAGCATTGAGAAGTTGTCAGCGAACTCCAGCGCTTTTTCGAAGAGTCCATTGGCTTTATAAGCACTATATGCCACGCCAAACACGTCTTTTTTGAACCCGATGTTTTCGGTGTTTTCAGCTAGCTGTAATGCCTTATTTGCGGTGATCAAGGCCTGAGCGTCCCAACCAAGACCAAGCTGAGTCTCTGCTTTGGCGACTGTGAGCAGCAGTTCTTCTTCAGGTATGGACTGATCGGAGACTATATCGAGTCCCTCATCGATGAATGCCAAAGCTTCGTCGTACTGGTGCGTCTCCACCAGCAACCCACCGATTCTTTCCAGGAGATAGGCCTGATTATCCAGTTGATCCATATCGCGATGGAGCGCAAGGCTGTGATCATAATACCACCTAGCCGAGTCTATGTGGCCAAGTTTCTTATAGTTATCTCCTATATTGGCCGCCACCTCGGCCATGCCAGGCTTTACATCAGCCTGTTGGTGGTTTCGATAGGCCCTCAGCCCATAGCCCAGTGCACGCTCATAGTCCCTCATCACATAAAAAACCTGTCCGATGGAAGATTGTATGTTCGCTTCCAAAGTGGAATAGTTCAGTTCTTGTGAGATGTTTAAGGCTTCCTGCTGGTGCTCGATCGACTTTTTAAGATCTCCTTTATCCTTATAAAGCAACCCCAGATTGATCAATGATACGACCCGATTGTATTCGCTACCAGTTTCGTGACTTATCAGAATAGCTTGTTCAAACACAGGAATAGCCGCATCAAGTTTTCCTTGAGTGTAAAGTACCGCACCACGGAGCATCGCTGATGTGGATAGATTATTTTTATAAATTGTTAGTTTCTCAGGTTCGTTGCTGAGATAGAGATCGTAGGTTGAATCAGCCTTTAGCGTATTCGCGACACTCATATCGTAGTGGCCTTGATAATAATCGAGTATGGCAAGGTGATAGTAGCTTACACCTAAAATCGTCTGAATAGTAGTTTGGTAATATTCAGGCACTTCGGACGCATGGAGTTCGATCAGGTTCTGATTTTCTCTGATAGTAGATCTCGCCAAATCGTAATCTCCACTGAGTCGATGGAAGTGACCCAAAGAGTGCTTTGCATTGATGATGCCAAACCACCACTCTGATTTGGCAGACGCCCGGAGTAGACTATCTGCGAGAAGAAAGGCATCCTCCTTATCTGTTTTTAGCAACCGCTCGATTTTTTTGTTGAGCGAGTCTACCTCCTGGTATAAGTCCTGCGATAGCACATTACTCAAAGGAAGGAGTAAAAAAAGTACAATTAGAAAAATGTAGTTGACCATTAGTTGTTTTGATAGCCTAAAGTTAGTCGATCCTTTATGCCGATGTACCCCTCTTTGCGCCTCTTTTGACGATTATAACAGCTACTATAACCATATTATAACCCCCATTGATGGGTTGTTTCCGCTGTAGCATGTGACATTAGCGGTAGATTGATTGGCAGCCATAGGGAGGTCTACATATCTATTAGAATGAGCATGCATCAGGATCGATTGGGGGTTGGGTATTCATGCTTCTCGACCGTCTTACCCAGGAAATCAACGCATGCCATCAATCTATTCAACCAGCAATATGACAAACACAATTAAACTCAAGACAATATTAGTCACGGTTACACTTGCCATTTTTAATCAAGCCGTGGGGCAGGACTTTGGTGTTCCTGAATTAGTACATGAGTCCAATCCCAGTGGAGATGGTGGGGCATCTAATATGACTTCTGTTGGTGATAATCTATATTATGAAGCCAATGGCACGCTGTGGGTATATGATGGTAGCTCAGTGTCGGAGGTCAACCTTAGTGGAGTGACTTATGGCCAGATTATAGGACAACTTAACAGCGAGATTTATTTCACGGCATCAGAAGCAGGCCTAGGCTTAGAACTATATCGGAATGATGGTAATTCTACGATCCTTGTGGCTGATATCAACCCAAGTGGTGATAGTGAGATTGAGCCCAACTCTTTTGCCGTATTTCAGGATAAAATGATTTTTGTAGCTGATGACGGCAGCTTCGGTCAGGAGCTGTGGATGACCGATGGAACCACCACATCACGCATAAGTGATATAGCAACTGGGGCAACAAGCTCATACCCTGAGAATTTGAAGGCTATAGATACACTGCTTTATTTCACTGCTATAGAAGGTGGTAACAGGGAATTGTATGCCTACACTAGTACAGAAGTTATAAAAATCAATGCTGATGCAGGCTATGAATCTGTGCCCGATAGGGAAGGTTTTAGTATAGCAGCGTACAATAACACCCTTTACTTCACTGCCTATGATATGACCAGTGGCAACAATATTTGGCTGTATGACGGGAGCGAAATCAGATGGTTTGATGAAGGGTTAGCAGCAACCTATACCAATGGAAAGGATCTGCATGTTACGACCGTCGATAGCCGCATGTATTGGATTGCTGAAAATGGCAGTGGCCAGGAAGCTATTTTGAATTATAACGGCTCAACCGTTAGCGCTACAGGAGCAGGGACAATTGAAAGTACCGATATCTTCCATGTATATAAAGATAAAATTGTCTTCAAATTTATCGCGCCTTCCAATGGCTTGACATGGTTTACCACCTGGAACGGCTCAGTAGCACTTTATGATGTAAATTTTGCCGAGACCTCCACGGAATATGTGGGAGCAGAAAGCACCATTTATTACCTCAAAGAATTGCTAGCCGGTAGTAGCTACGAGTTGGGCACCATGGACCTGGCCTCTGGGGCCGATCAGGTGTATGATGTAAATCCTACTGGTACAGACCTCATTAGTGGCCTTGCAATACACCAGACAACACTCTTTTTTGAGGGTGATGACGGCACGAGTGGAAGAGAATTATTCAAGTTAAGAGCACTAAATAATGCACCTGAAATCATTAATCCGGTGACAGATTTTACCGCTTATTTAATTGATGGTTCTGTAACTATCGACATGGCTGATGCCATTTATGATCCAGATGGCGATGATATCCAGGTAAGGGTTATTTCATTTCATCCAGAAATCATAACAACATCACAAAAGGGCACTACAGTAACATTGCATTATCAGCAATTAGGTACAGCTAGGATTAAAATCTGGTTGGAGGATGAATTTAATAGAAAGTCGGAGAATAATGACTTCTACGTAACTCTGGTGACTCCTTACCTCACGTATGGTGGAGAAGATTTTGTTGAGAGAGGTAATAATATAGGCGAGATAATCTCCGGCTTTATGAATGTGAGAATTGATGGAGATACGTTTGCAAACGCAGGTGGTACTCTTGAAGCAGGTACTCATTATAATTTGAATAACCTGCCAGAGGGTCTGACGTCCGCTGCTTCAGTGAATTCAGCTGGAGATTCAGTCAAAATTACACTGGCAGGGCAGGCAGTTAATCACGATTATGGTAACGATGTGAACCTGGAGATAACCTTTACTGATGCCGCTTTTGCCCGTGCTGAGGCTGCCTCCGTAACTAATGCAGTAGCCGCCACTACCGGGGTGAAAGTTGATTTCAACCGTTATCATCCCATTGAATTGATCTACCCGCTCGAAGAATTGACCCGAACCACCACTTCAGACACAGTATTCTATACGCTCGGATATAGTTTCGATAACCCCGGTAACTATGACTTAACAGCTGAGGCAGTTTCTTCGGATGAATCAGTAGCGACAGCAACAATAACGCATGCAGGAAATTATCTGAGTGGAGGCTATACTCTGGAAATAATACCGCTTTCAGTGGGTAGTACAACCGTTACCGTTACCGCCACTACAGAATATGAGTCCTCTGCTACTTTTGACTTCAATGTGGAAGTGGTAGAACCATCGTTGGACTACAGCATGGATATCGGCTATTTAGACGATTTGCAACTAACCTATGAAGGCAAAAGAGCATATTATCAACTGGTCGATTATGAAATGAGCCCTGATGGCAGCAAAATTATCCATACTGCCCCCACCTTTACCGCATATCAGGAAGAGCTAAATCAATTTGGAAATATTGCCGCAGGTGCAACCTCGCATGAATATGATAATACCCTCTTTCCTTTTAATATTACCGCATACGCTTTCAGACCTTTCGGTCACGTTTCCGGGGGCTCTCGTTCAGTGGCCTTCAGCAAAGACGGGACAAAGCTGTATGTAAGTGGTAGTAATAATCTTTATATGGGGCTCGAACTATTCTCATTATCAGAACCCTTTAATTTGAGATCTGACTACACGCTAGTGCATCAGCTAGACTCAAGAGATGCTGACGATGAATTCTACGACTTGTCATACACCCTTAACAACATGGTCATAAGTGAGGACGGTTTATCCATTTTTCACTATGTCTATGCAGACAGGGAGATCAAGGAACTAAGACTTGCAGCTCCTCATGACCTTTCCGGTGGGTTGACGGAAGGCGCTGTGTTTTCGGTAGCAGAACTAAGTGAGCCGTACTCTTATCGCTTTAGTGATGACGGTATGCAACTTTATGTATTTGAATCTGACATTTACACGGTCCAGATCTATGATCTGCCATCCCCTTATAATATTGCTGATAGTTATACTGATGCTGGGACATTTACCATAGACCCGGCTGACATGGAGCCCGAAGGTGATTTTTACACCGATAATTTTCACATAAGTAAGAATAAAAAGAAACTCTATGTGGTGTCTTATGATGACCGGGGCAATTATCTACACCAGTATGCTATCACCAATGCGTCATCAGGATTTACCGAAATGGAAGCTAATGATGGAGCGCTATCTGGTAAAATGGTAATCACCTCTGCTGAGCGTACCTTTATAAATATTTCCGGCACTCTGGAGCACGGTAACCATTATTCCATTGCGAATTTACCTGAAGGATTAACCCCTGTCGTGGCAATAGATGCCAGTGGATATCAGGCTCAGCTGACTTTTGAAGGGAAGGCATCCAAACATAATTCTCTATATAATATAAATGATATACATATCTCGTTTACCGGGGCAGCTTTCGAATCCGGGGATGTAGGAGGTTTTGTTAATGCAGTAGGTGGAACTGGTTTTGGGATTGAATTCGTCGGGGATGGGGAAATAAATGAAATAGCCAAAACTGCCTGCGAATATTTTCTTTTTGACGGGGATCGTCTCACCAGGTCTGATACTTATGAGAAGCTATACGCTATCACACCTACTTATGATAGTCTGGTGATATTGAACCTAACTATTTTAGATGCGACCTCCAGTGAGAAAACGGTGAAAGCTTGCGAGCTCTACGAATGGAATGGTCAGACCTTTACCACCCCTGGCACTTATCAGGAATTATTCACCAATGCAGCTGGTTGCGATAGCACCGCTACCCTCAACCTCACCATCCTACAACCAACGACCAGTGAAGAAGAGATCGCAGTTTGTGAAAGCTACGAGTGGAATGGCACGACCTTCACCACCTCTGGTACTTACCAAGAATTGCTAACCAATGCCGCCGGTTGCGATAGTACCGCTACTCTAAACCTTACGATCCTCGAGCCAACAGCAGGAGCGATGGAGGTCAGTGTTTGCGGTAGCTACATCTGGGAAGAGGACGAATACACTGCTAGTGGCAGCTACGAAAAGACATTAGTGAACGCTGCAGGATGTGATAGCACTGCCACCTTGGATCTTACCATCCTTAGCTCTTCATTGAGTCTGTCAGTAGTACAGACTTGCGATAGCTATGAGTGGGGCGGGTCTACCTACACCGAGTCGGGATCATTCGAGCTCTTGTTGACCAACACGCTGGGTTGCGATAGTACGGCATTGCTTACCTTGATCATCGAAGACAGCACCAGTGGTGCGGCCGCTGTAGAAGCCTGCGGTAGCTACGAGTGGGAGGGTAGCACCTATGATGCATCAGGCAGCTACGAAACCTTACTCGCGAATAGCGTGGGTTGCGACAGTACGGCTACTTTGGATCTGACCGTCCTACCGGAACCAACTGCGGAGCTTGAGATAGACGGAGATGGGCTGACCCTCACAGAGATGAATGCCGGAGATACTTACCAATGGTACGACTGTTCAACTGACTTGCCAATATCAGGAGCGACTGAGGCCGCCTTCAAGCCAATTGAAAACGGCGAGTACTATGTAGAGGTGAGCAACGGTCTCTGCACGGTCACCTCATTGTGCGCCGAAGCGACCTTTGTGATCACAGCTTTGGAAGATACTCCATCTCCTGAGATCCGAGTTTATCCTAACCCAACATCAGATAAAGTGCAGATTGAGTTGGGTGACATGTATGAGAAGTTTAGTATAGAGGTGATGACGTTGACGGGTCAGTTGATTCAGCAGCAGGAGATGTTGATGACTGACAGGTGCGAATTAGACTTTTCCGGTAGGAAGGGTATGGTATTGATAAGAGTAAGCACGAGTGAAGAAGTGCTCCTTCATTCACGCGTGCTGATAAGATAAACTATAGCTGGTTACTGAGAGTCCCGAATAGTATCGGGGCTTTCTTTTAAAACGGGAGAGTTTACTCCACGACAATAGTCAGTTTGATAAGGGGGAGGCGAAAGCTTCCCTTCTTAATCAAGTCAAGCGGGGACTAATAAAACATTCACGCTGCTAACCATTTGCAACCTAAGAAATCTTCATGAGCGGGTTGGGTAATTCCATTTTTGAACGTCAATGAAGCAACCGTACAACGAACAAGAACATGATCGACAAACAAATCTTTTCCAGCTTTTTTATAGTGCTGTACGAATCAGTCAAAATATCACTGAGGGATATTCTGATAAACTGCGGTATGGCACTGAGTACGAAGGCATCAATGTCCAAGAAAGAAATGAAGCGGCCATGATATACAAGAGTGGTTTGTATGCTAGCGCCAGGAAGTTGAAACATATCTTGTTTCTAATAGCAGGCCTTTCTTGCTTTTTCGCTCATGGGCAGACCTCTACAGGATCGGGTAGCTGGGAGACAGATGCCAACTGGAGCGGTGGGGTAGCACCACCGACGGCTATTGACAATGAGACCATCGTCATATCTACCGGCAATCCCATTACGAGAAATGGTGCCCTCCGATTCAATACGAATAGCGACGGATCGATTACAGCCAATGCCGACTTCATTATTACACAAGATATTGTTTGGAGTGCCAACTCAAATAATGCTTCCATTGCTGCTAATGCCGTTTTCATTGTCGAGGGAAACCTCATCCTTGAGAACAACGCTGGGAGTAATATTTCGATAGATATTGGCAGTGGTGGGGTGCTATTGATACAAGGTGATCTGCTAGTATCCAATGGAGCTCTGAATGGGATAGATGTGACCAGCGGCGGCAACTTAGTTGTCGGAGGGGATTTTGATTTGGGTAGTGGATCAAATATCACCAACAATGGAAATATATATGCTGAGTCGACCTCAGGTAGTGCCAGTATCACGGGTACAGGAGGAGCAGTGAAATCCATCGATGACCTGAATGCAGAAAACCCTGGATTGTGTTCGCTGACCTCAAGCTGCACTACCCCTTTGCCGGTGACACTTCTATGGTTTGACGCTGAATATGATGAGTCAGAAGTAGCACTCACCTGGTCGACAGCTACTGAGCAGAACAACGAGTTCTTTACCCTTGAGAGATCGACCGATGGTGAGCATTTCGATGAGATAGCCACGGTGACTGGCGCAGGAATAACTAATGAAGCGAGCACCTACATCCATATTGATCAGGTTCATGAGAGCTTCAGCGGGTTTTTGTATTATAGGCTATCGCAAACCGATTATGATGGCACCACTGAGTTTTTTGATCTTGCATCGGTTTGGATCGATAATGCCAGGTCTGACCTATTAGTATATCCGAATCCATTATCCGCTCATTCGTCTGTAAAGATCACAGGGACAACCATCAATTCCTCATGGTGGATTTACTCTATAAAAGGGCAGCTGATGAAAAAGGGCATTGTCGGTAGCACTTCGGAAATATCTACCTATGGGCTGAGAGCAGGTTCCTATTCACTCAAAATCCAACATGAATTGGGGCTGTCAGAAGAGTTTATTCTCATTGTACGCTAGATAAGAGCAATGATACAAAGCTAATTGCCATCATGCTGTCTATTAAAAGGATAGAGCGAACATAACTTTTTCAAACACAACGGTTGGGTATACAATCACCCTAAACGTCTTATTAGTGAAGCTTGAATAAACCCCTTGCGCTATGAATTTTTTAAGTCAAATATTTTCGAAGAATAGTAAAAATGGATTCAAAATAGCTAAAGTAAATGAAGACTGGGTTGTCATGCGGGACTACAGCATTGTCTATGTGGGCTCAAAGAAAATGTGCCAGTCTTATATTACTGGCTTGATTGTAGCAGGTTAGTAAGTCAGCACCTTAGCGTAGTGTCCACCCCACATCAAGGATATGATCCGAGCTGTGTTTTCCAATTCATTTACACCACAGGCTACCATTGAAATCCGCTTTTCTGCATTAGTCATAACTCACTTTTTTCCGCTAGGTGATCAACATAGATTACCTGGTAATGACGAGATATATTTTTTGGTTAGTTGGACTGCTAGGTTTCTTAAGCATTAGCGCATTAGCACAACCTGGAGTAAAAAAGGAACTGTTTGTCAAAAAGGCCATCGACGAGATCAAGTTGGATGGTATAATGGATGAAGATACTTGGGCTGAGGCCAACATAGCGACTGACTTTTTTCAGACCTTTCCCTATGACACTTCTTTTGCGCTAGCGCGAACGGAAGCCAGAATCGCCTATGACGACAATTTCATCTATGCGGTGGCTATCATGTATGATACGATTCCTGGTAAGAACATCATCACTTCACTAAGGCGCGACTTTCAGGGGCCAGAGATTGATGGGTTTCACCTGATCTTCGACACCTTTGCAGATAATAATAACGCTTTCAACTTCGCACTCAACCCTTATGGTGTCCAGCGAGAAGGTCTTGTTGCCAATGGGGGTAACGGTCGAGTGGACGTGTCTTGGGATAACAAATGGTTTTCAGGTGTGAAAGTGCACGACGGCTATTGGGTGGCGGAGTTTGCCATCCCACTCAAAACGCTCCGCTATGAGAGTGGGTCGGATCACTGGCGGCTCAATTTCCTACGCATTGACAATAAGCACAATGAGCGAACCAACTGGGCTGCCATCCCAAGAGGTTATGGGCCCGCGACACTGGCATTTTCCGGTGACATGTACTTTGAGACACCATTGAAGAAGCCGGGTGCTAACATTGCTTTGATACCCTTTGTGGCGGGTAGTAGTATCACAGATCAGGAAAATGGTGTGCCTACTGACTATTCGATTAGTGCAGGCGGTGATGCCAAAATCGCTGTAACCTCATCACTCAACCTGGACCTTACTTTCAACCCAGACTTTAGCCAGGTGGAGGTGGACCGTCAGCAGACCAACTTATCCCGATTCGAACTGTTCTTCCCAGAACGGAGGCAGTTTTTCTTAGAAAATGCGGATCTCTTTGGGGAGTTTGGGGGCAGAAATACCCGACCGTTTTTCTCGCGACGCATTGGCATAGCGAAGGACACCATCAATGATACCAACATCCAAAACAAGATCGATTTTGGCATGCGACTAAGTGGCAAGATCAATCAAAACTGGCGCGTTGGCCTGCTCAATATGCAGACGGATGAGGTGGAGGAAGGCGGCATACCGGCCACCAACTACGGTATGGCAGTAGTACAGAGACAGCTGGGTGGCAACAGTAATGTCTCAGCTTTCATGGTGAACAAACAAGCGCTGTTTTATGATCCGGACAAGGAGTACAATGTATCTCCAGACCATTACAATAGGGTAGTGGGCATGGAGACTTCACTTCGGACACCCAATGGGAAGTGGCGCTCATCGGTCTTCTACCACAAGTCATTCACGGAGGAGAACCTCACTGACGATTATTCTTTCGGGGCGAGTCTCAACTATCAGACGCCCGAATGGAATCTATTTAGCCTTGTGAGGGATATCGGGGAGAACTTTGATGCGGAGGTAGGTTTTGTACCAAGGACAGACTTCAGGAGATACGCAGGCAACTTCCGCCGTTTCTTTTACCCCCGATCAAAAGTGATCAATCGCCATGGCCCTACACTCGATACAGACATCAGATGGAATCAGACCTATGGTAAAACGGATCATGATGTCAATGTAATCTATGAGGTGCAGCTGCAAAACCAATCGAGTTTCAGGCTTCAGGGACGTTATGACTACACATATTTGTTTGACTCTTTTGACCCTACTAATACAGATGGTGAGGAGTTGGCAGCAGATACCGAGTATGAGTACTATGCGTTGCGCTGGGAGTATTCGTCCAACAATCGGAAGCTATTCTTTGTACGCCTCAATGGTGAAATAGGAGAATATTTTAACGGTAATATTAGCAGATTGCGAGGTAGTTTCAACTACAGGATACAGCCGTATGCCATACTATCAATGGATTATGACCTTAGCAGAATTGACCTACCCGATCCTTACAACGATGCTGATTTGATACTGGTCGGCCCCAGATTTGATTTGACCTTCAGCCGCTCTTTCTTCTTTACGACACTACTCCAGTACAACAATCAGATTGACAATATCAACCTCAATGCTCGGCTACAATGGCGCTTCAAGCCGGTCTCAGACTTCTTCCTGGTGTATACCGACAATTACTTCGCCGACAATCCAAGGTTCTTGAATACCAAGAACCGTTCCATCGTATTCAAAATGACCTATTGGCTGAATCTGTGATAGTGTGAAGCTTCCAGTCGTTGATGTTCTTTATCAATGACTGATGAACTTGTTGGTGAGGAACACCAATATGGGAGAGGAGTTAAGGACCCGAACCCCAACCAGCAACAGCCTTTATACTCTGTTAGGCACTATAGGCCTCCAACAAAATCTAAAAAGACTTTTTTATGAAGTTCAAGATCCATGTTTGGTGACAATGCCACACGGGCAATGTAATCCTTGTCGCCTTCTTTGGTTGTCCCCTGTGTAGATGTTGCAGGTATAGTCCAATAGCAGCCACTTAACTGGCCATAGCTTACACAGTGCCTACTTTCATCGGGGATTTTGGTGATCATCAAATCGATCAATTTGTGATTTAGGGATCTTTTATAAGCTTCTCTTTCTTCATCAGTATTCCCTCTGGTGGGAAGGTCTAGCGAAAAGACAGATGGAGTAAATCCCTGTTTTGCCAGTTCTTCTGAAACAAAATTGATTTTTGCGTTAGGCAAAGTAGCGTTGATGAAGTTGACAAATTCACGCGTATTCGCATAAGCATCCTTAATCCTCTGGTTCATTGAGGGCATTTGTTTTGCCAGTATTTCCAGTTGAAGACTTGTAGCCTCGTTATCACAAATTCTAAGGTGCAACTCAACTTTCTCCATCAAAGCTTCCGTCTTTTCATTTCCTACACAGTAGCCTGCGGTACATTGGCCACCGCTTGGAAATTTTGACCCACTCACATACGAGATAGTCCGAACTGTTGAGAGTATTTCACCTTCACCTAAAAAGTGCACATTAGGACAAAACGTCTGATCTAGTATAAAAACTGGATCGATAGCCATTTCACCAGTAGCAGTTTTGCGGGCTTTGCTTAAAGCCTCTCTTAGTTTGATAAGATCTGGAACTTCGACTCGAGGATTAGTTGGGATTTCGGCGATGATATAGGGGATGGTATCTTCCTTCGCAATTTTGTCTAATACGGTATCAATGCTTTGCACCATGTCATGATCACCATCCACTGGTAAGTCCACCACTTCGACATTTTCAATACAAGCAGCCACGCGCCTAGCTTGATCATTGGTGCCACCATAGCAATTTGGAGGAACAACAAACTTGATCGCCTTTCCTTTGTGATTTTCTATTGCATCGTGAACTAGGCCCATCATAATTGCATACTGAATAGATAGTCCGCTAGAACCCACGAGTGCCTTCGTATTAGAACTGGTAATACCTGCAATGGAATCCAAAACCACTGTTTTATCTGTCTCGACAGCTTCACGATAGCTATCGACACTGCTGGTAGTGTCCAAGACAAGTGACTCTAAGGCGGCAAGACAATTGGCTGGGGTCATTGCAATGGTCTCTCTTCTTCTTACATGCTGAATTTCTGAGATGTAGCTTTCACTTTGCTCACCATTTGCCAATACCAGACTGCCAAGTTGAGCATACCCAATGATGAAAAAGTCAACGTTTTCAGGAAGATCAGTACTAGAAAATTCACCTCGCTGTGACATGAAAACGGTACTGCCATCAAACTTGGAAATGGCAGCTACTTGCTCAACACGCTCCAACTCAAATTTGTATCCGTAAACACGCCGCAGTACTTCGGCATCAAAATAGGCCGGTAGTTCACCTGTATAGGCAATTTGGGTGTTTTTATTTGCCAACAGATTTTTTCTCAGAATCGCCAATATAGGAGCGGTCTGTGATGAAAAGCTGATTACATCTTTTGGATTTATATGGTGCAAGTGAGCAATGGTCCATTCTAGCACACAGGACAATGGATGACCTAATCTGATATAATCGTAGGCAGTAGGCAATTCATGGAGTGCTGCTCCGAGCGCCATCGGATCAGAATTATTACTGTTAAAAAGGCTTTCAAATTGATCTGTGAATTGAGTTTTCGCCAAATTCTCATCATAAATGTCTAGTCGATGTGTTGTCAGACTTAACCATCCGGTTGGCATATTTTCTAATACACTTTTAATATAATTGAGCAGTCTGTTGTCTTCCATGGTGTCCTCTGTTAGATCGGCTAGCGAGATACATCAATTAGAGTTATTTTAAAAATGTTTATCCCACGCTTTGCTGAATTGTACCCAACCAATCGGGTTTTGACATGTGTATATTCTTAAACTGCGATTGGTGAATCTTCCCAAGCTCATCGCACCTTCTTGTCTGTGGCAGATTAGAAAGATGAAAACTCTTGCCTTCCCATCCGCGTAGCTTTCTCGGAGCGTGGGAGCTACGCTATGTAGCAACCTCAAAATTTTCCTCCAACTCCATTATCCAAGCAACTACCTAGTACGAAGATTAGGTTTAAGGATATGGCTCAATCATTTTTGGTGAAGTACCCTTTGTTAGAGACTGCAGCATCACTTACGTAGATACTTGCGGATCTGAACCAAACTTCTGCGTAATTCCCGGTTTCATATTGTTTTAAGATATCACCATCATACGTGTCAGCACCAGAGCACCAGTTCATGTTTTCTTCTGGAGATTTCCCATTGGTCTGATTATAGCAACCTAACTTAAAGAATAGACCCTCATCAGCATATGCGTTTTCACGTTCTACTCCGTCTTGACCTATAGGTACGAACAGATCCTGCGTTTGCTGCGGAATATCAGCTCGGGTCGTGTATTCAGATTCTATTAAGTTCTTTGTAAATGTTTTTGATCCATGCCCCTCGCTAGTAAAGGTCAGGTACATCACACCCTCTTTAACTTCGATTTCATAGCTGAACTCTTCACCGAGTTCGATACCGTCCAGAGGCTCTTCCGGATAGGTGGCTTCTTCTGGGCCAACTACAGAAAAGTCATTCCCCCAAACGGCCGTTGAATAATCCCACCTACCGGAATTGTCATCACCGGCTGTATTGATTTCATAGTGCCAAAAAACAGAGCCTTTTGTATGACCTGGGAATTTCTTGTAAAATATCTTAAGGGGTTCGTTCTCATGCCCATCGGCACTGTGTATCTGACCAACTACGACTGAATAGGAAGCCGCCACCCGAGCATCGCCTGTGCTCGATACATTCATTACTTTGAGCTTAGCAGACAATTTAGCATCGGTCAACGGGAACCATTTTTTCAATTGAGCCAATTCGGTTCTTGTATTGTTGGAAGTACCATGAGTATCTCCTGCATTGGGAGCTTTATAAACTACCCAATCTCCATTTTCATCATCTGTGGTATAAAAATAATCTTGATGCTCAAAAGTAGTTACTTGACCAGCATTAGCCCCATCACCTAATATCAAATTCCAGTGATCAAAAAATGGAATAATCTCACTTGCATAGACGGTCTTAGGGCCTTGTTCTTCGTCGATTTTCTTGCTAGGACTAGAGCAATTGCCGAAAAAAAGTAAAATGCCGAAGACTAATGGAGGTAACGTGATTTTTTTCATTGGTTGATTTCTTTTCAAAAATTAACGTCTGTCAAAGTTACCAGATATTATGCTGAGCCTTTCTTGCTAATGAAATGAACCGTTTGCATGGCTCTGGGAGCGATTTGGGTCGTATAAGAGGCTGATTCCAGAGTTATTGATAGTTCATGACTCTCTTCAGATCTGTTAAAAACAACCACCACAATCGAGCCGTCCGTGTTTTTTGCAGCCGTGTAGATCAGGCCCTCGACTTCTTCACCTTCTATTCCTATTCTTCGCGCCTCAGGGCGAATGAACTTGCTAAAGTGGCTTAGTAGATAATAGAGAGGTGTGTAAATCACCTCATCTGTGACCGGGTTGATCAGCACAGGTGCGCTATTGAAGTTATCGTAAGGATTTGGTTGGCCCTCATTGCTAAGGATGATACACCACTCAACGTATCCTTGAGCTCCGTGATTCAGATCAGTAATAATATCGTAAGCGTAGGTGTCAAACGGCACAAAAACACCGGCATAGTCAGTACTCTCTCTCCAATATTGGCCAATCGGGTCATCGGCATCAATGTCTATACTTGATTCGGAATGAATCATTCCTTTATTCGGCCAAGTTGTACGCAACTTGTCTAGTTCTTCAGCATACCAGTTATTCTCATCCAGCTCAGAGTTGGCATACCAATGAAATGCAGTTCCCCATGCGTATTTCGATGCTTCCGGGTCATTGTATGTAGGAGCTACATAGTCGTTCATCACAGATTTATTGTGGTCATAGATCAGTACCCTTAATCCTGCATCCAAATCGTCAAGATTCAGATGACCATCACTGACGAGCTGAGGACCAAGGTGATCTCTTAAAAAGTCGCGACCCTGCTCTGGGGTCAGTCCATTGCTATCCCATCGAGCATCATGGGCATGCAGCGGCTCATTTTGTGGAGTGATTCCCCATAAGGTAATTCCTTGCTCTTTATAAGCACTTACATATTTTGATAGATATTCTGCCCAAAGCCCATAATACTGAGGAAGGAGGCTCCCATTAGTCATCTCGGCAGTTTCTCCTGATTTCATCCAGGAAGGAGGGCTCCACGGTGAAGCAATAATCTTGAAGTCTGCTCCAGGAACACTGGAAGCTTCTAATATCATAGGGATGATATCATAGCCGGGTTCAATCAGCTCTATTCCACTAACCTGATCATTTTCATCACCTGTAAAACCTTTTATATATTCATTGACACTAAT
>JAVKDO010000051.1:0-93772 GCA_040222235.1 Cyclobacteriaceae bacterium
AGTGACATTGGCGTAGATAAGTGCATTTCTTTTGTTGATGGCAGTTTCGAATTGAGTAGCACTTGGATAAAGGCTCATAAAGTGCTCATATCGTTCGATAGTATGAGCAGATAGCGCTTCTTCAAACCCCAGGCTGTCGATTTTTATCTTGAGCGATGTGATATCATTCAGGCCTCTTTCCAGTTTTTCAAGTTCCTTCAGCTGTTTGTCGTCAGATCGCTCGTGATCTTTCAGACTTTTGAGTACAAAGTGATGGGCCGTGTCCACATCGTACTCAGGAAACTCAGAGGTGCTGTAGAGTAGGGCGTAGACATAGTAAGCACTTGTATTTATACTGTCCTTTTCTATAGATTTTTCGAGATCCTCAAGTGCTTCATAGTAGGATCCTTCTTCGAGTGACTTCAGTGCTTTCTTACTCCGATCAGCGTTAGCTGTACTTGCTATACCAAAGCAGAGCATAGCACAGAAAAGTAAACGTACCTCGGTAGAAAATTTGGTCATTGTACCAGAGTGGTAATTGGTAAAATTAAGTAGCGCACTGCAACTAAACATGAGTAATGGGTTTTATTCGTATCTTTTGCGCTTCAACAGGATATGAATAAGCAGGGTAAGACACGACGCTTCAAGAAGCGGTATCTGGTAGTGGTCTTAGTAGTGGTGATAGGAGCGATTTCGCCGTTCCTGTTGCAGAAACTAAGAGAGTACGAAGGAGAATTGGCCGGACGACTATTGCGCGAAGTAGTGGAGAGAGAGAGTAAGGGTTACTACACCGTTACTTTCAATGAAGCAAAACTTTCGCTGCTCAATGCGGATATTGAGATTGATGATTTCCGATTGATACCGAATCCCAAAGCAGTCAATGCTACTACGCCGATAAACACTTTTGAAATTATCATTCCAAAGGTGACTCTGACGCTGGAAAATCTTTTTAGTATTCTGTTTTACAAGGAGCTCACAATCAAATCAGTCAGGATTGTTGACCCTGAGATCTCAATGCTTCGTACAAACGAGCCTACGAAAAAAAGGCCATTTTCGCTAGAGGCGGGTGATCTCTACTCTCTGGTATCGCAATATCTCAAGCTTTTCAAGATCGAATACTTTCAGATTGCCGATGGATCATTCAACTATGACAAGTCCGAAGCGGTAGAAGATTCTTCGGCCCTGGCGATCTCAAAGCTCAACTTTGAGGCACGCAACTTTCAACTTGACTCTGCTTCAGAGACATTGAAGCGTGTCTTCTATACCGACGATATCGAATTGGTCATCAACGACCAGTCCTTGTTCCTCCCGGATAGCATTCATCAGTTTAGCTTCGGGAGGCTACACCTGTCCACCGCTGATCAGCTCGTGAGGTTCGAAAAGATCAGAGTGGCTCCAAGGACGGACTTGGACGTCTCTTTTTATGAGAACCCTGACCTGATCAACATTTATGACATCACCATCCCATCATTGCACCTCAGCGGGATCGATTTTCTCAATGCCTATGCCAATAATCAACTACACATTGATAGTATCGCCCTTGATCGCCCGTCGATATTGATCAATGACGAAATGGCAAAGACGAATGAGTCTGACAATAATGATAATAGCTTAACAGCTATTTTGATCAACTATTTCGATGAGGTGTATATCCGTTCGGCGAATATCACAAAGGCCAAGATGAACCTGCATCTGATCGCCAATGGAAAGGGTCGAGGAGTCAAGCTTGAGAATGCTAGCATTCGACTGGGGGAGTTCAGGGTAGACAGCACATTTTTCGGAACTGGCGTCACCAATCGGGAATACTTCCAGGATATCGAGCTCAGCTTTGATAATTACAAAGCCAACTTGCCGGATAGCGTTCATCAGATATTTGTTAAGCATTTCAAACTCTCCTCATTTGATAATTTGATAGAGGTGGACAGTTTCCGTTCTTATGTCAGGACGGATATGGAGATTAAAGGGACGCCTGACAAGTATGAAATCTACTTACCGGAAGTTGGACTGACGCACTTCGATTGGCACGCCATAGCAAATTATCAAGAGGCTGATTTTGGAAAGTTCTATATGGATCAGCCAGAGGTGAGAGTGCACAAGTACACTGCTAACCAAGGTGAGAGACGAGAGGGAAAATTGGATATGAATGCCGTCATGGCAGATTTGAATCCATATGCCGAACTAATTTCATTTGACTCCATCGCAGTGGACAATGGTCTCTTCCACTGGATTGAGGATGATGAGGAATTACTCGGCCTGGAGCATGTACAAGTTGATATTACCGGCTTTCATATCGACGAAGACGCATTAGAGAGAAAGGATCGTTTTCTGTTCTCCGATGAGATAGCACTTAGTTTTTCAGATTTTGACATTGAGACGCCAGATCGTACCCATGTGATCACGGTGGATGAGTTTGCCATCAATTCTCTTGACCAAGAGATGCACATCAATAATATTGTCATTCGTCCTATCCATCAGCAGTCGATCAAGCATGACGTTTCCCTAAGAGGTAAGATTGACAGGGTGTCTTTTGAGGGGATTAGCTTTTTGAACATGCTTCATGAGGAACACTACATGTTTGATCGCATAAGTCTACTTCGACCCCAACTGGATATCGACAAGTCTGCCAACCAGACCGAAAAGGTTAGGGAAAATAAGGTGTTCCCTGACTGGATTGATTTTGTAAATGTTGGCAGATTCGATATTAGGAATGGTCTCATAAGATACGCTCAGGATGGAGAGCCGATGGCCAGCCTCGGTCGCTACGATCTTTCGGTGAGCAACTTTTCACTGGACTCGGTATTGTTGAGCAAGGACAAGATCAATCATACGATGGACAATTTGACCTTTGGAGGTCAGTCACTTACCGTCCACCTACCGGAAATCGATCATGCGGTCAAAATCAAATCGCTCAATATCGACCAGGCCCAAAGGCGACTGTCCTTGAATCAAATCGAGCTCTCACCTCTTCACGAAGATGACTCCCTCAGTCGTTATGATGTTTTTTCTGATAAGATCGTCCTCGAGGGCTTTGATATGGAGAGGGCTTTCCTCGACAATGAATGGCGCATTACCAACAGTTATATACACCAGCCTAAGGTCAATCTTAGCCTTGTCCCCGACCCATCCAAATCCCCACAAGAGTTTGATGTTGATCAGCTATACCAGAGCATAGGTGAAAAGCTGAAACTGCTTTCTATCGGCTCATTTGCCTTTGATTCTGGCGAGCTCGTATTGAAGCAGGGTGAACGCCTGATTGAGGTTCCTACGATCGATTTTTCATTGGATGATTTCGAGGTGACGCGAGGTGGGGTCAGGGATACTTCCAAGTTGCTTTTTGCTGAGGACTATTCGCTGACACTGACAGACCCTTATTTTTCGCTACCGCAATTGGATGACTCGGTACATGTCAAAAGGGTCAGGCTTGTCTCTAGCGGGAAGCAGCTGATATTAGACTCTGTGTATTTTGCCTCGGGCCAACATCGCGACAATCAAATCGAGGTGAAACTACCTCAGTTGTCAATGACATGGTTAGGGTTACCACAGTTGCTTGACCAGCGTAAGCTGCATGTGCAATCAATCGACTTCAAAAACCCACAGATAAGCTACGCTCAGAGCAAAGAAGGCGATGGGGATGGTCTTCCTCAGACCCTACCGTTGGACCTACTCGGTATCTACGAAGTAGCCATAGATTCTTTCAACATAGAAGGAACCACCTTCGGATATCGCAATTCATCCCAAGATGAGATGACAGGACTAGACCTGAGAAATCTAAACATTACGGTAGTTAGGCTCAAAGCAGATACGACATCACAGATTGATGACCAAAGACTTTTTTGGAATGAGGACATTATTCTTTCAGGGTCAAGCCTGGAGTATTTCATCACTGATAGTCTGAATAAGATCGAGATTGGCGGTTATAGAACTTCTCTCAAGGAAAAGCGACTGACCCTTACTGATATCAAGATGAATCCAACGCTTGATCAGGATGCATATGCGATAGCTTTCGGTGAACAGACCGATTGGATCAATGCCTCTATTGATAGCATTGATCTCAATGGGATTAATTGGAGAGCTTTACTTTTTGATAAGAAAGTAGATATCAGCTCGGCCATGGTGAAGGGAGTGGAGATGTCTGTCTATCGAGACAAGCGAATTCCGAGAGGAGAAGAGAGATTCAGGGGGCTTCCGCATAAAAACCTTCAGGAGATGGACCTACCTATAGAAGTTGATCAATTTGATCTGGTAGGTGGCAAGATCATCTACACTGAGCATGTGCTGGAGTCCTCCTCCCCTGGTACTATGGCCTTTATCGACCTTAATGCCTCGTTCTACAATCTGGTCAACACGCCGGAGGCACTTTCGAAAAATGAAATTCTAAACATCAATGCCAGTACTCAGCTGATGGGGCACGGAGAGTTGACGCTCAATGCTACCGCAAATCTCAAAGACGAGAAAGGTAGTTTTCTGGTAGTAGGCAAACTGGATAAGATGGATTTGACTGAGCTCAATCGTATGATGGAGCATGTTGCGTTTGTCAAGATCCGGAGTGGGGTTAATAATAAAATGGAGTTCAGCGTTGAAGCGAACGAAGATTTTGCATTAGGAGAGATGAAATTCTTCTATGAAGACCTGAAGATTTCCATGATCTCGAAGAAGGACGAAAGCGAAAAAGGTATGGGGCCGGCTTTAGGCAGCTTTTTTGCAAATGCATTCATCATCAACTCCAATAATCCACGCTGGCTCTTTGTGCGTGATGGTAACATCTTCTATGAGCGTAATACCAAGCGTTCTATTTTTAATTACTTGAGTAAGTCTGTATTGAGCGGAGTGGTGTCTAGTATCGGTGCGCGCAGCAATAAGCGAGACATTAAGCGTAAAAATAAGGAGGCCATACAGCAGCTAAAAGAGCAACGCAAGGAGGATAAGATGCTGGAGGAAAGAGTTGGCGTCTATGAATAAACATCTCTTTGTCTATGGCACTTTGCGCACTGGTCTGAAACACCCTGAGGCTGAGTGGCTGTCAGAACATAGCGAGCTTATTGGTTCCGCTACCGCAAAAGGCAAGCTTTACCGGATCGGCTGGTATCCCGGTCTGGTGGAGTCCGATGAAGGCACTGTGTTAGGAGAACTGCTACTGCTCGATCATCCAGCGAACATATTGAAGAGACTGGATGTCTATGAAGGTGTAGAGCAAGGTGAATATGAAAGGAAAGAAGCGGAGATCATTGTAGATGGTAGTGCGGCGATGGCTTGGGTGTATTATTTCCTTGGAGAGACCGGAGACTTACGATGGATACCCTCTGGAGATTTTATGCAGGATCTCAATACTCATTTTGATTAGCATCCAATAGTTTATAGTCTAGGTTCTTACTATTTTTGCCATCCTTTTTAGGGGATCGGGATGTGGCGCAGCTCGGTTAGCGCACTACTTTAGGGTAGTAGGGGCCGCTGGTTCGAATCCAGTCATCCCGACTTCACTTCGTTTCGTCGGGCAAGCCCGACGAGAACAGACAAACCTCGGCACAATGCCGAGGTTTTTTTATTTTCAGATATGAGGGAAGCTTGCTTCTTTCCCAAAGTCTGTGACTCACAGACCTCACCTCAAATTTCCTTTCTCAAACAATCAATGCTGATCTGTGTGCCACAGACCAGGGAGGGGAACCATCCCTAGTCGACTGTCCTTATTGCTTAATTCCCCACAGGAGGAGGGCCATCAGGTACAATGCCTTTGTAGACATAGTCGCCTTTGCGCTCTTTGAACTCTGCCTTTACACCTTCACGCAATTTGGAGTCTTCGAATAGGTCAACCATTGTCATAGACAATGCTTTGGCTGCATGTCCCATACCCTTATGGCCGATCGACATACCACCGCAGGCGACTACCGCCCAGCTATGCCATGGCGTGCCTTTTGGAGCTACTGTTGCCGAGAGACGGATGGTTGGAACGACCCAGCTTACGTCACCCACGTCTGTAGAGCCACCTCTCGGATGCTCTAAGGTCACTTCCATTGGGCTGATCTTCGTATCCATTCCCACTTGAGGTTTATCAGTGGCTTCTTGGATGGCCTTAGCAAAAGTGGTTTCTTCTTCAGTAAAGCTAATTTCTCCCAGGTATTCAAGGTTGGTTTGAAGCCTTGCCGCACCTGTACGGTTGACGAGTACCTCATGTACTCCCGAGATGAGATTGATTTTGTAATCGACATTGGCCATGATAGAAGCGCCTTCTGCCATGCGCTCCACTTGCTTCCATACTACTTCCATGCCATCACGGCTAGTGTCTCTCACTCTGGTCCAGATACGTGCATAGTCAGGCACGACATTGACCACCTTACCAGCATCCTGGATGTGGTAGTGAATACGCACCGTCGGCTGAATATGCTCACGGTACATGTTGATACCGTCAGTATAGAGCTCGAGTGCATCAGAAGCACTACGACCATTCCATGGATCACCAGAGGCGTGAGCGGCTTGACCGTAGAATTCTACCATGAAATCGACCAATGCCAGCCCTTTCTGAACATTCACCTTCGTTTCTGCACCAGGGTGCCAGTCCATGACAATGTCTACATCTTCAAATAATCCCTCACGGATCATCCAGAGTTTCCCGAAGTACTTTTCTTCGGCAGGTGTGCCGTAGAATCTAACCGTACCCTGTAGCTCACCTGCCTCGATGAGTTCTTTGATTGCAGTAGCGGCTCCTAGAGAGGCCACACCGAAAAGGTTGTGACCACAGCCATGACCTGCGCCACCATCATGGACAGGATCTTTATACGGAACTGTGTTTTGCGATAGACCTGGGAGCGCGTCAAACTCTCCAAGAATGCCGATGACTGGACTGCCCGAGCCATACTCCGCTACGAAAGCTGTTGGTATTTCAGCGACTCCTTTTTTCACAGCGAAACCTTGCTGCTCTGCATAGGCAACCAGCACCTTGGCAGACTGAGTTTCTTCAAAAGCAATCTCCTCGAAGGACCAGATCTTATCGCTGAGCGTAGTGAGCTCCGTGAACTTTGCATCAATGGAGGAAATGACGGCCTGTTTATTCTTTCCGATTTTGGGCTTCTTCTGGGCATGCACTGGCGCAAGTAATATGAAGCAACTGAGTAGGGGGAGTAGATATTTTTTCATAGGATTGATTTGAGGATAGTTATTCTGATTCTATAATATCAATGGCATTTTGAAGCTTCTTGTCGAGGGTCCAGAGTGCCAAGTTGTTGTCAATTGCCGCAGCTAGTATGTAGCAGTCAATGAGACCCACACCTTGAGCGTGTAGCTTGTGCTGGTTAGAAAGCTCGCCTGCCTTGATGAAGAGTTGCTGCTCTTCTACCTTGGGCAGATTTTCCCAAAGAGTGGTGACAAGGGATCTTTCACGCCTGTTTTTGACCCCTTGCAGCAACTCACCAAACACGGCACTAACCGTGTAAACGTGATCATTTTTCAGATATGCTTTAAGCATATCGACGGTATCGAGATCGCTCTTTCTTAAGAAGTTGATCCATACGGAAGTGTCAGCTAATATCATCGATCGCGATTGATCTTTCGTGGGCCGTAAGACGCAAAGCCCTCCCTAAATACCATTGGCTCCTTGTCAATTTCATTGATTACTTGATCTATGTTGTGACGTCTGAGATAGGTCTCTAAAGCGATGATAAGGCTCTCTGTGATGTTTTTGCCGCCAGTGGCTTTCTTGACGTCTTCGATGAGCTTATCAGGAATGAGTGCAGTGACTTTCATAATTATACGATTGAGAATACGATGATACGATAGTTTGTCGTATTTTGCAACACTTTCGCTAAAATAGTCTCTGGAAAAGTTGCTTGCTGCCTCCATTTGTGTCTTCTTCCCCGCCCCCGTTTGTGTCCTCACAAACGGGTAACTGTTACCTGTTGAAGAAGGGCCGTGGAGACACGGCCCTTGGCCGGGAATATTGTAAAGAAAACGCGCACTACGACTTTTTAGCAGGCTGGAGTGGAATCAAAAAGCCCTACCGGAAATCATTCCGGTAGGGCAGTAATAGTATTCGAAGCTACAATGGAGGCTTAAGAGCCTACCTTCTCCTCTTCTTTCTCTTTTGGAGCAATGAAAGGTGTATCCTTCTCCTTGATCAACTGATTCAGAGCAGGAACATCTTTCTGTAAGATCTGATCTGCGTCCGCTTTGATATCCACCCATACCTTGTGAAGGTCCTCATAGCGAACCTGCTCACCATCTGTCAAAGGAGGGATGTTGCCATCAATGGTTTGCATCAAATAGTACATTTGATTGTCCAACTGATTTCTGAAGTTAATCACGTCCTGGAAAGTCTCCTGCTTAGGAGAGATCAAGCGATTCTCTACACCACCTATACTCTTCTGGATTTCCTTACCCTTCTCAGTGACATCTTGCATTGACTCATCATCACCAAATCGCTCGTTAAGACCATTGATTTGACCTCTCACCTGCTGCATCTGCGTCAGGTTATTGTAGATCGCATCGATCTCAGCTTTCAGGGTCTCCAGCATCTGACGTTTTGCGGCATACTGATTAGCACTTATGGCTTCTCTTGGATCCGGCAATACACTAAATGATTGTTCCATGGAGATATCTCCGTAGGTCATCTTCACTTTGAAGTCGCCTGGTGTCACTTTGTAGCCAGTCATACCACCACCGCCTCTAGAGGCCATCACACCTTCTGCCGGATCGAAGTTTTCAATTCTTAAGTTCCATTCAAGCACGTTCATACCTGTCTCTTTGGACGCCTTGGCCCATTTCTTATCAGAATCACTACTGAAAGACCTAATCACTTCATCGCGATCATCCATGATCTCAAAAGTCACTGGAATAGTATCTTCCTCAGCCACTTCCTTGAGATAGAATTTGATCTCAGCACCTGGATACGGATTTTCACCCATTGGAGGCTGGCGTCTCATAGCGGATCGCTGCGCAGCAACCACATCCCTTGGCTGATATAGATAAGCCTCACTACTGGCGACTTCACTTGATAGCTGATGGAGTGGCGTAAGATCATCCAGTACCCAGAATGCTCTGCCTTGCGTACTCGCAAGCAGATCGTTTTGATGAACTTTCAAATCAGTAATTGGAGTCATTGGCAGGTTGGACTGCCACTTTTTCCATTGGTTACCACCGTCGAATGAAACGTACAGGCCTCTTTCTGTGCCTGCGTATAGAAGATCCTTTTTCATTGGGTCTTCTCTCACGACTCTTACCCAAGCCATGTCTTCAAGGCCATTGGTTATTTTCCTCCAAGTCTGGCCATAGTCTGTGGTTTTGTAGGCGTAAGGCGTGAAGTCTCCGAACTTGTACTTTGTGAAGGCAACATATGCCGTAGCAGGATCATGCGCAGAAATATCAATGGCATTGATCATACCTTCCCCAATTCCCGGAGGTGTAATATTAGTCCAGTTGTCACCACCATCTCTTGTGATGTACATCAGCCCATCATCTGACCCAGTGTAGATCACGTCAGGTGCATGCATTGACTCTGATACATAATAGATAGTCTGGTATATTTCTCCACCCGCACCTTCATTGGTGATCGGTCCGCCTCCAGGACCGAGTTTGGTTGTGTCTGTCCCAGTCAGTACTGGGCTCATTTCTTCCCAAGTCACACCACGGTTGGTCGATCTAAGCATCATTTGTGCTGCATGATAGATCACGTCAGAGTTGTGCTGAGATACTAGGATTGGGGCGTTCCAGTTGAAGCGATATTTTTGCTCACTCGATGGCTCACCAAGACCATTTTCAGGATAGGCTTTGATGGCCTTTACTCGGTCAACTTCTAAGTTGTACTCCTGGATGATACCCTGATAGCAACCAGCATACATCAAATTAGGATTGTTAGGATCGAAAGCCACGTAAGAGCTTTCACAACCACCCACGCCGGATATCCAGTCTTTCCAGCTGATACCATTACTGAATGTACGACTAGGAGTAGCTACGGATGAGTTGTCCTGCTGGCCACCATAGATCCAATAAGGGAATCGGTTGTCTGCGGTGACTCTATAGAACTGTGCTGTTGGCATGTTTTTCTGATCGGTCCATGACTTACCTCCATTGAATGTGATGTTTGATCCACCATCATTTGAGTTGATCATGTTATTCGGATCATCGGGGTTGACCCATAGATAGTGATTGTCACCGTGTGGGACTCTTACCTGTGTAAAGGTCTTACCTCCATCAATCGACTTGTTGAATGGAGCATTCATGATATACACCTTGTTCTCATCGACAGGGTCTGCGAAGATGTGCATGTAGTACCAAGAGCGAGTCCTGATAATACGATCCGAGTTGAGGAGCTTCCAGCTTTTACCAGCATCATCAGATCGATAAAGGCCGCCTTCATCTGATTCAATGACAGCATATACTCTGTCTGGGTTAGCCCTGGATACAGATACACCGATCTTACCCATCATAGCTTTGGGAAGTCCTTCGGTCAATTCATTCCACGTATCACCACCGTCTGTACTTTTCCAAATACCACTGCCAGGTCCTCCACTGCGCGCATACCAGGGTAGGCGCTGATAGTCCCACATGGCCGCATAGAGAATGCGCGGATTGGTCATGTCCATAGTCAGGTCGACAGCACCTGTGGTGTTGTCTATGAAGAGCACCTTCTCCCAAGACTCACCACCGTCTTTTGTGCGATATACACCTCTCTCGGGTGTTGGGCCGTATGGGCTTCCCATTGCGGATACGAAAGCCACATCCGGATTGTCAGGATGGATTCGCACTTGCGAAATATGCAATGTTTTTTCTAATCCCAGATGCTTCCAAGTCTTGCCTTCATCGGTAGATCGATAAACACCGTCTCCAGAGGTAGTCATTACGCCACGAATAGGTGCTTCGCCCATGCCTACATAGACCACATTAGGGTCTGATTCTGCTACCGCAACGGCTCCTACAGAACCGGTTCGGAAGAATCCGTCAGAGACATTTTTCCAATTGAGTCCGGCATCCTCTGTCTTCCATACACCACCACCGGCCGTGCCCATGTAGTAGGTATATGGGTTGCCGACCACACCGGTGGACGTAGTAGATCGCCCACCTCGGAATGGGCCAATGTTGCGCCATTTCATCTTGTTGTATAGGGCAGTATCATAGTCTACGGTTGGAGCAGCTGTAGACTTGCCTCTTCGCTGTGCCTCAACTGTGCTGAACATCAGCCCCACTGCAAGCAGCATCAATAGCATTCTTATTTTCATAGGATTGTGATTTTGTTCAAGATAATCCAATGAATTTAGCTCATTAGGAGTGGTTAGAGATGAGTATTTACGCTAGTGGTTTATAAGTCATGATTATGGTCTTTTTTGCCAACGAGGTGATTGCCATTTCGCTAACATGTGTTGATTTACAGCACTGTTTTTGGAAAATTGATGGTAGAAATAGGCGATTGCCAAATGAAATTCTGATGAACGAAGATTCCCCCTAAATTTCCCCGTTGCTCCTCCCTTTTTGCCTTTATTTTGTCAAATTTGCCCCTCTTTGAAAATATCGAATTATGAAGGTCTTGAAGTTTGGCGGCACGTCCGTAGGTTCCGCTGACAATATTAGAAGGGTTGGGGATGTTGTAGCGAGCTATCAAGCCACGCAACAGCAGATCTGGGTAGTGGTCTCAGCGATGGGCGGTGTGACCAACAAACTGATTCAGACTGCTCAACTGGCACTGGAAGGAGATGAAAATTACCTGGTAAGGCTGGAGGAATTGAGGCAGCTTCACCTGATCACGCTCAAAGATCTCAATGGAGGCAACACTCACGAACAAGGCAAAAAGACCATTGATGGACTTATCCAAGAACTGAAAGACTTACTTCACGGGATTTTCTTGCTCAAGGAATTATCCAACCGCTCACTTGATATCATCCTGAGTTTTGGAGAGCGCCTATCGGCAAATATCATCGTGCATTACCTCAAGGCACAGTCTGTTGCATGTGACTTTCTTGATACTCGTCAACTCATCAAGACGGATAGTCATTTTGGCAATGCTAAAGTGGACTTCAAAAAGACTAACGCCAATATCCAATCTCATTTCGGGAGTCATCCTGGTCTTCACATCGTCACGGGTTTCATAGCAAGTAATGATGCCAATGTCACTACCACGCTAGGTCGGGGAGGTTCTGACTATACCGCTTCGATTATTGCAGCAGCCCTAGAGGCCGATGAGGTGGAGATCTGGACGGACGTGGATGGTGTCATGACTGCCGATCCGCGAAAAGTCAAAGAGGCTTATTCTATGCCCCATCTCTCCTATGTGGAGGCCATGGAGATGTCACATTTTGGGGCGAAGGTGATCTACCCACCTACGCTCCAGCCAGCGATCAACAAGAAGATTCCTTTAAGAATCAGGAATACCTTTAACCCAAGCTTTGAAGGGACCTTTATCAGTAAGAAAACAAGTACACTTAAATTTCCTGTGAAGGGAGTGTCCTCTATTGAGCAAGTGACGCTTGTCAGTCTCATCGGTAGTGGTATGGTGGGGGTGCCCGGTGTGGCTTCTCGGCTTTTTGGAGCGCTAGCGCGAAATCACATCAACGTGATTCTGATCACACAGGCGTCCTCAGAGCACTCGATCACTTTTGCTGTTAGCCCAACGGATACTGTCCATGCTCAAAAGACGCTCAAAGAAGAATTCTCCCTTGAGTTGAGAAACAAAGAAATTGAGACGATCTCGGTTGAGGAAGATCTCAGTGTGGTAGCGATTATTGGTGAGAACATGAAGCACACACCTGGAATTGCAGGTCGTTTGTTCAATGCATTTGGTAAGAACGGTATCAATGTGGCCGCCATTGCACAGGGCTCATCTGAGCTCAATATTTCGGTAGTTATTAACCACTCTAACCTATCTAAGGCACTCAATGCACTGCATGAGGCCTTCTTCTTATCAGATCAGAAGTCACTCAACATTTTCTTGTTGGGAAGCGGCTTAATAGGAGGAACGCTACTTCGACAAATATCAGAACAGCATAACTACCTGCTCAACGAGCGAGCGCTTAAGATCAATGTAGTGGGTGTGGCTAATAGCCGTAACATGGCCTTTGATGAAGGTGGTATTGACCTTAAGGATTGGCGCAAACTCATCGATTTTCCTGGTAAGAACTCTCATATTGATGAGTTCATCGCTAAGATGCGTGAGATGAATCTCTCCAATAGTGTATTCGTCGATTGTACTTCCAACCAGTCGGTGATCAAGCATTATGAGGAAATACTGAACTCATCGATCTCGATTGTGACACCTAACAAACTGGCCAACTCTGGTAAGTTTGCGAACTATACTAAGCTGCGAAAGGCTGCTGTTGATCATGGCTGTAAGTTCCTTTATGAGACGAACGTGGGAGCAGGTCTGCCGATCATTAGCACCATGAATGATCTCAAGATCAGTGGTGACAAGATCCGCAAAATCGAAGGCGTTCTTTCGGGTACGATCTCCTACATCTTCAATTCTTTTGTAGGCGATACCAAGTTTAGTGATGTAGTCAAAGAGGCAAAAGAGAAAGGACTAACTGAGCCTGATCCAAGAGATGATCTCAATGGCATGGATGTAGCAAGAAAGATTCTCATTCTATCTCGCGAGGCGGGTCTTCAACTAGAGCCGGAGGACGTGAAACTGGAACCAATTCTACCAGAATCGTGCTTCAAAGTAGATACTGTAGATCAGTTTTTTGCAGAGCTTGAGAAAGTGGACGACCAGCTGTCGAGTCTGCGCGACCAAGCGGCAGCTGACGGTAAAGTGCTGCGACTGATTGCTTCCATGGAGAAAGGGCAAGCTCAGATAAAGCTTGAGCAAGTTGGTCCGGATCATCCGTTCTATAGCCTATCGGGGAGTGATAATGTGGTGTCATTTACTACCAAGCGCTATTACGAGCGCCCTCTAGTTGTGAAAGGACCTGGCGCTGGGGCCGAGGTTACCTCAGCAGGTGTATTTGCAGAGATCATTTCGATCAGCAATCACTTCATCCAAGACAATTACAAATTCGGAACAGCTCATGTCAGGTAGGGTCAGGGTTTTTGCGCCTGCCAGTATCGGCAATGTGGGCTGTGGCTTTGATGCGCTAGGGCTTTGCCTTGAAGCTCCCGGTGATGAACTGGAGGCTTGGATTACCGATGAGCCAGGAGTTCGGATCAATGATATCACCGGAGATGAGGGTAAGCTATCGCGAAATGCTGCGGAAAATACAGCCGGTATCGCTATCCAAAGCTTTTTAGACGCTTCCGGTCAGGAAAGAGGCATCACTTTCGATCTTCACAAAAAAATGCCATTCGGTAGTGGATTGGGGTCAAGTGCCGCAAGCGCAGTAGCTGGGGCATTTGCTGCAAATGAATTGTTCGGTAGACCGCTAACTAAAAGTGAGCTGATTGTTCATGCGCTGGCTGGCGAGAAGTTCGCGTCGAAGAGCGCCCATGCTGACAATGTAGCACCCTCGCTGATGGGTGGTTTTGTTTTGGCTCGGGGTGAAGAACCTTTTGACATTGTCAAGATACCCGCCGCTGCTGAGTTAAGGATTGTGCTGATTTACCCGCATGTGGAGATCAATACAAGTGAGGCGAGGGGGATCATACCTACCGAAGTACCCCTTCAGAAGGCCATTACCCAGTGGGGGAACGTTGCAGGACTGGTAGCAGGCATGATACAAAATGACTTTGAGTTGATTGGTCGATCGCTGGAAGACGTGATCATAGAGCCGCATCGATCAAAGCTGATACCTGGGTTTGACGAAATGAGATCAGCTGCTATGGAAAGTGGGGCTCTGGGCTTCAGTATTTCCGGTAGTGGGCCTACCTGCTTCGCGCTGACCTACAACGAGCACTTGGCACAAGCTATTGGAGCTGCAATGAGTGGTGTCATGGAATCAAAAGGTATCAGCTTCACTTTATACCATTCGAAAGTCAATGAGACCGGGCCAAAAATATTGATTATATGAGATTGTACAGCACCAAGGGAGAGGCGAAGGAAGTAAGCTTTCAAGAGGCGGTATTCAAAGGATTACCGGAGGACAATGGTCTCTATATGCCCACAGAGATTCCCCAGCTACCATCGACTTTTATTGAAGGTCTTCCTGATCTTACCCTACCGGAAATCGGGCTTGAGGTCAGTCGAACCCTAATCGGAGATGAAATACCAGAGCCTGCTCTTCGTGATTTGATAGAAGATGCGATGAACTTTCCAGTACCAGTCATCAATCTCTATGATCGATTGTACGCGCTGGAGCTTTTCCAAGGGCCAACGCTTGCTTGTAAAGATTTCGGGGCGCGCTTTATGTCAAGGGTGATGGCACATTTCCTGCAGCAGGAAGATCGTGAGATCAATATATTGGTCGCCACATCCGGCGATACCGGAAGTGCGGTAGCCCAAGGCTTTTTCAACGTGCCCGGCATCAAGGTCACCATCCTATATCCCAAGGGCAAGGTGTCGTTCGTTCAGGAGCAGCAGCTGACCACCAATGGCGGTAACATTACGGCACTTGAGATTGACGGTACTTTCGATGACTGTCAGCGGATGGTAAAGTCGGCTTTTCTGGATGCCGACCTCAAGTCGACGATGAATTTGTCTTCCGCTAATTCGATCAATATTGCAAGACTGATCCCCCAGTCATTTTATTATTTCTACGCCTACGGACAGGTGAGGAAGTCGACGAACTTGCCAGTGGTTTTTTGTACGCCTAGCGGGAATTTTGGAAACCTCTGTGGTGGCTTGATCGCCTTTCGCATGGGACTACCAGTTCATCGATTTGTGGCGGCCACTAATGCGAATGCTATCGTACCTGAATATCTGCGTTCAGGACAGTTTGAACCAAAGCCATCGGTACAGACATTGGCCAATGCCATGGATGTGGGCAATCCAAGCAATTTTCCGAGGCTCCTCGATCTTTTTAACGGAGAGCATTCAGAAATAGTCAAATGGGTGGAAGGTGCTCACCACTCCGATGAGCAAATTAAAACGACCATCAAAGCTGTCTTTGATCAATACGGATACACATTATGTCCTCATAGTGCGATTGGCTATCAGGCATTGAAGGAGTATCGAGAAGCTCATCCTGAAAAGACTGCAGGCATTTTCTTAGCCACGGCTCACCCTGCCAAGTTTGCAGATACGGTAGAGCATGCCACTCACAAGCCTTTAGTTATGCCTGAGAGATTATCAGCTCTCGTCGACCGAGAGAAGAAGGCCATTTCTATGAAGGCTGATTTTGAGGAATTGAAAGGTTGGTTATTGGAGTAACGGCTAGTAGTGTCTCCTGCATTGAAGGATGAAGAGCTTGTGCCCTTCTGATTTATAGACTAACCGATGCTCATGATCTATGCGTCTTGACCACCAACCTGATAAATCTCCTTTCAGAGCTTCCGGTTTACCTAAACCGTCGAGAGGCGTTCTCGAACATTGCATGATCAGCTCATTAATCTTTTTGAGCATTTTAGGATTGCTCTTTTGCCAATAAAGATAGTCTTCCCAACCAGTGGACAAGAAAGCAACTGTCATTTCTCAAATAGATCGCGTTCCACAGCTTTACCCTCTTCGTATTCCTTCAGTCCTTGGTAGAGGCGTTTAGCATTTTTAGAAGAACTCAGCAGATAGAGCGTTTCTTGCATCCCATCATAATCTGCTTTAGACACCATCACCACATCCTCTTGGTTACTTCTTGACACATACACCGGGGCATGTGACTCATTGACCTGATCCATGTACTTCTTCAAGTTTTGACGGAACTGGGAGTAGGTAGTTGATTCCATATTGCAAAGGTAAATATTATGTACAAGAAGTTGTACGAAATATTCCTATGATAATAAGATGATGTCAACTGCTTCATCAGCTTCGGCTATCGCATCGTAGTACTTCTGAACTTCAGGCCTTTCAGCCTCACTAACCATCTCATTTTCTATCTCAGATCTTCGAGCTCTCAGTTGCATTAGCTTCTTCCTAAAGGCATCTGAATTCTTTGTTCCTTTATTGAGATCATGCATAGGCTTTAAAGTTTTGAATCATTCTTTTCAACTACAAAATTTCCTCTAGACTCTCCTGCAGCTCGGGTTTCAAATTGGTTGACGCTGCTTACCATTCTGAGGAATTGCATGAAGCGCTGACTGGGAGTGAGTGCCAAAAACTCTTTTTCCCTGCGAAGGTTGTTCTCCTCTTTAGTTGCAAAAACGATTTTTTTCATTGCGTAACAAAATTAGCGGATTATCCTTACAACCACCGACTTGCTAATCGGTGTTCGACTGCCGTCTGAGAAGTGATTGATAGGTACGAGCATATTTGTCTCTGGAAAATAAGCGGCTAAGTTCTGCTTGGGGATTTTATATGGGATCACTTTGAAGTTCTCTGCTCGACGCGTATGTCCGTCATAGCAGCTCTCCAGATGAATTACCTGCTCTTTCTTTAAGCTTTGTTTCTCCATGTCATCTGGGTTCATGAAGAGTACCCGTCGTTCATTTTTAATTCCGCGATAGCGATCATCCAGACCGTAGATGGTTGTGTTGAACTGGTCATGCGATCTAATGGTCATCAGCATAAACTCGTCCTGGTCTAATTCATGAACAGGCAAAGGACAAACGCTAAATTTAGCTTTGCCACCGAGCACAACAGAGAAGTCGCCAGACCTGGCATTGTTTGGTAGGTAAAAGCCAGTACCATTTGATTTGGCAGAATAGTCCTGAAAACCTGAGATCACCTGACTAATCTTTTCTCTTATGAGATTATAATCTCCTCCAAGCTGTTGCCACTTGACTGAACTCAAGCCTTTGAAATAGGCGTGGGCAATTCCCGCCACTATCTCAGGTTCGCTGCGTAATTGCTCAGAAGGTGGTTGTCGCACTCCCTGAGATCGATGAACTTTTCCCATGCTATTCTCGACAGTGACGTAGCGTTTTTGCCCATTCGACGTGTCTGTTTCAGATCTTCCAAGTGTTGGTAGTATCAAGGCTGTCTTACCCGTTATCAGATGAGTTCTGTTGAGCTTCGTGGTGACGGAGACTGTGAGATCACAGTTCTGAAGCGCTCGTGCCGTATAGGCAGTATCAGAAGCCGCAGATAGGAAGTTACCCCCAAGTGCAATGAACACTTTGGCCTTGCCAGCATGCATGGCTTGTATAGAACCTACAGTGTCAAGGCCATGATGAGCTGGAGGCTTGAAGTCAAACACTTTTTCAAGTGATTGATTGAGCTCTTTGGACACATAGTGCATAATGCCAACCGTCCTATCACCCTGCACATTGCTATGTCCTCTTACTGGACAGGTGCCTGCACCCTTTTTTCCGATGCTGCCTTTAAGCAGTAGTAGGTTCACGCATTCGCGAATGTTGTCGACGGCATTCTTGTGCTGGGTAAGCCCCATGGCCCAGCAAATGATGATTTTGGATTTATTCGCTAAGAGCTCAACAGCCTGATCGATTAGCTTTTCATCTACCCCACATTTTGTGAGAAGTTCACGCTCATCATAGTTGGATAAGTCTTGGATAAGCTCATCAAAGCCAACTGTCTTTCGCTGGATAAAGTCTTGATCGAAGACATTTTGACCCTGATTTTCTAAAGTCAATAGTCTTTTCAAAAACAACATGATCAGGGATACATCTTGGTTGATTTTTACCGGTAGGTGGATGTCTGTCAATGGCGTGCCACTACCAATCCAACCCTCTACACTTTGAGGATTTTTGAATCGCTTGAGGCCCGCTTCTTCTAGAGGATTAACTGTGATAATTTTACCGCCATTTTTCTTACACTTCTCCAGTGAGGTGAGCATTCGAGGATGGTTTGTGCCAGGGTTTTGACCTATGATGAGAATCACTTCAGCATCAGGCAAATCATCCAACGTGACTGAGCCCTTGCCGATACCTAGGGTTTCTTTGAGGGCTACACCGCTAGATTCATGGCACATGTTGGAGCAGTCAGGCATATTGTTAGTGCCAAACTGCCGAGCGAAAAGGCCGTAGAGAAATGCCGCTTCGTTACTTGACCTACCGGAAGTATAGAAAATAGCTTCGTCGGGTGAATCGAGCAAATGCAACTGCTCGGCTATCAGTTCATAAGCCTCTTGCCATTCGATAGGTTCGTAGTGTACGCTATCTGGTTTTAGTACGAATGGCCTAGTAATACGACCACTCTTACCGATTTCATAATCAGTCCATTGCGATAGTTGCTCTACGGAGTGCGTCTTAAAAAAGGTCTCACTCACCCTGCTGTCAGTAGCCTCCTCTGCAAGAGCCTTAGCGCCGTTTTCGCAGTATTCTCCAAGCTTGGATCGATCCTCGGGATCTGGCCATGCACAGCCAGGACAGTCAAAGCCATCCATCTGATTCATTTTGGAGAGTGTCTGGAGCGACTTGAATAATCCACTTTCTTTATTGACATGCTCAAGTGCCACTTTGATTCCCGGTAGGCCAGCGGCATAGTCCGAAGGAGGCATGACTTTGAGCTTGGAAAAGCTGGTATCTCCGGTGATGGATAGGTTGCGCTTCATAGGAAGCGATCAATTTATCCAAAAGTTGTGAGAAGACGAGCGACTATTCCGCAATGAAGACTAGTCAATAATAGCAGACTCACATACGAAATTTGGTATGATACCAGCCGATCTGATTTTGCTCTCAGCCTGATCAGCTAGTGTATTACCTGTCAACACGAGTGCCGTATCAAGGCCGAACTTATTCCCACCGATGATATCTGTTGAGAGGGTATCACCCACCATTAGTATTTTATTTTTATCGGTGGTGCCACCCAGTTTAATAGAGTGCTGATGGGCGTAGATAAACATTTGAGCATCAGGCTTGCCAAATCGAATGAAGTTTTTCTTCACAATGTTCTCCACCATATTGGCAAGGCCACCGATGGCGACCGCCACTTCCTTACGGTTGACGGGATAGTACTTATCAGTATTGGATACTATGGTTGGAATATTTCGCATGCGCAGTAGATTCACGGTCTTATTAATGTGATGATTCCAGTCAAACCCCTCATCATCCAGAAACACCAATACGCTCACATCCTTCGCATCTTCTAGGTCAAGGTCGGCAATAGAGACCGTCTTAAGACCAACCGTCTCAATGTAGTGTGCGGACTCTTTTGTTCCGAGATAGGCAACCGTTCCAGATTTCACCTTCATTTTGAGGTAGTCTCTGGCTAGCATGCCCGACGAGATAATTTTGCTTTTGGTGATCTCTACCAGTCCTGCATTTTGATAACTCTGAGCAAGCTCTTGCGGGCCCTTACTTGCGTCATTAGTCAGGATGTAATAGTCTATATCATTATCCTTGAGATAGCCGAAAGTATTCTCTATTCCCGGCAGGAGTCCCTGATGGTTTTTTAGTACCCCAAAGGCATCAAAGAAAATTGTTTCGTACTTACTGGCAATGTCTCTAAAATCGGTAAGCTGCATGATCAAAGGTTGAGTAAACGGATGATGGACTCTTCATCAAATGAGCTTTCTAAATTAGGGAAATATATCTCGTGGGCTTCTTTCTGAAGGCGTGACGCATAGATTTCGTTAAAGAAGTATCGCCCATCTTTGATGACGTAGTTGAGTATGAAAAATCGATAGGCCTCTTTCATGAAGGAGATTTCTGGTAAGGTCAATGGATATTCTTCATGATACGCCTTCAAGAAGATGCCAAACCTATCCTCCATCAGAGGATCTATAGTATAACTAAAGATGGTCTGGTCACCAGCAGCTGAACACACTCGGCTGAAAAAATAAAAGTCCATGACACGACTGCTCATACGGAACCAGTCATAGTCCCATCGAGAGAAGAAGTTGAATTCCTCGTCCACCGAAAAATTTCCAATATTCCAATCTACAAAAACGGGAATGGGATCGTAAGTATCCATACCTAGCCGAGTGATATTCTCCAGAAGAGTATCACACTGCGCCCTGATGTTGTCAAGGTTCTGTCTATGTTCATATCTGCCTTCCTCGGTTTTAAGGATTTCTAACAGATGGTTAATATCATGTTCTATGGATTTTGAGTTCGAGGGTAGGGTATTGCGCACCTTATAACAGGCTTTATGAAACTTAGCCAGCTGCTGACCGAGTATCTCTATCTTCTTCTTACTTTGGACTTTCCGCGGCTTCTTCCCTACCCTGATCGGATTGTAGAATACCACCCAGGCCTGCAGTAGACCATGGTCATATTTGTACGTATACAGTTGACCATGTTTGGTGAGAGACTTAGCCAAGAAGTTTTCAAAAGGGTCACTGAGGTTAGTTGCCAGCGCGTTGATGATGGCGTGATCCTGAACGAAATACTCGTACTTGCCGAAATAGGAGAGCTTGCCGATAATGGTACCTTCATCTTCAAACCAAATCCGATAAACATGATTGGTCGAGACTTTGGCGCTGATATCCTCGATGTACTTGATAGGTCTTGAACTATCGTAATCGAGCCATGCCTGCTCAACAATACTGGTAAAATTGATTACTCCATTCATGTGCAGTAGCTGCCTTTTAGATTAGCTGCCGAAGATATCATTCGTATTGATATTAACCAATGGCGGAGTACCTCCTTCTTCCTATCGGAAAATATTTTACCCTGAAAATTGAAAGTAGTACTTTCAATTTTCAGGGTAAAATGATAAATTTGTCCCCGATATATGAAAATAACATTTTCGATTTACGGGGATGATTGATAGAATTCAATATAAAGATAAGCTTCAATACAGGCTCAGTAGGTACCCTGTCACAGGAGTCATTGGTCCGAGACAGGTCGGTAAGACTACCTTGGTGAAGGAGCTGATTTCTATGAGAAAGGCAGTTTATGTCGACTTGGAGTCTGATCAGGATCAAGTTAAACTTACTGACCCGGGTCTTTTCTTTCGATCTAATTCAGATAAGTGTATAATCCTCGATGAAATACAAAATCGTCAGGACCTCTTTGCCTTGATCCGATCAATCATTGATGAAGATCGTCGGCCGGGTAGGTTTGTATTATTAGGTTCTGCCTCACCCACACTCATGCGCAAGAGTGCTGACTCATTAGCCGGACGTATCGCGTATGAAGAAATCAGCTCGTTTGGCTTGACAGAGCTAGGTGAGAAAAGCCAAGAGCAGCTTTGGGTAAGGGGTGGATTCCCCAATGCGTATTTGGCCGCCAACTCAAAAGATAGTCTCGACTGGAGGCAGCAATTCGTTAAGACATATGTGGATCGCGATTTGCCAGCCTTGGGTCTGGATACTAACTCAAGGACGCTCAGTAATTTTTTGAGAATGCTAGCCTCGTCGGTTGGACAACTATGGAATGCTTCCACTTTTTCAAAATCTCTTGGCGTGACAGCACCGACTGTGCGCAAGTACCTGGACTTTTTGGAGCAGGCATTTTTAGTCACAGTATTGGAGCCGTATCATGTCAATATCAAGAAAAGATTAGTCAAGACTCCCAAGGTGTATTTTAATGATACGGGAGTGCTCCATGCGCTGCTTAACCTTGAAGACCTCAAAGCCCTATCGGGAAATTTGATCATTGGAAGTAGTTGGGAGAATTTTGTCGTTAGAGAGCTAATACAACAATTAGGAAACCAATACGAGTACTACTTCTATCGAACCCATGAAGGCGCAGAGATAGACCTGCTGCTACTAGAGAATAATCAGCCTGCCATTTCAATAGAGATAAAATATAGCAACGCCCCCAAGCTTACTAAGGGTTACCTAAACGCCATAGAAGATGTCGGCACACCAAGGAATTTCGTTGTAACGCCAAGTAGCGACCACTTTCCGATCCATACGAAAGTAGAAGTCATCAATCTATGGGAATTGGTCAATCTACTCGGCCAAAAGTAGCATCCGCGACCTATCTGCATTGAAATCTTCCCACTCACGGAATCATCTATTCTGGTAGGTGTGAGTTTTACTATCTTCCAAGAGTCAAATTCAAAAACCCAGAAAGGATGAGCTTAACAAAAGACTACAAAGGATATCAGTCATTTCAATACTTGGAGAAAGATGTGGATTACAAACATTTCCCATTGGCCAAGGAGGTCGAAAGGGTAAATTCCTCCAAGGTTCCCTTATCAGAAGCTGAGGAGGCTCGAGCTAAAGATTTCATCAAAAACAATATCCTCATCTCGATGCATGAACATCTTGGCGTCTTTCCAGACGACATTATGCAAACGCCTGCCTACGTGAAAGAAGGTCGAATGGCAACTGGATTCGAAGGGTTGGCTGCCTCACATTGGGACTGTGTCTTTGACAATCTGATGGACGGTGTTTGTCAAATCCACTCCAAAGGGGGTTGGAAATGGAGCGAGGTGACACATGATCTCGGAATGCGACTTTGTGACATTGCACACCAGGACTTTGTCATCCATGCGAGGACCGTAGATGACATCCTCAGAGCACACAAGGAGAACAAGATGGCCTGGGTGGCCAGTATGGAAGGTGCTATGATGATCGAAAACGAACTTGACAGAATAGACCTACTCTATGGATTTGGTGTGCGGCTTTTGGGGATTACCTATAGTGAATCCAATGCATTGGGCTCAGGCCTAAAGGAAAATAATGATGGGGGATTGACCAAGTTTGGCAAGCGAGCCGTAGAGCGTATGAATAAAGTGGGGATGCTTATTGATTGCTCTCACACAGGAGACCAGACGGCCCTGGATACAATAGCACACAGCAGCAAACCTATTGTGCTAAGTCATATTGGAGCGAAAGCACTTTGGAATACCAATAGAATGGCACCAGATGATGTACTAAAAGCATGTGCTGACAAAGGGGGTGTGATAGGTATGGAGGCAGCTCCTCATACTACATTGACTCCCAATCAGCGCGTGCATAACCTTGACGCTGTGATGGAGCATTTTGAGTATATCAAGGACATGGTCGGTATCGATCATGTCTCTTTTGGCCCAGACACATTATATGGAGATCATGTTGGGCTTCATACGGCTTATACCGCTTCGCTTTCCTTGAAAGAGTCCAAGGGAAAGGATATTCCAGGCATGGAATACACGCCAGTGGAATTTGTGGATGGGCTAGAGAATCCAACCGAGGGCTCCTACAATATTGTCCGATGGCTCATTAAGCATGGCTACAGTGATCAGGATATGGCGAAGGTGATGGGTACCAACACACTCCGAGTTCTGAAAGAAGTATGGGCCTAAAAAGAGGTAGTTGGTTATTGGTATTTAGTTTCTGGTTTTCTTTTGGAGCCTTGGCTCAAGGGATTACCGAGAGGTTTGATGCCAATATCGAATTACTGGATGAACACTCTGCCCTGGTTACAAACACCATTGCGGTAGTGCCCGATAGTGGGGTGAGTATGCTCCCGCTACAAGCGATAAAGTACGAGCATGCTTCTATCACATCTGTGAAGGTTAATGGTCAAGATGCTGAGCTAATTGACTACAATCACCTGTGGAAAATCGAGCAATATGGCTTTTATGGTAGGTCTGTAGCGCTGGAATATGAAGTTCAATGGGAGGGTGATGAGGCAGTTATACCGATCCTCTATGTGCCATGGAAGGCCCAGGATACCGAGGAAGGTAAGATGGCTGTATACATGTCCTTACCACAAAACCTGTTTATCGGCAATCATTTTCCAGATGTGGAGTTTGCACAGGATGCCAGCGGAGTTTATTCCTTTGACTTACCTGTAGTCACCTCATTGGTAAAATTTGATTTGCGGCAGGATGATGACTTCTATATTTCGGGTACGACAGTCGTTGACTTTTTTATAGTATTCTTATTGGCGGGTCTTGGAGTATTTGGCTGGCAAAGACGAAAAATGCTGATCTGATGGGAGTGATATTCTGGGGCTTGTTTGTCGTACTTGGATCAATCGTCGTGGGCTACATGATCTGGATGTACCTAACGGAAAAGCGCAACCCATGACCATCCAGCTGCTTATCTTCTTTCTCTATTTTGGAGTGGTATTCGTCATCGGATGGTACAGTATGCGTGCTACTGCTAATGAATCAGACTACTGGATTGCAGGCGGTAAACTAGGCTGGGGTGTTGGTGGTGCTACTATGGCTGCCACTCATACCAGCGCAGGTACTTTTATCGGCACTATAGGTGTCATCTATGAGGTAGGCTGGTCATTTACCTGGGTACTTATCGCTATTCCTTTGTCTTATTGGTTTATGGTCGCGGTTTTGGCACCAAGGTTCACCAAGGTCAAGGAACTAACCCTTCCCGCATTTTTGGAAAGAAGATATAATAGCAAGGCGGCCCGTGGTGTCGGTGCTGTGATTATCCTTATTGCTACTGTGGTCTATATCCAGGCGCAGATTGTAGCAGGGGGGCTAGTGGCTAATATTGTCTTTGGTATTCCGATAACCCAAGGGATGGTGATCTTTACGATAATACTGCTTATGTATACTGTCATTGGTGGCATGTTGGCGGTAGCCTATACGGACTTTTTGCAAATGGTGATCATGGTACTGGGTACGGTGGTATCTGTGCCTATAGCGATCCATCACTTTGGAGGGCTTGATAATATGCTCAATGCCGTGGAAGCTGTGAAACCAATGACATTTCAGTGGGGAGGCTTCCCTACGACGCTATTGATTACTATGAGTTTGGCATTTTTCCTCGGCTCTGTGGCCACACCAGAGAAGGTGGTGCGCCTCTATGCGATGAAGGACATGAAGACCATCCGCAAAGGCATACTGATGACAATTATATTGGTGACAGGCATCAATCTGTTGGTCTTCTTTCTTGGACTAGCGGCGATGGCACTTTTTCCTGTTTTGCCTACAGGAGACTTGGCCATGCCGGTTATCGCCAGGGCAGTACTGCCGACTTTTATAGGAACGATCATGCTGGCCGCTTTGACATCTGCGATGATGTCGACTGTAGACTCACTGCTATTGGTAGCAGGCTCTGCCTTATCAGAAGATATTTATCAGAACCTGGTACACAGCAAGGCCTCAGAGAAGCGAAGACTTCAGGTAGCGAGAATAGGCATTTTCACGGTAGGTATCATTCCCTTGTTCCTAGTACTGACCGGCGTAGGTGAGGGCGAGCTGATTCAGTTCATCGTAGTACTCTTTACTGCGATTATGGCTGCTGGTTTTTTCACGCCAGTAGTAGGAGGCATTCTCTGGAAGCGCGCGACTAAGGCAGGTGCCATCTCCTCTATGATTGGTGGTGTAGTGGTGACTGGACTTTGGAAAGCTTTTGGTGATCCGCTGATCTATCCAGTACTGCCGGGATTTATAGTCAGTGTAACGCTTTACATTCTGGTAAGCCTAGTGACCAAGCCTCCTGGTGAGGAGAGCTGGGGTGTTTATTTTGAGAAATAGCCTACTGTGTCCAAGAAACCCTTCTACTTCGTCATACATAAGCCTTACAAGGTATTGAGCCAGTTCACCGACGAAGATGGTAATCCAGGGTTGGGCTCTATTTTCGATCTACCCAAGGACATTTACCCGGTAGGGCGCCTTGATCTGGATAGCGAAGGGTTATTGATCCTGACTAATGATCGGAAACTGAACCATAAGCTATTGGATCCTAAGTTCAGCCACTGGCGAAGGTACTGGGTGCAGGTAGAGGGAGCACCGGATGATGATGTACTTGATCGACTCCAGTCTGGGATTGAGATTAACCTCAAAGGGAAAAAACACCAAACCCTACCGGCTCGTGTATCATCAATCACCCCTGCCGGAATAGTTGAGAGAGACCCGCCTGTAAATTACACCAAACATCCTGTGAATAGTTGGTGGCAGATAGAGCTATGCGAAGGAAAGAACAGACAAGTTCGACGTATGTTCGCTGGAGTAGGCCACCCCGTGTTACGTCTGATTCGCGTGGGTATCGAAAACTTATCTCTCTTCCCGCTAAAGAGTGGTGAAATCAGCCAAATTTCTCCGAAAGTACTCCAACGGAAGTTATTTGGCTGATGAGAACATCAGATCACGTCGAGTTTATACCAAGCATCAAAAAATCTCATGCTTGGGCTTGGGTTCTGCGCTTTAATGAATAAACTTATTCTCCGAAATTCTATAAAACCAACAAGCCATGACAGCTGCTGCCAAATCTTCGATAAAGAATAAAAAGATCACCAAAAAGGAGGTCTCAAGTAGTTTGTTGGTGGAGATTGCTTGGGAAACTGTCAACCAAGTTGGCGGTATCTACACCGTGATTCGGTCAAAGGCACCTACCATCACCAAAGAATGGGGAAGCAACTACTGTCTGCTCGGACCGTACATGCCGCAGAATGTTGCTGCTGAATTTGATCCAATTGAGGATGCTAAAGACCCATTCGCCAAGGCTGTAGCCACAATGAATGAGAATGGCTACAAGGTTCATTATGGTCATTGGTTGGTGACTGGCCGGCCAAAAGTCGTGCTCTTTGATTTGAAAAGTGTCAACGATCGCTTAGGTGATATTAAATATTCGTTGTGGCAGGACCATGGAATATCTATGCCGGGTGATGATTTCTTACTCAATGGTGTAGTGATGTTTGGAGAAATGGTGAAGATTTTCCTCATGGAGCTTGCCAAGCCCGAGGTGACCAATAAGACTGTAATTGCTCATTTCCATGAGTGGATGGCTGCTTCCGGACTGCCGTCTCTTCGCAAGAATAATGTTCCCATCAAAACGGTGTTCACGACACATGCTACCATGTTGGGAAGGTACCTGGCGATGAATGATCCACAGTTTTATGATCATTTGCCCTATGTGGATTGGGCGAAAGAGGCCAAGCACTTTAACATTGAGGCCAATGTACAACTAGAGCGTGCTGCGGCACATAGCTCGCATGTATTCACTACCGTAAGTGAGGTGACCGCTGAGGAGTGTCGATACTTGCTCGGTAGAGAACCAGATGTGATACTACCCAATGGTATCAACAACGAGCGCTTTGAAGCCCTTCATGAGTTCCAGAACCTCCATATGGAGAATAAGGAAAAAATCCATCAGTTTGTGATGGCTCATTTTTTCCAGAGCTACACCTTCGATCTTGACAACACCCTTTACTTCTTCACTTCCGGTAGGTACGAATACCTCAATAAAGGCTATGATCTGACACTGGAGGCCCTGGCGAGGTTGAACTACAGGCTCCAAAAAGAGGGCTCAGACACTACCATCGTCATGTTCTTCATCACAAAGCAGCCGTACCACTCCATCAACCCTGAAGTCCTGCACACTCGGGCACTCATGGAGGAATTGCGAACAACCGTGGAAGCCATAAAGAAGCAGGTCGGTGATCGATTGTTTTTCAGAGCTGCTTCAAGTATGGACACGAAGTTGCCACCGCTCAATGAGTTTGTGGATGACTACTGGAGACTTAGGTACAGACGGACGCTCCAATCTTGGAAGGCGGGTCACTTACCCCCCGTGGTTACACACAATCTGAAGGATGATAAAAATGATAGCATCCTCAATTTCCTTCGGTCTTCTAATCTGATCAATAATGAGGAGGACAGGGTTAAAATTGTATATCACCCTGATTTCATTAGCTATACCAACCCGCTCTTTGGGATGGAGTATGGCCAGTTTGTACGTGGCACACATATGGGCATCTTCCCAAGCTACTATGAGCCATGGGGTTACACACCACTTGAGTGTATTGCCAGTGGCGTACCCACGGCGACAAGTGACCTAGCTGGATTTGGCGACTATGTGAAGAAGAATATGCCCAACCCTGATAAGAGTGGCATTTATGTGGTCAATCGAGATCAGAAGTCATTCGACGATAGTGCCAATCAATTGGCCAATGTGTTGTATCAGTTTGTACAGCTCAATCGTAGAGAGAGGATCACACTTCGGAACAGGACAGAAAGCTCAGCGGTGTACTTTGATTGGGATACCTTGACCAAGTATTACAGTATGGCCTATCATCAGGCACTACACGTTTAGTAGAGGACGTCAAGCTCTACATCATCGAAGAAGACAGTGCCTGCTGTGACGGGCTCCATCCTGAGGATGACCTCTATTTCATCAAAAGGTTCATTGATGTCAGGATAGAGCGTGCCATAGGATCTGAACTCAATTACCCTTCCATTGCCATTGATCCATCCTGAGTCAGCATAGCCGATGATTACACCTCTACGCTTGATGTTGATGATTAGGGAGATGCCTGTACCCGAAACATTCTCCAGCTTGATTTGAGCTAGGATCTTGATTTGGGCACCTCGGGGTAGATTAACATCAGTGAAATTTCTACGCCACTGAGCAAAATCATAGAAACCGTCGCTAGCTGCTGCCACACTACTCACGCGTTCTATCTTTAGTGTGTGATTACTCGACCCCACTTGTTCAAGAGACCTGTCCCCATCGAACTTGAGCCTAGATCGTGGGTCGCTTACTTCGAATACCCATCCGTGATCGTTATTTTCGAATTGCTCGAGCTCGAGCAAAGCCAGCTGATTCTCCTTTTGCTCCGGCTGATCCGACTCTGGGAAGCTGAACTCGGGCCTGTCCACACAACTGCTGCAAAAAGCCAAGCACAATATCCAGAAGACTCTCACCATAATTTCAATTTACTTATTTATTCAATGCAACTTAGCGAGGAGCCACCTATCAATCCCCATTCTCTGCTATAGCATCTGCTTCATCAAAGAGTTTTAGTGCTTCCAGGAAGATCTCATTGGTCTGGTTATAAATCGGGAAAAAGCCTTCATTATCCCATACGCCTCGTGCAATTTGGGCTTTAAGGAACGTCTGAATAAAAGGGCGTGATTTCATATACTGCTGCTCATTGAAAGGTGCGCCATTGGCTTCACCAAGCTCGATCAGCTCGTCTAGCATTGGCTCATTGACTTGGAAATTATCCTTAAATTGGCTGTACTCATACTTTTCAAGGAGTGCTTTATTCTCCTCAAAATACCTCAGCGCGTACTCTCGAATCGTATTAGTGTAGAATAGTTTATTCAGGTAAGCACTATTATCGGTTGAGTCTAGTGAAACGAAAACATCTGGCATGATACCCCCTCCGCCATAAACAGTCCGACCCTTTAAGGTCTCAAAAAGCAATGAGTCCGTTACTTGCATACTGTCGGCAGAGTAAAGTTCTCCATTGTTGATGCGCGTGCTGAAGTCGCGGTAATAGTCATCTTGTTCGCCCAACTCATAATGCTTTTGGATGGATCTGCCGCTAGGTGTATAATATCTCGAGATGGTAAGCCGGAGCTCTGAGCCGTCGTTGAGACTGATGGGCATTTGTACCAGTCCTTTGCCAAAGCTGCGTCTACCGACAATCAGCCCTCGATCATTATCCTGAATAGCACCAGATAAGATTTCAGAAGCTGAGGCACTACCCGCATCAATGAGGACGATTAAGGAGCCTTGTTCAAATTGGCCCTTGCGATAGGCCCTGTGCTCTGCATTATACCTTGCTTCTTTGCCTTTGGTATAGACGATCATCTTATTTCCTGATAGGAATTCATCAGCAATGTTGATCGCCTTGTCCATATAGCCGCCAGGATTACCTGTTAAGTCAAGCATGAGCTTGGTCATACCTTGATCATTCAACTTCTTCAATGCTTCCTTAAACTCATCGTAAGTTGTGGCCGTAAAGCGATTGATTTTTAGGTAGCCGATTTCTTCATCCACCATGTAAGCTACGTCTATTGAGTACTGTGGGATTTTGTCTCTCTCGATTTTGAAGTCCATCAGCTCATCAACATTGCGTCGCTTGATTGATACGATTACCTCACTCCCTTTGGTGCCCCTGAGCCGGTCAAAAACCCCTCTATTGGTGATGCCAATACCTGCAACCACTTCGCCATCCACCTTGACGATCTTGTCGCCTGCCTTAAGCCCAACCTTCTCAGAAGGCCCTCCAGAAAGCGGAGACACTACGTAAATCGTGTCATGGAATATGTTAAACTCGATCCCTATCCCTTCGAACTTGCCTTCGAGTTGAGAGCTGACTAGTTCTTGATCCTTAGCAGGAATGTAGGATGTATGAGGGTCCAGCTTCTCGAGCATATCATTGATGGCTGTCTCTACCAGCTCATCAGTGTCTACTTCGTCGACATAGTTGCGATCTATATAGCTCACGATCTCGCGAAACTTATAAATGCTTTGGTAGAGATCCTTTTTGCCATCACTCGTATTGACCATGGTGGCACCTATGAGTACGCCGGTTGCGATCGCGATAGCGAGTAAGATAGGAAGCCGAATGACTGACTTGGAGTTGTTAATTTCTTTCACCGAGTTGTTATTTGAGTATTGGCAGTAAGCAAAAATAGCAGAAAACGGCTATTTATCTTGTGAGTGAACGGGTGTTTAAGGCTCTGTGTTTTCAGCAGTGCTAAGAATAATGCTCGCCTTCCTGTATTTTATGACGTTCTGAATTTGGAAGATTTGGCTATCTAATCCTTATATTTGAGGTTATGCTTAGCGCACAAGCAAATCAATCCATAGGAAAACTAGTTGAAGATGACTTCACATTCGCAAGGCAGCTGGACGCTTATGGGATTGCGTTTTACAATTATGAGTCACTACCTCTCAGTGAGGTGTGTAAGCAAAAGAGGATAAAGTTGGAGAGCTTGCTGAGTGGGCATGGAACTTCCATGACTTTTGATATTCCTACTTTTCAACAGCTTAATGGACAATCTGCTGTGACGATTATCCAGTATCTTAAGCACCATCATTATCTTTTCATCAAAGACCAACTTCCATTCATTCAAAAGCTCATTTCCCATTTGACGCCTAAGAGCCTAGCGGATGTTGAGCTCGTGGCTGATTTGAAGTTCATTTTCCCCTTGTTTCAGGAGGACTTCATCCATCATATTTACGAGGAGGAGGATACATTATTTGCTTATATCCTTCAACTCAATAAGGTCATGCAAACGAAAGGCTACAATGGAGATCTCTACTATGCCATGGAGAAGTTTTCTATTCAGGAATTGGCGTTAGAGCATGGTGAAGACGATGATGAGATGAAAGGCATCAGAGGAATCATTGAGCAGCACAGAGTGGATGAACTAGAAGACCTTCATCTCAAGGTGATCTTCAAAGAGCTTCAGAGCTTCGATGCTCAGCTCGAGCAGCATGCGCGAATAGAGAATGAAGTCCTTTTCCCCAAGGCACTCAACATGGAGAAACAAGTGCAGCGTCTACTCTCTACCAAAATCGGATCAAACTAAATGAGCCGAATTGTAGCCGTTGATTACGGCTCAAAGCGTGTGGGCCTAGCTACCACCGACCCCCTCAAGATTATTGCCACACCTATCGGAACCTACCACTCTGCAGAAGTTTTGGATTTTCTCGCCGACTATCATAAGCAAGAAATAATCGAAACCTTGGTGGTAGGAATGCCTAGAACGCTAACCAATGAGGACACTAATGCTACTCCATTGGTCAAAGGTTTTATAACTTTGCTAAAAAAGAAACTACCTGGGATACCCGTGGTGACTGTTGACGAGAGGTTTACCTCTAAGATCGCATCACAGGCTATGCTCACCGGCGGGATGAAAAAGAAAGACCGACGTGTAAAGGGTAACGTAGATAAAATAAGTGCTACGATCATTCTACAATCCTATTTAGCCTCTCAACCCATATGATTTATCCAATAGTCGTGTATGGCGACCCGGTATTGAAAAGGAAAACCCAAGACATAGAGAAGGGTACAATTGATGTGAAAGAACTATCCGAGGATATGTTCGAAACGATGAAATCTGCGCATGGAATCGGCCTTGCGGCTCCTCAAATCGGAAAATCAGTCCGCATGTTCATCGTAGATGGTCGACCTCTTGAGGAAGACGATATGATGGACTTTGTCAAAGTGTTTGTCAATCCACACATCATTGATGAGTCAGGTGACGCGTGGAACTTCGAGGAAGGTTGTCTTAGCATACCCGGAATCCGAGAGCCCATCTCTCGCCTACCCAAGATCAAAGTGCACTATTTTGATGAAAACTGGGAAGAACACGAGCAGGAGTTCGACGGGATGAAGGCGCGGATCATCCAGCATGAGTACGACCATATCGAAGGCATACTTTTTACTGATCACCTCACACCTTTCAAGAGGAGGCTGCTCAAGGGAAAACTGACCAATATCTCTAAGGGCAAGTGCGATACGGAGTACCGTATCAAAGCACCGCTAAAGACTAGGTAGTTTTGCAAAAGCTAAGAGTCCACTATATCCAGTCCGACCTTCACTGGCAGTCTGTGGACGCCAACCTGGCTTCTTTTGAGGAGGCGGTTTGGCGGATAGAGGGTGACTCTGATCTGATTATCCTACCGGAAATGTTCTCTACAGGCTTCTCCATGGAGGCCAAAGCACTAGCAGAGCCAATGAACAGCAAGACTTTTCGATGGATGAAGCAGCAAGCCGCTCAGACAGACGCTATGATCATGGGTAGCTATATTGTACAGGAGAAAGGGAATTACTTCAATCGGCTATTTGCGGTAGCACCGGATGGTCAGTATCATTCTTACGACAAGCGCCATCTATTTGCGCTAGCTGGAGAAGATGGCCCCTACATGCGGGGAAGCCAAAAGCTGGTTTTTGAGTGGAGAGGATGGCGTATTTGTCCAATGATCTGTTATGATTTGAGATTTCCGGTTTGGGCGCGGAGTGAAAGAAAAGGAGAAGAATTGCATGAATATGATCTGCTGGTATATGTAGCCAACTGGCCGGCTCCACGGATTCATGCTTGGGATGTACTGTTGCAGGCACGGGCAGTTGAAAATATCGCCTACACGGTGGGGGTAAACAGAGTGGGGGTAGATGAAAATGGGTATGAGTATCCCGGCCATTCTGCTATTGTAGACTACACTGGAAAGGTACTCTGCAAACATGAGGGTGAAGCGGCCATAGGATCGGCAGTGCTAGATCCTGATTTGCTGCAGAAGTTTAGAGAGCGGTTTCCTTTTCAGGCTGATTCGGATCAGTTTCAAGTTCTTTAATCCAAGTATCAAATAAGGACTTGGCGTCTTTGTGATCCACACATTTCTTGGCTTGCAATACTTTGAAAAAGGGTTTAAGCTTCTTGTTTTCCGATAGATAGACTACCGCGACTTTCTCTCGGAATTTCCTTGTGACACTATTGAAGAACTTCGAAATACTCCCGAGTTGGTCTACGTCCTGTGTTTGATTGACAAACAGAAAACATTGATCTGAATGATCAATTAGCTTGAGTGCCAGATCAATAGTGTAAGTCTCCGAATGATTGTCAAAGTCAAAGGGCACAATACTTGAATGACCTATGCTCCATGATGAAGAATGGCTGGAGAAATTGGATAGACGATCAGTCGAGATCTTGATTTCGATAAGCGCATATTCCTTTGTGCTACTCATCGATGATGATTTTCAGATGAGTGACTGAACTGGTCTCTGAGATAAGCTGTAGCACATATAGGCCCTGCGGGAGGTGTGATAAGTCTACTTGCTGTCTACCATTCTCAGGAATACTGATTTCATCCAAGAGAAGCTTTCCTGAAAGACTGATGAGTCGTCCAATAGCAGTTTGTGATGACTCGATAGTCACTCTGCCACCAGACGGGTTGGGATAAGTACTGACCTGCCAGTCAGTCGTAGGTGGCTGGCCGGTATCATCCGCAAGCATCGAGAATGCTTGCACACCACCCTGAATGCTGCCGACTAATAAAGTGTTGGATGCACCGCCATTCAGACTGCCTTGAGTGAGGCTTCCTGTTCGACCGAGTCGGCTGTTAGATTGGGTAGCCTCAATGATTAGTGGTTCTGAAGTTTCGTTTTGATTGATATCTTGGAACATCCTAACCTCACCGGAATCATCATAGGTGATCAGCCTGATTTTACTGTTAGTTTCTTGGATCAGGATAGAAAGGTTGGTACGAAATGGATTGACTGAAAGCCCAAGAAACCCCTGTTCTTCTAATTCATAGTCAGGAGCCAGGTTAGCACCAACGTTATAGTACAGATCAAGTCGACCGCCAGAGGTGCCAACGAGCAGATCTATATTCCCATCTCGATTGATGTCGTGTAAGTCATACTGATCAAGTTCATTAAGAGGAGCATCATGAGTTGCGAGGTTGGATTGATCCAGGCCTGTTGACTCGCCGGAGATGATGAACATCTGATTGGTTGATCCGCTCAGACCTGTGAAGATCAAGTCGGTCAGTCCATCTCGATTCAGGTCTTGCAGCTTTGGCTTGAGATAGGATAGCCCAAGTGAGGATATGCTCAGGTAGTCAGAGGTTCTGAACTGAAATCTTGGATTTGAAGGGCCGCCTATATTCTCATAATAGGCCAGGCTAGCGGGTTCAGCTATTCTGGTGATACTGCCTCTGTTGCCAATCAACAAATCCAGATCTCCATCATTGTCTACATCTCCAAAAGCCGGTACTGATCTTTCACCCACGTCGATCATCCCTGACTGAAGAAACTGTTCTTCCAGATCTACGAACTGTCCAAGCTCATTTTCATAAGCGTATACAGAGCTCTTGAAGTCATGAAAGTCTAGCTCATTTCCCCGATCGTTTGGAGATAATACTAAATCCTTCTGACCGTCATGATCGATATCTATAAAATAGGCCGCAGGGAAGGTGAGTTGATCGGTGAGTTCAGGAAAGGGAACCTGAGACTGGCGAAAGAGAGCCGTTTCCAGTGTGCCTTCATTGGGAAGAGCAAAGAGGTCCCCGCAGGCTTCTTCTCCAAAGAAAACATCAGGAAGTCCATCCTCATTGATGTCTTCGACGGTGAGTGCTTTCCCACTCGCATGCAAGGTACGGTTGCTGCCATCACAGACCTCACCGTCAAAGGCGAAGGTGCCGCAGACGCATTCTTGAAAGTCACCCCATTCGCGGGTAACACGCACATACTCCAAGCTGTCACAGGTGCCATATAGATCCATGCTCCTGTTTTCATGGAATTCCACAAAACCGCCCGTGGCGAAGTTGAAAACGAGAATATCCAGGTCATCATCATTATCGATATCCACGATTGCTGGTAGGTCGGTACTGTTGACGAATAGGTTGAGGGCAGAATTGCCCATCGTGATAACTGGATCAGCGGCTAGCGTCCAAGAGAGAGAGTCTGTTGAGGTGTTTTCATAGACTTTAATACCAAGACTGGTGGAAGTAAAAAGATCGGGCAGGCCATCACAGTTGTAGTCCCGAAGCAGCACCCAGTTAATCAGTTGGTTTGGGAATTGATACTCGTAGCGAGGTGCGTACTCATATGCGCCATCTACGAACCTATAAGTCGAGAGCTTATTTGAAGTCCTATCAAAAACTACAAGATCCAGCACTCCATCCAGATCAAGGTCGATTTCACTGAACTGCCCAGAATTGATACCACCAGCCGTTGGATTAGTCAACGGTGAACCATCTAATGTGAGTACGTCAAGTTGAGTGAAACTAAGTTGTTTTTCTTGTGCCGGAAGCGGGTATGAAACGATGCTCATGATCAGCAAAGAACCAAGAAAATATGACCTGTTAATCTTTAGCACGACTTAATAACACATCCACGACCAATTATACTCATACTCAACCCGATAAATTTCACGAATATCTATCTTTAAGCCATAACTGACCCAATATGGACTTTGAAGTTGAGTTTTTATATTCTAAGTTTCTACAATCCAACGGCGTAAGTATTGATACCCGTACAATAGAGGAGGATAATCTCTTTTTCGCGTTGAGCGGCCCCAACTTTAACGGCAATCAGTATGCAGCACAAGCGTTGGCCGCTGGGGCAAGTTTTGCGGTAGTAGATGACCCTGCCTATGCCAAAGAAGACCGCACCGTGCTTGTCAACGATTCACTCACGGCGTTGCAGCAACTGGCGACCTTTCATCGAAGCAGGTACAAGCGTCCGCTGATCGGACTGACCGGCAGCAACGGCAAGACGACCACAAAAGAACTTATCAATGCCGTGCTCTCGCAGAAATATATCACTCATGCTACTATCGGCAATCTGAACAATCACATTGGGGTACCACTGACACTTCTGCATATACATCCTCAGGTAGAGATCGCTATCATAGAGATGGGCGCCAATGCAGTGGGGGAGATTGCTCAACTATGCACATATAGTAGGCCGACGCACGGGCTCATCACCAATATTGGTAAGGCGCATATTGAAGGATTTGGGGGAGTTGAAGGCATCATTCGTGGCAAGTCGGAGCTTTATGACTTCCTAAAGAAGAATGATGGGGAGGTGTTTGTCAATACTACCGATCCTGCCTTAGCCAATATGGCCAAGCGATTTAAGCAGCCACATCTCCTACCGGAAAAGGGGAGCTACGCACCTTGCAAACTGGTATCAGCAGACCCTTACATTACCTACCGCACGGAGAATGGTGAGGAAGTGGAGACGCAGTTGATCGGTGCATACAATATCAATAACATCGCCTACGCCTTGGCTATCGCTAAGTACTTTGATGTCCTACCGGAATTGGCCAACCAAGCCATTCGCGATTATGTGCCATCGAACAATCGCTCACAATTAATTAAGCGAAGTGATAAGACCATCATCATGGATGCCTATAATGCCAACCCTACGAGTATGGCCGCTGCTATTGCCTCATTGGGACAGTATTGTGGTAAGAAAACCGTGATCCTCGGCGATATGCTCGAGCTGGGTGATCAGTCAATCGAGGAGCATGCGAAGATTGGAGAACTGCTAGCGGAGCAGCAAATAAACGAATGCCTCCTCGTGGGTCCGTTGATGAAGGAGGCGCACCGGAAAGTGCCTGGCGGGAAACACTTTATGCAGAAGAGTGACTTATGCAGCTACCTTGAGAATAACAGATTGGTTGGACAATCCGTACTGATAAAGGCATCACGAGGTATGAGCCTCGAATCAATTGTTGACCTAATAAAGTAAGCATGGCTGACCTAAGTCTAGTAATGAAGTTTCTGAGTGACCTGGAAAAGAACAACACGAGGGATTGGATGCAGGATAACAAGAAGGTCTATCAGAAGGCTAAAGATGAGTTCAATGAGTTTGTGAGTCAGCTCATCAGTGGTATTTCAGAGTTTGACCCTGATCTGTTAGGAGTGGAGCCAAAGCAGTGCATATTTAGAATCAACAGAGATATAAGATTCAGTAAGGACAAATCACCTTACAAGAATAATTTTGGAGCCTACATGGCCAAGGGAGGAAAGAAAGGTGAGGGTGGTGGATACTATATTCACTTGCAGCCCGGGGAAAGCTTCGTGGGTGGAGGTATCTATATGCCTCCGTCTGATAAGCTAGCTAAAATCAGACAGGAGATTGATTATAACCCTGATCCACTTTTAGCAGTTCTGGCTGATGAACAATTCAAGAGCTTCTATGGAGGACTCTCTGGGGAGCAACTCAAAACAGCCCCTAAAGGATATGAGAAAGATCATATGAATATTGAATTGCTCAGGTTCAAGAGCTTTGTTGTGTTCAGGAAGATCTCGAATGATCAGATAGGCTCTAAGGTATTCGTCAATGATGTTGTCAAAGGTTTTCAACTGCTCAAACCGTTGAAAGATTACCTTTCTGTAGCAATTGACAGTTAATATTTTTTGATCAACCGCTTGTATAGTAAAACAAGTCCGGTAAATTTGCCCTCCGATTCAGAAACAGTCGTCTAATGACTCTTATTCTTAATCGGAATTTAGTGAAAAAGGGCGCTTAGCTCAGTTGGTTCAGAGCACCTCGTTTACACCGAGGGGGTCGGGGGTTCGAATCCCTCAGCGCCCACATAAAGACAGTCAGAAATGGCTGTCTTTTTTTTGTTTGTCCTGAGGCTCATACTATAATCAAAGGGATGAGAATCCTGGGTTCGAAATCGACCGTAGGGAGATTCGCGAGGGGTTTGTGCGGCATGGATGTGCGTATGAGCAATCCCTCAGCGCCTACACAAAGACAGTCAGAAACGGCTGTCTTTTTTTATTTCTGAGTCTTGCGCTGGGAGCTTGCTCTGGCAATCAAAGTGGTCTTAATTACTTCAGTCATCATGGACATTTCCTGATCAGAGTCTATGCGTTCTAGCAATCGAGCAGTTGCTATTTTGCCAATGTCGTAACCCTTCTGATCAATGGTCGAAAGCGATGGCTCAAATATTTCACCAATCTCCCAATTGCTAAAACCTATGATAGCCACATCATCAGGTATCTTCAGCCCTGCCGCTTTAGCATTTTTCATTACCCCTATGCCTAGCATGTCTGTGGCCGCAAAAACCCCATCTGGTTTTTTCTCCTGATTAAAGAGTCCTTTTGATAAATCAAGACCCTCGTCATATTTGCCACTTGTACCGTGCATAATGAGCCTTGGGGTTTCCTCTAAATTATGCTTCTTCAATGCCTTCTGAAAGCCTAAGAGCCTTTCATGGTTTGTATTAAGGTCTTTAGGGCCACCTATGAATGCAAGTGTCTTACAGCCCTGCTCGATAAGGTGTTCTGTAGCCATAAAACCAGCGTCAAGGTCATCTATGACAACCTTGTCTGTATTAATGGTGTCAGTCACACAATCAAAAAAGACTAACGGAACCTGCCTGTTTATGTATTCTTCGAAATGCTCGAAGGTATGAGTTTCCTTAGTAATGCATGCCAATAAGCCGTCAATACGACCATTTAGTAGTTCTTCAGCATTCCTTAGTTCTCGCTCAAAAGATTCATTTGAAGAACTAATTAGAACATTATACCCTTGATTGTAAGCCACATCTTCAATACCTCGAATTACTTGAGCGAAAAATTCATGCACTACTTGAGGTATCAATAAGCCGATAGTGCGGGTTTTTCCTTGGCGAAGGCTGAGCGCTGTAAAATTGGGATGATAATTCATCTCCTTCGCGAGCTTCTGTATTGCCTCCCTTGTCTGCTGCTTTACAAGGGGATTGTTCGATAGTGCGCGAGACACAGTTGATATCGATACGCCAAGCTCTTTGGCAATGTGCTTGATGGTTACTTGCTCGCGATTCATTGCAATAGCCCAAGTGGGCTATATTTAAATTTTAATATTTCTTCTACCTGCTGTACTAAATCTACTATCCATTAAAAGAATATCAATTTGATCGTTTTAAGTGGATTTTTGATTGCCTCTATGAAGTTTGGCTTCTTAGAAAATTCACAAATTGAAAATTAGGCATTTTTTTCTGATTGAAAACGATTGCATTTGCATAGTTGCTAAAATCAAGTTGTATTTATTGAATTTCCTTTTTAATATGCTACGCAGTATCTTCAATGGAAGAATACTGTTCAATAAGTATTGCTTTAAATCTTTTTTAACAATTAATCACAAAGCGTATCAATATGAAGAAGTTTTTACTACTAATTCTGGTATATGTATCTGCTTTGGGCGTAACACTCGCGCAAGACAGAGCCATATCTGGAACAGTGACAGATGCGGAAACAGGTGAAGGAATACCTGGAGCAAATGTGGTGATAAAGGGTACTGCAAATGGTACAATCACCGATTTTAATGGAGAGTTTAAACTAAATGTGCCGGAAGGCACAACCTTGGTTTTGACTTATGTTGGTTATGCCACTGTAGAAGTGGAGGTTGGAGCGAGAAGTGTCATTGATGTATCAATGGGCTTAGACGTGGAACAACTAGCTGAAATTGTTGTTATCGGTTATGGTGAGCAGTCGATCAAAGACGCCACTGGAGCTGTTGCCTCAGTTTCTTCAAAGGATTTCAATGGAGGAGTTATTTCTAGCCCTGAGCAATTGATTCAAGGTAAAACTGCTGGAGTTCAAATTACCCAGTCTAGTGGAGCTCCGGGTGCTGGTGTTGAATTGCGTATCCGAGGTACAAATTCAGTCCGGTCCAACAATAATCCCTTGTTTGTAGTCGATGGTGTGCCATTGGCGGGAGACAATACTGGAGGTGATGGAGCGAATGTTGGTTTTGGAACCTCAGGTGCTAGCAATCCGCTGAACTTTTTGAATCCAAACGATATTGAAAGTATTAGCATCCTGAAGGACGCTTCCTCTGCTGCAATTTACGGTTCTCGTGGAGCTAACGGCGTTGTGTTTATCACTACTAAAAAAGGATCAGGGAAGAATAAAGTACTTGAATTCTCTACCTCTGCAAGTATAGCTTCTCCTGCAAATGAATATGATTTGCTAGGCCGAGAAGGCTTTTTGGCTGGAATTACTCAATTTGGTGGTGATGCTTCCGAACAAGATTTTGGAAATGAGACAGACTGGCAAGATTTCATTACGAGAACGTCTTTTTCACATAAACAGAACCTGTCTTATGCCACAGGATATGAGACGGGTTCAATACGAGCATCCCTCGGATATGAAGATCAACAAGGTATTATTGAGAATTCTAGTTTGGAAAGGATTACTGGAAGAGTGAATTGGAATCAGTTTTTGTTAAATGATAAGCTGACTCTTAACATTTCCACTACAGTGTCAAGAGTTAATGAGCAATTTGCTCCAATAGGTGGAAGTGCGGGTTTCCGTGGTGACCTTCTTGGGGCCGCCTACTCTGCCAATCCAACATGGCCTGAAAGTCTGGATGGCCTGACCGATCAGCAAATCGGTGATATTGTTGGTGGCCAACTTCACCCAGGTAACATGCTTAATAGCTTCAATAGTACTGGAGCGACTAATAGAGTTCTTATGAACGCGTCGGCTTCTTACAAATTGACGGATGATCTTAGTGCTAAGGTTACTTACGGACTAGATAGGTCGGCTAATGAGACGTTTGGATTGTCCTCAGCGAATGGAAGAAACTTTGACCGGGGTACCTTTCAAAATGGTAGGGGAGCATATACCGAAATTGACGTATTGAATAATCTTTTTGAGGCTACTGTTACTTACAACAAGGATTTTGGAAATTCGTCATTAGAACTATTAGGAGGTTACTCCTATCAAGATTTCGGTAGAGAAGGATTCAATTCTGAAGGTTGGGGTTTTGCAAGCACCGACTTTGGGCAAATGGAATCTGATTTGCAAAATGGCATTAATGCCATCAATGATTTGGCATCTTCACAGGTTAGCGGATTTTATCAGCAGGTGGGTTTATCTGAGGCGCTTCAAGGGGGAGCTTCAGGAACGCCTACTACGGGTGTATTTGTTAATTCATTGCTACCGACAATTGGTACCTCCTATTTTAACGAACCAGCGGGTATTAACGTCCAGTCACTTTTCATGAATAGATTTGATTTTACGGATAAGCTTCAGTCTTACTTTGGAAGAGCGAACTATACAATCAATAATAAATATATTTTCACGGCTACAGTGAGGGCAGATGGATCTTCAAGATTCGGTACTGATGAGAGGTACGGTGTTTTTCCATCGGGAGCCTTCGCATGGAAGTTGCATGAGGAGGATTTTATTGGTGGAGCGTTCTCCACATTGAAACTGCGTCTTGGATGGGGAATCACAGGTAACCAAGATGGTCTTGGTTATGGAGGTTTCGTTAGAAGAGAGCGTTATGATGATCGACTCAATAGTGGTATAGATGATAATGGGCAAGTAACCATCCCAGGAACTTCTTCAATTGCAAATCCGAATCCAGATTTGAGATGGGAGTCAACGACACAGTACAACCTGGGTTTTGACTTTGGCTTTTCAGATGAGAGATTTTCTGGAACTTTTGATTTGTATCGTAAAGAGACTTCAGATATTCTGCTAAGACTGAATGCTGCACAGCCTGCTGCAAACACGTTTATATTCGATAATTTTGATGCTACTGTTGTGAATCAGGGCTTTGAATTGACTTTGAACTATGATGTGATCCGTAAAAATGATTTCACTTTCACTGCGGGCTGGAACTATGCTCACAACGACAATGAAATTCTGGACTTTGCAGGCCAAATTCCAGCTGGTACTATCAGAGGCCAGGGGCTTTCACAGGCTTTTGCACAACTACTTGCACAGGATCAACCATTATTCTCTTATTTCTTAAGGGAGTTTGAAGGGTTTGATGATGCAGGGCAGCCTATCGGAGATAATCAGTCTTTCGTCGGTAGAAGTGCTCTTCCTACCGTTAATACTGGACTATCGCTAAACTTCACATATAAAAATTGGGATCTTGCAGCGTTTATGGCAGGCCAATTCGGACATTACATTTACAACAATACCCGAAATGCTTTCTTTACCGCTGGAGCGATCAACAACGGACGTAATGTGACTCCTGATGTGCTGACAAGTGGAGAAGCTGGATCAGCGGAGGCAGCCGTATCAACAAGGTTTTTGGAAAGTGGAGACTTTGTGAGACTCCAGAACTTATCCCTGGGCTACAATGTACCTGTACAGAATAGTTCTTTTATTCGAAACCTTAGAGTTTACCTCAACGCCCAAAACTTGTTTGTAATAACGGACTACACTGGTGTAGATCCTGAAGTTAGCTCTCAACCTGCTCAGGCGGATTTACTAAATAATCTGCCTACTGCTGGTATTGATTACACGGCTTACCCTAGACCTAGGGTATTTACTTTAGGTATAAATGCTTCCTTCTAGCGAAGCTGAAACACTTAGAAAAAACAAGATGTTTACGAAAAAAAAAATAATCATGAAAGATCTAATTAATTGGAATCGAAGACCTTGGTTAGTCGGCTGTGTGCTGATGCTGAGCGTCTCAGCATGTGATCTGGATATTGAAGCCACTGACTCGATAATTACTGAAGAAGGAGAAGGAACATTTTCAGGTGTGGGTAACCCTGCATCTTCGGTAAATGATCTCTATAATTCAGTCGGCGGTCACCTGGGTGCACAGGATAACTTCTATGCGTTGAGCGAAGTATCCACAGATGAACTGCTCGTACCCACGAGAGGTACCGACTGGGGAGACAATGGTATTTGGAGAACACTACATGCACACACTTGGAGGCCAGATCACCAGTACGTGTTGAATGCGTGGAACCAAATGAATCAGAATGTCTTTAGGGCTTCTGAGATTATTGAAACTTCCTCAAGTACACCTCTGGATATCGCTAATGCTAAGTTTGTAAGGGCATATAGCATGTATAATGTCATGGATTTATACGGACAAGTTCCTTTCAGGGATGTATTCTCGGATCCAAGTGATAACCCTTCCGTATTGACTCGGCAAGAGGCCTATGACTTCATTCTAAGAGACTTGAATGAAGCTTTAAGTGATCTACCGATAACAAGTCCAGGAGGTGAGACAAATCGTGCTTCTAGAGCAACAGCTAATTTTTTGAAGGCCAAATTGTTGCTGAATGCGCATATTTATAACGGTACAGGAACACCTAGCGGTGCGGACTTACAAGGGGTAATCGACGCTGTAGATGAAATCGAGGCGGACGGTTTTGCACTTGAGGACGACTTCTTCAGCATCTTTAAAGATGCCAGTGATAGTGAAGAAATATGGTGGGTAGTTGCTAGCGTTGGTTCGCGTATCTGGAACGGACTTCACTACAACCAGACATCTTCTGAAAATCAAGGTGGGGGATGGAATGGTTTTTCAACACTTGCGGAGTTTTATGATACGTTTGATGGCAATCCGAACAGTAATTTTCCTGAAGACGCGGAAGATGAAAGACGTGGCTTTGTGCCAGATGCAGCCACAGCTGATGAGACAAACATTGGTATCGGATATGGATTTCTTGTAGGTCAGCAATATGGCGTCACTGAGTGGAATGGTGATGGTGCTCCGGTGAGTATCGGTGCGCTAAATGATAGGCCAGGCAACCCTTTGGTATTCACCAAGGAGCTACCTGGACTCGTGGGAAACAACGAGCGAAATGGTATCAGGGTAATTAAATACCATCCTGTAGATGACTCTTTCAGAAGTCATTTGATTGTTTTCCGTTTTGCGGATGCTTATCTGATGAGAGCAGAAGCACGATTGAGGAACGGTGATGCTGGTACAGCACTCGCGGAGATCAACGCCTTAAGAGTCTTGAGAGAGGCAGCTCCATTAGCTTCGTTGACCGAAGATGAACTTCTTGATGAGAGAGGACGCGAGCTTTATGCGGAGTGGTGGCGTAGAAATGATATGATCAGGTTTGGTCAATTTACAAGGGACTGGGAATTCAAGGATCCAGGATCTGTTGGAGATGAGAATCGTAGTTTGTATCCAATTCCATCAGATGCACTACTTTCTAATCCAAACCTTGTTCAGAACCCTGGTTACTAGATAATTATTATACTTTGTATTTGAAAGAGGGTAGAAATACCCTCTTTTTTTGTTGGTATAGCCTAGAATTCTATTGTTGCGAAAGTTATTCGGGCGTTTCATGTTAAATCTCAAATATTGGAGAACACACTCAGACAGTTGAACAGCGGCTTGATCAAAATATACTTTAGTATTTTTTGCATGATGGCTTTGCTTAGCTGTGAGGATAGCACTCCCCAAAGGTTCGTCAAGCTTGAGGAGTCAGTGACAGGTGTTGATTTCATCAACGGTCTTTCTCCAACTGTGGATTTGAACATACTCACCTACCTCTACTATTATAATGGGGCAGGTGTTGGCGCTGGAGACTTTAATAACGATGGATTAACTGATTTGTATTTTGTTGGTAATCAGAGGCAGGATGAGTTATATCTCAATAGCGGCAGTTTTGAGTTCAAGGAGGTTGCGAAGAAGGTAGGAATAGACAATGACGATGGATGGTCATTTGGAGTGAGTGTTGTCGACATTAACAACGACGGGTTACTCGACATTTATCTTACCAAAGTCGGTGATTACTTGTCCATTGAGGGGCATAATCTCCTTTACGTCAATCAAGGTATCGCAGATGAGGGACTTCCATATTTTGAAGAAAAGGCGAAGGACTATCAATTAGATTTCAAGGGGTTTTCTACACACGCCGCATTTTTTGATTTTGATCAAGATGGTGACTTAGATCTCTATCTCCTCAATCACTCTGTCCATCCTAACAGGTCTTACGGGAAAGGAGCCAAGAGGCTAGAAGTTGATGCTCTAGCTGGAGATCGGCTCTATGAAAATCATGAGGGAGTATTTGAAGATGTCAGTGAGTTAGCTGGAATCTTACAGGGAAGTATAGGTTACGGTCTTGGTGTGTCCATTGGTGATATCACCAACGATGGATATCCAGATATTTACGTGGGAAATGATTTTTTTGAAAGTGACTACTTGTACATTAATCAGGGAGACGGATCTTTCGATGAGGTAAACACGCGCAACCACCATGCGCTTGGTCATACATCACACTTCTCAATGGGTAACGCTATGGCCGACTTGAACAATGACGGCTGGTCGGATATAGTGAGTCTGGATATGCTCCCGGAGGAGTTATCGACCTACAAAGTATCTGGTCATGAGGATACTTACTCCATCTATTCCCAGTTTTTGAAAAATGGCTATTCTCCACAGTATATGCAGAATACGCTACATTTTAACCTTGGCCAAGGCACCTTCAGTGAAGTAGGACATTACGCCGGTATAGCTGCTACGGAGTGGTCATGGGGGGTGCTAGCTGCCGATTTTGATATGGATGGCCATAAGGACCTTCACATCACCAACGGTATTGTGGGTGCAACCAATGACATGGACTTCATCAGCTTTATTGCGCAGGATGAGATTCAAAGAAAGATCTCAGAAAGTGGGGCACTGGACATTGAAAGTTTTAGTTCCAAGTTGCCACAAAAGAAGGTGCACAACTATGCATTTAGAAACTTAGCTGATGGGACATTTGGGAATGTAACTGAAAATTGGCTTGGCTCTGAATCATCCTTCAGTTCTGGGTCAGTGGCGGTTGATCTTGATAATGATGGAGATTTAGATTTAGTAGTCAACAATATTGACGGTCGAGCTGGGATCTACCGGAATACGACGATAGAGCGTGACTCGGTCAATTACATTAAGGTTAAGCTGCTCGGAGACGATAAAAATATTAATGGTGTGGGTGCCAGAATAAAGCTATATGCTGGAGACCTTTTTATCTCCCAAGAAAACTACGCAGGCACCTCCTACTTATCTAGTTCACAAACGGCAATGACCATTGCGCTAGGGGAGTTCAAGTCAATTGACTCTTTGGTGGTAATATGGCCCGGGGGTAAATACCAAAAGATGGTAGATGTTGATGCGAACCAACAAATTACGGTGATGCAGGAAGAGGCAAATGGCGACTATAATTATGCCCAGAATAAAGTTGATACCTTTTTGATCAACGCTAAGCCACCTTTTGATTTTGTTCATCAGGAGATAACCACTTTGGAATTTGACAGGGATGGCTTGATTCCTTATGCTAAGGGACATGAAGGCCCTGGGGTGAGTGTAGCCGATGTCAACAAAGATGGATTGGAGGACGTCTTCATATGTGGATCCAGGGGCTATGCCTCTGTGTTGCTAGTGCAATCTAAAGACGGTTCTTTTCAGCAATCGCAACAAGACTTGTTTAACCTTCACACAATCCATGAGGATACGGACAACTTATTTGTAGATGTAGATGGTGATGATGATCCGGATTTAATTGTGGTGTCAGGGGGAAACGAGTTCAATAAAGGAGCCCCACTGCAGCCCCGTCTCTACATCAATGATGACGGCTTGTTTGCATGGGACTCGACCAATTTCGGTAATGTCCAACTACATGCTGCTGTCATCAAGAGCTTTGACCTTGAAGGTGATGGTGATGCAGATCTCGTGATTGGTGCTAACACAGTAGCATGGTCCTTTGGTAACGCTTCAAAGAATTACCTATTGAGAAACGATGGCAGTGGCCATTTTCAAGACGTGTCAGAGAGCTATGCCCAAGATTTTCATAACGCAGGGTTGATTGAGGATATTGCGGTAGTGGACTGGGATCAAAATGGTTTACAGGATTTGGTGGTGTTGGGGCACTGGATGCCAATTGAACTCTATTTGAATGATGGACAATCCCTTGAGCAAGCTGAGATTGGTTTGGATAATACGCATGGTTGGTGGAATACGCTGGAGGTAGCGGATTTTGACCAGGATGGTGACCTGGACATTGTTGCTGGCAATTGGGGACTCAATAGCAGGTTGAAAGCGTCTGCCGATGAACCCATCATGCTATATCTCAATGATTTTGATGAGAATGATAAAGTTGATCCCATCGTTACTTACTGGTACAAAGGAGTTGAGACTACCTTGGCATCCAAGGATGAATTGACCAAATCCTTACCCTTTTTAAATAAGAAGTTTTTGTCTTATGAGAGCTTCGCTGAAGCTAGCGTAGTTGAGTTATTCGGTAAGGACAAGCTGGAAGAGTCATCAAGGAAAAAGGCTTATGAGCTGGCTAATTGCTTTTTTGAAAATACTGAGCGTGGGCTGGTACAGCGAAAGTTGCCAATGAGCACTCAGTTTTCTAGTGTGCATGATATAGAAGCCGCTGACTTTAATCACGATGGTTTTCTTGACTTACTGCTGGTAGGAAACACCTTAGAAATCAGTACTCAATTGGGACGCTTAGATGCTTCTCATGGCATACTGCTTGTCAATGATCAAAAGGGCTGGTTTAATGAACCAACCAGGACATTTGGTATATCCGGTGTAGCCAGAGATGTTGAAAAGATCGATATAGAGGACAGGGCCTATTTTATCATAGGTAGGAATAATGGAGCGTTGGTATTCTTGGAAAATCTATGATCATGAAGACCACTCATCAAGTCGGATGAAGAGATATCTAACGCTGTTGGCAGGTTATATATTTATCGTTACGATAGGAACGGCGCAAGAAATGGAAGTACTAAATCTGGATTCTATCAATAGCAAAGAGGCTTCTCCTTTAGACCTGATGACGGATGCGGAGGGTATCACCTACCTTGGGCTACTGGGAGCTGAGTTGAACAGGGGTCTGCGTTCAAGCTTCCACCAGTCCATACAAGGTCGCTTATCAGGTGTACAGGTATCGGTGGCGAGCGGTTCTCCAAATGCATTGGCCAATACCCTGATCAGAGGAGTCTCGTCAATTACTCAATCAGGCTCACCACTCATAATATTGGACGGCTTTCGTTTACTGAGCTATCCGGTATCCTTCGACCCAATCAACGTTGGCTTTGGATCAAGGAGGTTAGGAAGCAGCCTGAGCTTTATTAATCCAAGCGACATAGCGGAGCTAAGGGTGATAAGAGGCCCAGAAGCGGCTATTTACGGCGCTAGAGGTGCCAATGGTGTTATTCTTATCAATACAGTTAATCGTGATATTGAATCCAATAGCATCGATTATACCACTTCCGTCAGTTATTCACTTCCATCAAATAGATATGAACTCCTTACAAGAGAGGGATATCTCAATGCTATTGAAAGGTTTGGTGCTAACCCGGCCCTACTAGATTTCGGTGCGTCCACGGATTGGCAGGACGTAATTACTAGGTCAAGTATTTCGTACAATCACTTGCTTTCTGCCCAAAAACTATGGAAGCAGGGCTGGATGCGCTCGGCGGTCGGATATCAAAAAAATGTAGGAATAATTGAGAATTCTGATCTTCAGCGCGTGTATGCGAATGTCCACGGGGGGCTTTCATCCAGAGATAAGAGATTTTCCTTATCAGGGGCATTTATGTTTTCAAACGTGAGGGAAGAATTAGCGCCCCTAAGTAACAACTCAGGCTTTCGAGGGGACTTCATAGGAGCCGCTTACAGTGGTAACCCAACATGGCCGACTGATCCGAATTTTGATAATGCGGGCCCTCAACGAAACGCCTCCAACATACTCACCAATATTGAGAGTATTGACCAGCAACAACGATGGCAATTCTCAATAGCACCTATATATGAGCTACTGCCTAAGATAACCCTCAAAGCCAAGCTCGGATATCATATCTCCAATGAGAATTACGAATCGGTAGCAGCTAGGGGTATTCGAGATATTGGACTTGGTGCACCAGGTAATGGTCGAGGCGATTTTAGAGAAGTAGCGACGAGAAGCGGATTGGCGGAATTTTCAATCAATTACAGTAGCGACACGGATCAGTCTTCTTTTAGTTTTGAGGGGGGATACTCACATGAGTATACTGATTGGAATATATCCAATATTCAAGGTTGGGGATTTGATTCGCCGAGCGTCGGTGATATGAGAGGAGATCTTTCGGATGCTCTTCAGATAATAGAGGACGATCTTATAGATAATTATGAGCAATATGGTATGTCAAGTGAACTGATCGGGAATACTATTTTTCCCGGGTTTTTCGTAAATAGGCTCACCCCAATATTCAGTACTGATATAGCACCTCTCAGAAATGATCTCAGGGTAGCGTCTGTTTTTGTGGATCGACAGATTGACAGATCGGTTGATTTGACAGGAGGTTTTGCAGTAGCGAATTATGAATATGAAGAGAAGTATCAATTGTCAGCTTCGCTGAGAGCGGAGCGATCCAATCAATGGCTAGATCAAAATTTGGAATTCTTCCCGTCGACGAGAATGTCATGGCAGCTCTCAAAGGAGGATTTTGTGCCAAAGTTTTTCTCAAATCTCAACCTGTCTTATGGTTACGGTATTACGGGTAATCGTGGTAATATCACAGAGGTAGGCCTTGGTAGGGATGGTGCGATGTTCAATTCCGGTAGGATCACCAACGCCGGTACCATGGTCATCCCCGGTATTATTAATACAAGTAGGGATGCTATCGAAATAGAAAAGACCAGGGAACATGATCTTACGCTCTCCTATGGACTACTGAGCAACCGACTACAAGGGCGCATATCCTACTACCAAAGAACGACGGGAAATTTGCTCATTCAACAGATTAGTGATCTTGGGACGTTTTCGGGATTTACCAATCTTGAAGATGGTGTCATGATTAATGATGGCCTGGAGTTAGAGTTGAGCTATCATCATACGGGATCCGCGGTGCGGTGGAGCACAGGTTTTAATCTGGCCTATAATCACAACGAGTTTCGTGATTTTGAGGGTCAACGGAGGTATGGTGACGTCTTTGGGGGTGGCCTGACTGATGCTAACGTTCAGCTACTTGCCGAAGGTCAGGCAGTTCAGTCATTTTATCTTCGGGAGTTTCAAGGGTTTGACATACAGGGGCAGTCACTATTTGGAGAAATTGATTTTCGAGGTACTTCCCTGCCATCCATCAATACCGGATTGTCTCTCGACCTGAGCTTTAAGAACTGGGGCTTCTCTACCATGCTCTATGGTCAGTTTGGACATCATATTTATAATAATACGGCCAATGGCTACTTTGTAGCTGGCGCACTAACGAATACAGGGAATGTGACTGTAGATGTTCCGACCTCACAAGAATCCGGAACCGCATTGGCACCTGCCTCTACCCGATTTCTAGAACGGGGTGATTTTGTTAGACTGGATAACGTATCAATATCCAGGAGTATCGTTATGCGGCGGCCTGGTTTTATCAAGAAATTGCACCTTTCGCTCATCGCGCAAAACCTACTTGTGCTTACCAATTACAGCGGACTAGATCCCGAGGTGAGCAATACGCAATCACCAAACGAGGCGCTCAACGGAATACCTTCAATGGGTATAGATTACGCAACATACCCGAGAGCTGCGATTTTTACTTTGAGTTTAAATGTAGAACTTTGAACACGATTAAAGACAAGAGAATACCACGACTAATGGGCGGAAAGAAAAATCAGAATTTGTGGGTTTTGGTAGTGTTAAGCCTGGCTTGGAGCTGCCAATCTCCCGAAGAATCGACATCCGAGTTAGACCTGACGATGTTTACTCAATTGACGAGTCAAGAAACGGGAATCTCCTTTATCAACAAGGTTGAAAATCAGAAGGAGATGAACATCTTCAAGTATCGCAACTTCTATAATGGTGGTGGAGTAGCGATAGGTGATATCAACAATGACGGGCTATCTGATATCTATCTCACGGCCAATATGACTCCTAACAAGTTATACCTCAACAAAGGGAATTTCCAGTTTGAGGATATTTCTGATAAGGCGGGCATCACCGGCAACAAGCCCTGGTCTACAGGGGTAGTGATGGTGGATATCAACGATGACGGCTACCTCGACATCTACGTGAGCAATGCTGGCAACCTGGAAGGAAACAATCATGATAATGATTTGTACATCAACAATGGCGACCTGACCTTTACAGAAAGTGCCGACGAGTACAACCTCGCCAAGACAGGATTTTCTACCCACGCGACGTTTTTCGATTATGATAAGGATGGTGATCTAGACGCCTATATCCTCAACAATAGTAATATCCCCGTAAGCAGCCTGGGCTATGCGGGCCATCGACACGTCAGGGCCAGAGATTGGGATGTGCCAGATATCTTCAAAGGAGTTGGTGATCTTTTGCTTCGCAATGACGGGGGCAAGTTTGTGGATGTAAGTGAAGAGTCCGGCATCTTCGGAAGCCTAATCGGCTTTGGCCTGGGGGTCTACGTAAGTGATATTAACAATGACCGTTACCCTGATATCTATGTATCCAACGATTTCTATGAAAGAGATTATTTATACATCAACAATCAGGATGGCACTTTTAAAGAGGAGATCAAGAACTGGACCTCTCACCTCTGCTTATCAGCAATGGGGGTAGACATGGCCGATATCAACAATGACGGTCTCAATGACATATTTGTTACTGATATGATGCCCGAGCAGGACGAAAGGATCAAAAGTGTCATGGAGTTTGAAGGCTACAATATCTTCAAGGTAAAGCAGAGCAAGGATTTTTATCAACAGTATATTCAAAATACACTACAGGTAAACAATGGAAACGGCACCTTTTCCGAGACGGCATATTTCAGTGGGGTCGCCAAGACAGACTGGAGTTGGGCGGGCCTATTGTTTGATATGGACAATGATCGAAATAAGGACCTGTACGTGACCAACGGCATCAATCATGACCTTACCGACATTGACTTTGTCGACTTCTTCGCCGATGAGATCATCCAGCAACTGGCACTCACCGGCAAAAAGGAGGAAATCACCACCATCATAGAGAAGATGCCCGTAGTAGCCCTGTCTAACTACGCCTACCGAAATAACGGCGATCTGACATTTGATAATGCCACGGAAGATTGGGGCTTAATTATCCCCAGCTTTTCCAATGGCTGTGCCTATGCCGACCTTGATAATGATGGAGATCTTGATCTGGTCGTGAACAACGTCAATATGGAAGCCTTTATTTTCCGAAACAACGCTTCTGAAATTACAGATAATCATTATTTGAAAATGGCTTTTGAAGGCGCCAAAGGCAATTTGTTTGGAATTGGGGCTTCTGTTAAGCTGTACATTGAAGATGAGGTGATCTTTCAGGAATTGATGCCTTCCAGGGGCTTTCAGTCCTCAGTGGATTACAAGATGACTATTGGCCTGGGTAAAGCCAATCAAATTGATTCTATCGACATACTATGGCCGGATGATAAGTCGGAGCGGCGCTATGCTGTCCAGGCAAACCAGACATTAGTCTTGCGCCAGGCAGACGCGAAGACTACCACGCCGATAGTTGACGAACCGAAAGAAACACTCATGGAGGAGTTGCCAAACGCCACTTTAGTTAATCATCAGGAGAACTACTTCAACGACTTTGACCATGAAGGCATGATTGCGTCTCAGCTATCGCAGGAGGGGCCTGCCATGGCAGTAGCTGATGTGGATGGCGATGGTAATCAGGATGTCTTCATAGGAGGTGCCAAGGGTCAACCGGGAATCATCTATTTGCATTCGGGCGAGGGCGAACTATCCCCTTCACCTCAGAACACGCTGAAACTGGATGAAGCCTATGAGGATACTGCGGCGGCCTTCTTTGATGCAGACGGTGATGGTGACGAAGACCTCATCGTAGGCTCTGGGGGAAATGAGAAGCAAGATCAGCGATTCTACTTACCGCGGCTATACATCAATGATGGTCAGGGGAGTTTTCAGCGTACGGCTTTCGAATTGCCCACCAAGAAGATGAATATTTCGGTGATTGCGCCGAGTGACTTTGACGATGATGGAGACATTGATGTTTTCGTGGGCTCCAGAAGTGTACCTGGGGTGTATGGCATTGACCCGGAGCATTTGTTTTTGTTAAATAATGGAGATGGTACTTTTCAGGATGCCACTGAGCGGGTAGCCTACGACAGTCGCGTGCTTGGTATGATTACGGATGCCGCTTGGGATGATATTGACGGAGATGGTAAGACAGACCTGATTACCGTTTCCGATTGGGGTACCCCAAAAGTGCTAAAGAATATGGGCAGGCGACTAGAGCTGACCAGCACATCGCTGGATACGCTATACGGCTGGTGGAACGCGCTGGAGGTGGCAGATATCGACGGGGATGGCAATAGCGACCTCATACTCGGCAACAAGGGAGGCAACCTCCCCTACAAACCAAGCTTCACCAATCCGGTCAAGCTTTGGCTCAATGACTTTGATAATAACGGCACCATTGAGCAGATTACGACGACCCATCGTGATGGTGCAGACTATCCGATACACATGCGCAAGGAGTTGACAGGCCAACTGGTCTCTCTAAAAAAAGAGAATTTAAAAGCCTCCGATTACGCCAAAAGGACAATCCAAGAGTTATTCCCTCCTGAGGTATTGGATAGAACTATCGTGAAAAATGCAGTGATATCCGAGACCGTCGTGGCACAGAACAAAGGAAATGGTGTTTTTGAGATCAAGTATCTGCCCAGTAGGATCCAGCTCTCTTGTGTCTGCGGGATTACCTGTACAGATGTGGATCAGGATGGGAATCTTGATTTGATCATGGGCGGTAACAATTTTGAGTTTAAACCTCAGTACTCCAGACTGGATGCCAACTACGGTAGCGTCTTACTAGGAAATGGCGATTTTGAGTTTGACTGGCAGCAGTACAATCGCAGTGGATTCTTCATTAGAGAAGAGATTAAGCACTTAGGCAACTTTCAGGACAAAGCAGGTCAGAAGTATCTCATAGCTGCCATCAATGATCAAAAACCAAAAGTCTTTAAGTTCAATTGAATTACTCCAGTCCCAACATCGCTGTTAACCTTTGGTCTACGATCATAGGTTGCCTTATCTTCATCCTCATCGCCGGTTGCGAAAACAATACAGGATTGTTCAAGTCGATCTCATCCTCATCTTCTGGGGTGACATTTCAAAATGAACTCACCGAAAGCGATGATTTTAACATACTGGATTACCTCTATTTCTACAATGGTGGAGGGGTCGCGATAGGAGATATTGACAATGACGGTCTGCCAGATATTTACTTCTCCGGCAACCAGGTAGGGAATAAGCTCTACCGAAATAAGGGAAACCTTGCCTTCGAGGATATTACGGATCAGGCGGGAGTGGCAGGAAGCAGCGATTGGAACACTGGCGCTCTGATGGGAGACGTCAATGGAGATGGATTGATAGACATCTATGTATGTGCCGTAGTAGGCATCAGAGGTAAGCGAGGGCATAACGAACTATTCATCAACAAGGGGAATGGCACCTTCGAAGAGCAGTCAGCAGCCTACGGACTTGACTTTGATACCTACAGCTCCTCGGCTGCTTTTTTAGACTATGATCGTGATGGGGATCTTGATCTCTACCTACTCAATCATGCTATACATACCCAAGAGTCCTTTGGACAGGCAGACTTGAGGCTGAAAAGGAACTATGAAACCGGTGATAAGCTGCTAAGAAATGACGGCTCAAAGTTCGTCGATGTAAGCGAAGCGGCAGGAATCTACGGAGGTATTAACGGGTATGGCCTGGGGCTGGCCATCTCGGATTTTAATCAGGATGGGTTCCCCGATATTTATGTAGGAAACGACTTTCATGAAGATGACTACTACTACATCAACAATGGAGACGGTACTTTTTCTGAGCGGTTGAGAGAGTACTTCGCGTTTACCACGCGGTTTTCTATGGGTAGTGACGTGGCTGATATCAATCATGACGGTCGCCCTGATCTCATATCACTGGACATGCTGGCCGAGGATGAAAAAGTGCTAAAAAGCTCAGAAGGTGATGATGATATCAATATTCAAAGGCTCAGGATTCAGCGCTATGGATACCACTATCAGTTTTCGCGCAATACCCTCCAGATCAATCGAGGAAAGGCTGGTTTTGAAGAAACCGCGCTGATGAATGGTGTAGCTGCTACAGATTGGAGTTGGAGTGCACTGTTTGCTGATTTTAACCAGGATGGCGAGCAGGACCTTTTCATTTCCAATGGCATCCCAAAACGGCCCAATGATCTTGACTACATTCGGTTTGTATCCAATGATCAGATTAAAAACACCATCGATGCTACCAAGCTCGTGGATCAGCGAGCACTTGATTTAATGCCCTCAGGCCTGGTCAGCAACTATCTCTTTGCCGGTACGCAGGGCGCTGGCTTTGAAGACAAGTCCAGTAGCTGGCTACCGCAAGAAGAGCGCTTCTCCAATGCTACTGCTATAGGAGATCTTGACAATGACGGTGATCTGGATATTGTGATTAACAACATCAATGCACCTCCGAGTATTTACGTGAATACGACCGATGCGTCCAGTGGATATCTAAAGCTTAAGTTTGATCATCCTGCCCCCAATACGGCGGGTATTGGCACCAAAGTCTTTTCCTACCATCAAGGTCAGCTTCAGTTCAAAGAATTATACACCATGCGTGGCTTTCAGGCCTCTTCTGAGCCAATTATCCATTTTGGTTATGGAGCTACTAGTCTGATAGATTCCCTGCGGATTGTCTGGCCTAGTGGGCAGTCACAGCTACTTCAAAATGTAGCCGTCAACCAGACACTTGTCGTTAGACCAGAAGCGACAGCTGATTTCGAGTTGTCATTTTCCTATGATGAGTCATCTCGGATGTTTGATCGTGTCGCTGACGGACTAGGATTCGTAATTGGTCATCAGGAGGATCGGTATACAGACTTTGATCGGCAAAAGTTGATACCTTACCAGATGTCAGATAGAGGCCCGGCACTCGCCAAAGGAGACCTCAATGGAGACGGTAGAGAGGATTTCTTCATAGGTAGCTCCAAATACGAATCTTCCAAAGTTTTTATTCAAGTTGAGGATGGTTTTCAGGAATCACCGATACCGTTGATCAATAGCGATTCAATAAAGGAGGATGTTGCGGCTGCTATTGCAGACTTCAATGGAGATGGGGAGCCTGACATCATAGTGGGCTCGGGAGGTGCGGACTTCTACAATAAAATGGAGCCTCTACTGGATAGTTACTACAGCAAAGGCACTGATGGTTGGCTCAAAGCCACCTTACCGGAATATTTTGAGAACGCCTCCATCATTAGGCCCTACGATTATGATAACGACGGAGACATGGATGTTTTCATTGGCAATCAATCCGTTTCGAATGACTTTGGTAAGGTACCGACATCCCTGCTACTCAATAGCGACCAAGGCCAATTTATTGCTATAGAAAACGAAGCGCTCCAAAGGGCTGGTATGGTCACAGATGCACTATGGACAGATTACGACGAGGATGGAAATATCGACCTGATTCTGGTAGGGGAGTGGATGACACCTAAGTTTTTCAAGTACCTAGATGGAGACCTCATTGAAGACCGACCGCTGGATACTGATCTGACAGGACTGTGGCAAACGATAGCCCCGATGGATATAGACAAGGATGGAGATATGGACTATGTACTGGGCAACTGGGGGCTAAACTCTAAGTTTGTTGCATCTCAGAAGTGGCCCATGAAGATGTACTATGGCGACCTTGATGACAATGGTAGCACCGAGACGATTCTTGCGGTAGCTAAGGAGGATAAGTACTATCCTTTGGAGAACTTCGACCAACTCGCTGGTCAACTGATTAGCCTAAGGAAGAAGTTTACCACCTATGAGGCCTTTGCTGGGTTGTCTGTAGAGGAGGCGTTTGACCCTACCATGTTGGCAAAGGCAGAGCTACTAGAGGTGAGCACACTTGCCTCAGGCTATCTCAAAAATGAGAATGGGCAATTCAGCTTCCATGCTTTTCCCAGGAACCTGCAAGTCGCTCCGATCATGGCCTTGAAAGTGCACGACTTTGACGGTGACGGTGAGGAGGAGATGCTCGCAGCTGGAAACTACTTTGGGGTTAAGCCTTTTCATGGGCGGTTGGGCTCGTTTTCTGGGGCGCTGATCCAAAATGAGACAGACTATGTACCCGGCTATGAGCTAGGTCTTGACTTAATGAACAAGTCAGTGCGACACTTGGAAACCATACAGGTGGGTAGCGAAGACTATCTTATTGTCATCGTCAACAACGATAGCTCACAAGTATACAAACTATTCAATCGATGAGAAATAGATTGCTGTGGGGCGCAGGGCTCATCTTGGTGGGTGCGCTATGTTGGTATTTGTGGATAAGACCTGCGGACATTCGCGCTAGTTTTCAAGTTGATGCCCTACCGGGAGTTGTCTATCAGTCTGTCAAGACCTGGAGCAAGACCATCGACAACTCGGAGGTCACGCTCGGCGATGATCTCACTAGTTTTACCCAGACCCTTGAGGTCAACAATTCTAGTTACGTTTATCAATGGAGGGCAGAGTTGGTCAATGATTCTACCTCTCAGGTCATCGTGTCTGTCATTGAACCCACTCAAACCTTACTAAATAGGGTGATGATCCCTTTTACGAATACCAAAATAGAGGCGGATGTGGAGGGCACGTTGAAAGAATTTTATAAGGGAATTTTGGATCATTTGACGAGATTCAAAGTCGAGGTGGTTGGCGTTGAGGAGTTCGCTGCAAAGCAATGCGTGTACATCCCTTTGCAAACGACCCAAACTGCCAAAGCTATAGGAATGATGCAGCATTACAGTATGCTGAGTTCTTTCGTGGTGGAGAACGGACTGAAGACGACTGGCATGCCGATCGTAGAAGTTACCAACTGGGATCAACACACCGAGCAACTTGAGTACAACTTTTGCTATCCGATTGAGCTTACTGATAGTTTACCGGATCACCCACTACTCAAGTACAAATCAATCAATGCCACCAAGGCTGTGAAGGCGATTTACAATGGCAACTATATCAGCTCGGATCGGGCCTGGTATGCGCTAAAGCAATACGCCAAAAAGAACAATTTGAAAGTTTCTGATAAGCCAATAGAAGTATTTTTTAATAATCCGAATATTGACTCCAATGAACTGTCCTGGACGGCAGAGATATATCTACCATTGGTTATAGATTAAAGGGGGGATAGCAAACATCCAGTGAGTTGGCCTATCGGAATGACACTACCCATCTTAAGTCGAGAATTTTTACAGTTTTAATACCTTTGCACAAAAGCGAAGAACATGAGGAAGTTGATCATTTTTTTAGTGGGTGCCATCACCCTAAGTTGCTCATCTGAAGAGCAATACCGCGAGAACATCGCAGAGTTTAAAAACCCGGAACTCTTCAACACATCGATGAAGAAGCTCTCTGATATCATCGTGCATGATATCTTCTCTCCACCGGTGGCCAGCCGCATCTATGCCTATCCAAGCATTGCTGCGTATGAGGCATTGATCCATGACTATCCTGACTATGTCTCATTGTCAGGTCAGCTAACAGACTTCACGGCACCCCCAAAGCCAGAGCAGGGAGTAGAGTATTCCTTCCCTTTGGCGAGCTTCCATGCCTTCCATATTGTAGGTAGGGCATTGATCTTCTCTGAGGAGAAGATGGCCACTTACCAGCAATCATTTTACCAGGATTTCCTTGACAAGGGTATGCCACAGGAGATTTTTGATAGATCGGTGGCCTATGGAGACCGGGTTGCTGCACATATCCTGGCTTGGGCAGATAAAGACAACTACAAGCAGACGCGTACCTTCCCAAAATATACGGTGATGCGCGATGATTATGCATGGAAGCCAACACCTCCTGACTACATGGAAGGCATTGAGCCGCACTGGAATAAGATCAGGCCCTTCGTGATTGACTCAGCGACACAGTTCGTACCCGACCCACCCACACCATTCGATATGGACAAGGAGAGTCTCTTCTACGAGGAGCTAATCGAAGTATACGAAGTAGGCGTCAACCTCGATGATGAACAAAAAGAGATTGCTAGTTTCTGGGATTGTAATCCCTACGTCTCGCATCACAGAGGACATGCGATGTTCGCCACCAAGAAGATCACACCAGGTGGGCACTGGATTGGCATCACGGCCATCGCCTCTCGTCAGGCCAACCTTGATCTGATGAAAACTGTTGAAACCTACACCAGGGTATCCATCGCTTTGTCGGATGCCTTTATCAGCTGTTGGGATGAGAAGTGGAGGTCGATCCTAATCCGTCCTGAGACAGTCATCAATGAGTACTTGGATGAAGACTGGGTGCCTTTCTTGCAGACACCACCATTCCCAGAGTATACCAGCGGCCACAGTGTTATCTCCACAGCGGCAGCAATGACCCTGACAGAACTACTTGGAGAGAACTTCCAGTTTGCGGACACTACCGAGATGGAATACGGACTACCAGTCAGAGAATTTGACTCCTTCATAGGCGCCTCTCAAGAAGCCGCGGTGAGCCGATTGTACGGTGGCATCCATTACATGCCAGCCATCACTAATGGAGTCACTCAAGGCAAAGAAGTCGGGGCGTTCATCATCGAAAACCTCAATACGCAAAAGCCCGCAGTTGCAAAGAAGGAATAGCTTCTTTCAGATTAGAGTTGATAGCTGAAAGTTTTGACACATTACTGGTAGTGATTGTTCATATCCGGTTTAATTTTTCCTTTAGTTCGTCAGGATCTTGTTTGTTGCCCCAGACTAGAATTAGACTAATGTGGTCAGTTTCCAGTTTGTAAAACAGCGTCACCAGAGGATGAATCATAAGCTTACGATAATTTGTTTGTTCGTGAGTCGGGGCAATTTCAGGATTAAGTTTCAGTTGCTCAATGCGTTCGTCAAGCCGATCAAGAAAGTTGTCTGCCATATCCTCATTCCACTGTTCCTCGATGAAGTTGGTGGTTTGGTCAAGGGATTTTAGTCCCAGGGGCGTCCAAATTATTCTCATTTACGCCCCAGCAGTTCTCGAGCACTAGTGTGTTCAATACAATCCTCAATTTTTGCAGAACTAGATTCATCAAGAAGTTCAAGAATAGTGTTTGGGAGTTTTTTATCGGGGCTATTCCGGAAATGCTCAATGCGCTCAATGACATCCTCACGTTGAATGGCCGTTATCCAGCTTATCAGTTCCAGCTTCCGTTGTTCAATCGTCATGTTGTAAATATATAAAATATGCAATGTAGTTCCGTGGATGTGAACATCTGGATAGATAGAGTAGTGGATATTCATTATTTTCACACCATGCAAACCTTCAACAGACTCTTCCTCTTCACCCTCCTTCTCTTCAGTACCTTGGCATGCCAAACCGAGCAACCAGTAGCTGAAGCTCCAGCACCGGAAGGGCACACTCTCTATTATCCTGGCAAAGACCTGGGCGAACTCTTTGAGGCAATACAAGTGGGAGGAGTATTCGATGATGGAAAATACTTCGTGGACTTCAGCCCCAAGAGGAAACCAGCTGATATCCTTGTGGACTATCAGACTCAAAAAGACGGAGCTGACTTTGACTTGAAAGCCTTTGTGATGGCCAACTTCGATGAGCCAACAATGCCTGAGGCAAAACCAGTGGATAGCAAGCCAAGCCTTGAAGAACATATCCCCAACCACTGGGACTACCTGACCCGCTCAAGCGATGAGATCAATGGCTACTCCTCACTGATCCCATTACCTGGTCCGTATGTAGTACCAGGCGGCCGCTTCCGTGAGATCTACTACTGGGACAGCTACTTCACAATGATCGGCCTGGCGGCCACTGGACGCCTTGACCTGGTGAATAGCATGATTGGCAACTTCGCTTACCTGATCGATGAGGTGGGATTCATCCCTAACGGAAATCGCAGCTACTTCCTCGGTCGCTCACAGCCACCCTTCTTTTCAGCGATGGTGAACCTGCTAGCGCAATACGAAGGGGACAGCTCGGCACTCAAGTACCTACCGGCAATGCAGAAAGAATATGACTTCTGGATGGCAGGAACAGACCAACTCAAAGAGACAGGTGATGCCCATCGCCGTGTAGTGATGATGGAAGATGGCGTGATCCTCAATCGCTATTTTGATGATAAAGCCGAGCCAAGATCAGAGTCTTATGCCGAGGATGTAGAACTTGCGCATGGCATGAATGAAGAAGAAAAAACCCAGCTCTTCCGTGATCTCAGAGCAGCATGTGAGTCAGGCTGGGACTTCAGCAGTCGCTGGTTTGCAGTAGAGAAAGACTTCTCTACCATCATCACGACCCAGCTCCTACCTGTAGACCTCAACAGCCTGATCTACAACATGGAAGTCAACCTGAGCAAATACTATAATGTACAAGGCAATATGGACAAGTCAGAGCAATACGCCCTGGCCGCTGAGCAGCGCAAGGCTGCTGTCCTCAGCTACTTTTGGAATGATGCCGCAGGCATGTACACCGACTACAACTTCCAGACGTCCACCTTATCAGAAAGAAAAACATTGGCCGGTCTCTATCCGCTCTACTTCAATGTCAGCGATGCAGACAAAGCCGCCAAGACCAAGACGACTATCGAGAATGAGTTTGCACTACCCGGAGGTGTAACCACCACGCTGGTAGAGTCAGGCCAGCAGTGGGACTACCCTAACGGCTGGGCACCCCTGCAGTGGGTGACCGTGAAAGGCTTGGAGCACTACGACCACAACGACCTGGCCAGCACCATCTCCTACAACTGGATCAATGTCAACCGCAAGGTCTTCGACAACACCCAGAAGATGATGGAGAAGTACAATGTCTCCGACACCACGCTCCTCGCCGGAGGAGGCGAGTACCCCAACCAGGACGGTTTCGGATGGACCAACGGGATTGTGATATCGCTGATCAAAGGGGTGGAGAAGTATTAGGTCAAAAAGTGATGAAAGCTTCCAAAGACGCGTCATCACGAGCGTAGCTAAGTGATCTCCAACCTCTGGTACTCACCCAGTAGGACAGACCCTCACCGCTTCCCAAATCTCCTAAAAGCAGCAATGGTCTGATACAGCATAAAGCCGACTGAAACCCTCCCTAGAAAATCAAAAAACAAGGACGCTGATCCTGGCTCCAATCCCGGAATAAAACTCACCTTATGAGTAGGTAAAAGAAACGACCAGAAATACCCAAAGAATAACGAAAATGAAATCCACAAGTCATTAAGATTCACATAGGCGCAACCGACATCTATACCCGGTAAACAAAGTACATACGGGACATACCATAGCAATCCTGCTCCAAGCATTATCAAAGCAGCCCTCACCCAGTTATTCCCATAGCTTGAAGAGCCCTTATGCAGCCATAATGAGGCGGGTGTATACCAATCTGCGGTCCATACCCTCCACCACCATGATTTCCCTTCTGATTTATGTTTCCTGAGTTGATCGAGCTTTGACTTTCTATGCCACTCAAGATACTCTGCATAGTATTTCAACTCTTGTATCCGATTGCCTTGCTTTTGCATGGCTAAGATTAATTGACTGTAATTCTCTTGAAGGGTCTGAGCATTAATTGACTTGTTGGAATCTGAGTATATCTGTTGATTTTTAGATGTTGGAAAGTACGTAGTATTCGTATTGATCTCTGCCAGTCTCGAAGAATTCATTGTAATCTGAAAGGCATTAAAAGGAAAGTTCAGAAAAGTGGTTTTCCCAAGGTCTGAAGAGATGATATCTAGCCATCTCGAATTATGATTTGACCTTTTAATACTTGCTGTTACTAAAGGCTCACAGAACCGGAATTCCAACTGGCCATTATTAATCAGTCCTAAATATTGCACATGAAAAAGCTTTGCTCGACTTACCGAAAAGTTACTAATGGATGAAATTGTACAGGACAGATGAAGTTTATTGATACTAGTCTTGACAATATTGACACGATAATTAACCAACTCAGAGAATTCAAGCTCTTCAATATATTGATTGTTTTCTCCAAGAACCCAAAGCTCCTTTATTTCTGAAGTTCTTACTCTGAGTACTTTATGGAAAACTCCTCCATGAATATTGATGAAGTCAAAGGCTGATTTGCCTCCAATAGTTAGATCATTATAATAATCTCCACCTTGAACAATGAAAGACTCAAATCTCCCACCATGAATTATTATGTCATTCGAAAATGTTCCACCACAAATAAAGAAGTAGCCAAAAGAGCCACCTTTTATCTGTATCAAACCGTATTTCCCATCCATTATTTGGAAATCATTATAATAATGTCCTTCATCTATAATTATTGATCCAAATTGGCCTTTTTGAAAGTCTAACAGGCCCTTAAATTCTCCTGAAAGGATATTAATCCCGTTTAGAAGTATCACTCCATTGAAGATTAAATCACTTTCTAGCACGCAGTTTTTGATAGACAACTCATGATCAAATTGTCCATCACTAAAGACTAAATCATCTGTAAATAGGATACTTTCGAAAGTAATGTCATAATTAAACCCAGTTATGAATTGGACATCAACAATCCCACTCACCTTAACATCAGTAATGCGAACCAGCCCCTCGTGAGGTCTATAAAAACAAACCTTCTCTCCATTATCATCTATTACCGTCTCCCCCTTCATTGCATTGATAAAGGCATCAGCGGAGAGTGGCCGTAGGGGTGGATCGTTAGGGGAAGTTGGTGTGGCAGGTGTACTCATGTCAAGATGAATATAAGTGATAAATGTGAGTGCCGAGCCATAAGACTCACAACTACTCTCAAGACGAGCATTTTAAAAAGACTCTTGTGAAAAGTTCCTATTAGTCAGCTGTTGGTTTCATACTTGATTTTTATCCAGTAGTGTTTGAGCATGCTGCTATCAACGGAAATGGGCTTTTGTTGAACCTCCACCATCGTGCCTTTAGCTAGAATACCTATGGATTTCCTAGAAGCATCGTTGGTCTCAGGGAGCTTGTCATAGATGTAGAGGTTCGCCATAGTCACTATCGCATCTCCTTCGGTGAGGGTTGCAGGTTGTTTACCGAAGGGCTTAGCATCGCCTGCCTCACGGACTGCCACATCGGACCAGTCGTTAGTCAAGGTGTTGTATTCTCCTATCCATACCCATCCAACGATAAATCTGTTTTTTGAAACTTCTTCAATACTCTTGTTGAATTTGGTGGTAAGGTCAGAGGCTATTCGTAGTGTTTTGGTAGGCTCAGGGGTAATTGAAGGAGTAAAGCTACCGGCATTACCTTTATTGCTCTTGTTAAAAAAGGCTTCAGCCGGAGGGGTATGCGAAATTGCTAGTGAATTGATTATTTGCTCAAGTGAGTCAACTTTCATAGACAGTGCCTTAGCGTCTACCAAGGTGTTTGTGATCCTTTTCTCTATTTCAATTCCGGAGGTGCCTAGAGAAACAACATCATAATCAAAGTGATCAAGAAATATGACTCCTAAGATCACTGAGAAAACAAGTATTGGGTATTTAAGAAGCTCTTTCAATCTGCGCGATTTTTTCTTCGCAAAGCACCGAGATACTCTGTGATCTTAATGTCAAACCCCAAGTTGAAAAAACCAGCATTCTGACCAGGTATCCAGGCGTAGGATATGTTAGCATCCAGACCGTTGAAAAAACCAAGACCAGTACCAACACCGATGACAGGATTAGTAAAGATATCATCTTCACTATTGAGGAAATCGATTTGATACAGCAGCCCCGAGCCATAAACGAGCAAATGCCAGTCGTTTACGACTGGTTGAAGTGCATTACTTCTTCTTAATGAGGTTCTGGTACCTGGGTTTTTGGTTCCGTATTTAAATCTTCGATTCCAGTCAAGTAGCTTTATTTTGAGCCCCACCTTTTCAGCTACATAATAGAGGTTGTCGAGACTATCCAGACCAGGCTGTTCAGTATCTTCTGAGCCCCGGATACCGAATCCTTGGTTTACTCCTACGGAAAAATGGAACTTAAAGCGTGAAGACTGATTTTCTCCATATTTTGTAAAAAGATCAACGGCCATTTCCTCGACTTCAAGTGTTAATTCATTTTGCTCTTTATCAATCAATAGGTATTTATCGAAATCGTTACTTATCTGCTTAAATAGTTTTTCCGTTCTCTGATCTCCAAACAAGTCACCTGCGCTAACAATGAAATCGGCGATGATTTGATATGTATTTGGATTGTCGAGATTTCTGATTTGATCAATCAACTTAATAAAGTTGACAAAGTCCGTCTCAATCAATGAATCTGCATGGCTAGTCATTGGCCTTCCGTGCAATACTTGAAGCAACGCTCCAAATTGATTGTGTAGACTATCCAGTGATTTTTTTCTTTGATCGGAGATCAGCGATTCAAGATTCTTTACGGCTGGTTCAAACCTTACTGGAGTAGCCATATCCAACTTTATTAGGCTCGGAAGCACTTTCTTTTCTGCAAAATATAATAGGTCATTTCCTCCGACCCCTTGGTAGGTGGCTAACGTCAGGATATTTGATATTTCCTCATCCCAATTGAGCCCCAAAGCACTCGATAAAGAATCGAGTGGAAGGTTGCGCAAGTCTTTTCTTATTGTATTAAAAATGCTGGGGGCATAGCTCAATGTGGATTTTTTGTTTTTAATACTTTCTAATGATAGGCCACTGTTAGATTGATCCACTATATATTGAATAGCCTCGAATGACCCGAATACTGTGTTCATCAGTGTGTCGATTTCGCCCCTTACGACTTCAAATGATCGTTTGATCGAATTTGCATCACTGAAATTCAAGAATTTATTCTTTGATTCATAGACCCCTTCTTCAATACCATTTTCAGTAAAGAAACCATAGTTCTTCAAAGTCTGGTTGTTGCGACAGATGTCGTATACAAAGTCTATAAAGATGTGATTTGGACTAATGTTGTCGCAATACAACTGCATACCTCGGTCGTACATTTGCTTTTTCTCGCGGTAGGCATTGTTTGAGTTTTTCAAATTTGAAAGAAACCTTATTTGAGCTAAGTTTTGACTTTGATTATTTACAGAACTAACCGATCCTAAGGCTTGTATTCCGACACTACCTGATACAGCTTTCTTAGGCTGTTGATTATTAGTTGTGGATGCAGGTAGGGTGTATTTGAAATACTTTTTAGCGAAATTCTTAGAATCTACATCAGCCCATCTTAGGTATTCCATGAGAAAAATCTCTTGATTTGAATTCAGTTTTTTTCTATGTGTCAATAGCTCCATATAGTACTCAGCTACCCCCAGCACTATCGCTAATTCGGTGACACTTTGGAGCATTTCCTTAGTCATTACTTTTTTGTCACGCTCATTTAGAAGTATCTCCAAATTCTGCCTTACAAAATTCCAGGTGGCGAAAGAGCTACATTCAAAATGGTTTAGCACTAGTCTATGCATTAATGCACTTTTAATCTCGGCCTGCTTGGTAGCTACGATTTCGGCGATCAACTCACTGTCAAGCTGGCCTTTCTGATAAGCGAGCTTGCTGGTACTCGCTGTAAGTGAGGGCCCTAAGTGGCTCTGGGAATGCAGCGTATGTATACAATACAAACTCATAAGGGTGAGAACTAGTGTTATCCTCATAAAAAAAACAGTAGGAGGAGGTGATTTGATTTTCCTTGCTTGTTTCATATCAGCTTGGTTCTACAATTCCCAAAACTTCCAATAACTGAGGCTCATCTTCAAGCGCGATACGAGCGACCTCTACAAAGCTGCTCATCCAGGCTTGTAGGTCATCAAAGGCATTGTCACGTGCCTCTGTGGCGACCTGGGCTTCACCTTTTTCTTTGAGTTGTTCTGATAGCTTGCTTTCCACATCTAGTACTAATGTCTGTGCAGCGGCTAATGCTTCTGGGGTCATGGTCAGCGTACTCAGTTTGGCCTGTATAGCAGCTGAGCCAAGTGCGTTGGTGTAGAAGGTCTTGGCTTGTTGAAGCCATCCGGAGAGGGACTGCTTTCTGTTTCCTGAGAGTTGAAGGCTTTCTTCCGCTCCTCGATCACCTTTGAGTGCCACACGTGCGAGCTTGACATGCCTTATGTAGGCTTTGTTGGCAGTGACACGAGCAAGGTTCAGTGCATCTGTCGCTGCAAATTGCTCTCCATACTCCTGTTTTTGCCGCTGATGGAGTTCATCGGTAGTAGTATAAAGATCCATGCCCGCCTGCAGGGCAGCCTGATCATAGCCATAGTCAGCGAGCACCGTACTCACCGCTTCGATATTTTGCGCATTTTGAATGGCATTCTGCGCAAAGAGGAGTTTAGCTTCTATCGTTTGCGTTTTCATAGTTTTAGTTAGCGTTTATATGATTTTTTATAGCGTTTTAGTCATTTCTTAGTGCTCTTGTGCCGTTTTTATGTGCGTTTTAGCGATTTCTTGGTGCCCTTGTATCATTTTTATGTGCGTTACTTCTATATCTCATTGCCCTTGTTTCATTTTGTGTAGTAGTTACTTGACTTTTTATATCCGTTCTGTTTTGTAGTGGAGATATTGGGTTGTCATATTAAGTGGAGAGGTGTTTTTTGACAAAACGTTGAATGTTCATAAATGAAATTCGCTCGACCACCTGATTGACATTGTCGTTTGTGATGTTATACTCCTCAAACATTGGACTATTCAATTTCTCTCTTAAGTCGGTAGCAAATTCCTCAAAGTCTATGGCGGTCGGATACTTGTTGACAGGATCAATCACCCCATTGAAATCAGTACCAATGGAGAAACAATCCCATATACTGTGTTCATTAGAATCAAACAGATGTTTATCAACCCCTTTGGCTGCCTTGAGCATTCCAAGAATATTGTTGATAATAAGATCAATATTATTCCAGTTATTATCTTTCGATTGACTGTCTGGTAGACCTAAAATTCGCTGATCGAAGCTGATGCCAATCAGTCCTTTGGTAAGGCATATGATATGAATATCCTCATCACTCAAATTGATGTTCCATGGGTTAAAACCATAACCAGTCAAGAATTCGGACCGTCGCTCTGGAGGAAATTTGTCTAGTTCATCGTTGTATCTGGCTATCATCTGCTTAAGCGTGGTGATACCAGAGTAAGCAGAGTGACTAGCTATAACAGGAATATGTTTGTCCTCTGGTTTAGTCTGATTATAAGGTTCAATAATCCTGCGGTACATCTCCATACGAGCTGAAGCACTCATATGCTTGGTGTCGATCAATATCCTATGACCCTCTGATGCCTGATCAGTAATATTCCCGTCGACCTCTTTAAGATGCAATAATTCTAACACCGCCTTGAATCCCAGCCTTGTGAAGCCTTTTGAACGATCTTGTGTAGGGTTTTCAATAGGATCAGTTATATAATTCATATTGACTGTTTGATCAGGATTCCAGTCTTCTAGAATAGGCACCCTGAATATGCTATGCGCATGACTACAGAGATTATTATCAAAGTGATGACCGAAAGTCATAAAGAGAATTGGCGGATCCCACTTTTTTATTGTTTTGATCCTGGACATTAGTTCATCTTCACCTACCGGAAAGATATGGTTGGCCATGCTCAGACTGTGCATTCCCTCTATAGTCAGCACCACTGCAGTTTCGTTTTCCTTATGTAGAACTGTATCTAGATATTCAGCTGGTTTAAACCCGACATTACTTTCATAGGGATTGTTGTAAGCTACGTGATCCGGATTTCTTGCAACCACCCAATATGTGCCCTTGACTCTTATCTTCTTTTCGCCCTTTCGGATTTTACCATCCTCGTCTTGGTCATGTCGAATCTTGGCTGCTGCTGGGATACCACTTTTCCTTAGCATGAATTCATACTCTTTATTCAATTCATTCCAGTAGTCAAACTTATCATCTCGCATATAGTAAACCCTGTCTTTGGTGATGCCTAAGACTAATGCAGTGGTAAAGCCAGGAGCACTCCGTTGAAGATCAAGATAACTGCTGTATTTTTGAGAATCCCCGTCAGGAGTCTTCCTTACATGGTTGAGAAATGCATGTTCGAAGGGATACAGAGAGGCTATAACTAGTTTTACTTTTCCATGGATGAGTCTTGCAAAATCTGATTGACTGTAGGCGGTCGCGCGCTTTCCTTTAGCAAGCTTGTTTTTATTTCCTTTTTTAATTCTCCAAGGATGGGCCTTGGCACTTGCTAGTCTAGATTCATCCTCGACACTGAACTTAGGAAAATTCATTCCGGTAGGGTGGCAGTGTAGGTCGCTGTAAAATGTCATAGTTGTGTATGTTTTAGTTTGAAAGGAAGTTCATGATCTGATCACTTAATGCTTCATACCTTTGATTGGCTATATCGATCATCGCCTTTAGATGTTTATCCTCTTTGACATCCAGATCCACAGCCTCATTTTTTTGTATAAAATCACGATAGAGAATTGAATCTGGATAGTCCTGAAAATTGACCTGAACCCTCAGGTATTGATCCTTTGGAAGGATATTGGAAACATAATATTCGCTGGCCGTCATATTTGTCTCTGTGAGCATATTAGCGATATGGTCTTTCCAGCGCCACGTGCCCCAGTCTCCATTTCCTATTTGACCATCGTCTATGTAGTTCATGCCAGAGGTGCCCGTGCCGATAGAAAGGACTTTGATGTCACTAAGCGATTTGGCAAGACCCTTTTTTGTGCCATCTGGATGCCTATACTCGTTACTGCCATCTAAAACGGAGTGATTGTTCATGGCAAATGTGATGGCTGCCATAGCAGGATGATTAAGCGCCACACCACCGTCGATAAACCCATCATAAATAGGGAAATAGGTCGGCCCGGCCGAGGTTTTTAAGCAGAGGTCCACAAGACTTTCATCCTGATCGCGACGAAAATCACTTTGAAAGACCCTGGGCTCATAGTTTCTAGGAGATTGATCCGCATTGGTAGGATTTAAATCAAAACTGCAAACCATCAGAAATCTTTTGCTTTCAGTAGAGGTCGTTGTGTCTTGCGGATTTAGCTTAGTCCTGATAGTGGCTAGCGTATCGGTACCGAAATAACTTTTCAAGATATTCTTAAAGCGTTTATGGCTATAGTTGGCTCCCCTAAGTGTACCCATATCTCTCGTGTTATCCCATATCGTATCGAAGAAGATATTCTTTGAGTCTTTGAGGTAGAGATTCACCATATCTTCTGGTGACTTCCCATAAGCCAGTCCTGTACAGAGAATGCCACCTGTCGATGTGCCGGCCATGAGATCAAACTCATCAGTGATAGGCCGATTGTTATTTAAATCTTGGTGAAGCCTTTGGATGATTGTGGCGGGGATGATGCCCCTGGTTCCACCACCATCAATGGATAAGATTAAGAATTTGTTGCTCATGGTTTTGCTTTTTATCGTTATAGAGTTCATTTTACCCAACTGCCCGCGGTATGTTGATTTGATTTTCTATTCGCTTACTTGGCTTTAGTGCATCCTTTGATTTACCAGCCGATCTAATTGCTACCAGCTTGTTGAGGAGATCAAACCAAAATGGGGCACCCAGTGAAATGGCAAGTCCTGATATGAGCCAACCGAGCAGACTCAGGAGAAAGTTGCAGCCTGTGGTGAAATAGTTCCAGGCTGCCTTGTCCCATCCGACTTTGAGCATATCGGTATTTTCTTTTAACCCACCTTCATAGAAGGTAACCAGCTTGGATTGAGCCGAATCGTAGGACAGCCTTAGGTTTGGGTCGGCAGGAGGCTGGGCGCTCTTCATATATTCGGCTGCCCCGTCAGCGATTTGAGTCCTCAAGTCAGCATTTGTAGAGAGTTGATGATAGATAGAGACTGAGTCTATATTAAGTGCTATGGCACAAACTATGCTGACGACAAAGGTTACTTTCTTGATCTCTCGATTAAACCAGCCTTGTCCGCGCTCGACCGTTTCATTGAACATAGATTCCAAACGATTGCCAAAATCATTAATGTCCTCACCCGCTTCTTTTGCCATCGACTGAAGTAATGATTTTGTTTCACTGCCGAGCATGGGTATGCTATCCAGGGCTTTTGTGATGGGGGAGTCCTTTTCATCCAAGGCTGATGTTTTGCCCAGTTTTTGCAAGTCACCCCCGGTTCTGATCAAGTCGAGAACTACTTTGGCGAATTTGTCACTACTGATATTGGAGGGCAGGTCGCCATCTTTCTTTCCCAGGTACTTGATTGATGGGTGATTGTAGAAAACGGCAGAGAGGTTGCTGCCATTATCATCCAGAGCCCTTTGTATAATTCTTTTGAGATTCTTGGCCCTAAGACTGCTAGCAGCTGAGATGTACTCCACCACTAGGGTGACGAGTATGCTGAATAATAGATAGACAAAAACCAGCCCTATGACAATTTCTAATGTCTCGAATCCATTCATGGTTTTCCAGTTTTGTTTAGATATTGAGCACTCACCCACCCCTCAGTCTCTACCACCACTCTCGCCCAATCGCCTTTTCGCTCCAGCACCTCGACTTGCGTGCCTTTGGGTAAGGCGGGCATCACTTTACCGGCATTGCCCCTGGGGGCAGAGCGGATGTTGAGTAAGTCAGCGGTGACTGTGGCTGATTGACCTTGGTTGCCTATCTGATCATCAAAGCTCTCAGCATCCTCATGATGTCTATCCTGATAGAGCAGGTTGTTTCTTAGTTTGTCTAGTGGAAAGGCTGGGCCAGGATCAACCTTTCGGCTTGGAGATATCTCTTCGTGTCCAAGAATCCACTGGATAGAGTAGGTATCCATCAGTAGTTCACAAAGCGCTTCGGTGGCAGTGATCTGTGCTTCGCTAAAGGCTTGCCAATAAGTGGGCTCAGTTTCGTTGCGATGTGTGGTGTGGGTGACCAGACCGTCAGCCACTTGGGTACCGAACCATGTATAAAAACCTTTTGCTCTTTGCTCTAACCGACCGGGATTATCGAGTTCTATTCCTATGCTGTATTTGTTGAGACCCGTGCGCTCCTCCCATGTGCTCTTACCCGCATGCCAAGCAACGGTATCAAAAGGCACGAGCTGTATGATTTCTCCTTTCTGACCGATGATGACATGGGCAGAGGCTTTGGCTTTTGGATTGCAAAGCCAGTTGGCGGAGGAAGTGGCAGAGCGTCCACCGGTGAAGTGAACGACTAATGTATCAGGCAGTGCATCACCAAATGCACCACTGGTATTGGGTGACTCCTGTTGGGTCACCTCATCTCCTGTTAGCCAGTTCTCCTCAATCGTCATCACGTGAGGAGTTTTGGTTGATGCGCGCATCCGCTTTGGGGCTGCAAACAAATGTTAGCTGTAAAGTATACATAGACCTCTTGTATAGTTCGTGATCATCATCTCAGCCAGAGCTGATGTTATCAAAGCGTTAACACAATGACATTATCCTTACAAGCACAGCGTGTTGTAAAGAACCCTGATCAGAAAGAATGCTCTGATCTCTCCCAAAAGGTCTATTTTATCTCGTAACATTGATTGTAGCTGGTACTAAAATCAACTGGTCAAATGAAGGTGGGCCTATTTTTGACCAATGTCAAGGTGATAATGAATAATATTTTTCACTACTTTTTCTATTCTAAGATGAAATTGCACTATCGAAATAGTCAATCCCTATTTTTAGGTATTCTTCATTTTTTTGAGACACCCAGGATTAGCGAATCCTGTACGATTTAGGTCGTGCAGAACAATCCGGTAGAGTTCTTAAGGATCCTGTACGCACCCAACCTTATGGCCAAGCACTCATGCTGAAGCTCCCAAACCCACGTCACTTCGACCGAAGGACGAGCTCCGCGACGACTGAGCGGAGAAGTCCCCCGACGCTAGCACCGTGGCAGTGCACACTGAATCATGCTACCCTTGTCAATGAGACTTCTCGACTTCATGCTCGTTGCCCTCACATTCCGGTCGAACTGACGCTGTAATATGTGATTCCAGCTCCTCCAACCCACTGATTCTTGAACGCCAATCCCACCTCAAACAGCTAGAGCGCTCCCAGCACATTCTCATTTCAATCCTCAATTTTATCCAAGCATTATAAATCTTCCACCTAAGCCAATTCCGATAGATCACCCTCCACCTCGATAAACCGCACCCTCGAAATCAACCCGCATCCATTCTCGGTAGGGCCTACCCTGTATAAAGAGAATCACCCTGTCATTAGACAAACCAAAATCCACTACCCCAACTTACCACTAATGACCATCGACCAACTACTATTTACAAAAAACACAACATACAATCGTTTTCATTTCGGAGTTGGTAGCCACAGCCCCAAAATGCTGTGGTTTTTTACAAGTTTCTTATTAATATGCTTTGATGAGAAAGTCAATTTTCAATGACTGCCACCCTGAGCTCGTCGAAGAGTGTCTTTAATCTGATTTCGAAAGGCGCAATCTGACATGTTGGATAAGAAGACCAAAATTGACTGAATCAATTCTAACCGAAACCAAAAATTGAGATAGATGGAGACCATTGGATTGAGTACGATTGACTTTGTGATCATCGTTGTTTACCTAGTCGGGATCGTCTGGTACGGTATCCGCAAGGGCAAGCAGGAAAGCTCCGAGGAATACTTCCTGGCGGGTCGGGACATGACCTGGCCAATCGTCGGCATTTCGCTGTTTGCAGCCAATATCGGTAGCAATACGCTGATCGGACTGACCTCTGATGCCTTCAATACCAACGTGGCGGTGTACAACTATGAGTGGATGGCCGCTGTGGTGCTGATCGTTTTTGCGATTTTCTTCCTGCCGTTTTACTTGCGGTCCAAGGTCTATACCATGCCGGAGTTTTTGGAGCGCCGGTATGACAGCCGCACGCGCTACCTGTTCTCAGGTATCACTATCGTGGGCAATGTGATTATCGATACGGCCTCTGGTCTCTATGCGGGCAACCTGATCTTGAAGATCATCTTCCCTGAAGTGGAGTCATGGATTATTATTTCGTTTCTTGCCTTTGCCGCAGCGGCTTATACGATCCCGGGTGGCTTGTCTTCGGTGGTACACACCGAGGTGATCCAGGCGGTGTTGCTGATGTTTGGCTCGATGCTGGTGACCTATTTTGCACTTGATCAGGTAGGAGGCTGGGCCGGTATGATCGACGGCCTCAACGCCATGAATGCCAGTGGCGCATTGGAGAAAAACTCCGATGAAGTGCTGAGTCTGGTACGGCCGATCACGGACGAACATATGCCCTGGCTTGGGCTCGTGCTCGGGGTTCCGCTACTTGGATTCTATTTCTGGGCCAACAATCAGTTTATGGTGCAGCGCGTGCTGTCTGCCAAAGACCTTAATCATGGTCGGTGGGGTGCATTGTTCGCAGGTTTACTCAAGTTGCCGGTATTGTTTCTGATGGTGATCCCCGGTGTGGCCGCTATTGTGCTCTTCTCCGATCTGGACATCTCATTCCTCAACTACTCTATCCCTACTGCCGCCGGCATGGAGATTTGTACGAACCTGTCGGATTGTCCTAACATGACGTACCCAGTTTTGATTTACTCCTTATTACCTACCGGAATCTTGGGATTGGTGATCGCAGGCTTACTAGCGGCCATGTCATCAAGTATTTCTGCGACGTTGAATTCAGCGTCTACTTTAATTACCATGGACTTTGTACAAAAGCTCCGACCGGAGATGTCAAGTAAGGCCTTGGTAAAAGCCGGTCAGATCGCTACCGTAATCTTGGTAATCCTGGCAGCAGCCTGGGCACCCATGATTGAGAGCTTCTCCTCACTGTGGGTATACTTACAGCAGATCTTGGGCTTTATTGCACCACCGATTGTAGCAGCCTTTGTCGTCGGATTATTTTACCCTCGCTCTAACGCGAATGGCGGTTTTTACAGTCTTGTTGGTGGATACACATCGGTAGCCCTATTTATCATTTGGTCCTTCAATACTTACGGAGGTATTGACTATGCTTCGAACCATATCCATTTCTTGTACATCGTACCAGCGTTGTTTGTGTGGTGCGTGTTCTTAAACATGGCTATCAGTCAGTTGTCACCAGCACCTCCAGCTGAGAAGACGGATGACATGACCTGGACCAAGGAGATCTATCATGCAGAGACTGCCGAGCTGGAAGGTCTTCCATGGTATGAGAATTATAGAATATTGAGTATCATTCTGCTGATCCTTACCGCGATTATCGTGGGATGGTTTTGGTAATGAAATAGATTTTCAATCCGCCAAGGGCCGTGTCTTCACGACCCTTCGGAAATGAGTGGTTTGTGGAGACACAAACCAAGGCTTAGGTAATAGAATAGGTTATGTGATTGATAGGGAACTCAAAAGTGCAGGTCATCCCGAACTTGTTTCGGGATCCCATGACTCTTGCAGTCATTTCGCAGGGATTCTGAAACAAGTTCAGAATGACGGTAGCCCGAGTTCTAAGTTTCTCCTCCGCCAAGGGTCGTGTCTTCACGACCCTCATATAAGGTGTATTGAGACGGTTTGTGGAGACACAAACCAAGGCTTATGAGGAGCATAGAAGAGTAAAACCATAACAAGGTGTTCATAAGGGACACTGTTTGAAATACAACTAATATAAATCATAGCGGATGGCACGCAAATATATAGTAGCATTTGACCAGGGCACGACCAGCAGTCGCGCCGTGCTCTTTGACGAAAAAGGAAGCATCGTGGGAGTAGACCAGCGAGAGTTTACCCAAATCTTCCCGAAAGCGGGATGGGTAGAACACGACCCCATGGAGATCTGGAAATCTCAGATGGATGTCTTCACCAATCTCCTCAAAGTCAATCAGGTTAAACCAAGCGAAGTGGTAGCCATTGGCATCACCAACCAGCGCGAAACGGCAGTGGTCTGGGATAAGAATACGGGAGAGCCCGTCTACAATGCCATAGTCTGGCAGGACAAGCGCACCTCTGGACTCTGCGATGATCTCAAGAAAGAAGGTCTGGAAGAGCATGTGAAGAAGACCACCGGCCTGGTCATTGACTCCTACTTCTCCGCCACTAAGATCAACTGGATCCTCGAGAATGTAGAAGGGGCTAAAGAGCAAGCTGCCGCCGGCAACTTGCTTTTCGGTACAATCGACTCCTGGCTCATCTGGAATATGACCAAACGAGAGGTACATGTGACGGACTATACCAATGCCTCACGTACCATGATCTTTGACATCAGCAAGCTGGATTGGGATGAGAAGATGTTGACGCGATTGGCTATACCAAAAGCTATGCTTCCGGAGGTCAAGCCTTCTTCTTACCACTATGGTGACCTGAACTTCAAGGGTACCAAGATTCCTATCATGGGTATCGCTGGCGATCAACAGGCAGCCCTCTTCGGACAAGCGTGTTTTGAGCCCGGTACTGCTAAGAACACTTACGGTACTGGCTGCTTTATGTTGATGAACACCGGTAGCGAACTACAGTACTCCAAAAATGGGTTGTTAACGACTATGGCCGCCACAGCTGATGGCACGGTACACTATGCCCTTGAGGGAAGTATCTTCATTGCGGGTGCAGCAATCCAATGGTTACGTGACTCGATGAAGATGCTGGATAGCGCCTCAGACTCTGAGTATTTCGCCAGCAAAGCGGCCGACTCGGATGAAGTCTACGTCGTTCCAGCTTTCGCAGGGCTGGGGGCCCCTTATTGGGACATGTACTCTCGTGGAGCCATCTTCGGGTTGACCCGAGATTCTGGTAAGAACCATATCATCAAAGCCACCCTCGAGTCGCTGGCCTACCAGACCAAAGATGTGCTGCTCGCCATGCAGGAGGACTCAGGCATAGAGCTCACCACACTCAAAGTGGACGGTGGGGCATGTGCCAATGATCTGTTGATGCAGTTCCAGGCGGACATCCTTGGAGCAAGTGTGGAGCGACCCGAAGTGATTGAGTCTACCGCTATGGGAGCCGCCTATTTGGCGGGTATTAAGGCGGGTGTTTGGGAGAAGGAGAATATTATGAAAAACAGGGCGATTGACAGAACATTTACCCCTGAAATAGATGTTGCCAAAAGGAATGAATTATACGACGGCTGGAAGAAAGCCGTCGAAAGAACGTTAAACTGGCTTAGCTAGAAACTATCATGGATATGAATCTTTTTTCGTCCCTCAACAGGGGTGAATTGATCAATAAATTGAAATCAACTGCTTACGATCTGATCGTGATCGGTGGAGGGATTACCGGATCAGGTATTGCGCTGGACGCGGCTTCTCGCGGCTTGAAGACTATGCTAATCGAGAAGAAAGACTTTGCTTCGGGTACGAGCAGCAAGTCCACCAAATTGATACACGGAGGTCTGCGGTACCTCAAGCAGTTTGAGATCGCCTTGGTACGAGAAGTAGGAAGAGAAAGAGCCATTGTACACCGATTGGCACCTCAGTTGGTCAAGTCGGAGAAGATGCTTCTACCGATGATCAAGGATGGTACTTTCGGAAAGGTAGCTACAAGTGTTGGCCTGATGGTCTATGACGTGCTTGCAGGCGTAGAGAAAGCTGACCAACGCAAGATGCTGTCCAAAGAAGAGACGCTGGAGATTGAGCCACTCTTGGATGAAAATACCCTAGAGGGAGGAGGCATCTATGCTGAGTACCGCACCGATGATGCGCGCCTCACAGTAGAGGTATTGAAGACAGCAGTCGCACATGGGGCCGATGCGATCAACTATGTTGAGGGTACTGACTTCATTTACGATGGTGCCAAGGTGATAGGCGTTAAGTGCAAAGACTTACTGACTGATGAGGAGTTTGAAGTCAGCTCGAAGTATGTGGTAAGTGCGGCTGGCCCATGGGTCGACACGCTCCGCAAGACAAACCGCAGTTTCAAGGGTAAAAAGCTTCACCTGACGAAGGGGGTGCACATCGTAGTGCCGCACAAGCGCCTACCTGTGAAGCACTCACTGTACTTTGATGTGCCTGACGGCCGTATGATCTTCGCGATCCCACGCGATAAGGTTACTTATATCGGCACCACAGATACGGACTATAGCGGAGATATTAATGATGTCCGATCCAATGTTGAGGATGTCGAGTACCTGTTGGATGCGGCTAACAATACGTTCCCCACCGTCAATCTGACCATGGCCGACGTGGAGTCGAGCTGGGCCGGACTCAGGCCGCTGATTGAGGAGGAGGGCAAGTCTGCCTCTGAGCTATCGCGAAAGGATGAGATATTCGTTTCAGACACGGGGCTGATTTCCATCGCAGGGGGTAAGCTCACCGGCTACCGCAAGATGGCTGAGCGCATCCTTGATCTCCTATCGGAAAAATTTGAGGAGGACTATAAAATCGAGGTTGAAGAGGGTAATACAGACCAAATCGTACTTTCGGGAGGTCCATTCAAGGGATCAAAGGAAGTGGATAGTTACGCCGATCAGCTGGCAAAAAGCCTAGGAAAGCACGGTATTGAGCCTTATTATGGTCAGTATCTGGTTTCTAACTATGGTAAGCAAAGTGGATTGATCGTCGATCAGATGTCTGCTTACAAGGATAAAGTCCCACTAGTGCGGCTAGGTAGAGCAGAGCTTTGGTACACGGTGCATCATGAGATGGTACACACGGCTATGGACTTCTTCAACCGCCGTACCGGTCGTCTCTACTTCAACCTGCCTACTATCGAGCCACTGATCAAACCGATCATGAAAGACCTCAAATCATACTTTGGTTGGAAGAAAAAACGGCAGCAGCAGGAGAAGGCAGAGCTAGAAGAGAGCCTCCGATTAGCTGCCAATTTTGAATAGTCTTCCCTATTAAAAAGATGAGAAACTATATGAATCAAATAATGGCTGTTCAGCCGAGTTGGAGCAGTGTACAGACCAGTTCAATCCTCTTGCATAATTCCTCAATTATCAATTGTAAATTCTAAATTGTCAATTCTCTTTGTACGATCCCAATTCACAAGCTTTTCTAGTTGACCATCTGTTTAACAAGCCTAAGCTAGATATTCACTTTCAGACGCGCCTAGCTGCTAATCTAAGCGTTATCCGAAACAACTTCCTTCGGCTGTATGGCCAACGTGAAGACCTGGATGATCAGATCAGCAAACTGGTCGATGTGATGTCCAAAGCCTATTCCGATAGGGATAAGGCGCTAAAAAAGTCCGATTTGGAACGCGAACGCCGACCTGACTGGTTCGTCAGTGAGCAGATTGCCGGTATGATGTTTTACGTAGATCGATTTTGCGGAGATCTTCCAACCCTTCGCCAGAAGCTCGACTATTTCGAAGAACTCGGAATCAATCTACTTCATGTGATGCCTGTGCTTGAGTCGCCAGCTAGTAAAAGCGATGGTGGATATGCCGTATCGAACTACCGCAAGGTGGATTCCAGATATGGAACAATGGCTGACGTGGACGGCCTGGCCAAAGACCTGCATAAGAAAGGGATGTACCTCATGATGGATATGGTCGTCAACCATACCTCTGAAGAACATGAGTGGGCCAACAAGGCAAAAGCAGGAGAGCGTCAATATCAGGACTACTTCTATTGCTTTGAGGATCGCAATATCCCTGATCAGTTTGAGCGGTCTTTACCTCAGGTTTTCCCTGAGACCGCTCCCGGCAATTTCACCTACAATGAAGAAATGCAGCGGTGGGTAATGACGGTCTTCAACAACTACCAGTGGGATCTCAACTATACCAACCCGGCGGTACTGATCGAGATGATCGATGTGATTCTCTTTCTGGCCAATCAGGGTATCGATGTGATCAGGCTGGATGCATTGGCATTTATGTGGAAGCGGATAGGGACAGATAGTCAAAATCTGGAGGAGGCGCATATCATCGTTCAAACCATGAAAGCATGTGCGCAGATCGTCGCTCCAGGCACGATCTTCCTTGCTGAGGCGATCGTAGCACCTCACCAAATCGTGCGGTATTTCGGACAGACACGGACAGTGAGCAACGAATGCGATATCGCTTATAACGCGACTTTGATGACCCTACTTTGGGATAGCGTTGCAACCAAGAGCAACAAGCTGATATCTGTGTCTCTCGATCAAATACCTCGCAAGCCACGAGGCACAACATGGCTCAACTACGTGAGATGCCATGATGATATTGGACTCGGCTATGAGGATCAGCACGCGCAGATGGCTGGCTATGATGCCTGGGGTCATCGTGGATTCTTGACCAATTTCTTAACAGGAAAAATAGATTGGTCCTTTGCAAGAGGCTTGCCTTTCATGGAAGACAAAAGTAATGGTACGGCACGGATAAGCGGATCATTGGCCTCCTTGGTAGGGCTAGAGCGAGCGCTACAAGAGAATGACTCAGCTGCTCAAGAATTGGCCGTCAAGCGGATCATCATGCTTCATAGCATTATCATTTCGTTTGGGGGCATTCCACTACTCTATGCCGGAGATGAGCTGGCCACTTTGAATGATTATGCCTACCAGCAACAAGAAGAGCATAAGAATGATAATCGCTGGGTGCATCGACCAAAGATGGACTGGGAGCGCGCTAAACTTAGAAAGAAGAAGGGGACGGTAGAGAACCAAGTCTTTCAGAGCATTAAGGAGCTGCTCTCGATCCGCAGAAACTCACCGGAATTTGCCGACAATGACAATTGTCATCTTATCAATTGCAACAACGAGCATTTATTCGGGTACGTGAGAGTATCAGCCAATGAGAGGACTTTTGCGGTAGTGAATCTCAATGATCACCCCGAACCTTTGTACCTCGACCTGATGATCAATCTGGGCTTTGATATGAGAGCAGGTGTGCGAGATAAGGTTCGCATTACGACAATCGATTTTTCTAACTATGAGCTCAGGCTTGAGCCGTATGAGTTCTACTGGATAACGCAGCAATAGCATGAAAAGAGTATGGTGGAAAGAAGGGGTCATCTACCAGGTATACCCTAGAAGTTTTAATGATAGCAATGGCGATGGCATAGGAGATATCCCAGGAGTCATTGAGAAGCTTGACTACATCAAAAGTTTGGGCGTGGATATTATTTGGCTCTGCCCGGTCTACAAGTCGCCCAATGATGACAATGGCTATGATATAGCGGATTACTACAATATCATGGACGAGTTTGGCACCATAGAGGACTTTGATCAACTCTTGGAAGGAGTCCACGACCGTGGAATGAAGCTGATCATGGATCTGGTCGTCAATCACACCTCTGACGAACATGCCTGGTTCATAGAGTCGCGATCCTCTCGCGATAACCCCAAGCGAGATTACTACATCTGGAAAGACGGTAAAAACGGTGGGCCGCCGAATAACTGGCAGTCATTTTTTGGAGGTGATGCATGGGCATTTGATGAAAAAACCAACCAGTATTACTTACGCCTCTTTACCAAGAAACAACCTGACCTCAATTGGGAGAATGAGAACCTGCGCAAGGACGTGCATACTTTGATGCGCTATTGGTTGGACAAGGGTATTGATGGGTATCGCATGGATGTCATATCGCTTCTCTCTAAGCGCAATTTCGAGGATACGAATTTTCTAGGCTTCAATGAAACCATAGAGCACGTCTATGCCAATGGCCCCAAAATTCATGACTATTTGCAAGAAATGAATAAAGAGGCCCTCGGTGATTATGATATTATGACGGTAGGTGAAGGGCCAGGTATTTCGTTGCAGCAAGGACTCAACTATGTCCAGGAGGATCGGAAGGAACTGAGTATGATCTTCCACTTCGACCATATGTTTATCGATCATGGCCCGGGCGGGAAATTCGATCCTGTGAAGTACGACTTGGTACACTTTAAGGAGATCTTTGCACAGTGGGACAAGTTGATGACAAAAGGAGGCTGGTCAAGTCTCTTCTTAGGCAATCATGATTTCCCTAGAATGGTATCGAGATTTGGCAATGACAAAGACTATCATGTTGAGTCGGCCAAGGCGCTGGCATTGATGCTCTTTACCATGAGGGGTACGCCATATATTTATCAAGGTGATGAGATTGGCATGACCAATGTCGCTTTTGATGATATCAGTGACTATCGAGATATTGAGACGCTCCAAGCACACAGCGGAGTGCAGAAGGAGAACGGTGATATGGAGCAGTTCATGGCGGCCGTACACTGGCAGGGCCGAGATAATGCACGTACGCCCGTGCAGTGGGACGCTACCGCAAATGCTGGCTTTAGCTCGGGTGAACCATGGATCAAAGTCAATCCCAACTATAGTGACATTAATGTAGCGCTGCAGGAGCATGATAGTCAGTCCATTTTGAATTTTTACAGAAGTGCAGTAGCCTGTCGAAAAGAATATCAAGAGCTTGTCTATGCAGACTTTGAGGTCATCGACGTACTCAACCCCCGGATATTTGCCTACTGGCGAAAAGGAGAAGGCAAGACGTATTTAGTACTGATCAACTTCACTGAGGACACCATGCCATTTGCAGTGCAAGGCTTGCATGAGGAAGCTGACATGGTCACACTGCTTGCCAATTATCCGCAAGAGACTCAGCTTAAAGACGGCCGATTCGACCTTAAGCCTTGGGAAGCGATACTGTATCAGATTAATTGAATGACGCTTGAATCTGAATGGCGCAATATTGTATATTACTCCTTAACTTTTCTTTAGTTAAGCTCCGTTAATCACTCTTTGAAGAGGGTGAAGGGAGAGGCCAGTCTAAAATACTGCTTGGCTAAAGAAAAGTTAAGGCTTAATCAGTTAATTAAAATCTAAATAAAACACCTATGGCAATCTGGGGAATGGACCTTGGGGGTACCAAAATAGAAGGAGCGGTCTTGGAAAGTGCTGACTCACCTGAGGTACTCATTCGGCAGAGAATAGCAACTGAAGCTGAGCAAGGCTATGAGCACGTACTTAGCCAGATCAAGAAGCTAGTGCAGATCCTGGCCGGAGAAGTCGGTCATTTCCCTGAGAAGATTGGCATAGGCACTCCTGGCTCTACTGATCCAGAGACCGGGTTGCTAAAAAATTGTAACTCGCAGCATCTCAATGGTAAGCCTTTCAAGGATGATGTGGAAAAGCTACTGGGCATACCCGTAGCATTGGCCAATGATGCTAATTGCTTTGCCTTAGCAGAAACCAGAATGGGCGTGGTGCAGGATGTAGCACCTGATGCAGAAGTCGTATTTGGTGTGATCATGGGTACCGGCGTAGGTGGAGGACTGGTCGTCAACGGCCGGGTCATTAATGGCCGCCAGGGTATCGGAGGAGAATGGGGGCATAGTTTTTTGGATGCTTCTGGAGGTGAATGCTATTGTGGAGATACTGGTTGTGTAGAACGCATACTTGCGGGACCTGCACTAGAGCGCTTCTATCAGGACATCAGTGGTGTAGAGGTGTCACTCAAAGAGATTTATCATCGTTTTACTAGCGGACGAAGCGACGATTTTGCTGTAAAGACTATGCATCGCTTGACACATTTCTTTGGTCTCGGCATAGCCAATCTAGTGAATATCATCGACCCAGATGTGATTGTGATTGGTGGAGGTGTCGGGAACATCGACCTCTTATATTCTGATGGTATTCCTGAAGTTCGCAAGCATGTATTCAATCCGACTTTCACCACCCCTATCGTAAAACCAAAACTCGGCGATAGCGCAGGCGTCTTCGGCGCAGCATTTTTAGTGGCCTAATTAGACTTTATATCGATCAAAACCAATGTAACCATCAGATAATAAGCACGTCACCAACTACCAACTACCAACTACCAACTACTAGTCTACAACTTTATATTCCTCAAATTGATCCGGTCAGAGAATCTTATCGGAATCTTCATATTGATACCCTTCACTTTGGCACGTGCCATACCCTCAAACTGAATAGGCAGCTCTTCACCCAATAGTATTTTCAAGCCCTGTTTGTTCATGATTTTCTCTACTGCCCGCAAGTCGATTCTGCCTTTCAGTGGAATAGCAGAGTCTTCATTGGGAAGTATCAAATGCTCCGATACCTCCTCGATCACAGCGATTTGCTGACCGCCGATACTCACACTGAGGTCAATCTCATTCAAGATAGCCTTGAAGGAGTTAGGATTGATGATCACGGCTTCCCCAGACACATATAACTCATTGTTAAGTACATTTCCGACTTTGATGTTACGGATGTCTTTGAGAACAGGCGCCTCAGGTTCTTTGCAACCGAAGAAGCAGATCAATGGAAAAATGAATAAAAAGTTTTTTATTGCTGTATAGTTCATGGACTTGTTGCTCACAGGCTAACCTAGGCAATGGCATGCATATTAGATCAATGATTCAATAGTTTTAATCTTATAATCAACGACGATGAACCCATATTTAGCCGAAATCATAGGCACCTTTGTACTAATCAGCCTCGGCTGTGGGGTAAATGCAGGTGTGACCCTCAAAAAATCACACGCCCATGAATCCGGTTGGCTGGTCATCGCTATAGGATGGGGATTGGCTGTCACATTGGCGATTTATGCCGTGGGCAGCTTTAGTGGAGCACATATCAACCCTGCTGTGACCGTAGGTTTGGCAGTAGCTGGAGAGTTTCCATGGTCTGATGTGCCAGGATATATATTTGCACAACTTCTTGGTGCTTTCTTGGGCGCGACCATTGTGTGGATTCACTATATGCCACATTGGAAAGCTACAGAAGATCAGTCGAGTAAGCTGGGCGTGTTTGCTACAGGACCAGCTATCGCAGCTCGCTTCTCCAATCTGATGAGTGAGATATCAGGCACCTTCATTTTGCTTTTTGGGTTGATGTTCATTGGTGCCAATGAATTCACCGATGGTTTGAACCCGTTGGTGGTTGGTGGCCTGATCGTTGCGATTGGCGTTAGCCTCGGAGGCACGACAGGTTATGCCATCAATCCAGCGAGAGACTTGGGCCCACGCCTGGCACACTTCTTTTTACCCATAGCTGGGAAAGGACCCTCCAACTGGTCATATGCTAGCATCCCAATTCTTGGCCCACTGCTCGGTGGCGTGTGGGGCACTTTGACCTATAAATTCCTTTTTGAACAAGCACTCATGGTACCCTTTATCATTATATCAGTGATTGTGTTTGTCTTTATTTTATTGAGCTATCAGGAATCCAAAAAACTACCATGAGATTAATAATACTCACATTGATGACCGGGTTGCTGCTCTCTTGCAGCGATAAGCCTCAGCGCATGTCTGCCCAGCTGGATATTCAAGGGCATAGAGGTGCAAGAGGTCTCCTACCGGAAAATACGATCCCGGCCTTCTTCAAAGCGATAGACTATGGTGTAACCACTTTGGAGATGGATTTGGCTGTCACGTCCGACGGTCAGCTTGTTGTTTCACACGAGCCATGGATGAACCATAGCATTTGTATGGATTCATCAGGTCAGGCGATTGCGGAGCAAGACGAGCGCCGATTCAATATTCATCAGATGACATTGACTCAAGTGCAAAGCTTCGATTGCGGTAGCCTCGGCAACCCTACATTCCCCGAACAGCAACCTACGAGTGTTCAGAAGCCGTCGCTTGGAGAAGTCTTTGAAGCTGTCGATGAAAAACTCAACGGTAAGAATATCAACTACAATATTGAGATCAAGAGCTCTCCTGAAGGGGATAACATATTTCACCCAACAGCGAATGCTTTTTCCGACTTAGTCTATCAGTTCATTGATGGGAGAGTAGACTGGAAGTACATCACCATCCAGAGCTTCGACTTTAGAGTACTGCAATACTTTAATGAGACCTATCCGGACGTGCAGTTGGCAGCTCTCATAGAAAATGACAAAACCCCAGCTGAGAATATCACAAGCCTTGGCTTTACCCCGGATATCTACAGTTCATGGTACAAGGACTTGTCAGCCGAGGATGTGATCTACTTACACGATCAAAATGTGTTGGTCATTCCCTGGACAGTCAATGAGCCAGCCGATATGCAGATGCTCATCGGTTGGGGTGCAGATGGAATCATCACAGACTATCCTGATCGGGCTGCTGGTTTATAATAAATCCCAAAATGGGGGTTTGGAAAAAGAAGTGGAAAGAGGCCATATATAGGAATTACACGATTAGGCGGGTTGGGTTGAAAATTTAGCGGGCTGTGTGAGGGCTTTGCGCGTGGAAGCATTAAATTTTCTTGACTTTTTGGTTACTTTTTGTGTCAAGACAAAAAGTAAGAACGAACACAGTCGACTCCTTATTAGCGAACCAACCTATTTTTCATCATCAATGCTTCACAGTTGATTCGAACGGATTAATTCATATAGTTTTGCGCCCTGAATCTTGAAATCTCCAAATCAGAGACTATTCCTATGAGTAAGAAGTATGACGTTTATGGCATTGGAAATGCCTTAGTAGATATTGTTGTTGAAGTTGAAGATCAGTTCATTGCAGACCACAAAGTAGAGAAAGGCTTGATGACGCTGGTCGATGAGGAGCGTCAGCACCAGTTGGTCAACGCCATGCACATCGAGGAGGAGCGCATGCAGTGCGGAGGATCAGCTGCTAACAGCATCATCGCAGCGAGTCAGTTTGGAGGGAATAGCTACTACGCCTGCAGAGTGAGCAACGACCGTTTTGGACAGTTCTACTTAAAGGACCTCAAGTCCAATGGCGTAGATACGAACTTGACAGACGCCACTGCGCCTACCGGAATCACGGGAAAATGTCTGGTGATGACAACTCCGGACGCAGAGCGTACCATGAATACCTTCTTAGGGATTACCTCAGACTTTGGGGTAGCTGAGCTTGATCTGGCTGAACTTAAAGAATCAACTTACTTATATATAGAAGGATATCTGGTGACTTCACCGTCTGCTGTAAAGGCGATGAAGTTGGCGAAAAAGACCGCTGAAGATAATGGCGTAAAAGTCGCGCTGACTTTCAGTGATCCTAGCATGGTAAAATATTTCGGGGATCAGATGAAAGAGATTGTAGGAGATGGTGTTGATCTGCTTTTCTGTAATGAAGAGGAGGCCATGCTTTTCACAGGTACGGATAATCTGATGGAGGCAAGAGAGGCCCTTAAGTCATCAGCCACTCGATTTGCGATCACGCTCGGCTCTAATGGTGCAATGATTTTTGATGGAGATACATTCATTGATATCGAACCCTACAAAGTAGACGCAATTGACACCAATGGTGCCGGTGACATGTTCTCAGGAGCTTTCCTTTACGGGATTACTCATGGTCATAGCTACGCGGAAGCTGGAAAGATAGCCAGTCTTGCTTCTTCTAAAGTGGTCTCAAAATTCGGCCCTAGATTAGAGTGGCACCAGGCCAAGGAGATCCTCAATCACTTGTTCGAGTCTTAAGCCATTTAGCTCTTCGATGATGCGTCACGTCTGACGCATCAGAGTTAATGGAGACTGTTTGACTACCGTAATAAGCCTTAGCCTCAACCTGGACTTGTACCTTACGCTTTTGACCAAGGCGGATAACCTCGAAATTGTTCAATCCAGCAATTATTCCTTCGAATGGAGTTTTAGGAGGCGCTCCATTGATAGAAAGTATTTCATCTCCAGCTGTGAAGTAGTCTTCTCCTAGACTTTCGGGCACAGTAGAGATTACCGAAGAAATTCCTTCAGCATTGACGTGAGTTCTTAATCCCAGATAAGACATCAATCGATCTTCTGAGTAAGTCAGCTCCAATTTTAGCCCGACCCAAGCCAGCAAATTGGATAGCTCAGTTTCTATTGATTCTGTTCCTTGAATGTAGTATTCAAAGAATTCCGATAGATCCAGGCCACTGACCTTTTCCGCTATACTAAGAACATCCTCATTCAGGTATCCCTCTGACCTCAATCCAAATCGATCCCAAAGAGCCTTTATCACATCATCCAGCGATTGCTCGTTATCGTTAGCTTTCCGGATAGTTAGGTCAAACATCATAGCGACCAATGCCCCCTTCACGTAGATCGAGACTTTACGATGAGGAGCTTCATTGCGGTAGCCATCGATCCATAGGTCCTGCGAAGAGTCCGTCAAACTAGCCGCATGCCTACCGTAATTCTCAAAATGCCGCTTAAGCAGCCGGGTCACCTCACCGAGATACCATGCCTCATCAAATACTCCACCCCTTACCAGGAATAGATCGCCATAGTAAGTGGTGAAACCCTCTGCCACATACCCTGTATCAAAGTAGTTCTCCTGCCCAAACTGGTACGGACTCAGCTGCTTGGGACGTATTCTCTTGATATTCCAATAGTGAAAAAGCTCGTGGCTAGACACCCCCATCAAGTTCTCATAAAACTGAGGGTCAGAAGTAGGCCCTAGGATAATAGTTGTGCCATCCTTATGCTCCACACCATGGTAGATTTTGAATGGGAAGAACAAGAACTGGTACTCATACGCCTTGACATTATCCCAAGGGAGCACTTCACACTGAGCCCAGGTATACTTAGTGACGTCACTGATTAGCTTTTCTTTATCCAATTGATGATCGCCTTGTATCGCTATGACAAAGGACTTTTCTCCTACCGTAAACGCTATCCGCTCTAGGTTGGCGCTAGCGAGAATGGGACTATCCGCGAGCTCATCAAAGGATGAAGCTTGCCATAGTTCTCCAGATTTTTCAAGTGAAGTGGATACCTCAAAACCCGCGGGTAGGACTAGTTCCAACTGAGCTTCACGATTCAGATAACCTTCGACCGACAGAAGTGAGTTGATGGGATTGATCAGCCAAAAATCCTCGGCGACAAAGGTGCCACCCGCATCCAGGCGATTGGCGTATACTTGATAATCTATCGTTAATAGCCCAGTATTAGGATTGTCTATGACCCATTGATGAGTAGCCTTTTTGGTTACCGCAATGGCACTCCCGTTTTGGGTCGTGGCTCGCATGTTATATATATGTCCAGGGAAATTTCCGAACTCATATCGTCCTGGTCGCCACTTGGATAAGTTGAGCTCCAAATGGCTGCTGGTAGATTTTTCAATCGTAAGTGATATATCAAACCGTTTGCTCAACGGGTTGACACAGGACAACTTATACCTCATTGCGGGTTGAAATTAGCTTTGTATGAAAGATGAACAAACAATTTTTATGGATCACTGGGCCTAATTTATTTCAGGTATTTTGAGTGCTTTGATTGGATCAGAAACAAAAACTGTTCGACCGGAGGAAGTTTTTTTGTTTCCCAGTCAAAGTGTGCAAAATAACTTTTGAAATGAATTCAGCCTTGATTTTTTGTTTCTTTTGTATCAAGTCAAAAGAAAGTAAAAGCGAAAATCTACATTGATAGGCTATTAATACAGGATTGAGGAAGGTAGAAAGATCTCTTATTTCATCAATCCAATATGCGTTTAGATCAATGTCTCACACTGGTGTTCACTCAGAACCTTTTGTGTGTAGGTTTGTAAAAAGCGAAAAGCTACATATCTTTGCAGCCCGTCTGAGAAAACGCCTTGATTTTAGTTTTTTCAGACTCCAATAACAGTGATCAAACTAAGAAAAAATGAAAAGAACATTTCAACCTTCACAAAGAAAGCGTAGAAATAAGCACGGTTTCAAGTCTAGAATGGCCTCAGTCAGTGGAAGGGCTTTACTAGCTAAAAGAAGAGCTAAGGGAAGAAAAAAGTTATCTGTTTCTGACGAAGGAAAGCACAAACGATAATAAATTATCGTTAGCCTTTCTTTTGCTCCAAGATTGATGGAACAAAAAAGGGCACATATAGAAAAACACTTGAACACCTTTCGCAAACCAGAAAGGTTGAATCAAAAAAAACTGATTGCCCTTCTGTTTCAGAAGGGCAAATCTTTTTTTAGCCATCCGTTGGCTACCAAATACCTTCCGCAGGAGATTGATTTGGGTTACCACCAAATACTTATCTCTGTCCCTAAGAAAAAAATAAAGAAGGCCCATCAGCGCAACCTGATCAAAAGAAGGATACGTGAGGCCTACCGGCAAAACAAGTCAGCTTTCGACTTTCAAAGCCATTGGCTGATTGCCTATATTTATTCATCTGAAGACATCTTGTCCTATAAAGAGATCGAGGATAAACTAAAGGATTCCTTACTACGTTTATCCAAGACTGAGGAGAATTCTAGAAAATGAGGAGACTAACAACCAAGCTTATAATAGCAAGCACCGTTCTGATACTTTCATTATCGGCTTTTACTACTGCTGATGACAAGTACTTCCAGATCGCAAAGAACCTGGACATCTTCGCTACCCTATTCAAGGAGATCAATACTTATTATGTTGATGAGATTGATGCTAAAACTCTGTTAAGAAGTGGTATTGACGCTATGCTGGTTTCGCTTGATCCTTACACCGACTTCATCGATGAGGAAGACTTAGCCAATTATCGATTCGTCACTACAGGCCAGTACGGTGGTATTGGAGCGCTAGTGGGTAAGAGAAATGGCAAGAATATTATACTAATGCCTTACGAGGGATTTCCAGCCTTTGAGGCAGGCCTTCAAATAGGAGATGTTGTGACTGAGATAGATGGGCAGCCGATCAAGGATCTTAATTCGACAGAAACGAGCAATTTATTAAAAGGGAAAGCTCAGACACCCGTAGTACTCACTATCGAAAGATACGGAGAGGATGAGCCCTTTGAAGCCACCTTGGAGCGTAAGCAAATCACTATAGACAATGTGCCGTATTATGGCATGTTGGATAGTGAAGTCGGTTATATCAAGCTAGCTGATTTCACCACTGAAGCGGCTTTGGAAGTAAAGAATGCTTTGAAGGAGTTGAAGGCTCAAAATGCCAAGAGCATAGTGCTTGATTTACGTGGCAACCCTGGCGGACTATTAGATGAAGCCATCAATGTTTCCAACATATTCATCAAAAAGGGAGCTGAAGTTGTTAGCACAAAAGGCAAAGCGGACAATTGGAATCAATCCTACTTAGCGCTTAATGAGGCCGTTGACACTGAGATACCCCTGGTAGTACTTACAGGGCGTGGAAGTGCTTCAGCATCCGAGATCGTCGCTGGTGTGATGCAAGATTACGATAGGGCGGTACTTGTCGGTAGACGTACATTTGGCAAAGGATTGGTACAGTCAACTCGACCATTAGCTTATAATTCTCAGCTCAAGATCACTACCGCAAAATATTATATTCCTAGCGGCAGATGCATTCAGGCCATTGACTACAGCCTGCGCAATGACGATGGTAGTGTGGGGCATATTCCTGATTCACTTAGGAGGGCATTTGAGACACAAAATGGACGAATAGTTTATGATGGTGGTGGAGTGAATCCGGATATTGAGATAGAGACAAAGCAATACTCATCGGTAGCCATAGCCTTGGTCAACTACAATCACCTTTTTGATTATGCTACCAAGTACAAGTCAGAAAACGAATCGATCGCACCAGCTAAGGCTTTCTCCTTATCAGAAACCGAATATTTGGAATTTTTAAATTGGCTGAAAGACAAGGAGTTCGAATATACTACGGCCGTAGAGCGTCAGCTTAAGCAGCTAGTGGCTAGCGCAAAGAGCGAACAATATTATGATAAGATAGAAGATCAAATAACGACACTGGAGGCTCAGGTCAAAACCAACAAAGAAGCAGATCTGATGAAGTTCAAAGATGAGATCAAACTGTTGTTGGAGCAGGAGATCGCCAGTCGGTATTATTTTCAGAGAGGCATCATCGAATCAACCTTCAAAGAGGATCGTGATATACAAGCCGCCATCCAAGTACTCAAAAACGATGCTGAGTACAGCAAGCTTTTGGCGCGAGCTCAATGATCAGAATCCTTAGTATAGAGACCTCTACAGAAGTCTGTTCTGTAGCAATTCATGAAGAAGGGCGACTCTTAGGTTATGCCGAGTCACGTCGGCAAAAGTCCCATTCCAGTCTGCTTGTTCCTATGATCGACCAGCTTCTGGAAAACCCAAAAGTAAAAAAGAGTGAACTTTCAGCGATTGCTGTTTCTAAAGGCCCAGGAAGTTACACCGGCTTGAGAATTGGCACCTCTACCGCCAAAGGGTTGTGCTATGCGTTAGACATCCCTTTGATAGCCATAGATACGCTTCAAGCGATGGCATTGGAGGCTAGTCAGCACCTGCATCAGGCGACTTATATCATACCAATGCTAGATGCACGAAGAGCCGAAGTGTACTGCGAGATTTTCAACGAACGTATGGAAACCATTTCCAAGCCATCGGCTGTTATTCTTGATGACTCCAGCTTCATAGAGTTGGACCAATCGAATATCCTCGTTATTGTTGGAGATGGGGCGTCCAAGGCCAAGGGGCTAATGGGACCTAGGACTAATACCCATTACTGGGTTCACATTTTGCCTTCAGCTAAGTACGTAGGGGCTTTAGCAGTGCACAATTATCACAAAGATCAATTTGAAGACCTGGCCTATTTTGAACCTTTTTACTTGAAAGAGTTTTATACTCCTAAGCCACCTAAAAAACTGGTGTGATTATCAAACATGGAAGAGATAATAAACAGAGTCGCGAAAAGCCCGTTGACCACACTAGATCTCAAGGAGTATCAAGTACCTGGCGAGAGAGTCTTTCTCGACTTAAAGGGCTGGCTTTTTCAGGAGCTTATTTTGCGTGAGAAGGATTTTAGGAGTCACATCAAAGGGCACGATTGGTCACAGTATGGTGCTAAGCACGTAGCTGTTTCTTGCACCGCGGATGCCATTATTCCAACTTGGGCCTACATGCTCGTGATGACAAAGCTCGACGGACATGCCACCACGGTTATCCAGGGTACGTTATCAGATATCGAGAGGTATTTATACACCACCTTATTTGAGAGTCTTGACTTATCAGAATTCGCTGAGAAGAAGCTGGTTATCAAAGGTTGCAGCGATATCCCCTTACCAGAATATGCCTTTAGCGAGATCACCAAAAGGCTTATGCCTTATGTAGTGAGCATTATGTACGGAGAGCCATGTAGTACCGTACCTATCTGGAAACGAGGTAGGTAGATTGCTACTGCCGACATCCTTTGTCGATGGGTCGCAAATTATTCACATTTTCCTTCCTGTTATTAGTTCTACTTGTGTTGATATGTTTTATCTTCGCCCTCCATTTCGGAAGGGGATGGGTGATTGGGAGTGTTGATTTGGGAGTTGCTGGAGGTGAGTTAAATGAGTCTTAGGAGAGATTTGTGAGGTACTTGCAGGACGAGAGCGGCGAAGCTGCCGGATATTTAGAGAGTCATTTAGGCGTTCAAAAAACTTTCTCAAATTTTTTCCGAACATTTTGAGTTTAGGTTAATTATTCTTCTTACTTTTGCATCCGCTTAGGGGATTAGAGAAGGAGGAAGAGGAGCTAAAGTGATAAAAAGATAAGGTTATCTGAGAAGCAGAAACCACTATTTCTTGAGATTAGGATTAAGGGTACCAAGGTGTATGTATAGGCAACACGAAAAGGTACTTCCTAAAGGAGAGGAAAATGTTCTTTGAACTGATGAAATATGATAGCGAACCGAATAGAGAAAACTATTTATTAGTTTTTGTTATTCTTTGAGATAAGCAGCTAGGGTTAACACACATTGATCCAGTCCTAG
>JAVKDO010000052.1:0-14925 GCA_040222235.1 Cyclobacteriaceae bacterium
TCCGCGACGATAGCCACTTTGGACATAAAGCCGAAAGCCTGGACAAAATCAGCGAACTGGAACTCTCTTGTGAGTTTGTTGTCTTTCTCTTGCCACATAGGTTGGTTGCTTTTGATTCAAGCCAAAAATAATCAACAACTAAGACAAGACAGCTAGAGGGAGATAATCCCTTCTATCTTGTAGGCCTTATCATAGACTGCAAGCACCTCTTCACTGGCAGAAATATCTACCGTAGCTGTGACACTCACATATTTCTTAGTTTTTGATTGCTTTGAAGATACCTCAGCACCTTCAAATAAGCTTAGCACCTGCTGTTCAGCCGCCATGGGCACAATAAACTTGAACATGTACTTACCAGGAAAAGTGTGCTGTGACTCCAGCTTTTCTTTAAACGATACTCTGTTCCAACTCATAGTCAATTGTATAAAAAAAAGAGCCCGTTACTTTCATAAGGGCTCTTCCAATAATTCCTTATGTCGTTTAGAAGAACTTGTAGCGCTCGTCTATGATGGCTGCAAATTCTTTGATCGCATTGTCTATCGAAAAAGCAATTCTACCTCTTCTTCTCACTTCGATAGTTTCAGTGTAGGGCTGGTAATCACTTAGATCAGCACCTACCGTCTTGTTTTCCATCTCGATGATAATCACGCCATTGTCTAACGCAAATGGTGCCGTCTTTTCGCCATTCTCTAGGGAGAAAGCTACTCCAACCGCTTCCGGTGCAAAACCAACACTGGTCAATGAGTTGCCACTCAACTTGAGGTCTGTCATCGAATAGACGCTAGCGCCTTCGCCGTAGGCAGCAGCGGCATCATCTAGCGTACCACTTGCTCCGGCGAGTTTCTGAGTGATGATCTCAGCTTTCTTCTCATTCCTTACCTTATTTTCGATCTCGTTTCTTACGTCTTCCAGACGAGCTGTTCCTTTGTCCTGCTCCCCAGTCAATGCAGCGATTACATATCCTTCATCTAGCTCATATACGTCAGAGACATCTCCAACGCTCGCTTGACCGAACGCCCACATCACAATACCTCTTGCTTGGATGATTGTACCCATTCGCGTATCATTCTGACCAACTCTGTTAGCTGACTTTAGTTCTACACCAGCTTCTGCAGCATTGGCACTGAAGCTTGCCAGGTCATCACTTGACGCAGAGAACATATCAGCTTGACGATAGGCTCTATCTCTAGTCTCATCACTTGATATGATGTCTTTCTCTATTTGTACGATTCCGAAACGCTGTGTTGTCTTAGTCTCAGTCACCTCGATAATGTGGTACCCAAACTGGGTCTCTACAACATTAGGCAGTAAGCCCTTGCTAGTAGCATTGAATACCGCATCTTCAAACTCCGCAATCATTCTGCCTGATTCAAACCAGCCTAGATCGCCACCACGGCTTGCAGTACCATCAGTACCATATAGTCTAGCTTGCTCAGCAAAATCAGCTCCACGCTTAATTTCGTTTAGAATTCTGTTCGCCTCCGTCCTTGCAGTGGCTTTCGCAGCATCGCTATCGTCCGCCCAGTTGATCAGGATGTGATTTGCTTTTGCTGAAGGAGTTCCTCCTTCTGATATTTTAGAAAGCTTATAAATCGTGTATTTCTCGTTCAAGAGAATGGGTCCAACAATTGTCCCTTCAGGAACAATCACGCCATCTTCCTTTAACTGCTCTGGTACCTGACCGGCATTTACATTGCGGTAGGCATTGTAGCCATCAGAGTTAGCTTTAGCGTAAGTAGAATCATTAGAAGAAGTCTCAAGCGCTGTTTTAATTTGCTCAAGTTCTTCTTCGATATACGCAGAGTCCTCAGCAGAGGGGGTCAGTGGGAATATCACGTAGTTGATGCTCCTTGAAGCTTCTCGCTGATATAGATCAGAATTAGCATTTAAGTAAGTCTGAAGTTCTGATTCGCTCACTTCTACTTCATCGTCATTCACCGATAGGTAAGGCACGTATAGGTAGTTAATCGAGGCGTTTGAGCCAGCACTCAGGTACTCCGCTTTACCCTCTAGGGTCGTAGCATTATTCGAGGCAATCAACAGATTCTCGTATTTAGTCCTTACTCGAGCAGGGCCTAAGTTGCTCTCAAAAGCATACCATGATGCTTGCTGCTGTGCAGGCTGATTCGCCAGACCTTGCAAAAACTGAATAACTTGGTCTCTATTGAACTGACCCGTCTGAGGGTCTGTGAATGACTGTCTGATCTCAGGGGCAATGTTGTTGCCCTGTACCATATCGATTAATTCTTCTTCTGTTACCTCGACACCCAGCTTGTTGTATTGGTTCTGGAACGCGATATCATTGATCAGCGCTTCCCAGGTCTGCTGACGCACGGTATTCATTTCATCACCGGAGGGATTGCGTCCAGTATTCAAAGCATAGTTGTAGGAGACTTGCTCTTGCTTAGCTTGAAAATCTGGAAAACTCACGGTCTGACCGTCTATCTCACCCACTGTAGTGTCGTTTCCACCGAGCAGTGCAGAATTAGGACCTAATAGGTCTGCAAGGACAAATGATAGGATGGAAAACGCGATAACGCCTACCACTACTTTACCCATTTTGTCTCGAAGCGTATTGATTAATGCCATTTAGTTTTGATTTAGGAGGCGCAAAAATAGGGTTTCACCTAATAATTCACAAGAAGCCAGTGAGTTAACTATGGACTTATTCTCGATCGGTAACTTCGCTGATGCTCAACTTGACTTTGTCGATACGCGCATCCTCCATGGAAAGCACTGTAAACTCGAATTGGTCATGCTCTACTACGTCGTTTATCTCAGGGATATCCTCGTGTATACTAAGTATAAATCCCCCTAGTGTATCGTATTCACCTTCTGGTAAGTCAAGGCTATATTCTTCATTCAAGTAATCTATTTCCAACCTTGCACTAAAAATATAATTGAAGGCATCTATCTGCTCTTCAGTGTGATCTTCAGCATCATGCTCGTCCTGAATCTCACCAAAAATCTCCTCCATGATATCCTCAATGCTCACAACGCCTGAAGTCCCACCGTACTCATCTACCACCAAAGCCAAGCTCTTTCTATCGGTGATAAACTGAATCAATAGTTCATTGGCCAGCATTGTCTCTGGCACGATAAGGATCGGTGTAAGGATGCTTTTGACATCCTTTGGTTTTTTGAATAATTCGAGGGAATGACAATAGCCTTTCACATCGTCGATGGATTCCTTATAAACTAGAATCTTCGAATGCCCACTTTCTACAAATGCCTGCCTAAGCTCATCGATACCATCCTCCATATCTACTGCTACGATCTCTGTTCGAGGTATCATGCACTCCCGTACCCGAATCGTCTTGAATTCAAGTGCATTATTGAAAATTTTTGCATCAACTTCCGGGCTATCAGATTCATTGGCTACCGCAATAGTCTTCTTTATGTAGATATTCAGGTCTACCAAACCGAACACCGGTTTGTCCTCGATATACTCTTGCCTCAGCACATGAATAATGAATAGCTTGGAGGCCGCTACAATCAGAAATACAGCCGGATACATCAGATAGTAAAGTGCGGCCAGGGGGATAGCAAATACCTCAAGCAGATAATCAGGATTGATTAAAAACAAACTCTTGGGTGTAAACTCAGCAGTCACCAAAACGATGATCGTAGAGATAATCGTCTGTAAGCTGAGTACAACAAAGTCTGTATTTAAGACTTCCGGTAGGGCCTGTGATATGGATGCCTGTAATATCTGAGCCATGAACAGACCATACAACGCCAAAGCGAGGTTATTGCCCACCAGCATAGTGGCTATGAAGTGGGAAGAATGCTCATGAAAAGAGGCGAGAATACGACCTGTGAAGCCTCCTTTCTTGCTTTGAAGCTCGAAATGTAGCTTGTCAGAGGTGATGAAAGCGATCTCCAATCCTGAAAACAGGGCTGAAAAGAAAAGGCAAACAAGAATAATCAGCAGTTGATCTTGGTCCATTAGCTGCTTACTTGTCTAAAGATGCATGGGGGATTGGGTTCTAATTTCAAATTAGGTCTGCTGGTCTTTGTTATACTTATATAAAAGTAACAGTCCGACGCTTAACATAAAAATCCAGTAGGAGGCCATCATGCCATAGAGCATCGTCTGATGAATGCCAATGATAAGAAACGTGGCACTACCGGTAAGTGTTAGAATGTTCTTTAGTGACATATCAGAATGCCTCGTCTTCTATTGATATGGTACCGGTCGGCTTCTTTATGGTATAGTACGAGAAATCCTGAGTGGCTTCAAGTCCTTCCCCCGTATGGAGCTCTCCCTCACTTTTGATTGTGACGAATTTCTCCGTCTTGAAAAGTGACTCTGCCTGATACCAATAGAGCTCTTCCGTATTTAGTTCATCACCATTCTGAAGGTTCTTAACTATAACGTTACCTTCTCCCAGATAGTAGTTCTCTTCTGCTACCTTTTTAGCCTTATTGGACCTATACGTAGCATTAAGAACGCCATTGGCATCATAGATTTCCAGACTCATTCCTTCTGGGAAGTTTTCATCTCCATTGTCAAAAACCTGCTGCAGAGGTGCTCTTAATTTAAGTCTGATGACGGCCGAGTCACTAAACAGCGTCTCTACATCATGCATTTCGATCTTAGGCCCCTCATACACTTCTTCATCGAGCAATTCTTGTGTCTTTTCATCGCACGATGCAAAGACGCAAGCCAAGAAAATAAAAGCACAAAAGGACTTACCTAGCATAAATAAAAAAGGCCATTGAAATCAATGGCCAATTAACTCAATTTAAATATGTCTTATTGAGGGCGTCTCTCGAGAGCAACCGTTTCATTGATCCAGCAACCTACCGTTACATTATCACCTTCGCTCATGTTTTCTCCAAACATCTCTTCCATTGATGGAAATTGAGACTTGGCGTTGGCCATGTTCTTAGAATCTCCAGCTCTGTTATACATCTTGTAAGCCGCAATAAAGATCGCTCTATCCTTCACCTTACTTTCACCAATCTTACACTCTTGGTAAGAATTCATATAGAGGTTGCCTATAAGTGTATAGGCCTCCTTAGTGGAAGGATCAGCTGCAATAGCTTTACGAGCATTTGATCTTGCCGCCACTTTGCTACCATTAGAGTAATAAAGCTGTGCAAGGTTCAAGAATATCTCAGCCTTCTTAGTATTGTCATCCGTGAGTCCAACTGCCTGATTGTAATATTGCTCAGCAGTCTCAAAGTCGCCTTCTCCACCAGCTTTGATTGCGATTACCTTGGCTAGGCCGAACGACGGCTCCACGTCATTGACCATCTTGGCCGCCTCTGGGAATAATGGGCTATCAGAACACTTACCAGTCAATAGCAGCTGGAAAACTTTCTTGGCCATTTTGATATCACCGGTCTCCTTCATCTTAGGCCCTAGCGTACTCTCGACAAATGCACAATCCACTGTAACAGTGGCTGTAAGTATCTTATCCACATTGTCTTGAATCTTGGCATATCGGCTGTCGTTAGATCCATCTGCGGATTTCTCTGCTATAATGTCACTGATCATTGTGTATTTGTCAATGACGTCTTCATCAGCAATCTCCCCACCAACCAGTTTGAACCTTCTTATCACATCCATATAGGCGACAAGGTTGTTGTCAAGCACCTTGCTTCCATTCAATTCAAACGTCTTATCAAACAACTCCTTCAGCTCGCCGTATTTTGGCTGATTGTCTCTATAATACTTATATGCCTTGTATGCTTTTCTGTTAAGTACATCAGCTTCGTTTCCGAAGTACTTAATTCTGTTGTCATACATCTCCATGGCCTTTTCCTCGTATCCGGTTTGGATATCCTTGTCTGTTTCATCATCAGCAAGGGCTTCATATATCTTCGCTCCGTTGATATAGATAGACTCATTAAGGTCGGGTGCATTCTCAAGCAACCAGTTCAGAGGCTCAATGGCCGCCTTGTAATTATCCATTTTTAGATAATCCGTATAGAGTACATTATTCAGCTCGGCTGCTTCTTTATCCTCTGGCCAATTCCATCCTGGCTGGGCTAGCAAAACACCCCCAGAGATGAAAAGGAATAGGAATATTGTGATTTTTCTTTTCATGATTAAAGCAATTTAGTCATATTTTCTTCGGACGAACCAGCGATCATTGATCGTGGCACCTATTACAAACTTAAAATATCGTTCTCTCACAAGGTTGTCGCTCAACGTACCTCTCTGTCCGAGTTTGAAGGCCATATCGAGCGTACTCACCCTGCTTACGGGTAGAGACCAGCCAAAATTGATGCCAAAGTCTTGAATCTCATTTCCACCTATCAAATATGGGGACGTCTGATAAGAAAATCCAGTACGATAGGTTATCCTTTTCATATAGCTACCTACATCTTGTGCATCCGGCGTATATTCTCCACCAAGGGCTATGCGCATCACATTATTGAAGTCAGTATTGTTGTCTTCAAAGCCCGCGCCACTCTCCCATTCTTGGAAACTTGCCTCTAGTCCGATCGCTAACTTATTCAGTTTTTCATATGTCACTCCAAAACCGTAGCTCATAGGTAGCCTAAACTCTGACCTCTCAAAATTAAGCACTGTGTCAACAGGCGTCACTCGATTACCAAAGTCTCGGCGCTCTAGCACACCTAGTCGCTCACCTACAAGATTTCCTCGTAGATCGAAAATAGCACCAAAATTCAGGAATGTTTTGTCCTTTACCTTCTTACGGTAGTATAAACCCGAGTTGAAAGTAAAGTCGTTGTAAGAGGTGTTTTCAACGTATGCCGTACGAAAAGTATTTTCGTTGCTTATGCTTGATACTATCTCGTTTTGGATGTTGCCGAATATATACGAAGCTCTAAACCCAACAGAAAGGCCTTTGAACAATTTGAAGCCATTGGACCAGTAGGCCTGTGAGATTCCTCCATTTCCGAGGTAGTTAAAGGTGGCGACAGTACTTGATCCAGGTATGATCTCTTCATCAACTATGTTGTAGCTCACTGAGCTGTAGGGCATCACTCCGAAAGATGACGTCCATTTGTTTCTTACAATAGGAAATGAAAAAACTAGATACTTTAGATTGCCCGTGCCTGATCTGTCAGTGGTGAATTCATTAGAGATGGATCGGACATCAGCCTCTATCCCCATCTGAAATGAGCTAAACGTGTTGCCTACCAGCAATGCTGGGTTTATGTTATTAATATGCCAAACATTGGAATAACTAATACCCAAACCTCCCATGGCGTCATTTTGCGCCACACCCATGTTGTTTATTTCACCTATGCCACTGACCGTGTATGGGGATAATACCAACTGCGAATACCCTGAAAATGCAATAACCATGCATACCAGTACTAAAATCTTACTCTTCATTGAACTCCAAAATCCCATTTAAACCGATCAGAACTATTTCGGGGGCTACAAAGATGTCTTCTTTTACCCTAGATTCAAAGAATAACCGATCGCCCCCTGTCATTATTACCTGCAAATCCCCCTTTTTAGTTTTGGAGGTATTGATCACCCCTTCGATTTCGGCGGTGATGCCGTTTATAACACCACTAAGCATAGATTCCCTAGTCGTCAACCCTTCCCATTCTGGTACATTTTCCAGGTCATTTATTTGCGGTAGCCTACCGGTAAAAGTGTGCATACCCTTGAGGCGAATGTGTATGCCTGGTGAAATCATTCCGCCTATGTAGTCACGGCCATTTTCAACAATATCATAGGTGATACAAGTGCCTATATCGATGATCAGACATGACCTTCCTGGAAATACTTTTTGAGCCCCTGCGACGGCCGCCTTTCGGTCATTACCAAGTGTGCCCTTGGTGATATAATGATTGTGGAAGGGTAAAGGTGTGCTGGTGTCAAGCACTATTTTTGTCTCTACATGAGACACCTGTCTTAGAATCCCCTGAGGGTCTTGACTGACCGATGAGATAATGACCCGGTCAATATGATCAAGATCCAGTTTATCGATCAGCTCATTTGCCTCAGAAGCTTCATATTTCACTTGAAGCTCTCCATTGACGAAAATGCCTGCCTTTATTAAGGTGTTGCCCCAATCAATTACACAATTGTTCATCAATTAGCTTAAGTTCCAATTGCAAAATTGATCAAATCAAATGGAAACATTCAAAGCCATTGGCATAATGTCTGGCACTTCACTCGATGGACTGGATCTGGCCTATTGCATTTTTAAACATGACAAAAGTGATTGGAGCTTTGATCTATTACATGCAAAAACAGTCACTTACCCGAATGAGCTGGTCAACAAACTGAGTACAGCTAACCAGCTCTCCGGTCTTGGGCTGAAAAAGCTTGATATTGAGCTTGGCGGATTTATTGGAAATCAGACTTCACTATTTATTAGTGCTCTTAAGCTTTCACCAGATATTATCGCCTCTCATGGTCATACGATCTATCATCAACCACAAATCGGATTGACCCACCAGATAGGTGACGGTAACTTGATTTACGCCAAGACAGGCGTCCCTGTAGTATTTGACTTCAGAAGCCTGGATCTAGCCCATGGTGGCGATGGCGCGCCATTAGTGCCGATTGGTGATAAACTATTATTCTCTGACTTTGATGCATGCCTGAATCTTGGAGGTATTGCTAATCTCTCCTTTGATGATGAGACTGGTCTTAGAAGGGCCTTTGATATCGTACCCGTAAATATGGTACTAAACCATCTATCGAAACAGCTTGGCGAGGCTTACGATGACAAAGGCATTATTGCCCGAAAGGGTAAGCTGAATCCAGTGCTGCTTGATCAGTGGAATAAACTCGACTATTATCATCAACCTTATCCCAAATCATTAGGATACGAATGGTTTGAAAAACATCTGCTTCCAACACTTAAAGACTCGAGCTTAGAGGATTTGATGTATAGCTACTGTATACATGCCGCCGAGCAAATTGAAAATGCGGTCAGCAGTAACCTGACGATTGAAAGTCCTAAAAGAGTACTCGTGACTGGTGGAGGAGCATACAATGACTTCCTGATGGAATGCCTAAACGAAAAAGCGGGTGATCACATCATATGGATAAAGCCTGATCCAATAATCATTGAGTTTAAGGAAGCTCTCATCTTCGGCCTTCTGGGGGTACTCCGAATACGAAATGATGTGAATGTGCTCAGGTCAGCCACCGGTGCTACCCAGGATAGTGTTGGTGGAATCCTGATCGGTCATCTTTCCAATAATAGGTAGATTCGCGTACCCAAAATGATGAATAAACAACGATGAAAGACCTACTAAAGAAATTTGAAGAGAAAGAACCCGAAATAGTATTTGAATGGCACGACTCAGAGACTGAGGCAAAAGGCTGGGTAGTCATTAACTCACTGCGCGGTGGAGCAGCAGGTGGAGGCACGCGCATGCGAGTCGGAGTAGACAAAAGAGAAGTAGAATCTCTTGCCAAAACAATGGAAGTAAAATTCACCGTGTCAGGCCCAGCCATTGGTGGTGCCAAGTCAGGTATCGACTTTGACCCAAGAGATCCAAGAAAGGAAGAGGTGCTTAAAAGATGGTATCGAGCAGTCTATCCATTGCTTAAGAATTATTATGGTACTGGTGGAGATATGAATGTGGACGAAATTCACGAAGTGATTCCGATTACTGAGGAATATGGTCTCTGGCATCCGCAGGAGGGTATTGTCAATGGCCACTTCAACCCGCCTAAGCCACAGAAGATACATATGATAGGTCGTCTTCGGCAGGGTGTTTCCAAGATACTGGAGGACTGGAGCTATGTTCCTACACCCTCTCCGAAAAAATTCACGGTAGCTGATATGATCACCGGCTTTGGTGTAGCAGAGTCCATCCGTCATTTTTATGAAATATGGGGTGGCGATGTGGCCTCAAAAAGAGCCATCATCCAGGGCTGGGGTAATGTAGGAGCTACAGCTGCCCTCTACTTGGCCAAGTATGGCGTGAAAATCGTCGGTATAATTGATAAAGATGGTGGAATTATTAAGCCTGAAGGAATTGACCTAGATGGTGTTAAGCAGCTATTTCACGATAGGAATGGCAACAAGCTAGTCAGTGACCAAATGATCCCTTTTGAAGAATGTAATGATAAGATCTGGGATGTGCCTGCTGAGATCTTTGTGCCGGCGGCCTCCTCTCGCTTGGTCTCTGAGGATCAGGCAAGGCGCATGGTCAAACAGAATATGGAAGTCATCTCTTGTGGCGCCAATGTGCCATTCAAAGACAAAGAAATTTTCTTTGGTCCAATCACCGAGTATGTTGACAACAATATCAGTTTGCTACCCGACTTTATCGCCAACTGCGGTATGGCGAGGGTATTTGCTTACTTGATGAGCCAGACCAGCAACGCGAAAATTACAGATGAGGCCATATTCAATGATGTCTCCAATATCATAAGGGAAAGTTTGAAGGCTACTCATGGTGAGAGTAAGGAGAAAACGAAGATTGCGCAGACTGCCTTTTCTATCGCACTTAGACAACTGGTGTAGTCCTTGAGCCTTTAGCCAGAATTATAAGTTTTTAAGGAGAAGTTCGTTCAGTCATTTGGTTTTGAAGCATCTAATTGTAATATTAAAGGACTAAAACCCAATTTCTATTCATGAGTAGATTTGTGATTGTTGCGTCTTTCTGGTTTCTGGCCAGTTTCTTTACTATTGGTTTTGCTAACGCGGAGGCTACAAGTGCTGACGCCACGAGTATCGAGATGGCAGAAACTATGGCTGCCGCCGATATATCGGAAGTGGAAGCTGACGGAGGAGATCACCCGACTGCACCGACTTGGTTGGTATTCCCATTTGCTTTGCTCCTGCTCATGATTGCTACAGGCCCATTATTTTATGAGCATTTCTGGCATAAGAATTATCCAATAGTCGCTGTAACGCTGGCAGTCCTGGTAGTCGTCTACTACCTTTTTATGTTACACAATACTCATGCACCCGTTCATGCCCTAGCGGAATATGTGCAGTTCATCTCATTGCTCGCAGCTTTATTCATTGCCTCTGGCGGCATCATGATCAATGTGGATAAAAAGGCTACTCCTATGACTAATGTGATACTGCTCTTAGTAGGTGCAGTAATCTCTAATGTCATTGGCACCACGGGGGCCTCAATGCTTTTAATTAGACCTTTTATCAGACTCAATAAGAATCGGATCAAGGCCTACCATATCATCTTTTTCATCTTCATGGTAAGTAATATTGGTGGCTCTCTCACCCCCATCGGTGATCCTCCCTTATTTTTGGGCTTCTTGAAAGGTGTTCCTTTTTTCTGGACGCTTGAGCATAACATTGTCCCTTGGATAGTTGCTCTTTCGATCTTAGCTGTACTGTTTTACTTGTTTGATAGAAGTAATAAGTCAGACTACAGTTTCGGTGAAGATCAACCTGTTTTCACTGATAAGATTGCGCTGGTAGGTTCGAGAAATTTCCTTTGGCTTGCAGTAGTCGTAGGAGCTGTCTTCCTTGACCCTAATGTACTGGACTGGGTACCAGCCATTGAATATGATGGGACTAAGTTTTCCTATGTGCGTGAGCTTATCATGCTCGGATCTGCCTACCTGTCGTTCAAGTTTGCTGATAAGAATGCCTTGGATGGTAATGATTTCAATTTCGAGCCTATCAGAGAGGTCGCGTTCATATTCATCGGCATATTCGGTACGATGATGCCAGCACTAGAGCTCGTTGGCAATTATGCTCAGTCGCCTGAGGGTGCAGCCATGATCACGCATAATACATTGTATTGGGGTACGGGGGTCTTGTCCGGCTTCCTTGATAATGCTCCAACCTACATCAACTTCCTGACAGCCGCAATGGCTTCACAAGGTGCGAGTATTGGCAACCTAAGTGAGGTGGTAGCGTACTCCGAGGGTGCTTTTCATGACTCTGTCCTGAACTTAACGGCCATCTCCGTGGCGGCCGTATTCTTTGGGTCAATGACTTATATCGGCAATGGCCCGAACTTCATGGTGAAGTCTATCGCGGAGCAAGTGGGTATCAAGATGCCTTCATTCTTCGGCTATATCATCAGATTCTCTATCCCGATTCTATTGCCGCTCTTTATTCTCATCTGGCTGTTGTTCTTCGCCTTTGAGCCAATCTAGAGGTTGAAGAGCTCTTTGTTGAGCGTAATAAGGGCATCCTTCTTGTATTGCGTATCAATAAGAACTGAAATATTGTTCTTGCTTCCACCATAGGATATCATTCGTATAGGGATATGCTCTAGTGCTCTAAAAATATCTTTTCCAACACCTTTACGCTCTGCAACAAAATCACCAACGATGCACACGATAGACTGACCTCTATCTACTTCAATATAGCCATAAGGAGATATGTCTCTAATAATGTCTTCAAGGTGCTCAGAGTTGTCAATGGACAATGATACTGCGATCTCTGAGGTGGTGATCATATCCACTGGCGTCTTGTATTTTTCGAAAACCTCGAAAACCTTTCTAAGGAAGCCGTAAGCCAGCACCATCCTTGTTGACTTAATCTTAATGGCCGTAATACCGTCTTTTACGGCAATAGCCTTTACCGCTTGAGGATTCTTTTTCTCCCCAGTAATCAAGGTCCCGTTCGCCTCAGGATTCATTGTATTTTTCAACCGGACAGGAACATTGCGCAGTTGTGCTGGGAAGATACAGTTAGGGTGCAGGACCTTCGCTCCGAAATAGGCTAACTCTCCCGCTTCCTCAAATGACAGTTGCGCAAGTGGTCTTGTGTTTTCAACTACTCTCGGATCATTGTTATGAACCCCATCAATATCCGTCCAAATCTGTACTTCTTGCGCCTTGATAGCCGCTCCGATGAGTGTGGCTGTATAGTCACTCCCACCTCTTCTGAGATTGTCTATACCTCCAGTATTATTTCTACAGATATAGCCCTGTGTCACGATGAGGTCAGCTCCTTCTACCTGATTGAGGGACTTGGTGAGGCGCTCTTCAATCTGTTGAAGATCAGGCTCACCATTCTCATCGACATACATAAAATCCAGTGCCGAAAGGAGTTGCGCTTTAATTCCACGCTCCAGCAATAGCTCGGTAAAAAGCTGGGTGGAGATCAACTCACCCTGTGCCAATATGACCTTCTCCATTTTATTGTAGTACGGCTGAGAAAGTATATTCGTCAAATCGGAGAAGTGCTTTTCTACAATTGCTGTTCCTTTTTGTTTGCTAGCTGAAGTAGAATAGAGCTCGTTAATTAATGGTGCATATTTAGCTTTCAGTGCATTAGTTAGGATAGGTGTCTGATCACTACCAGAGGCAAAATGCTCAGTGATTTCTACAAGCGAATTGGTGGTGCCAGACACTGCCGATAGCACAATAATCTTTCGCTCGTCATTTCGAGTGATCAATTGTTGAACCTGCCTCATGCGGTCGGCTGAGCCAACAGAGGTGCCTCCAAATTTGTAAACAAACATGCGCTGCGGATTTAGAAGCCTAACATTTTGATAGCCGTGATGGCAGCTTCATCTCCTTTATTACCGTGCTTGCCCCCAGCGCGATCAAGCGCTTGCTGCTTAGTGTTTGGAGTAAGCACTCCGAAAATAACCGGCTTGTTGTATTTCAGACCAACGTTAGTTACACCCTGGGCCACTGCGTTAGCAATGTACTCATCGTGCTTGGTTTCGCCCTTGATGATACAACCAAGACAGATCACCGCATCAACATCATCCAACTGAGCCATCCACTGAGCTGCCAAAGTCAGTTCAAAACTTCCCGGGACATCTTTCTTGATAATATTAGTTTTCTGCACTCCATACTCAACAAGTGTATCAAGAACTCCTTGATAGAGGGCGCCTGTGATCTCATCATTCCATTCGGATACGATGATAGCAAACTTCTTATTAGACACTTCTGAGGTGTTTTTATCAGTATATGAACTCAGGTTTTTTTCTGAACTAGCCATTTTCTTCGTTTGGTTATATAAACTCTAATGTAGGTACGACAACAATTCCTTGTGGAAAGATCGAAAGAAGTAAAAATTCGAACGACGGTTTCACGGACTCCATGTAAAATAAAAAAGGGGATAAAGCTTTCCATCTTTATCCCCCTTCAATCAAAGCTAAAAATATTATAACATTCCTTCTATTCGTGCTTTGTGCTTCTTCGCATCTCGCTGCTCAGCTGACTGGGGATATTCATCAACAATCTGTTTATAGCATCTCAAAGCTTCATCAAGCTGACCATTCGCCTCGTAAGTCACTGCGGCTTTAGTCAAATAGATAGGTGTGAATTCTTTATTGGGGTAATAATCGACTGCCTTCTCGTAGTAAGAAATTGCTTCGCCCAATTGATCTATCTCGGCGTAAGCATCGCCAATTAAGGAGTAGGCTCTTCCCTGCACCAGGTAGTCGCTAGAGCTAAAGTCTTGTAGATAGCGGATAGCGCTCTCGTTATCACCTAGCTTCAAATAAGTACTACCAGCATAAAAGTTGGCTAAATTACCCGCATCAGTAAGGGGAAACTCCTCTATAATCTCCAAGAACCCGTAGCTATTCCCATCTCCATTTAGCGCTTTACCCAGGCTATCAGCCTCGAAATAATACACAGGTTGAAATAGCTCACGCTGAGCGGTCTCATTTTGAGTGCTCGTATAGTAGTTGAAAAGTATATATCCAGCGATGATCACTGCGATAAGACCGCCAACACCAAAAACTACATTCTTATTCTTCTCTAGAAATTCTTCAGTTCTTGACAACTGCTCTGCCAGTACCTCAGGGTTTTCGAGTAATTCATTACCCGAACTCTTCGGAGCAGATTTCTTAGTCTTAGCCATTCTTCACAATTTAAGGCTGCAAATTTAAGTTAAAATCCCAGATAATAAACCTTCTGGGCTTATTAATCAAGAATGAATGGATAGTCTTCCTGGACATACACATCCTTTAGTGCATCCTCGGGCTGTGGATAAGGAGATTCCTCCGCAAATTTCACAGATTCCGCCACCACTTCTTTGGTCTTCTTTTGAATATCCTCAAGGTCAGCCTCGG
>JAVKDO010000053.1:0-19408 GCA_040222235.1 Cyclobacteriaceae bacterium
TAATCCAAAGAATTCCTCGAGGCTCTGCCTCGGGGTTCCAATAAAAACGTCATCCCCGCGAAGGCGGGGATCCAAATAAATAATTTCGGTTTTTGATCTTCAGATCAAAATGAAACCAGCGAAACCTGCCTCGTCGGCAGATGGGTACCCCAACGGCTTGCCTCGGGGTGCCCGACCAGGGGATAGTTGGTTTCAAGAAATTTTTTATTCTTCGACACCTTAGAGTAGGCGAGAAGAGGGAATTATTTATAGCCGTTGTTGGAGTATTGTCTATTATTCCTAGATGCTTTGTCCGAACGTTAGGAGGTTATTGTCTGGGTCGAGCATGGCAAATTCCTTTTGTCCCCAAGGTTTGGTCTGTAATGACCCGTTAGGATGAATTGGGATTTTATTGTCAAGCATAGATTTATACAAACTCTCAATGTCGTTGGTTCTGATATAGACCTGTCCATAATTTTCTTTGGGGTCAAGTTCTTTAAATTCAAAGAAGTGAATTTCTATTTCATCTTTTTGAACCATCAGATACCCTTCGTAATCGCCTAATTCCTGAAACCCTAACTGATTGATGTAAAAATGCCTTGTAGCAGATTTATTGCGCATGGGTAGTTTTGGATTAATCTGAGTTAGCATATTTCCTCTCTTAGTTTTGTTGGGACATTATTACTGGTGTTTCAACTTAATTGAAAGTCCTTATCGATTTCAATCTAACTGGTTTTCTTAATTGACTACTAATGTCTCATTAAAAAACGTGTAGGGCAAACAAAGCTTTCTAAGCAAGTCTCATTTTTCTAAACGTCAAGCTGATCCGCCCTCGATACGAAACCACTTTGGGAATTGCATGCTGCCACTCATCCTGAATAGATGCTGGCATGTAGATCAAGGAACCTGGCGTGACCACATAGTTAAATAATTCTGTTGGCACAGCTTTTCTTCTGATTTGAAAAATCCTAGTGTCTCCGACGCTGAGGATGGCAATCCCAGTATTCTCCGCCAAGGAATCCGTTGTGTCTCCATGCCATCCCATTCTTGAATCTCCGTTTTCGTAATAGTTCAGAAAGCAATTGTTGGGTTGGAAACCGATGATCGGTTCCAGGCGATCACGGAGTTCGGTCATAATAGGCAGCATAGGTGGTAAAGAGCCTACCTGCTCCGAATTGATGGAGGGCTGCCCAAAACTGGCTGTTTTCTTGGCACGCATGCTATCGTTCCAATTGATGTTTGCTATCAGAAAATCGAATACGCTTTTAGAATTATCGAGAAAATCAGGATCGAAAATAATGGTAGATCTAATGTCTTTCATAGTTAGTCGATTAATGAAGCACGCATATCATCAACAGCCGGTTATGAAATCTCCGAATAACATGGAACAGTTAAATTACTCATTCCTCAGTATCTCGGAGGGGTTAGTAGCGGTCGCACGAAGTGCTTGAAAGCCGATAGTCAGCGCTCCGATAACCGATATAAATAGGAAGGCAATTCCCAATACATCCAGTCCAAAATTCACCCGATAGGCAAATAGGTCAAGCCAGGCCTGATTACCAAAATAGGAGAGGGCACCTCCAATCACGCTGGAGATCAGGATGAGAATCATAAATCCCTTGCCTAGCATATAGACAATACTTGAGCTACTCGCACCCAGTATTTTGCGGATGCCTACTTCTTTGAGTCTTGTCTGAATAGAGTAAGTGGCAATGCCAAAGAGTCCCATGGCGGCAATGCTCGCACTCAGAATGGAGATGAGCCCGATGATGTACACGATATCGTAGAAAAACCCATAAAACTCTGCGATCTCCTCGTTAAAGTACTTATACTCAAAGTCGTGATTGGGGTCAAATGTATCCCACACCTCCTCAAGTGTGATAATGGATTCGATGTTGTTACCACCTGACAGCTTCACTTGCGCTATGCTAAAGTCCTCAGGATAGTAGCGCAGCAGTAGTGGCTTGATCTCCATATAGAGCATCATGAAGTTATAGTCTTGCACAACGCCCACGACATTCACGGTAGTGCTGTCTTCGAGGATCAGGTTTTGACCAATGGCGTTTTCGATAGACCCAAAGCCGAACGATTCGACTGCAGCCTCATTGAGGATTATCTCACGCTCCTCAGGTTGATTAGGCGTAAAATTCCGGCCTGCGATCAGCTTTAGCTCGAGGTTATCGATGTAGTCTTCATCTACTGCAAAGTAGTTGTAGTCAATAGCTTCATCCGTAGGTAGGTGCTTGACCTTTTCATTAAAGTGTCTTCCTATGCTAGGGATGTTGTTAGTGCCAGATACCGCACTGACAAATGACAGTTCGTCAAGCTCTGCTCTGAAAAGCGCATAGTCCTGACCCTGCAAATCGATATTGACAATGTTGTCTTGGGCAAAGCCATAGTCCTTTTCTACCATAAACTTGATTTGTCGATAGACGAGTGCGGACGAAGTGATCAGTACAATAGAGATGACAAGCTGCACCACTATCAGCGATTTTCTCATATTGAGTCTTGACAGTTTTGGAATGCGGTCTCCTTTGAGTGCTCGTATCGGTTGGGCTGCCGATAGGTATAGCGCAGGTAGGATGCCGGTGATTAGACCAGTGCCCAGGCTGAACAACAGGAATTGAAAATAAACTTCGGCATTGGGCTCCAACTTCCACGATAGTAAGCTGCTCAAGGTGAGCGCCTCAAATGCTGGAATCAATAGCATCAGCAGTCCAATCGCTAGCGCTAAGGAGAGCAGACAGACGATGATGGCTTCTACGACAAACTGCACAATCAGCTGAGGTCTTGTGGAACCCATCACCTTGCGAATACCTACTTCCTTGAATCGGGTCAAGGCTCTGGCCATCGTCAGATTGGCATAGTTAAATGCGGAGCAAACCATGATCAGGAACGCCAGCAGCACCAAGCCATAGACGAAGAAGAAGGGCATGGCCTGTCCGATCTGATTGCCCATAAGAGGACCTGGCGTGATATCCGCCATTTTTTGAAGGTAAAAGTCTACACGAAACTCTGAGGTTTCATCGTAGTTTTCCTGAGCGAGTTGAGTCAGATAGTTTTTTAAAGCATCAGTCTCATCACCACCTTCCATACGGAAGTAGACCCATGCACTGCTGGTTTTGCTCCAGTCATTGAGTAATGGCGTGAGTACTTCTTGCTGCTCTAGTCCCCTGACGGTCGAGAAGGAGGCCAGCGCCTCAAAGCTCATATGCGACTTACCAGGAAATTGGTCAAGAACACCAGTGATGGTAAACTGTCCGAGCTCTTCAATGTCGAGTGTCTTACCCAATGGGTTCTCATCTTGAAATAGTTTTTCGGCGATCTCACTTTTGAGTACGATGGAGTAAGGGGCTGTCAGTGCCGACTCTTTATTGCCCAGCCTCAGCTCAAAATCAAAGAGGTCGAAGAACTCCGGATCAGTAAAAAGTCCGTTGATGCCAATTGCCTTGCCATTGTCTATTATTTCACCCTGGACACCTCTTCTGAATCTCACGACATCTTTTAACCCAGTGAAGTCGTATTTGAGTTTCTCACCTAGCGGAAGTGGGGTGGTGGCGAGAGGTAGATCCAGTTCCATGTCATCACTCTTGTGGTAGACCCGATAAGTATTGTCTCGATTAGCGTGAAAATCATCATAGCTCATCTGATCGTTGATCATTAAGATAAGTAGCAGGCACACGGCCATGGAAACAGACAGGCCGATGATGTTGATTCCAGTGAATGTCTTGTTTCGAGCGAAGTTGCGAAACGCAACAATTGCGTAATTTTTGAGCATAAGTTGAGGTATTAGTTGTGATGAAGAAGCTTTTCTTTTGAGCGTAAATCGGTTGATAAAGCGGAATACGTCCATCCAGTAGTACCAGTTGGCGCGGAGTTTACTGTGCTGCTCGAGATAGCTAGCATACCGCTCCTCGAGATCACCCAGGATAGGTTCCCGTAGCTCATTTCTGCAGTACCAGGAGAAGAAGCGTACTGCCCATTTGGGTGGCTGTGGCTGCTGCTCATCCATAGGCCTTGATGTCAAAGACAAATTTGGGGATGAGACTCCATAGGTGGTTTCGAGCATCTTTGGCTTCAAGCAATGCCTTTTTTCCTGCTGCAGTTACCACAAATATCCGCTTGGGTCTGCCAGCTCGCGCTTTGGTCACCTCTCCGAGCTGTGACTTGACCAAGCCCTTCTCTTCCATACGATACAGTGCCGTGTGGACACTACTCATGGTGACCGATCGCTGTAACTCCTCCTCGATAGCCTGCGTCACAGAGAGACCATAGGCCTGCTCATGCTGCGCCGCAACCACCAGTAGTACGATTTCCTCAAACTCTCCTAGATTATACCTCATCTATTTACCTATTTGTAAAAGTAATACGTCAGCCGATACGTAAGGTTGGATTGAATTTGTTATTCCTTGATAATCATAAACTTAGGTGGGGAGTCTGAATGCATCTCACTTGCAGACGACTAAGATATAGTTGAGTTACTTGTATGAAATGACGTGCTCTTATCTACGAGCACATTCGTCATTCCGGCCTGCCTGTCCGGCAAGGCAGGTTTGGAGGCACGACAATACCGGAATCTATATGGCTAGATGAGCATTTGGCAGCATTAAAAAAGTGCTGTTTGCTTTGACTGTTTGAGCTTAAAAATGACTTGGTTTAGCTCTCCTACAATCAGATTCCTGACTTCCGCTACGCTCCATCAGGAATGACGACCGAGCCTTGTTGGAAATCTTCGTTTATTTGCGAGTACCATACTACTTGAACAGCAGAACAATTATGGATGAAGAAAGAGCTCTACAGTGACTATTCGTGCGCTTTTGCAAAGCGTACGGATTTAGGTATACAGTTCTGCGAATAGATAGACGCGGATTACAAATCCGCGCCAGAGTAGAGGCACGACAATACCGGAATCTATATGCTTAGATGAGTTTGGAGTCAGACGGTTTCGAACCGTCAGACGCCTAGTATACGGTGAAAACCAAGCTCAGACTACTTCCCACTTTTCTCCTTGAGCCCGTCGTAGACCAACGCCAACTTGATATCCGCATAGCTATATTCATCACCGAGTTTCGATTTGATATCGCTCATACCCTCAGCACCAGTCGCTTTGACTTTTAGAATGTTTTCCAGCTTCTCTTTCTCAATCAGCTGAAATACATCGAGCTCTCCGGCTTCTACATACTGTGTCAGGTGTCCGATGATTGTACCAGGCACAAAGCCACGCGCCTCAGCGACCTCTTCTACCGACTTTCCCTCTTTGAATAACTCAAATGAGACTTCAGCGGTAGGTCGTTTTTTTTCAGGGACGACCTTCTGCACTTCAAACCCTGGGCGATGGGTATACTCTTCTAGCTGTGCTTTATCTAGTGTGGTATTCTTGATAGAGGCTTTTACCACCAGCCCTAGTTTTTGGATTTGCTTTGACTCATTCAAGTACAATGACTCTAGCTCATCTAGTTCCTTGAGATATTTCTTGACCTGACCAGCGGACTTTAGTGACTCCTTATGTGCTCTGATCGTTTCTACGTGAACGAATAACTGCGTCTCAAAATATGCCTCGGCTTTTTCCATGCGCTCGGCAAGTGCTTCGAGTGGATCCTCTTGCCGCATAATCTGATTGATTTGCTGTACAAACTTTTGTCCAACCTCTCGAAGCGGTAGGGTAGCTGTAACGAGATTTCGTGTCCATGCAAGGTGTTTTTGCTTAGCAGACCTTCCGGTAGATTTATCAAAGGTGGCTAGATGGGCTTGCAGATCACTAATCAATCGGCTGAAGTCTAGAGTCGTAGTAGATAAGTTGACGATGAACTGTTGCCTATGCTCAAGTAGCTTGGTCTTCAATTCTCCCTCAGAGGCATAGTCCCGCAAAAAGGCGTCCAGTGACTCATCCGTATCTGGCGGGTTTTCCGGTAGGCGAGAGGACAAGACTAAGCCATCAAGTGAGGTGAGGCGTGATAGTGCTACGTACAGCTGACCAGGCGCAAAAGTCCCCGATAGATCGAGGATGGCCTTATCGAAGGTAAGCCCTTGGCTTTTATGGATGGTCACTGCCCATGCCAGCTTCAGTGGGTATTGTTCGAAGCTGCCGAGGTAGACTTCTTCGACAGAGTTGGTACTGCTGTTGAGCGTATAGCGCTTGTGCTCCCATTTGTGCTTAGCGACGTTTACAATGATCCCATCATCTAGGGTGACTTGTAGCTCGTCCGTCGAGACCTTGGTGAGCTTACCGATTTTGCCATTGTAGTACTTGCCCTCCAAATCAGAATCCCCCTGTGGGGCATTTTTGATGAACATGACCTGCGCACCTTCCTTGAATTCTAGCGTGTAGCCCGTAGGGTACATGTGCTCAGGAAATTCACCTTCTACTGAGGCTGACAAGCTGGTCTGTCTGGTCTTGAGCTGCAGTAGTCGCTGCTCATTGATACTATCTGCTTTATAGTTGTGAGTAGTGAGGTAGATATAACCATCGTATTCCTCACCTTTGGTGTTCGCAGCATAGTGCTCATTCAATAACGCCAGCTGCTCTGGTGTCTGCTCGTTGTGCCGAAAGGCATTGAGCAGGTCAATGAACGTAGGGTCACTCTGGCGATAGATCTTTTGCAGTGCTATCTGGATAGGAGGGCTTTCTGCTAAAGCCCTGGCTTCAAAGAAATAGCCACTTGGATAGTAGGGCTTGAGTAATCCAGCATCTTCATCACGGATGACTGGTGGCAGTTGCATTAAGTCTCCAATAAAGAGCACTTGCAATCCCCCAAAAGCTTGATTTCGCTTTTTCCGCAATACTCGCAGGGTCTGATCAATGCAGTCAAGCAAATCTGCACGCAACATACTTACCTCATCTATGATGAGCAGCTCGACCTGCTGAAGCAGTTTGATTTTATTCTTATTGAAGCGGGCATTTTGAAAGAGCGTCTGCGGAGTAGTTACCGCACTACTAGTAGCCTGGAACGGCCGATTTTCCGGTAGGTAGACCCCAAAGGGCAACTGCAATAGCGAATGCAACGTGACACCTCCGGCGTTGATGGCAGCTATTCCGGTAGGGGCAGCCACCACTACGGCCTTGTGTGTATGCCGAATGATGTGCTTGAGTAGTGTAGTCTTGCCGGTTCCCGCTTTACCCGTCAGGAAGACATGACGATCGGTCATGTTGATATAGTCTATGGCCAGACGGGCGATTTCTGAGAACTCCAAATTGTTTGGGTTAGTCTTGATAATAGCCAATATGGTTAAATAAATGAGTTGTCAAGTTCTACCAATTGGCATAGCGGAACTGACCAGTACCAAAAAAAGAAAATATTACGATTAAGTTGAGCATTATGAAATAAATCATGGCCGTGATTATGATTGCAGTTGTATTTCCGAATCGGTTCGATAGTATCTTGAAGATCATGATTTAGTTTAAAAATATCAGTTTCTGAATTGAAATCCAGGCCTCTGACAGACTATCATCTCGAATAATAATGAAACTAAGCAGCACAAAATGTATGGTAATGATTGGACTCAGTATCTTTTTTGTAATAAAGTGCGACCTTATTGTCAGGTGTTTGGTCTTCTTGTCATAGGTTGACCAGATCGTGATCGCTAGCCCATGCATCAGACCCCAAATAATGTATCTAAAGGAAATCTCATGCCAACCACCCAGTATGATCATCGTCGCGATCGCCGCAAAAATGGCGTTTCTGCTCATCGCAAGGACTGGATCGAAGATGTAATCTCTACACCAGCTGGATAAAGAAATGTGCCAGCGCCTCCAGAAATCAGCAATGTTAGAGGCCAGAAAAGGGAAATTGAAGTTCTCTATGATCCTGTAGCCAAACAACAATGCCAGTCCGATGGCGACATCTGAGTAGCCTGAAAACTGCAGATAGGCATTGGCGCCAAACCTAACCATTTCTATGTACTCATAAAGCCACGGATAGTCGCCTTCGATTACACGAGCATACAACCCCATCTTATGGCTGAATAGGTAATTGCCTAGCACGATTATCTTCACATATCCGATCAATATTCGCTCTAGTCCTATGAAGATATTATCTGCATCAAACCTTAATCGTTTGTAGTCCTTTAGGAAGGCCTCAAAGCGATTGATGGGCCCTACCAAAAGGGTAGGTATAAAGAATAAGTACCGGGCAAAATCCATAAAGCTATGGGTCGGCAGAGTTCCTTTGTACCTCTCAATAGCATAATGGATCATTCTAAAGGAATAATAGGAATAGCCTAGCGGAATGATGCGATTCTCTTCCAAGTTGAACTCAAAGCCCATGCTCAGTTTGAAAAACAGGAATATTATGACCAGTACTGAGATGACCACAACACTAGCCAGAGCGGTATTGTGTATGTTGACTAGTACCCAATAGCACAATAGGGTACTAAGTGTCAATAGTCCTAATGAAATAGGAGAGAAATGGAATAAGATCAAAGCAGCACTCGCCATGACTGACAGGTACCGGTATTTTTCTGGTAATGACCAATAGATCAGTACCACCAATAAGGTTAAAAAAGTGATGGTGGTAAGAATATGCATGCTAGAAATTCAGCTGTTTAACAAGTCGGTCTGCCAACCACTGGGAGTACTGTTCTCTGCCAGATTGATTCAAATGGGCATGATCATAAAAGCTCGAGAAAGGTAGTGTTGGGCCGTCATATCCCCAGTAGTCAATTAGAAACTCATCACGAATAGATCGCAGCTGCTTTTCAAAAATGAGCGAGAATCGATACTCTTCATTGGTCATATTCTTTGATACTGGTCGTGCAATCTCAAGAATCTTGACATTGACACCTGACTGCTTCAATTTATCCCAGGTAGTATTGATCTGTGAATCATTGTTCCAACCGCGACTGACACTATAGTTATTTACATAGTTGATTGAGTCAGTTGCCACTCCGTCAAAGGTGCTATTGAGACAGTAGTCTTTGTCCCTGATATAGTCAGCTAAACTCATAGCAAAATTTACATTCTTGAAAGCGAGTTTATAGTATTGGTCTTGCCATTGATCTAGCTTAAAGTCTTGACCGCTATCAAACAGGACATGATCATTGGATGAACTGCTGATCAGCAATTCATCTTGAATTAGAATCAAATCCGGTCGTGCAGCAATGAGTTGATCAATCAAATCATTCCTTTGGATAAGGTTGGCGAAATTCCCACCAGATCGCGTGATTTTAAATAGGGAGATCTTTCTATTAGATCGTGATGCTACCAATTGTTCAAATTGTCCTGTGCAATGCACTCCATGATTAAGTAAAGAATTGCCCACGGTGACTACTATCAAATCTTCACTGTCGCGCCTAAGACACGCTTCCGTGATAGTTTGGACAGTATGCGTTATTTGGTAGTCGATGAGGGTTTCGTCCGAATCAAGATAAATGTAGGCTTGAAAGCTAAAAAAAGCTGTGAGAGCCAGTAACCATGAAAGAAGTGCTGGGTGTTTCTCCATTACTTCTGGGAAAGCTTACTCTTGACTACCCTCGCCGCGCTCTGCAGCGAATTCATTATCATCATCTCAGCGGTATTCAATTCTATCGAAAACCGCTCCTCTATCTTTGTAATAAAATCGAGATGAGCCATTGAGTCCCATCCATCCAAAGAATGCGAATTGTCGTCTAGGCTAATTTTGGATTTGTCTTGACCAAAGCTCGCTACCGCAATGTCGAGGATAGCATCAGCTACATTGACGGTCTTAGACGCATCATCGTCAAGCCCAATTGATTGGATTAATGCTTTCACCTTATCCAACTGCACCTTTCCAGATATTCCTTTTGGTAGTTCATCCAGGAGATAGATGAGCTTGGGCACTTGATTTCGCTCAAGTCTGCCCTTGGCATAGTCGAGGAGATCATTTTCATTGATGCTAGAGGCACTATTTAAGACTATTGCGATAGCAATGCGCTCTTCAAAATGATCATCACTCACACCAAAACAAATGCTTTCAGCGACTTCTGGGTGAGAGTTGACCACTTCACTTATTTGCTCAGGGTAGATGTTGAAGCCCCCTGTGCTAATCGTGTTTTTGATTCGTCCAAGGATATAGTAGTTCCCATCTTCATCTACGCTTGCAATATCTCCAGAGTTAAACCACTCACCTGATTTTACCGCTTTAGTAGCTTGATCATCTCCAATGTACCCTGCGAAAATATGAGCTCCCTTTATCCATAGTTCACCTTGCGCATTTGGGTTACCTTCTTCCTTTATCGGGATAAGCTTGACCTCACAGTCTATCGGCACACCAATTGATCCTATTTTCCTTTTGGAATTGTTCGGCATGTTAAAAACAGCGCCATTGACCGTCTCCGTAAGGCCGTATACGTTCGCAACCTTGGTCTTGAACTTTTCTTCGAAAGAGTACCATAGATCTGATTCGAGCTTGGCAGCAACAGAAATCACGAACTGAAAGTCGTCCGATTCAAAACTGTCTTCATAGCCCTCTGAATACTTCTTCATGATGGAGAGCATCGCCGGCACAGCGATCAGGTGACTGATGCGATACTTGTAAATGGAGAGAAAGAGGTCAGCTAGCTTTGCAATATCAAAACCAAATGGAGCATTCCAGCAAGCTAAATTGTATGCCGCCAGTAGGGGACCCTGATTAATACCATCCGCATGATATAAATTCAGAATGTTCAACACTTTCGAATTTTGTGTCAACCCATAGGCATTGCTCAATGTGGTCATATGACTGAACAAATTGCCATGAGTGATCATTACCCCCTTAGGGGCACTGGTGGTCCCGGAAGTGAAAATGATGTACGCTAGGTCTTCAGCAATGGGAGGATCAATATGCGAAAACTGATCATAACTCGCAATGACTTCAGGGTAGTGAGCACCCTGAGCATTTGATGGAGAGGCTACTTTCTTTTTTAGGAGCTTTTTTAGTAGGCCGCTATGCTTGTCAGACTTCTCTTGAATGGTTAGCTGATAGCCCTTGTCGCTTTTGGATAACTCTCTTTTCCTGAACAAATCAGCATCCATGATATAACCATCAACTGAAGCCTTTTTGCAAAGTGCATGAAATCTGCTCGTTGGCACCTCAGGATCAACAAATACTGTGACTAGTCCATATCTCAACATCGAGAAGTACAAGACAGCCATATGATAGGGATAAGTCGTTGAAATCACTATCACTTGACCTTTGACCAAATTGCATTCTTTGAAATGCTCCATTGTTTTATGGATGTCCATAGAAAACTCTCCATAGGTGTATTCCCGATGTTTGATGCTCGCAAAAACGGATTTGGAGTGCCTTGGATCAGCGGCCTGATCGATTAAATCAATTACGCTCTTGGAGTACATTTATGAGTTTTTGTTTTTCTATTTTTCCATGATCGTTGTATGGCATTTCTGCTAGAATTATTAGCTGATCTGGAACCCAGGATGATCCTAACTGATCCTTGATCAAAGACTTTAATGCCGGTATGATGGTGCTCTGTGAAGCCATATCATCTATCGTAATAAAGAGCGTGAATTTGTCTTTACCACCTATGGTGGTGACATGACTTACTGCTTCCTCCACGTTATCCTGTCCTTGGGCTAAAGCCGCTACATGGTTGACATAGACAATTTCTTCATTTGGCCTTTTTATGATATCTCGAATGCGACCTACCAATTCAATGCACCCGTCAACTAGACATCTCCCTACATCTCCTGTGTAGTACCATCCATCTATTATCGGTCTTTCCTCGCACTCATGATATCCCATCATTAGATTCTGAGAGTAGACTCTAATCTGTCCGGTCTCACCACTTTTCACTATCATCTTGTTGTTATCAACGATCTGAATAATCGCTTCTATGGGTTGCCCTATGGTTGAGACGGAGCTGTTAGGACTGTTCTTTATGGACTCTGCTGTGCAAATACCTGATGTCTCCGTATGTCCGTAATAGTTATAGATGTTGAGACCAAATACTTCTTTGAATGTGCTTCTTAAACCAAGGGATAGCGAATTTCCAGTGCACATGACGAGTCTTAGCTTCGACAACCTGATGCTGAGTTTATGCCTGAACTGTACGCAAAGTCCCAAAAAAGCAGGGTTGGCAGCTATGATTGTTGCCTGGTTGGAGACTACCTGTGATGCCAGTTGTAGAAAGGAAGACCCTTTCGAACTATCGGGAATGACGAGAGTCGAACCATAATATACTGGACTAATGGCCGTATTCCTGAGCCCACTCATTGTATCCAAGCCGCCTAATCCAAAATAACGATCACTACCTGTCCACTCAAAATGATCTGCTACCGTCATACCGCTTCGATAGAGGTTGCCTTGGGTCAATTTCACGCCCTTAGGTTGCCCTGTTGAGCCAGATGTATATAAGATCACAGCCAGGTCGTCTGCTGATATCTGAGTGTTTTCTGATAAGATGTCCGAATCGTCCTCTAACCAGTCAGAGAAATACTGATTGGTGCTGGCGCCCTCTTCGTCATCAAAGGCTATGATATTCGACTCACCAGATAGCTGGCACGTCTGGATAGCTTCCACTGTTGAAAAGATAAGCACGGGATCTGTTTCCTTGATCATCTGAGAAAGTACAGCGGCTGGGTGCTTGCCGGAAAGAGGCACGAACACCACCCCCATTTTCATACATGCCCAGAAAAGCAGCACCCCCTCTGGGTGTAGCGACCCAACGACCATCACAGAAGCCTTGTTGCTTATACCGCGCTTCTCCAACGTTGTAGAGATAAGTTTAACCACTTCATCTGCGTCAGTGTAGGTGATCTCGGTTTGATCCTGCAATGATTCAATGTAAACTGAAGATGAAAACCTTGCTACTTTCTTCTTCCATAATGCCTCCAGGGTCTGCTCCCTTCTTTCATCAATAAACGTCTGTGACGACAAGTATTTTTGAAGCCTGAAACCTGAGTCTTGTAAAGGAAGTACTTCAATAATACCAAAGGAAAGCAGGCGGTTCATGGCATCATAGACCTGCTTCAGGTCAAGCTCGTCGCATAACTCCCCAACATTCCAACCCTGCTCTGATAGATAGAGTAACTTTACTTCCAAAGCTGTCAGATCATATTTGTCCACCTTTTCTATATACTGTAGATAGGTTGGATGCCTTTCCATCATATATCCTACCATTCCTGCGAGGTGCTCCTTCTCTAGGAATACCAGTTGGTTGCCAAAATCAAATCTTAAAAGGTGATTCAACAGAATATGATGACCAAAGGGAGCGGCTTTAAAATCAATATGTAAAGGGGTCAATGCCTTACTCTTCCAGCTTTTCGGTAAAAGCGCAACCATGGCATTGTAATCAGAAGTGTTAGGATTGGTTTCAAGCTTTAGCGTATTCTCTGCTATATTTTGATTGAGCTTGAACAGGTGAGGTTCTGATAGGACATAGCTTTCATATTCACCTTGTTGACTATACCTATCAAGTCCATTGGCATAGGTTCTACCATGAAGTTGACGACAGCCTCTATCAAAATACGGCTCTGGTTCAGAGTTTGACAAGTGCACATGTGGGAAGACTAATGGAGCAGCTGTGGCCGTCACTCGAACTAACTCATTCAGCAAAGTATGTTGATCATACCTGTGCAATACGTCAAAGCCTACCACCATATCTATAGCTGCCGTCTTAATTGGTAATGGCTTCTCAAGATCGGTGAAGAGTATATTCACTCTGGGATTGTTGCCAAACCAGTAAGAGTAGCCAAGGTAGCCAAGTACGTCTTTGTTGCCTTCCCAGGTCGTTACAATATGACATTCAGGAAAAAGACCTAAAAGAACACTGGTCAACCAGCCAGACCTATCCCATAGATTGAGTATCGTACTCTTGGGTTTGATTGAAGTTCGCATTTTTTCCAACATTGGATACAAAGATTTTGTAGCCTCATTGAATGGTTGGAAACAGGCGTATGGGTCATAGATACTTTTGCGTCTCTTATGGCTCAAGAAACTCTCGTACTCCTCAATTTTGGATAGCTTCTCACGCAGCTTTGGCAGCTTGTCATTGATGGTAAGGTCAGCACTGAAATCACTTTCATTATTGAAAATGAGATTATTGACCACCGGAATGACAGAAAACCCTCTTTTTTCGACCAGAAGTCCAAAGTAGTCTCCCTTGCTCTCGAAGATATAGTTGTAATTGAACCCGTCGAAAATGCTCTTGTTCAATATTTTAGGGAAATCCGCGTGCATCAAATAAGTTGAGTGATTGGTTCAATCCAGTATTTGTACCGGCAAGTGAAATTATAGAATGAGTCTCATTTTTCGACTAAATGTTTGAACTATCCGTGTTTAATCTTGAAATTGGTGCATGCAAAGAAGACGTTACCTCGATAAGCACCTGATTGTCCTTCTTCATCTGGTGTTGGCGGCTTGTCTCTCAGCCACAGCTCAAGATTATAAACCCAAGATTAACCTTAATATTAACGGCCATAATGGCAAAGTCAATGATTTGATTTTTTTGCCAGATGGTCAGCGATTCATTTCTATATCAGAGGACAAATCTGTTAAAGTATGGGATGCGAACACCCTTGAAGTAATAGATAGAATCGATACAGAGTATGGCCCTGGATATCAAGGTGTGTTTTACAGTGGAGCACTAAGCCCAGATGGTAAATACCTGGCTCTAGGGGGGCTTCCTCTGAGTGAAATGGAGGAAAACTATCTTATGGTGATTGATATTGAGAATAAGAAGGTGATTGGCCCTGTTGAGGGGCATTATGATGCCATTTCGGACATTGTCTTTGATGCTACAGGGAAGTTTATTTTCAGTGGCGGCATGGACAATCTGCTGAGCATCTGGACGCTACAAGATGACATGGTTGAACTGTTTTCACAGAATGACATGGGTAGCCCCATTAGTTCAATGGCTTACGATCCAAGCAGCAAGTCGTTAGCATTAGCAACAGATGGAAGCAGTATAGTGACATTTCTGGACATGACTGCTGTACTTGAAGGAAGAGATGACTTGGAATTGTTCGTGGGAATAGAACACGATGGAGAGATCAACCGGATAAGCTACTCTTCTACGGGCAAATACATTGCCACATCCAGTGTCAATGGTGAGGTGCAGGTGACTGATGCCTCAGGTAATACCATCTTTCAGACTGATGAGTTGGATGTAATGGTCAATGCACTATCATTTTCGGCAGATGCCAAATATCTAATAATGATGGATCTTGAAGGCACTGCCAAGTTGGTTGACCTGACCAAGCGTGGAATTACCAAAGAATTTAAGGCACATGACAATGCGGTTTTTTCTATGTCATTTGATCCTGCTGCTGATGGCTATCAAGTTATTTCTTCTGGAGGTATCAACAATGGTATTGTTAGATGGGACGCCCTATCGGGAACAGCAGTCACCCGACTCTCCGGGGAAGGTAGAGCGGTGCAGTCAATGGCTTTTGTAGATAGGAGTAGTCTAAGGATCAACTACTTCGCCAACAATGAAGACGAAGATGCTTCGGTCATTTTTGACTTTAAAAACTTTGTACCAAAGAAGATGGCTGGCGAGGGCAGTACTATTGCCAAACAGAAAAAGACCGTCACCCAGATAGATGAATATACACTTAAGGCCAAGTCTGGCCGAATTGCCAATGACCCTTCTGTAGATGGCCGGGTGTTGGAATTTATCTCCGACGAAAAGGGAAATGTGTATGTTGGAAGCGACTTTTCGCTAAAGCAGTATGATGGTTCTGGAAAGCTAAAAAAAGAGTTTCTAGGCCATGCGGGAGGTGTTAGAGCGTTGGCCTTGAGTGTAGATGCGAGATATCTAGCTTCCGGTAGTGAAGATCAGAAGGTGCTGATGTGGAAGCTTGATGAACCCGGAAAATTCCCCAGTGTTGGAGAATACTTTACCGCTGAGACCTTCGAAAGTGTGAAGATCGGTGGTATTCAAGAACTCTTAGATCAGAATAATCCTGAAGCCTGGCAAAAACTTATGCGGGCCTTAGAGAAGACTCAGCCCAAAATCCATAAAGAACTCAACGCGACATTTCCTTATCTTCATGTGTCCACACATCCCTTCATGACGCTATTTCTGGCCGATAATGGTGAATGGATAACATGGACTGAAGAGGGTTATTTTCATTGCAGCTCCGATGGAGCCAAGCTCTTTGGTTGGCATATTAACAGAGGTGTTTCTTCTTTAGCGGACTTCTATACCGCCGAGCAATACTTCGATATTCTTTATGAGCCGGAACTCTTGATGAGATCATTTGAAAGTGGAGAGCGTATAACCGAACTACTCTCAGAAGCAGGGGAGGGTGCCTTCAAGATTGATGTCTCAGAGCGACCGTCAGTAGCAGTGTTTGACCTATCGCAAGTGCGTCTTAATCGAGATCCGAAAATTAACTACAGTCAGGGTAAGTACCAGACCTCACATAGAGAGGTAGATGTAACAATAGACGTGTATAACGGTGGTAGCGGATTTTCTGAATTCAACCTCTTTCAAAATGGAAAATTGGTCGTGAGCGATACGGACCTTGAAGAGGTTCCGGTAGGACAATATATCACCAGAAAATACAAGCTGTCACTCGTCAATGACCTCAATACATTCAGTGCCTTGGTGAAGAATAAGCAGAACATTGACTCTCGGCCAAGTGAGTTTAAGTTGCAGTATACTGGAGAAGTGATCGCTACGTCGAGCCTCTATGTGCTGGCCATTGGTATCAATCAGTACAAAAATGAGCGGTACAATCTCAACTACGCCTATGATGATGCTTTGTCTTTCGTGGAGGAGCTAAAGCTTAAAGGGGGTGAGATTTATCGTGAGATTAACGTCACCGCAGTATACAACGAGGAGGCGACCAAGTTGGGAATCATCAAAGGCTTGGATGAAATCAAAGCTAAGGCCCAACCCGAGGATGTATTTGTCTTCTACTATGCTGGACATGGCACGATCGATGACACACAGGACAACAAGTACTTCTTCGTTCCGACGGATGTTACACAGCTTTATGGCGATTCTACGCAATTGGTGACCAAGGCCATATCTAGTGATGAATTGAAGCTGCACCTATCGGAAATCAGGGCGCAAAAGCAATTGGTATTGATGGATGCTTGTCATTCAGGAGGAGCAATAGAGACATTGAGCACACGTTCTGCTGGCTCAGAGGAAAAGGCAATGATACAGCTAGCGCGTGCCGCGGGTATCGTGATGATTGCTTCCAGTGGCTCGCAACAGTTTTCTACTGAGTTTGCCATCCTCAAGCATGGTGTCTTCACTTACTCACTCTTGGAAGCTATGAATGGAGCTGGCGACAATGGTGATGGCAACATCACCGTATCCGAAATCAAGCAATACATGGAAGAAGCCGTACCCGAATTGACTAAGAAACATGGCGGTTCGGCGCAGTACCCTACAGGCTTCATCCGAGGAAATAATTTCCCGCTAGGGGTGGTGCCCAAAAAACAGTAGAGAGGGATTTTATCCCTTTCTATTCCGTTACTTCTTTTTTTTCAACTCAAAGAGGTCTTTTCTACGATCCTTGAGGTTGCGAACGCTTCCAAACTCATGCAGCTCTCTGAGTAGTCCAATGTCCACATCCGCAATGAGCACCATCTCTGTGTTTGGTGTGGCTTCTGCCTTTATACCATTGGATGGAAAGGCAAAGTCGCAAGGAGTGAAAACCATGGATTGAGCAAACTGCATATCCATGTTGTGGACATTGGGAAGGTTGCCCACACTACCTGCTATGGCTACATAGCATTCATTCTCGATAGCTCTGGCTTGAGAGCAGTGACGTACTCTTGAGAAGCCATTCTGCGTATCTGTAAGAAAGGGAACAAACAGGATGTCCATGCCTTCATCTGCAAGGATCCGGCTAAGCTCTGGGAACTCAGAGTCATAGCAAATCAGGATACCAATCTTTCCACAGTCTGTATCGAATGCCTGGATTTGGTTGCCACCTTGCATTCCCCAAACCTTTTCTTCATCAGGAGTGACATGTATTTTTTCATATCGCTCTACACTTCCGTCTCTGCGGCATAGGTAGCCTACATTGTACAGCCTGTTGTTCTTTATTTCAGGCATGCTGCCAGTGATGATATTGATGTTGTAAGAGATGGATAATTCCGAGAAGCGATGGACAATTTCTTTAGTATGCTTTGCTAGTTCTCTGATGGCTTGCGCCTCTCCCAAATGATTGTTCTCTGCCATCAGAGGAGCATTAAAAAACTCTGGAAACAAGGCGAAATCAGAGCGATACCCTGACACAGCATCGATAAAATACTCGGCCTGCTGCATCAGCTCATCCATGCCTTTGTAAGGGCGCATCTGCCATTGGATAAGACCAAGCCTAATAACAGTCTTGTTGGTAGTAGCAACTTTGGTAGGCTTTTGATAATAGATATTATCCCACTCTAGTAGTACCGCGAATTCATTCGAATCCTTGTCACCTTCCAAGTAGCCTTTCATGATCTTGGCAGGGTGAAAGTCATTGGAGATTTGAAAATTCAACACCGGGTCGTGAATCTCTTTGCGTTTTACCTTATCAATATACTGCTTGGGTGATAGCTTATCCGCATAGCCGTGATAGTTGGGAATACGACCTCCAAAAGCAATACCCTTTAGGTTGAGTTGTTCGCAAAGTTCTTTACGGTAGTCATAGAGCCGTCTCCCCAAGCGCAGACCTCTGAACTCAGGCTTGATAAAGATGTCTATTCCATAGAGCATATCACCGTCACTATCGTGTGTTTTGAAGGTGTAGTTGCCAGTGATTTCTCGATAGGTGTGATAGTCATCAAACTTGTCATAGTCGACGATGATGGACAAGGCGCATCCTGCAAATTCACCGTTGATCTTGATCACTATCTGGCCCTCTGGAAACCTATCGATCAATGCCTGAATCTGATCTTCTTTCCAGTAAGCATCAGGCATGGTTGTGTAAGCTGTGATCATAGCAGCTTTGAGGTCTTCATAGTCCTCGATGCTAAGATAGATTAGCTCTATATTTTCAATTTCTTGTGTGCTCATAGGTGTAGGTCTTCAATCGGTGTAGAGCTCGTCACTCATATTATTTGGTACAAAATTGCGATTGATTACGCGTATGCACTAGGCTTTGTTTGACAATTGAAAAATATATTTTTGAATCAGGCTAATTTGCTCAATTGGAGCTTTTTTGACTATTCAAAGAAAAGCTTGCAAAACCTGAAATCATCTCATGATGCACTTAAACATGAGGATACATAGATGAACGATTAGTACTTATGTGGTAAGTTCAAGGAGCTGCCACTTTCTGGATTTCAGGAGCCTAAAAATACATCCAGTGAAAATATAATGCGGAGGGCCAGTATTCTAGGTTATAGACTACAAGACACCCGGTTTTATGATATTACCGGATAAGCTAGAATTGTATTTCCACAGTCGTGCCGGCACTGAGTTGAGAAGTGATCCATAGATCACCCCCCAGCTGTTGCGTGACGTAGTGAGCCTTGGTAAGTCCTATACCTTTACCCATCGTCTCTCTGGCTTTACCGCTACTTGCACG
>JAVKDO010000054.1:0-41967 GCA_040222235.1 Cyclobacteriaceae bacterium
TACCTATGTTTCTCTTGGATTGGCCGTATTAGAATCGACGATTCAGGTGATTTTGGACTGGTTTTGATTCAGGATGCTGAAAATCCAAAAAATAGTCGACTTATCAACGTGAGATTGTTTGTAACTCTTTGATTTTTAGCGGCTTATTTACAACAATCAGGTCCATTTTTACCGAAACGAAAGGTTTTGGATTCAAAGGACAGACAAATACAAGAACTCACATCATTAGTCACCAAGTTGCTCACTCGTATTGAGTCACTTGAAAGTGAATTAGTGAGGTATCGAACGCCTAAGAATAGTTCAAATAGCTCTGTTCCTCCATCCAAAGACGAAAATCGTCCTCAAAAAAACAAGAGCTTGCGCAAGGCTAGTGGTAAAAAGACAGGTGGACAACAAGGCCACAAAGGACATACTCTCGAAATGAGCACTTCTCCTGATGAGGTCATTGGCTACACTCCAGCGTTTTGTAATGGTTGTGGTAATAGCCTTGAACATTTGCCCTCAAGGCTCAAGACAAGACGTCAGCAAATAGATATTCCTACACCCAAAGCCATAATTACCGAACATCAGAGCTATCAGAAAACCTGTCAATGTGGTCATACTACCATAAGCCAGCTACCTTCACATCTTACAGCCCCAATCCAATATGGTAGTAGTGTCGAGGCAATGATTGGTTATCTACATACCCGTCAGTACCTGCCTTATCAGCGATTGAGTGAAACACTTGCTACCTGCTTTGGTATCAAAATATCTCAAGGTAGTATTGACAATATCATCGGCAGGGTGTCACAAAAGGCTCAGGGCATTTATCAACGTATTCAGCAGCAAATCAGTCAGCAATCAGTAGTAGGTAGTGATGAGACCGGAGTAAAGATCAATGGAAAGAAGAACTGGATATGGACTTGGCAGAATAACAAGTACACCTACATCACGGTATCTCCTTCCAGAGGGTTTACTGTTATTGACACCACCTTTCCTCAAGGTTTTCCCAACACTACCCTATGTCATGATGCATGGAGAGCGCAGCTAAAATGTGAGGCAAAAGCTCACCAACTCTGTATTGCACATCTTTTGAGAGACCTCAATTATTTGGAAGAAAGGTATCCCAAACATGGATGGGCTTCTCAATGCAAACAGGTCTTTTTCGATAGTATGGCACTTAAAAGGGAACTGCTTCCTCAAGCCTATCTCGATGAAAACCCAAAGAGATCAGTATTGGAAAAAAGACTCGACAGGTTACTTGATCAAATTATAGATAAGAAGCATCAACAGATCGTGACCTTACAAAAGAGACTCAAAAAGTACCGAGCGCATTTGCTGGTCTTCTTGTATCAATATGATGTGCCTCCTGATAACAATGGAGCAGAAAGAGCTATCAGAAATGTAAAGGTAAAATCTAAAATATCTGGTCAGTTCCGTTCATTCAGAGGTGCTCAGAACTTCGTTATCCTACGTTCTGTAATAGATACGCTCATAAAACAATCGCAACAAATACTACCAAACCTTCAAGCTATTGCTACCTCCTGAGTAGTTACGAAAAAAGTAATCTGGGTAATTTGATTGAGCTATTTTTCTCTTCTAAAGAGAAAACCCATGAAATTTCAAAGGTGCTGTTATCCAAGCGCTTGAGAATTAAATGGGTAACCCTAAACATTAATATCTTCGAATTGAACCGTTGGTAGTAAGGTTATGCCTACTACAGATCTAGTTCATCCTACGACTACACCATTTTATTAATAATCATTAGTAACCTTCAAGACAATAAATCTAATCTTTGATCGAAACGCTGTACCTACTGAAACCTAGCCACTCTGCTGAAAGGTTTGTAATTCCTCTTTTAGTAAACTCACCCTTGGAATTATTTTTCGCTGAAAATTCTCTTCTGGAAAGCCACGACTAAATAATTCTTCAAGATTGTTAATTGTTTTAAAGATGATAGCACATCTTAAATATTCACAGGCTTGATCCAGTGTGGTGTTAACATCAAATGAAGTGCGATTGATTGAATCCAAATAGTGCTTTAAAACTAGTTTTCTAGAATTCCAATCCGATCTATCCAATACTGCTGCTAAGTCATGCCAGGGTGGCCCATAAGACATAGAAAGCCAATCAATAACTACTAGATCACCCGTATTGGTTTCAATAATATTATCGGACTTGTAATCTCCATGTATCACCACATTCTTACCAAATTCAAGGCTAAGGCAGCTAATATCAATCCTATCAATAGCATTATCTATAAAATCAATATCTTCCATAGATACCATATCTGATTTCAAGATATAACTTATCAATAAGTCCTTAGTCAAATCCCAATTTCTTCGAAGACGTTTGTTTAAATTACTCTTTCGATATCTCTTTTGATCATTTATATATCCTGAGCTGATATGAGCCCAAGCTTGGATATCGCACAAAGTTGTTACCATCCGCTTTTGAGCGTCGATGATTCTTTCTCTATCATTGCTATATATTCGATTTGTCAATAGTGTGCCGTCCACATAACCTTGTAAAAAAAAATCCATAACTACCGTAGAACGGTGGGGTTGGAAGCCCTGAAATTTTCTCGAGTTCTTGCATATTCCGAATTTCCGAGCGAGAGTGTCCAGCATTGTCATAATACTTTAAAACCAACTGTTGATTTGGTAAGCTAAAAACCTTGACTCTTGGCTTCAATATTTTAGTACTCTTGATCTGATAAGGAAGAATCCACTTTTTTAATATTACATACAATGATTTTTTCGGACAAGGCTTCAAGGCCGATGTTCTTTAAGAGTTTCGGCCAGTTCTTCTTCCAGGATTCACTCATACACTTCTACAATCATCTCTATCTCGACAGATTGTCCTCTCGGAAGTGACACCATCCCTACAGCGGCTCTTGCGTGCTTGCCCCGCTCTCCAAATACTTCCACGATGAGGTCGGAGAAGCCATTGATTACTTTGGGTTGGTCGACGAAATTGGGATCGGAATTGACCATACCCAATACCTTTACTACTCTCTTGACACGGTTGAGGTTGCCAAGCATGTCTTTGAGAACAGCCATTTGATTGATCGCTGTGAGTCGCGCTCCGGCATAGCCTTCCTCGATGGTCACATCCTGTCCCAACTTTCCATGAAGCTCTGATCCATCGGCTCCTTTTGGTCCCTTACCAGCAAGGAAAATAAGGTTATCTGTTTGTACCCCATTAACGTAATTGGCTACTGGCTTGGGAGGTTCCGGTAGGGTAATACCCAGCTCGGCAAGTTTCGCTTCTGGATCGTAACCGCTTGGGGGTGTGTTGGTAGCTACTGGTGCTGAATCCTTCTGAGGAGTAGGGCTTGAGCAGCTTACGGCAAACGCCAATAGGATTAAAGCAATGAGTTGGTTGGTGTGTGTCATGATCGTCAATATAATTGATTAAGCAAGGGCTTCCAAGGTCTCAACTAATCCGTCAATGTCTTGCTTCGTGATATAGATCGCCAATGAGATGCGAAGGGCATTGAGTCCAAAAGTTGTCATTGGTCGGCAGTCTATGCCTTTCTGTTCGAAAAGCAGCTCTTTGACCTCCAACACATCCTTACCCACTACTTCTACCACTTGGATAGCCGCCGACAGGTCATCAGCCTCCGGGCTTTTCAATTTAAATTTTGGATTGCCTTCGATTTTTGATCTAAAGTAAGACTTGAGTTCATAGGTGCGTTTAGTGATTTTATCTCCTCCTATTTGATTGTGATAATTCACTGCTTCTCCCATACCAAGTAATTCCGGTAGGTTACGTGTATTATAGTTCTCGATCCGCCTGATACTCTCATCATCATACCCCCGGCATACCACCAACGGCTTTAAGTGTTGCTGACTTTCTTGCCTGGCATAGAAGAAGCCGATCCCCTTTGGAGCGAAGAGCCACTTATGTGCACTGGCCGTGTAGAAGTCACATTCAAGATCATGAAGATCAATTTTGAACATGCCGGCAGACTGAGCCGCATCTACTGCGACAAGTATACCACGCTCATGCGCCATAGCAGACACCTCCTTCACCGGTAGGATCATACCGTTGGTATTGACGATATGACACATAGAGATCACCTTTGTGCGGGGTGTGATAGCTTGGCGATATGCATTCACCAGCTCCTCCACGGTTTGTGGCAGGATGGGCAATACCGGCCTTATTATTTTGATACCCGTTGACTCCTGCCAATACTTCCATGGAATAGCACCGCTGGTATGCTCATGATCTGCCAGTATCACCTCATCTCCGGGAGACAAGTCCAGGCTCTGCGCTATCAAATTCATCCCCTCTGTGGTGTTATGCGTGAGCGCAATTTCCTCGTTGGATACGGAAAACAAGTCAGCAACGGACTGTCTGGTCCGTTCGATCTCCGCTTTCCAGCCACCCCACATGTACTTGGAAGGGAAGGAGTCAAGAAGGTCGCGATATTCGTTGGTCTTGGTTCGAACTACAGCTGGACAAGAACCTAGTGAAGCGTTGTTAAAATATTTCAGTCCAGGCGCAAACCGGAATTGACTCTTCACAGATTCCCAGTATTCCTCTCCAGTGCCTTGAGGGGTCCCAGGTAAGTCCTCTTTCTTCCTATCAGAAAAATCTGAATTGGCAGCTACAGCTGGCAGCACAGCAGGCAATGCCATGCCTGTCAGTAATGATTTCGTGAATTTTCTGCGGCTGTTGTGTGGTCTCTCCGTTTCCATAGTACTTGTTTAATTCTTCCATGAAGATAAGCAATTCAGTCACTTGGCCTAGGATATCGCCGAAACGCAGACTCGAACTTAAGCTTATTTTGTATCGCTTAAATAATCATAAGATTTGGTAAAAGAGTGAGATGGAACAACTACAGCGACTTAAAAAAAGTGTAGATCTAACTCAGGCTAAAATCAGCTTTGTCAGCTAAGGTTTCAGGGAATTGAAAGAACATTTTGAGGATAATACCTCTGACCTCCATACTTTCATTGATGTTTATGAAGCCTCACAAAACAAAGTGCATGAACGGTTGGGTAGAATTAATAGTCTTGCGACATTCATCGCTTAACACGAATCATACCGCCTCCAATCCGCTATCTACCTGTTCCTTCCACGCCAGGATTCCTCTCTCAAGAGTTTAGAGCTTTTCAAAGCATTTGACCGTTTTTACAAAATTAATGACTACCATAATACATCTTTAAAAAGTGCAGGTGCGATCTAGAAATAACTTATCAGATTGATAAAGAAATCCTATCTTTTCATTTTTTTTGGGCCATATACCTTGATGTAACTACCATTTTCCATGTTTTATTTAGGATAAAAAATCATGATAATCCAACAAGACCATCTATGCCAAGGATTTTAAAAATAACTCTGATACTGTTGAGCCTGTTCATCTCACACCTCTCTACAGCTCAGTATACACTTTCTGTAGGTCCCATCCTCGCCAAGAACCCTCAGCTCGGAGGTCTCGATCTGAAAAATGTTGTATTCGGCAAGAGCGACTCCTTGTATTCCATAGGGCTCGAAAAAAAGAACGAGCAGTTCACCACGCACTCTATTCTACATATCAATGAAGTAAGGCAAACCCGTGAAACAAGGCTACTACTAGAGGGTAATAACGATCTGGAGCTCCCGTTTCAGATTAATGGTGAATTGTGGGTGGTCATGTATGAGAGTATAATGAAGAAAACTACGCTAAGCAGGCTATTGAATGACAAAAAGGAAGTCATCTACTCTTACGACAATTTGAAGTTGAGAAATGGAGAGAAAAGGTTTGTCTTAGTAGATGAACCAAGTAGCACGGTCTATCTATTCTATGGAAACAAACAGAGAAAATATCTGGTACATGCCTTCAATACGACAACTCAGCATTCTAAATGGGTTGCTAATATCAATGGTCCTAAAGGCCCCTATTACGGTGATGCATCAAATGTCTATACTGATGAAAGCATATTGTTGCACTCATTTATCAACGATCAACACATAGTAATGCTAGAGGCCAATCAGCCCAACGATAGGGCCGACCTGGTACTCAGTCGGATCGATAAGAGAGATGGTAGGGTCATTGATGCAATCAAATTAAACCCTGACATCAGCAAGTACTCTATGGATATCCTGAGATATGTCAGCAGTACCAACAAGCTGAACATGGCCGGGCGCACCTACTATAGCAAAAAGGTAAAGCATAGAAAACCGGGTCAACTCTTTTGTTTAGAAATCGATATGAATGATTTGTCAATAAGGTCGCTCTTCCTTCCAGACGAAATGAACGAGCAAAAAAACGATTTGGCAAGACATAATCGTCTTAGATGATGGTATTGCGCTATTGGGAGAGACATTTGAGAGCTATACAAATACTGGAGAAGTAGTGGCGCTTGGACTTGCTACCGCAATCATCAGTGGAGGCGCATTCTCAGCTACCGTTTGGACAGATCAATTCATCACCAGAGATGCTATCTACACTACAGTAGATTTCAGCAACTTATCGGCAAGCGCTGCAAAGACTATTCGCTTACCTGAAACCTCCGTTAAAATGCCCGACATACAACCATTTGAGGTAGGTTTGATGGCCGGAGAATTAGGATTATTTCGATATAAAGGTCAAACTTCGAGTGAAGCCGTGTTCTTCACAGAAGGCTATTTGCATTTTCTCGATCTTCAGACCTTTGATGTCAGATCCGATTCGATAGGAGACAATAGACTTTTCAATTTTCATATTGATTTCACAAAACCTCTCGCTTTTCCGGAAGATGGGTTACTTCTCTTTAACAACAACCTCGACATTGAACATTTTGATTATTCAGAGAGAAAGTAGTGTTTACTAAAAGCTACACCACCTCTAAGTCCCCATCCACCTCCTCTTTCCAAGCCAAAATCCCTCCCTCCAGATTGTACAGATTGTCAAACCCATGGCGCGTTTGGTGTAACTCGATGGCTTTTGTATTAAGCCAGTCCAGCTATTACCTTTTTGTCGTTTGAGGGCACCTCTAAATACCCTCTTTTGATTTTTGAAATGATCTTTTGTCTTGATAGATCGTTTCCAAAATACTCTGCTTCGGCGGACCGATTTTGTGTTGCTAACCTTCGTTTTTGGAGTCTTGTATCAGCAAAAATCTCTGATACGAATTCTGAAAACGAGTTTTTAGAGGTGCCCTTGAGATAGACTATTGATACAAAATGTGAACATTGAAGTCTGGATTTACTCCCAAAAACTAGGTCTTTTGTTGTCCCCATAGAGGGTACAATCAGCACAAATAGGCGGATAGTAGTAGGCACTTGGTGGAGCTGTTACGAAAAAAGTCAGAATAACTGCATCACCTCGTTCTTCCATTGTCTTACCTATTTCATCTACACCGCTTATTATTGGCTCTATGTCAGAGCATTGCACGAAGTTGGTACTAATTCTACTAAACCCCGCTTTGCCAAACTCTAGCGGATGATATTGACGCCTCAACGACATCTCTTGGGACGCTTCAAATATTCCCAAGACTATCTCTCGATCATCATTAACGTTGCGAATATTCCCGGTGATAGTTCCTACCTGAGTATCAAAAAGTGACCCCTGTTCCTGTGTGCTTTCAGCAATGGCATTCCAATACTCAAACGATGCACGACTAAGGGCGTACTGCTTGACCTCAAGGCTATATCCAATACGCATACGCCTGGAATCCGAATGAAAGCTCAAAATTGGTAGTTTGATAACCCCCGCAGAAGGGATTAGCAACTCTTGTAAGATCACACTGGTACCATATTCCGTATTCCAGCACAGCTCGACTTGTAAGTCGTCATTCTCACTACCCACCTCTCTTATAATAACATCATTTCCGCCGATCCAGAGCCATCTTGATGGATTTGGTACGGTCAATTCAAAGGTGCTATTCCACGTCCAGCGATAATATTGGTTTTGTTGAGGATTATTCCTTGCGTCTATAAAAAAATTAAAAAAGCCGCCTCGGGCATTCCCAGAAGTAGGTGAAGGCTCAAATTCAGCATAGATAGAGTCCACTGGGGGTGTAGGCAGCATAGAGACTACCTCTGATTCATAGTTGTTGCCATTAATCGTTTGAATGAACAATTGAAATGTCCCACCAATCTCACCTGCATATGCGTCGCGGGTCATATAGATACCTTGCTCTTCTTCAAAAAAGTCTATGGTATTCCCAGATTGATCCACTATCCACACCGTGGCATCCTCTTCCATGCGCCTAATTGTATCTTCCCCGCCCAACGGGATAGTTCTGGATAAGGTGACCTTTTGCTTAACAGGCCGGTCTGTGATTAAGCCCTCTACAACTAGTAAGTCATCAAACCCTACGGTCTCTGGCTCTATTGGCTCCAGACAACCATATAAGGCAATGAGTATCGCGAATGATGCGCTCGAAGAAAAAATCTTCCGAAGCAGACCCGGCGAAGAACAAACAAACTTTTGATAAATAGTTGCCTCCCGATACATTTTATCCATCCATAATACTTTCACTGCAACTAATTACTCCTTCACTTCAAAGTCCATGATCTCATATATGTAACCTCCATGATCCAGTACACCACTTACGATAACTTCGTAGGTGCCAGGACTATCTGAAGTATAAAACTCCGTCACCAAAGGATCTTCTCCAATCTCAAGATGTGGCTCCCATAGGAGCTGTGACCTGAAGTCAGGAATTCTTCTAAGTGTATCACTATCATAAACAGGGCCTGACACTTTTTGATAGTCGATTGTGCTTTGGTAGTCAATCTTTTTGAACCTATTGCCAGGGCTAATGTTCTCAAATCGATCTTTATAAGATATAAAGTCAATAACACCGCGAAACTCAGCACTACCGATATTGACCTGTTTTTCATAGACTTCAATTCTCTCGATATCTAAGGGGTTGAGATTCAAAATAAATTGAGGGGTCACAGGAATCCCGTTGAGCAGTGTGAGCGTGCTATCAATGAAACCTGATTTGTTGTTGACATAGGGCAAAATGAATCTTGCATTCCCATTATTCTTTCGGAGGCTAACCTCCTCTACATATTCCTGAATAGGATCTTCCATTTTAGGAAATCTGGTAAAGTCATCCATTATGTAGGTTTTTGGCCGCAAGTAAGCAAATATCTCTCTATGGGTCTCGACACCTAAGGAGTCATTCTTAACCTGATAGTATGCATTTTCTACCTGTACCTCTATACTTTTTTGGATCAGCCAATCTTCCTTGAGGCGATCTGAAACAAATGGAGATATGTCAACGAAAGAATGGTCTTTCAAGAACGGATTGTCTATGTACAAATTGACTCCCCCCCCGGGGCTTCCTCCACTCACAAAATACTCTTCTTCATAAGGTCTCGAATCAACGTGAAAATAGAATCGACCTTCATCATTAGTCAAAGAAAACTTCAAATCTTCCGATCTTGTCAAAGATACTTGTTGACCCGACACTGGCTGTGAATTGTCATCAATGACTCGACCCGTGACAAGACTGCCTCTGAAGTCTGGGAGATACTCGATCAAAAAAGAGGCCCCCTCGACTAGTGGAGACTTTTGTCTCATCAGCGCTACCGTAGAGGGAACTGCTGCGTTTTTCTGATGGTCTCCTAGTGTAATACTCGAGGTACCGTAAACGTCTTCAAGATGGCTTTTCAATTTCTCTCCGGGTATTTTTTTCTTGACGGATATAGTAACAAAACCACCACCTATTGAGGTATCGGGAATAATACTTAGAGAAACCCTTTTCCTTATCCGTATATTTTTTGAACCCAGAGCAACCTGAGCTGTCACTTTTTGAGGAATTGTATACAGAGCCTGCTCAAAGTACAGCAAACCGGTACTATCCGCCACCCTGAGTATGCTCACCCCTTTTGGCAACTCCGATTTTGAAACAGAAAGACTATTATCAGTGAATGCCTTTTTGTCTTTTAGATATCCACCATGCCAGAATTCTGCTACTAGCAATTTCGAGGAGGATGATTTGGTATCATTTGTTAAGATATAGTGATTCTCAGTTTCTGCTACCGTAATAGCGGTCTTGCCCACAGGAGATAACTCCAATTCCTGAAAATGCACGTTTTCGTCCCTATCTACCATGATGAGACGATAACCATTCGTTTGAGATGGCATAAAATAAAAACCACTCTCTCCAGATGCAGTAGATTCAAACTCAGCAACAACAACTCCATCGTTGCTAGTCAATCTTCCCTGTACTGGTACTCCTCTGCCAAACTGGTCTAAAACCAGCACGGATACTTTTTGAGATCTATTTAGGATATAGTGTCCACCTTCCGGAAAAAAAGTAGCTGTTGGCTTGAGATCATCTTGAGGTTCGAATAAGTGCGCTGGCAAATTTTCATAAGGATTAATTATTCGAATGGATGTTTGATGAATTGTCGATCTGGAAAAATTCTTCATCCAACGTGTATAGGCTATAAGGGTATAGCTACCTGTTTTTAGATAGGAGGGTAAATATAGAATCGCTGAGCCCAGACCTTGCTTCAATGTGACCTGTTGACGAAGTACGGGTACCTTGGCACTGTTGATAATTTCTATATAGGCAACTTTGCTGAGGTAAGAAGGCTGTCTTCCTTGATAACAACGTAATGCAATGAGCAGGTTTTCTCCTGGCACTAGAATCTCATTGTTGAGCTCGAATACAAGATTTTCCTGGTAAGCGTATAGCTCGTCTATCGACATTTCCTGAGAGAAGAGTCTCGGAGCTTGAAGTGTGAATAGCAGGCCTATGATGAAAGTAATGACCTTAATGCTACAATGTGCTTTTATGATCTGGTTACTCACTCGACTCATGTTCTTTATGATATTCCACATCACTCTTACTCCCAAAAATCCGGTCTCTGATTATCTCCATATTGCGTACACTCTGAGCAGCGACGAGGATAATAAAAGGCCGTCGCGGGGTTGCCTGTTGTAAAAAAAGTGATGACATACCCAGCACCTATACGCTCCATGGTCTCTCCGATCTCTTCGGAAGTACTTACAATAGGCTCTGTGCCATCACAGTTAACATAGTTGATTTCACGCCTTCTAAAGCCCGAAGAAGAGAAATCCAATGGATGATATTGGCGTCTGAGCGATCTTTCTTGAGCGGCTTCAAATATTCCAAGCACAATTTCAGATTCTTCATTAACATTCCTAATGTTCCCTGTAATCGTACCCACCTGAGTGTCAAAAAGAGAACCTTGCTCTTGAGTGATCTCAGCTATGGAACTCCAGTATTCGTATGACTGCTTGCTAACAGCGTACTGTTTGACTTCTATACTGTAACCAAGATGCATGCGTTTGCTATCCGACAAGAAACTTGTTATGGGAAATTTAATAACGCCAGCTAAGGGAGCAGGAAGATCTCGTAACAGTACCTGACTAGAATACTCTGTATTCCAGCAAAACTGCACTTGCAAGTGATCATTTTCACCACCCAATTCCCTAATGATCACGTCATTGCCTCCTACCCACAACCATCTTGAGGGGATGGGTACAGTTAATTCGAAAGTGCTATTCCATGTCCAGCGATAGTACTGGTTTTGGTCGGGGTTATTTCGAGCATCTATGTAAAAATGGAACAGGCCCGCCGTAGAATTAATAGACGAGGGGGACTGTTCAAATTCCGCATAAATTGAATCTAACTCTGGTGTGGCTACCATCGTGACCACATCTGATCTATAGCTCCGCTGGTTAGCAGTCTCTATGAAAAGCTGAAATGTTTCACCTACTTTGCCTGACATTAATTCCTCAGTCATATAAACTCCCTGTTCCTCTTCAATAAAATCGATTCTATTACCATCCTGACTAAGAACCCATACCGTAGCACCGACTTCCGCGCGTCTTGAAGAATCCTCAAGCCCCAGAGGTATAGTTCTCGATAGCGTAATCTGTTGCCGAGTTGACTGATCCGTTATCAAACCTTCCACAACCAAGAGGTCATCAAACGCCGTAGTTTCTAGATCAATCGGCTCAAGACACTGAGTTAGGACAAGGGGTATGATGGCAAACGTTAGCCTGAAGGTTATCTTCATAAGCTAGAACTTGAAATTATAAGTAATAGAAGGAATGGCGGTACCTAAGACAGACAACTCATAGCCTTGAACTTGCCCCCCTTCATTAACAAAAAAAACGGAGTACACATTCTTTCTCGCAGTGACATTATAGATCGAAAAGGACCAAAAACTGTGAGCTAGTTTTTTTACTTTATGAGACCCTTCAATATTGAAACTCAAATCAATTCTGAAGTAGTTCGGAATACGAAATGCGTTCCTATCTGAGAAGTGAACAATCTCATTTCCAGACAGGTTGTATTTAGCGGTAGGATAGGTAATAGGACGCCCGGTGGAGTAGGCCACATTCATCGAGAAACTAAAACGTCGGGTGTACTTGTAGTTTGAAACGAGGCTAAAATCATGAGGCTTCTCATGGTTGGACGAAAAGTAAGCTCCGTTGTTGATCCTCTCTTCAGCAAACTGGGAATTGAACCGCTGCTGTGACCTACTGTAGGTATACCCCACCCAACCATTTAGCTTGCCTGTTTTCTTACGAAGGAGAAGTTCCACTCCATACGCCTTTCCCGTGCCTTGGATCACGTCCACTTCAATCGACGGATTGAGCACAAGGTCAGCCCCGACTTTGTAGTCTAGTAAGTTTTCAAACGTTTTGTAGTAAGCTTCGACCGAAGCTTCTATCTTATTGCCTTCAAGATTTCTGAAATAGCCTAGCGAAAATTGTCTGCCAAACTGAGGAGCAAAATTAGGATCGGACAACTTCCATGTATCAGTTGGAGAAATTGATACATTGTTGGACAATGAGTGGATATACTGCCTTGTGGTCGTGAAACCGGCCTTGATCGAAGAATTTTGGGGTAGCGAGTATCGTGCAGACAGCCTTATTTCAGGGCCATGGTAGGTGTCGATTACTTCATTGCTTGCATAGTCCACTGATGACTGTAGTGTTCCCTCGTTTCGAGGTAGCCCCTGCTCGTAGAAGTTTACGGTGCGACCACCTAATGCTGAGAAAATAGAGTACCGCAATCCAACTGAAAAATTGAGTCTCTCCGTCGGTTTATAATCATCGGATATGAAGAACGAGGTTTCTCTTCCACGTTCTTGGGCGATTTCTTCCTGTTGGACTTCAGATGCATCGCCTATCGGAAAAATAAACCCAGGTGCCAAGTCGTAGAGTCTTACGTCTGCTCCCAATCGAATATCATGCTCTTGGTTAGGCAAATAGTTGAGTGCAGCCTGACCAAAGACATCATTGATCTCAAACCCATAATTGAATGCTGACTCTGGCACCAAGTCATACGCTATATCAAAAGCATACTGGCTGGTCGTGGCTATGATATGACCCGATAGTTTATCATTGAAAAGATGCTTCCAATTCAGTGCGGCGTTAAAGTTGTGGTAGGAGTACAGTGAGTCAGTAGTGATTCGAAATTGGTCTCTACTATAGTAGACAGAGGCATTGATAGAGTTATTGTCACCATAGCTGTGATCAATGCCCACTCCTACATCGACAAAAGTAGGATCACTATTGCTGATGCTCTCATCATTGACCTGATTGAGTATCCAATCTGAGTAGGTAGTCCTTACCCCGGCAATTAAGGAAGTCTTATCCTTCACCAGAGGTGTCTCGAAGCTCAGTTGGCTGGTGATAGGACTTATACCCCCCTTAACAGTAAATCTTTCCTTATTACCTGTTTTCATTTTCACGTCAAGCAGCGAGGAAAGCCGACCACCATAATTGGCAGGTATGCTACTCTTATAGAGCTCCGTATTACTAATCAAATCAGCATTGAACGCAGAGAAAAATCCGAAGAAATGAAAAGGGTTATATACCGTGGCATTATTAAAAAGTATTAAGTTTTGATCCGTCTTACCCCCACGCACATTGATACCCGAAGCACCCTCACCAATATTCTGTACTCCTGGTAATGTGAGCATGATCTGAACCAGATCGTTTTCACCAAGAACCTTGGGTATATTTTTTAACCCTTCCATGTCTATAGTACTCACACCCATTTTGACATCCGTAATGTTTACATCGGCATCCGCCAATATCGAGACCTCATCAAGTAGAATCGCTTCTGGTTCCATACTCATATTCAAGCTGCCATCAGAAAAAACCATTATGTTTCGCTTCTCTTGTTGCAATCCAGAGATCCGAAATACCAATTCATTTTTCCCGTTAGGGACTGAGATCGTGTAAAACCCTTTACTATCTGTCACCGTGCTCCGATTAGCATCTGGTATAAAGACAACCGCACCCGTCAGTGCCTCGCCAGTCTCATCTGATCGGACAAAGCCAGCCACTAAAGATTCCTCCCCCGCGACCAGTTTTGACTTGTCACCTATGACTACTACTTCACCAGCGAGAAGTCCTGTCTCATACTCTCGTTCAAAAAGATATTGAGCTGAACTTAATTCGCTTTTACTTAGATTAAGAGAAGTAATAATGGGTGCATTATTGGTAATAATGACCTTTTCACTAAGTACAACAAACTGTAACGTCGTGCCCTCTATGAGCATGCCCACTACCTCTTCTATATTACTTGCGGAGATTTGCTTCGTAATAGAAATGTCAAGTAACCACTGGTTCGAAAAATAGAAGCGATAAGATGTGCGTGCTTCTACTATCTCAATAGCTCGGATTAAGGGCTCCTCATGGAAGTCGAAAGTAAAACTGTCTTGTTGTTGGGCAATAGCGTTCCTGGTGGAGACGATCACGAAACCGACTATCCAAACGAACAGACTTAGCACCAACTTAATTTTCCATCTCTTCATCAAATAACCTTAGGTAATTAATAAGTTTATCCTCTTTGGACTTGTTGAGACGCATTTTATGTTGTTTCTGAATCTGCTTCGCTACCACCTTACTCTGCAAAGTCAATATTTCAAGAGACTTTCTATTCTTGAGCGGTGCGGCAAAACCATCCTTGAGTAAGAAATAGTCAGTATTCTCTTTGAAGATAGAACTGCCACCCTCAGCCTCGAGTGATTTCATTCTTTGGGCCATTAGACTGAAGTGCTTTCCGTCAAGTAAGACTTCATAGAAGCCTTCATTGTCATTCAATTCAATTTTTCGAAAAAAGTGACCATCAAGATTAAATGAAACAACGCTCCCAATGTCAAGTTGAATACCATCTCTTTGGCCAAATCTTGGATGCTGAACCACCAACAATTGCTTTTCAATATCCAACACCATTGGCACATCGTTGTAGATTTGGCCATTGACCAAAACCAATGACCCCTCTTTCCATCGATTCGTAAGATAAAATTGATGAGTTGTCCTTGAAGGAGAGAGCATAATGTAAATAGTACCTGAGTACAGGCCATTATGCGCTACCCCTATTTGGCTGTCATACCACTTTGCAAAGTCAGTCATGACCAGTCCCGCCCCTTCTTGTCCAGCGGCTTGGAAGCCAAAAACCAATAGCAGCAGTGAGGTAAAGTAAAATCGGGCTAACTTTTTCATTATAACTTTGCCAAAGCACTTATGTCCGGCCTTATTAAGTAACGTTACTACTAATTCTGCAATTATCCGACTCATATTTTTTGAATGTCGAGCAAGGCTTCCGCTCCAACTTATATTACAGTGTCCGCTAATTTTAAAAACTACACCACCTCCAAGTCCCCATCTACCTCTTCCTTCCATGCCAAGATGCCACCTTCCAGATTGTAGAGGTTGTCAAATCCATGGCGCGTTTGGAGTAGCTCGATTGCCTTCGCACTACGCCCACCAGCTTTGCAGTGTACCACCACTTTTTTGTCTTTGGATATTTCTGGTAAGTGATTTACAATCACTCCTACCGGAATGTGCAGACCTCCAAGGTTAGAGAACTCATATTCGTAGTTCTCGCGCACGTCGATGAGCTGAAAATCAGCATTGGCATCCTGCCAGTTTTTTAGGTCATAAACAGTAATCGATTTGATTTCACTTGCATCAAGTGAGGTAATCCCACAGAACTGATCATAGTCAATCAACTCAGTGATGGTAGGGTTATCACCTGAGATCGGATTATTCGGTTCCTTGCGAACATTCATGGTGCGGGTGCTGAAGTCCAATGCATCAAAGAGGAAGAGCTTTCCAGCTAAAGGCTCCCCCATTCCGGTGAGTACCTTGATGGTTTCTGAAGCTTGCAAACTCCCCACGATTCCCGGTAGGACTCCTAGGACACCACCTTCTGCACAGCTCGGCACCATGCCCGGAGGGGGTGGAGTTGGAAAGAGATCGCGGTAGTTAGGGCCCTTTTCCCCGGTAGGGAAGGTATAGTTAAATACACTGACCTGGCCTTCGAACTGGAAAATGGAGGCATAGATATTGACCTTATCGAGTAGGACGCAGGCATCATTCACGAGGTAGCGCGTTTGGAAATTGTCAGTACCATCGGCCACTACGTCATAGTCCTTAATAATGTCAAGTGCATTTGAGGAGTCGAGCCTTAGATTATATTCACGAAACTCGATGTTGGGGTTTTGCGCCTTCAGCTTACGTATGGCGACTGAGGTCTTCGGCTGATTGATGTCGTGGGTATCGAAAAGCACCTGCCGCTGGAGATTGGTTTCATCCACCGTATCAAAGTCGACTACACCGATAGTGCCTACACCCGCAGCGGTCAGGTATTGCAGCAGTGGCGCACCCAGCCCACCTGTACCCACCACCAATACTTTTGAGTCTTTCAGCTTCTGCTGAGTCGCTATACCAAAGTTGGGCAAGTTGAGATGTCGACTGTACCTGACGAGTTCCTGGTTGGTGAGTTTCATGCGTTACACTTTAAGCAAACATAAAAACTAAAAGAAAACTGTGAGAGTTCAATGTTGTCTGACAGCCGCGGAGTACCTGATATAAGCCCGCCTCAAGGCATCCCCCTAGATGGGTGATGGGCAGTGGTAATTCAAAACTCTAAAGGCATAAGCAAATCCCCTATGCCCTGTCTTTTTAAACGACCGGATTATTTTGTTTAATCCGACCCAGACACAAAATACCTTCGTCGAAAGATTTAGCGTGTTCGTCTAATGATGGTGGCCTCCAGACGAATGAGCCCATTGAGTTTCGAACGAAATACGTTACTTTGACTTAGAGATAAATAATAAATACCTCTACGGGGACATCAGCAATTCTCTTAGAAGTATTCAACCAGCAAATTAGAGATTTATGTCTTACTACCACCTAACGGATGGTACCACTAACGATACAGTGGTATTCATCAACGGACTCTTTGGCTCCTTTGAGTCCGCTCAACTATTGACTCAATCACTCGGGCAGTATCGCCAGTTGCATATTGACCCCTACGCTTACCTAGAAAGCAAACAGGGTAAAGCATTCGCCTTAGAGGAATTTACAGTAGATATAGCTCAACTTATTGAAGAGCTAGGAAGCCCACGAACGATCCTCATAGGATCTGATCTTGGTGCGCTAGTATGTAAGCGATTGACACTTCTCAGGCCGGATTTAGTAGAAGGAGAAGTGCTAATGGGTATGTCTGGCAAACCGCTTGGAAAAACATTGATTAGTTCTTTGTTTCAAATTATTGAGTTTCTAGAAAAAGGAAGTCGTAACAAAACCTCTGTCGAGAAAATTGCCCGCTTATTTCTTGGCAGATATGCCAAGGATGGCGTGAGTACTGGCTATAAAGGTTTAACATCAAACTCATTCCATTTTGAAAGACTAAGGTTGCTGTTTAAAGAAGCCTATTGTCATGAACCATTCTCCGACCAAGAACTGGCCGAGCAAAAAGTTCCCAACTTATTGATAGCAAATAAGCTTGATTCTATTGTTCATCTGAGCGATACGGAAAGGTTCGCGAATCGTATTGGCACCAATCGTGGATTGAAAGTACTGCCTAATGCACGCAACCATGTAGAAGCTATTTACGCTGAGGAGTTAATAGAGCATGTAACCACCTTTGTAGGTTCGGTCATCATCGCGCCAAGCAAAGCCAGTAGTTTGATGGAGTCGTTAAGATTGAACTGGATCAAGCGGTTTGATGATTCTTCCAAGGAAATCGTCTTCGAAAGACATGCAAACCTCACCTACCAAACTCGTCTGGAAGTATTGTGATCGTATCCCTTAGATAATACTGCTGACTCTCAATTATGGAAATAGGTTCCTCCGGAATATACGGTCTTTATAGCAGAGACTACTTCTTCTACCGGCGCACTTTTGGAAACATAGCCGGAAAGCATTTGATCTTGGGCTTTGTTTCGGTGAGCTTGACCATATTCCATTGAGAGTGCAATCAGACGTGCATTTGGTATGGCTTCTTTTAAAGAAGCTGCCGTTTCAAAACCGTTAAGATCCGGCATATTGATATCTGTAATGATCACATCTACGGTTTGGGTTGGGAGTTTCGCGATAGCGTCATGTCCACTTAGATGGGTTGAAATTACTTTGATACCTGAGTGTGAATTAAGAAGAGCGGATAAGCCTTGTAAAACGACCTCATGGTCGTCTATCAAAGCCACCCTTATTTCAGATGAAGACATGGTATGGATTAAAAATGTTCAGCCTCAAAAGTTCATACTTTTGAAGACTGATTATATAGGTGGATCACCGATTAATCTAAGAGGTACCCTTAAATCACGCTGGATATTACCGTTGCTGTAAATAATGATAGGGGATTCCCTTAAAGTAATTCATCAACTAGAGAAAAAGCTTAGCTGGCAGAAAGCACTAATTTTGAAAAACGTAAACTTTAAGTGGCACGAGCCATGCTTAGAACTGGAGATGACAATAGATATGCAAAATGGTGAATGCTTCGGTTTCTGGGAATACGATTATCTTAAAGAACAGTTTTATTTTTCTGATGAGGCAGCTTCTATTCTTGATATAGACGCTGGCACCAGCCCTTATTTTGAGGTGCCTTCCCTAATGCCTCAATTCCGACCTGACTTTAAGAAGTTCTATCACGATGCTTTTGTAATGCTCGTTTCAACACAAGTGTTTTTTGGTCTCAAAAACAATACTGGCCCTGTACGCTGGATTCAATGTAAGTCTTGCTGGGATGCAGATCAAAAAATAGTCAAGGGAATTATTCAGGATTCGTCTAAGTCCAAATGGCTCGACGAAGCGTCTAGAATCAAAATAGGCCTGGGTAACAAAACTGAAACTATCACAAATACGGGGAGCTTCGAATGGAATCTTAGCGAAGACCATTTACTCTGTTCAGATAATTTCTTTTCCATCGCCCAAATTCAAGGTCACAATCACAACAGTCAGTTAGACAAATCCATTTTTTACGCCCTTATCGAACCCCAGCAAAGAAACTTTGTACTCGAAGTGATGCACGAATGCATTACTGCCAATCAGGAATTTGAGGTTACCTTCTTCACCTCCAACTCATCACGAAAAAAGTTAAAGATGTATGGCTATCCAGACGGAGACCATGCAGTCAAGAAATTAGTGGGTGTTGTTGTGGACATTTCTGGGAATACACAGTCAGAGGCATCTATCATTCGAGGACAAGATCTAGAGCGTAAAAGATTGTCTCTCGAACTGCATGATAGTGTGGGCCAAAAGCTCGTAGCTGTCAAGTATATGCTGGCACTTGCGAAGATCACTCAGGATACAACAGGTTTTGATCAAATGTCCGAGTCGATGGACAGTGTCATTGAGGAGATTCGCACCATCACTCACAACCTATCGACCCAAATAGTCAAGGAGGTAGGGTTAGAAAAATCAATTAGTCAAATTCTGGATGAATCGGCCAAAGCACTCTCCGCTGAAACGGATTTTAACTATGATCTACCAGAAGAATTGGATATAAATCCTGATATGGCCAAGGCCCTATACCGAATCGTACAGGAGGCCCTGTCTAATGCCATGAAATACTCCAAGGCGTCTCTGCTAACAGTAGATCTCAGGTTCCGAAATAAACAGTTGTCTCTCAAAGTATGTGATAATGGTGCTGGGTTTGACCAGCTCAAACAAGAGATGGAGGGTATAGGCATCCAGAATATAAAGCAAAGAGTGAGCTATCTTAATGGTTTTCTAAGAATAGAATCCGAAAAAGGAAAAGGCACAAAGTACATAATTAAGATACCCATATAATCACCGACATGGAACAGAACATCAATATCATCATCGCCGACGACCATGACATGGTTAGGCAAGGCCTGGAGGCCATCATCCGAACCGTACCAGAGTTTAACATAGTGGCTACCGCAAATGATGGTCAAAAAGCTATCGACTTAGTCGAAAAACACCGACCTAATGTGGTACTGCTGGATATAGTTATGCCTACTGTTAACGGGATCCAGGCGGCATGTCGAATCAAAAAGCAGTACCCGGAAGTACGCGTTTTGATGCTCTCGATGGAAATCTCAAGTGAATATATCAAAACGGCATTTCAAAATGAGATAGATGGATACATACCCAAGAATGCCGATGTGACCATCTTAATAGAAGCCATTCGTAGTGTGGCTCGAGGAGAGAAATACTATGATCAAAAAGTCAAAGACTACATCTTCAAGTATTACGTTGGAGAAGAGTCATTGGCGGTTCCAAAAATTGATAATCTATCTGAGCGTGAGGTACAAGTGCTCAAGCTGATCTCTAATGGTATCCCAAATAAAGAAATAGGGGACAAACTATTTATTAGTCCAAAGACGGTAGAGGCTCATCGTAATAATATCCTCAAAAAACTTCACTTGAAGTCAACTGCCGACCTTGTGAAGTTTTCGATTGTCAAAAATATCACTGAAATACCCAAAAGCATGACATCAACCTAGTCCGCTGATTAGCAGGTCTCATTGAGCAGCAATTTTCTTAATAAATAGTGCCTCTTCAAAGGCTTAGTTATGTTGACCTAGTGTGCTTTGCAACTTTTCCTGGATGATATCAAAGTCGTATGGTTTTTCTAATACGCCACGGTTAACTGTTTGAGATATTCCTTGCACCGTCTCTTCATCTGATGATCCAGTTAAAAATAGTATCGGGACATTTGATTTTTTATTGATCCTCTTGGCAATCTCTATGCCCTGCCTGCTTCCGTCAATAAATACGTCAAGTAATACTACATCAATGGACTTGTTATCGATTATCGACAAAGCTTCTTTTTTGGACGATGTGATGTTTACTTCACTAAAACCCATCTCTGTGAGCATATCATTTAGTGTCATTTGTGCAATAACATCGTCTTCTACTACAAGTACTGTTGAAAAATTAATAGTGTACATTGACTTGATAAGAATTGTGTAACTGGTGGTAAATTACTTTAATATTTTTTAGTAAGTCAATAAGGATTTTCCTGAAATAGCTCTTAACATGATCTCCAACGATATAGACGCTCATCTTCTGCGAAAGCTAATATCAAAAAGTCATGTAGGCATTGTACTTACTGATAATCAGGGTATTATCATATGGGCAAACGAATATATTCTGGCCCTTGGAGGATATGAACTATATGAAGTAGTTGGCAAAAAGCCTGGAAGCATATTTCAAGGTAAGGACACTGATCAAGAACACATTCGTCAAATACGAACAGGGCTAGCTTCCGGTGAGGCGTTTGAAACTGTGATTCTTAACTACTCTAAGTCCGGAGTTCCCTACTGGATAAAATTGCAGATTTCTCCTATTTATAATGACGACCACCAACTGACGCATTTCGTAGGCACACAAACCGAGGTATCAGATCTAAAAGCTCAAGAAGAACAAATCTTGAAATTCTCAGATGAACTGGAGCATCATAATCAACGGTTACAGAACTTTAATTACATCGTTTCTCATAATCTCGTCAATCAGATTAATAATGTCAATTCTCTGATTCGAATGTTCTCCAAACAACTACCAGAGGATAATGGAGGTCTATTAATACAATCCTCTTCGCGATTAGTAGAAACCGTCAACCACTTAAGACAGCTACTACGTGTGCAACGTGGTGATGAAGCCTGGCTTAATGAGGAAATCGATATAGGACAGCTTATCAAGCGCGTGGTTTCTTCTTATGATCATGAAATAGCTGAAGATGATATTGAGATCAATATAAGGTGTGATGCCAACATCTTGATCCATTCTAACCCCGCCTACCTTGAAAGCATCCTGCAGAATCTGACATCCAATGCTATAAAGTATCGTAAGCCAGAAGTTGCCTTGTCCATTGATATATCAGTATCCAAAAATGCTGATAGTGTAGATATCTCTGTATCTGACAATGGCCGAGGCATTGATCTTACGTCTGACAGGGATAAATTATTTGTGCTTTTTAGTCCAGTAAAGGCTACAACCGACTCGCTAGGCCTTGGCCTCTTTTTGGTCAAAAGCCAAACAACCGAAATCGGTGGACAGGTGGCTGTAGAAAGCGAACTCAGTGTTGGCACGTCCTTCACAATCACCCTCCCCGTCACATCAGACCAGTAAAAAGGTCAAAATAGTCCACTCCCCTTTCTAAATAAGGGAATTCCCTATCCAATTAGCCAGGAGACCCAGCTACTTTCGTCTCAAATATTTAATTATTTGAACCAGCTAGAGTCATTTCATATCGCCACCACCCGGACTACTCCAGAGATCAACTTTGATGGAGAACGGCGACTCCTTGAGTTTCGCGGTGTTTCGAGTCCTGAGAATACGATGGAGTTTTACCGTCCAATCTTTGAATTAGTTGAGCAGATAGCTTCCGATAGTGATCCGAAGCTTCATCTTGACATGAAATTGGTACACTTTAACTCTAGTTCTGCCAAAGTACTTTTTGATCTACTACAAAAAGTTGAAGCTGAACTTCAGGATGGTGAAGCTAAAGTGGATTGGTACTGTGATGAAGATGATGACGATATGATCGAAGCAGCTGAAGATTTCAGTGATCTGCTTGATCTTGAGATTAACATATTGATTAAGGAGGAGATCTAGATGACGGAAACCCCAGTCCATACCGCTCCATCCTTGCCAGAAGAAATTACGGCCCGACAGAAATCACACACCATTATATATGTGGACGATGAGGAACACAACCTCCGTGTATTTCGCTCTTCCTTTCGGCGGCACTTTAATGTCATCACGCACAGCAATCCTATCGAAGCGCTCGAAACGATCCGCACTCAGAAGATAGATATACTAGTCACCGATCAGCGGATGCCACACATGACAGGCACACAACTGATCGAGACGATCCGATTAGAATTCCCCAACCTTATCAGCATCATCATCACAGGCTACTCCGATATCGAGGCGGTCACTGATGCTATCAATAAATGTGGAATCCATCGCTATATCACTAAGCCATATGACCAGCAAGAGCTGAAAACGACATTTGATGAAGCCATCAAACTAGAGCAGCTTAAAAAGGATAAAGAAGAACTCCTGACCCAGGTAAAGGGCAGCAATATAGAACTCGAGTCACAGGTAGAGGAGAGAACCAGAGATCTTCAGGAAATTAACCACAAGCTGATCGAAAGCTTAGAATATGCAGAAAGTATACAGAAAACGATACTATCAAATCCTGACGAGCTAGAGGGTATTTTTCATACCTCAATGATCTACTACAAGCCACTTGATATTGTCAGTGGTGACTTTTATATCCTAAGGAGGCTTGATAAAAGAGCCGTTATTGGTGCATTTGACTGTACAGGTCATGGCGTACCTGGTGCCATGCTCAGCATGCTGGGTAATGCAGCCATTGACAATGCCCTGGCGAGCAACATAGTCCGTCCATCTGAACTTATGGTGACGGTTAACAATAAAATTAATAAGCAGTTGAAAGCCTCTGCCAACCGCGTCGGTGACGGCATGGACGGTAGCTTCATGCTCTACAATAAGGAAAGCAACAAAATAAGCTTTAGTGGAGCAAAGAGTGATGTCATCCTATTCAGGTATGGTCAACTAGAGCGTGTACGTGGCAATCGTCTTTCAATAGGTGAGCGGTATATGGATGTCGACCAATCCTTTGATCAGCATAACATAGATGCCACTGGCATATCCGAAATATATATGTACTCTGATGGCTACCGCGATCAGATCAATGAAGCATACGACCAACGCTTCAAAACAAGTCGTTTTCACGCGTTGCTTTCACGCATACACAAAGAAGACTTCTTAAAGCAAAGCGAGATACTCGATACAGAATTCAAGAAATGGAAAGGTACCGCGGATCAAACAGATGACATTATGATTCTTGGCTTCCGCCTACACCCAACCTCAAATACTGACCAATGAGCGAAAAAAATAGCCCCACTATGGAAAAGAACAAAGAACTGCTCCTAGCGGATCTACTGATCCAAAATCAGGAACTCGAAAAGAGCCTTTCACAATCAGAAGGCCAACGGAAAGATGCGGAACAGCGCTGTGAAGAGCGATTGCGTGGTTTTGACAACCTCAAGAAGGAAGTCGCGCAACAATCCCTCAAAATCAAAGATTATAGCAAGCAAATCATACTTAAGGAGAAGCTTGTTGACATCAAGACTGTAGAGGTCAATAAAGTAGCACGCGAACTGGAGAGAGTCAAAAGCCAACTTCAAAGTATTCGTACAGAGATCGATTCTTCTACAGATCAGTACAATGAGGACTATAAGAAGCGCCTTGTCGAACTCGATAGACTAAAGCAAGAGAACGAAAATCTTCTTTCGGAACAAAAAAGACTTAAAGACTACTCAGAGGAGCTTGATTTTGAAAATAGGAGAACCAAGTATGCTCTGAAGGGTGGAAAGCAGGGCACCTGGACCTACGATATGAAATCACGTAGCTTCCAATTCTCGGAAGAATGGTGTGCTTTAATGGGTTATGGGCAAAGTCAGTTGGATCGTGACCTGGATTCTTTGCTATTGATGATCCACTCCGATGATAAGTCCGCCTTCAAAAAGGAATTTGAAAACCTACTGATTCGGCGGTCTGGGAATATGGAGGTGAACATAAGACTGATTCGAAAAGATGACACTTATATACGCGTCGAGCATAGCGCCACGATCTTCAGAGATCACAAAGATCAAATGGTGGTCTCTGGATATACTTCGGCTGATCAGCGTACTGACCAGACCTCCTTCGAAAAACTTCAAAAGGAGCTATCCTCTACATTAGAGCAATACGAGGAAAGCCGCATGCAGCTAGTCTCTAAAGAAGACCAAATCAACGAGCTTAAAAAGAATCAATCGTCTGGCCAAGAGCCAGAAATGCAAAGACACATTGAAGAGCTTCAACAGCAGTTGGACAAAGTCAATGATCAGCTCAACCGAGAAAAGGATGGCATTAGTCTGCTAGAGTCCCAACTGGAGCAGAAGGAACAGGAGGCCTTAAGCTTAAGGGAACAACTAGATGTACAAACAGACTCGGTAGATGAGTCCGTAATTATTGAAAAGGACGAGCGCATTCATCACTTAGAGCAAGAGATTGATCAGGTGAGGACAGAGACGCGTTACTTGTCTTTGGTTGCTCGTAAGACTGACAATGTGATCATCATTACCAATAAGGAAGGTCACATTGAGTATGTCAATGAAGGATTTGAACGACTGACAGAGTTTTCAAGACAAGAAGTTTTAGGCAAGAAGCCCGGTACCTTCCTACAAGGAAAGGAAACTAATCCTGAACACGTGAAAGCTCTTCGTGACGGTCTTAACAGAAAAGAGACCTTCGTGCAGGATATCGTCAACTATTCCAAGTCAGGAAGAAAGTATTGGTTGTCGATTTCGATCACACCTATTTTTGATGAGCAAGGTGAGCTATCGAAATTCATTGCGGTAGAGCGTGACGTGACTGAAACAAAGCAAAGGGATGCGGAACTAGAGGAAGCAGAAGGCGAACTGCGCCAGTTGATGGAGGAGCAATTTGTCAACTCTGAGCAACTCGTAGAAAAGGAGAAGCAGTTATCCGTGGCACTGGCTGAGAGTGAGCGTATTCGTGCTGAGATAGAGAACCTGTCAATGGTAGCCAGTCGTACGGACAATGCCGTGATTATCACAGATGCGCACGGCCATATTCAGTATGTCAATGAAGGGTTTGAGCGTATCACAGAGTACAATCGAGATGAGGTCATGGGCAAAAAGCCCGGCAATTTCCTTCAAGGACAAGATACCAACCCAGAGCATGTAAAGGCCATCCGCGACGGTCTCAACAGCAAAAAGGCATTTAAGCAGGAGATACTCAACTATAGTAAGACGGGCCGCCCCTACTGGTTGAATATATCCATCAACCCGATATTTGATGAACAAGGCAATGTCGAGAAGTTCATTGCGATAGAGAATGATATCACTGCGCAAAAGAAACGAGAAGAAGAATTTGAAAACCTATCTCTTGTAGCTAGTCGTACGGACAATGCGGTTATTATCACGGATCGATACGGATTGATCGAGTGGGTTAATGAAGGGTTTGAGCGTCTAACGGAATATTCTCTAGAAGAAGTCAAAGGCAAGAAGCCTGGAACTTTCCTACAAGGGCCGAATACAAAGCGTGAAGACGTGCTTGCAATAAGCCAGGGCATTAAGTCGCAGAAGCCATTCAAGCACGATATATACAACTACTCCAAATCAGGCAGAGGATACTGGTTATCAGTCTCTATTACACCAACCTTCAATGAGCACGGTGTATTAGAAAAATTTATTGCGATAGAAACTGATATCACCGAAGAAAAAGCTGCTCGTGAGCAGATGGAAAACTTATCAATGGTGGCCAGTCGTACGGACAATGCCGTGATTATTACTGATAAGTATGGCATGATCGAGTGGGTCAATGATGGATTCACACGTGTGACAGAGTACACACTTGATGAAGTCAAAGGCAAGAAGCCGGGTACCTTCTTACAAGGTGAGAAAACGCGTCAAGAAGATGTCATGGCACTACGCCGTGGATTGACAAGTCGTAAGCCCTTCCGTCATGAGGTCTACAACTACTCGAAGAGTGGCCGTGGCTACTGGCTGTCCATCACAATGACACCTATATTCGATGAGACCGGTGAGATTGAAAAATTCATTGCGATTGAGTCGGACATTACTGCTCAGAAGGAAGCAGAGCTGGAGCTTGAAAACCTCTCACTCGTAGCGAGTAAGACGGATAACGCCGTGATCATCACCACCCGTGATGGTGCCATCGAGTGGGTCAATGATGGATTCGTAAAGGTGACTGAATATACCCTTGAAGAGGTCAGAGGCAAAAAGCCCGGCACCTTCCTACAGGGACCTGAGACACGCGAAGAAGATGTAATCGCGATAAGAAAAGGATTGAAGAGTGAGAAACCATTCCGAGCTGAAGTGTACAACTACAGTAAGTCGGGACGTGGATACTGGCTGTCTATCTCGATGACACCAATCTTTGACGAATACGGTATCGTTGAGAAGTTCATTGCGATAGAGAGAGACATCACTGATGAAAAGAAACTGAGAGAGGAGATCGAAGAATCAGAAGAGCAACTACGTACCATCATGGAAGACCAGTTTGTCAACCAGGAGAGGATGATCGAACAGGAGCAGAAGCTGAAGGATACCATAGCAGAAAGTGAGATACTATCGCTTGTGGCCAGTAAGACGGACAATGCTGTGATCATCACGGACAAGGAGGGGTTGCTGCAATATGCAAATGCTGGTTTTGAAAAGATCACTGGATACACCGTAGAAGAGGTGAAAGGCAAGAAGCCGGGCAACTTCCTACAAGGACCAGACACTGATCCTAAGCACGTACAAGCTATCCGAGATGGGTTGCTGACTAAGAAGCCATTTGAGCAAGAAATTCTTAACTATTCTAAGACTGGAAAACCATACTGGTTGTCAATTTCGATGACCCCAATCTTGGATGAGCATGGTGAGGTAGAGCGATTCATTGCGATAGAGAGTGATATCAGTGAGCGCAAGTCTGCTGAAGAAGAACTGCAGAACCTATCATTGGTAGCTAGTAAGACAGATAATGCCGTCATTATCACCAATAAGGACGGACTCATCGAGTGGGTCAATGATGGCTTTGAAAAGATCACCGAATATAAGTTTGACGAAGTGATCGGCCGTAAGCCAGGTACCTTCCTACAAGGTGAAGAAACTAAGCCTGAACAAGTAGAGGCGATCCGGGAAGGTTTGGATACTAAAAAGCCATTCACCGCAGAGATCTACAACTACTCGAAAACGGGTAAAGGCTACTGGCTATCACTAGCGATCACCCCGATTTTCGATAATGAGAATGAGGTGGAGAAGTTTATTGCGATAGAAAGTGATATCACCGCTAGAAAAGAACTCGAGCTTGAAATCGAGGAGTCTGAGGAGCAGATGCGCGGTATCATGGATCAGCAGTTTGCCAGCTCTGAGGAACTGATGAAGAAAGAGGAGGCGCTCAATAACTCTCTTGAAGAAGAGCGTAAGAGTAAGAAAGAGCTGGATGAGGCGCTTGCCAGACTGAAAAACACGCAAACCCAGATGGTTCAAAATGAGAAAATGGCCTCCATTGGTCAGCTGACTGCTGGTATTGCACATGAGATCAACAATCCGATCAACTTTGTGTACAATGGTATCGACTCACTTAACATGAGTATCGAAGACCTCTCAACCATCATGAATAAGTACGGTGAACTTGAGCAGGCCAGTCCATCAGATGTACCACAACTCCTCGAGGAGATAGAAGGTCTAAAGAAGCGTCTGCGCTATGAAAAGCTGATGCGTAATCTACCAACTGTCTTGTCTGACATCAAGAATGGAGCAAATCGTACTATCGAAATCGTGAAAGGTCTGCGGGTCTTCTCAAGACTAGATGAGGAAGATCAGAAATCAGCGAATATCAACGAATGTCTAGATAGTACACTGATCCTACTTAGGAATAAGACGAAAGATCAAATATCAGTCAAGAAGTTCTTTGATGAGTCCTTGGGAGAGATCATGTGCTTCCCAGGTCAGCTCAATCAAGTATTTATGAACCTGCTCAGCAATGCGATACAGGCTATACCTGAGGAGCGAAAAGACGGCAAGATCATGATCTATACAGAGAACCTTGAAAAGACTGTGATCATTAGGATCATGGACAATGGATCAGGTATGTCCGACGATGTGAAGAAGAAGATATTCGAACCTTTCTTCACCACCAAAGCAGTAGGTATCGGTACAGGGCTTGGACTTTCTATCACCTATGGTATCATTGAAAAGCACGATGGAAAGATCTATGTCAACAGTGAAGTAGATAAGGGCACGGAGTTCGTGATCGAGCTGCCCAAAGAGAGTAAAAAAGTAGTTAAAACCACGTAATCATGACTGAAGCTGTAGAGTACTTTACCGTACCCGACTCCCTGGAGGAAGATCTAAACAATATCCTCTACGTAGATGATGAAGAGAGTAATCTGAGGGTATTTGATAGTGTGTTTAGCCGATATTATAATGTCTATACGGCCAACAATGGCCATACAGGCATCAGGATGCTTAGAGAGTACGATGTGCACATGATCATCACTGATCAGAAGATGCCAGAGATGACCGGCACTGATCTATTGGAGCGTGTATTAGAAGAGTTTCCTGATATCATCAGGATTATATTGACAGGCTTCTCTGACATCCAAGCGATCATCAAGGCGATAAATAAGTGTAGCATCTATAAGTATATCACCAAGCCCTACGAAAACTCCGAAATGCGCGAGATTATCGACAAGGGTATAGAGATATACAACATGCGCATGGAAAAGTACAATGCCGCCAAAGAACCTGAACTGGAAGAAGGACTAGATGGTCATGAAACAGGACATACAGGTGAGGCACTACCATCATCCATGGATGCGCAAGCAGGCGTGATGGCCCAGCACATGGTGTCTGACCTAATGCCTACAGCTGAAGATTTTGAGGGATACTTCGATTTCCATATCGACTATCATATGTCTCAGGAGGATTTTTCGGAAATCTACTCGGACTTTGTCGTGCACGCTGACGAGCAAGGCAGTCGCTTGTTTTTCATTACCATGAAAACCACAGCCGATATGCAAGGTGCAATGTCTTACATGCACATCAAAGCCAAGATGAGGACTTTATTGGAAGTACATGGCAATAGTGTGGATCTGTTTGATCTACATCATGAGCTGATGAACGTCTACCATGATATTGAGGTATCCTTTGAGCCACACGACCTGAAGATAGTAGCGTATGACTGGGAGAAGGGCGAGTTTCAGTACCTGACATCAGAGAGCAATATCAAACTCTTCTCACTCGGTCAGCAGCTAGAGCCTCTAGCTTTGAAAGAGATTGAATCGGATGAGTATGGCTATACTTTGTACTCAATTACTACCAAACAGAGTATGGTGGTTTATTTTTGGGACTATGAGTTATCTGAAGAGGGCAATGAACATGAATCACCAGCCTATTTTAAGCAGATCGTCAATCATGCTACCAGCATGCCTTTCGACTTACAAGCTTCGCAGATAGCTAGTGGTATCAAAAGTGTATCCAAGCACTTTACGGATGCTGCGCTTTTTGGATTATATTTAAACGACTGACACAAGACAGATGAAAATTGAAGCGGTAAAAATAAAATTATGGTGTGATGCCAACTTGTCGACAGTTGCGTGGCAAAGAATTATCGTCAAAGTGTCGCCCCAGTTTCGAGGATCCGGATTGAAGCTCTCAAGCTTACTCAATCCAGACCATACAGTGCTCCTAGATGATCAGCAATACGCTGTGATCAAGCAGGCCGTAGAGGAAACGTACGATGTGAGCATGGCCATCACAGTCTAAGTTGGAGACACTAAGCGCAGCACTACGAAGTGAAAAGGTGGATAGGGGCCAAAATTGTGAACACTATACCCATCCACTTTCTCTCGTAGCTCACTAAGCCCTACTATAGATGGGATCCAAGCAGCATTTGTCAATACATTGACGCTGATGCTATCTACTTTGGCTTGTGCTGTAATTTCTATAATACCATCGTGATAGACGGACTGTAGTATACTTGTCAACCTTTCTTTGTCGGATTCCAACTTGAGCGATTCACGCTGCAGTTCGTATTTCTTGAGCAAATATTGAGTACCAGGCGAAGGGTTTTCCGATAGACCAACAGGATCGGTAGAAGCCTGTTTCGACTTCCTTTTTTTAAAATGATAAGTATACTCCACCATTCCACCTATGCGATTGAGCTCTTTATGAATAGCCAGCACATTTTTGTTGATGAGTTCGGCAAGGGCCGTCTGATCGGCCACTATGGTAGGTAGCCGCACAGGCACAGTGGGTACCTGACTATGGATGTGTTTTACCACCTCCTGATAGATATAGGCCGGGTGCTGTGACAGCTCTGTCGCCTTATCAGGAATGATGAGGTCTTGCTCTTTTAGCTCACTCATCCCCACCCATATATTATCTACTCTTTTGAATAAGACGGGCAGTTCATCAACACCCAGTAGATCATTTAAATCTGGGTCGCCCTTACTCAAAGAATAGAGCAGCAGCGGCATCTACTCTTCTGGGGTAAGAGGTGGCGTATTTTGCTCTTTCAGCTTATCAACAGTAGTCAGCAGCACACGTATGCCGCAGTAGATTAAGCTCACATCAGCGATTCCTATCGTGAGGTCACCAGTGATCGTGACACCCGTACTCAGTACTCTGTCAAGCACATCGGAGAGTAGCATTTTTTCCTCCTCCGGATCATACTCATCTAACTCGGGGTGACTCATAGTTCTACAAAATTATAAGGTGGCCATGGCCCAGTCAGTTCTAGTTGCATTCCTTTTTGCCTCATTTCTGCACTGATACCTTCTACGAAAGCAGCTATTTGCTCTCGCTGATCCTTCGTGGCAAGGATTGCAAGATTGAGAATATTTGCAAGACCGGCTCCCAGTAGTTTACCGTCCAGTTCGGGATTCTTTTTTAGCTCTGCTTGAGCAGCGGTTATGCCATTGTATACCCGCTTACGGCAGTCGTTCAGCTCCTGTTTTACCACTTTTTTGATGGCCTCCTCTTTTTTCTTTCTTAGCAGAAATGCCGTCCCTGCAGAAGATTGAGACATCTCCTGGTGAAATGGAGCAATATCATCTGAGTGTTCATCTACCCACTGCACAAGTTTCTTACTATCATAGTTGAGCTTGAGCCCCCACTCCTCTCTTCCATTAAGTTGGTCGAGCAGTTTTAGAAAGGCACCTTGCTTTTCTTTTAGCATCGACTTTACTGTCTCTTCGGTCTTGAAGATACTCCCAAACTTGAGGGGTACGAGTGTGGTATGAAGCGCAGCATCTTCCAAGACGCGCTGGTGATGGACAGCTTTCTGACCGATCCAGTCCATGTTTTTGATATTGGCTGCTAAGGCCTCCTCTGCAAACTCCACGGCAGGTACCTTTTCGAAGATCGCGGCTAATTCGCCCTCCTTTATTAACGGTAGTTCAAGAGCAGGTGACAACCGAATGATACCGTAGATGTACAGCAGTTCACTCATTCGGGATTAGATCTCATTCTCTTTTTACTTTCCGATAGGCGCGCGAGCAGGTCCTCCTCCAATGCATCGTACTCCTCTTCACTAATCTGATCCAATTCAAACTTCAACTGCAACTGCATCAGGTCCTCCTGGATCTTCTCAGGATTGTACAGTTCCTCCTGCACCCGATCATTGATGACCTTAGCCAAGCTAAATATCCCTTTGATCGGAGAGAGAATGATATCGTCAAGTATGAACATGCGATGAAGTTAGCCAAAAACCAGTCAGATCGCGCTCATCTTAGATGAAATTGAAAGGTGCTATGGGCCCAACATACTTGAAAATCGTATTGTCCTTGAGTAGCTCATGCTCGCTGAGCTCGTTGACAGCTTGGTCAAACTGGGCTTCTTCGCTTTTGCTGACAAAGAATGCCACGTTAGCGAACATTGCCTCGGTGATGTTTTTCTGCACCTTCATATCCAACGCCAGTGGCTGGAGTTTGTCAATAACAATATCGATCATGTCTTCTTTCTTCTCGACTAGGGCTTCTTCGACAAGGCGACCAAGCTCGATTTTTTCGTTTTGATCCTGGATGTTATTTGCAGCGAGATAGTCCTTTTTAGCCCTCACCTGGATATTCTCTTCCAAGATGTTGGCAAAGACGGCATCCATCTTCTCCCACATGATCTTGAGGCTTAGCTCGACTTTGCCGTCTATCTTCTCGATAGTACTTACGAACTCATCGCGTCTCTCGTTGATCACATCTACGATCTGCTGCTCAGTGTCTACTGCCGTACCGAAGCTAAATGGAAGTATCGTATGATCGACCATCACCGCTTCGATGACCTTTTGATGGTTAATCAGGTTTTTCCTGGTGGCGGGTATCTCATCCTCATCTCCAAGATCCTTATCAGTAAATACTACCCCAAGGCCCTCAAAAGTTTTAAGCAAGATCTCATTAGGTGGCCCATCAGTGCTCATGCCTATCGGGCCAAATGATTTGTCTTCTGTGGCATTGACCACTCCATAGAGATATAATTTACGGTTCATATAGTATCTGTTTTGGTTTTTGTAAAAAGTGCTTTTTCAAATTCATTAAGACCATCAAGCCCAGTGATCTCAAATGGGAACAAGGGCATCTTGATCATTTCTAACCCTTCGAAATCGTCCTGGATGCCTTTGAGTAGGGCCTGCTGATTAACATGCAGCTGGCTATAAAAGGAGTCTGATGAATCTGGTGCAAGACAGTTGACGACTAGCGCATGCACCCCCACTCCATTGGATTGGAGTTTTTCGTAGAGCCGCTTTGTCTCATTGATGATCATGGTGCCCGGCTGTGTCACCAGTACAAATTCACATCCCTGGTGATCTACGAGCGTGTTTTTCATTCTACTCACCATACGCTTAAGGTCGAGTAGCATATCATCTGCATCATCTGGTGTGTACTTGCCCTTGAAGGTTTTTTGTATCGTCTTGTACTTCCACCTCATACCGGCCATCACCTTCACCCAGTGATTAAGTATATCGGGCATAAAGAGTAGACGCAAAGCATGTCCGGTAGGAGCTGTGTCTACAATAATCTTTTCGTAGCGCTCCTCGCTCATAATATCGAAGATGGACTTAAGTGCCATCACTTCATCAATACCAGGGATCATCAGTGACATGACTTGGTCTATGTCCTCCTCGTCCATATAGGTGGAGGTGTCAAAGAGGAGCCTGATCTCTTGCTCATGTTTGTCTTTGAACTCACTGAAGGCTTTGGCAGAGTCGAGCTCCCAGACGTTCAGGTCGCTGCTGCCCATTTTCACGGTAGTGAGACCATCTAGCCGAGTAGTGCCTAGACTATCTGCTGTAGAATGCGCCGGATCTGTGGAAATAAGGAGGGTATTGCACTGACGTGAGAGGTGAAGGGCAATGGCCGAAGAAATGGAGGACTTACCTACGCCTCCTTTACCGCCAACAAAGATCAGTCTCTTATCTGGATGAAAAAGCGAATCAAGCCTGCCTTTATCATTTGCCATACAGTAACTGGTTTTTCTAAACGTCGAGCTTTCTTTCGAGCTGCTCGATGCGCTGCATGAGCTGCTGATTTTTTTGCTCTAGCTCATTTGCGGTAGCAGAGGTGGAGAGGAAGGGATCATTTTGCCACCAGTTGATACCCAGCTCTTTGGCCTTGTCAACCGAGCAGATGACGAGTCTGATCTTGATAGAGATCAACTCTATCTCCGCGATGTTGACATTGATGTCGCCAGCGACCACTATACCCTTGTCCAATACCCTCTCAAGGATATCTGCGAGGTTAGTCGAATTGCCATGTGTGGATACTGATCTCTCTTGTGCCATGTTTTATCTACTGCATTCGTAATCGAATGGTAATATACGTTTTTCGGAACGAAAACTGCTCTCAGTACTTGAGACGTTGACTCTTATCAGCAGAGATTGGTTTAGCCTGAACGCCTGAGTTCTGACCTACGGTAGTCAGCATCTCTTGCATGTCCATATGGATGAGAGAGAGTCGATGTTCGATGTTCTTTTTCTCAGTTTCCATCTTTTCGAGCTTGGTTTCAAGACGGGCACGCTCATACTCCAGCTTGTGCAACTCCATGTAGAGTCCGGTTTTCCGGTAGGGGCTGATCCTCTGACGCGTACTAGACAAGCTGGCAATATTGGCACTGGTATGTTTTAGTCTTTCCATAGGATATCGGCTTACACGGCCATAAATGACCGGATGTTGGATGTGGTATGTTGATCGATGATTTCTTTGATCAATTGCTTGATTTCTAGTTGATTAGTCCGCTTGGCCAGGCGACTGGTCTCGGAGGCCAATATGTCTTGACAGTAGGTAGTGAAAAGACTGATGTTGTCCTCTGGCTCCATATTCATCACCGTCAAGGTCTTGGCGATCATGATCCCTGCGCGTATAGTGGGTGAAAACTCGCACTGTCCGCTATCGCGTAATGATCGCACGATCTTCGTGATGAGTTGGCATACATCCAGAGGCATGCGTGCCTTGGCATACACAATGCTGGCCTCAGTCTCATAATCAGGGTAATCTAGGTCGAGGGTAACCATACGATCGCGTAGTGCATCCTGACTCTTGAATGTACCAGCATATTCCTCTGGATTACTTGTGAAAATAGCGTTGAATGCGGGGCTCACCTCCAGATAGGGGTTTCCGCCTGAGCCCTCGTTGGAGAGCGTAAGCATTTTGTCCTGTAGGATAGAAAGAAGGACATTATTAGCCTCTGGTCGTGACCGTGTAAACTCGTCGTAAATGAGTGTATGTCCGTATTTGCAAGCTTCAGTCAACCGATTGTCAACCCACTGCTTGGTCATCGTCTCTTCTTCTTTGAGTACGGAGGCGATAAAATTGTCACGCACCTTTTTGTATCGATAGCCTGATTCACCACCGACAAGATTGCTGCTGGTCATCTCCTCATCACCGTGGATCAGAGAGATGGGTCTATTTAGTTTACTTGCCAGATGTTTGGCAAGTGTACTTTTGCCTGTACCTGCAGGCCCTCTAAAGTGTACGGGAAATCCAGCTTTGATATAGTTGAGTGCACGCTCTGTAATCTCCTCGATATAAGGTGTCTCTACGAACTCCTCATCCGCCTCTGCCAGTAGTGTCAGGTTGTTGGCCATGGCGGTTTATTTATTATTAGCTAATTGGTCTCTAAGGTCTTGTCTGAATTGCTCGAATTCCTTGGCACGCTGTACGCGCTCTTCGGCTAGTCTTTTGAGAAGCAACTGTGTTTCTTCTCGTAGTTGTTCGACATATTTCCTACGCTCTAGTACTTCCTGAGCATAGCGATCTTTATCGGAATATTTTGTGGCGAGAAGTACTTGTGTTTCCTCGCGTAGTTGCTCGACATATTCTCTACGATCAAGCACTTCCTGCGCATAGCGATCTTTATCTGCTGTCTTTTTAGCAACTTTAGCAGGTTTGGCTGCTGGTGCTTGCTTGGCCTTAGCGGGTGCAGGAGTGGAAGGTTTTGGTGCTGGTGCCAGTTCTTTCTCTTCAGGAAGAGGTATCTCCGCTTCTACTTTTTCTGGTAAGGGAGCTGGCTCGATTTCTATCTCTGGAGCTAGTGTTTCCACCGGCTCTTCTTTCATCAGCTCATCCAACTTACTGGCTGATGGTTCTTCTTTTTTGACTGGTGATTTTTTTCTGCTGATCGACTTCTTAATACTTGCCTTGGTCGCAGGTTTCTTTTTGCTGCTCGTGATGCTATTAAGACTTGCCGCCATATCTATGGCTGGCGCAGACTCTTGAGGAGTTGATAATTGACTTAGGTCAGGAAGCTCCGCTACCGGAATAGGAGGTATGTCATCTGCTGCCTCCAGCTTCACACCAGGATTAACAGGCATGCTCTTTTTTTCACCGTTTGCTTTTCTGCGCGGTGATTTTACTTTACTACCAGTCGTTTTTTTTCTATTACTATTTAGCATGACTTGAAATCAATTAGAGTTTAATTCTCGGCATGAACGCCTTTTATGATGATGTTGCTATCTGAAAGAGCTACGCGCTGTATGCGTAAGACTCACTCAGCTGATGTCAGGTAGTGCCATGATAGCCGTACCGACAACAAACTGCTGCTGTTGTCGGTACGGCCTGGCCACTTTTTTTTCACTATGCTGCTCGGGAAGTAAGTCCCACGGCTTCTGCATACTTGAGGTAAGTCTCTACAGAGGCTACTACGATTCTTGCTTCTATTGAAACAAGCTCGATACCTACTAGTGAAATTCTCACAAACGCGTCAATAACGACACCTTTGTCTAATATCCTATCGACTACCTCTACGAGGCTACCCGATGCTACTGCTTTTTCTACTGCCATAATTAAGTTTTTTAGTTTGATTAACAATACGAAAACAAAACTAGGGGTGGCGGTCAGGTAATAAGATAGGCTTAAAGTCGAAACTGACTAGGGGATACCCTTAAATGTGGGCGTTATTGGTCAATCTTCGACCTGTATAAACTTCTTGAGGTCGATTTCCAGGTCTTCATCGGTGAGGTTGAACTGCTCTTTGAGCTCATTCATCTTCTCTTCTAAGGCTAGGAAGGTCGCTCCCATCTCTTCGATTTTCTCAGGGCTCAATTCATTCGCCTCGATCTTCTTGAGTGCTTGCTTTTCCATGAGCTCTCGGATCACATTGATAAGGGAGAGTACCAGTTGTACGAGCCCATTGCCCGCGTTCTCAGGAGTAAGTTTGAGTTGTTCTATCTTTCGATCCAGATCGTTGATATCCATTTGAGGCTGTAGAGTGAATATCCGAAGTTAACTATAATCTAGACGAACTGGCACCTGTTTCAGGCGCTCAGTAAGGCTAAGCTGTGACAGCTCTGGATAGTACTAGGTGGCTCTCTTTGGGCAGGCTGATGATAAACTCAGATCCTTTGCCGAGTTCGGTGTTGACAGACATGCTGCCCTTGTGCTTCTCAATAATACCGTAGCTTATTGACATACCAAGTCCTGTACCCACACCTACAGGTTTCGTAGTAAAGAAAGGCTCGAAAATTCGACGCTTGACATCTTCCGACATACCCGTTCCATTATCTCCCAGCGCAATCTCAATACGATCTTCCATATCTACTGTACGGACAGTGATGCATGCATCTTTCTGCTCTTCGGGTATCGCTTGTATCGCGTTGGTTAGGATATTCATAAATACCTGATTGAGCTGACCAGGGTAGCAGTTGATGTCCGGCAGATTAGGATCCAACTCTTTGTTTAGCTGAATACGGTTCTTCATCTTATTCTTGAGAAGAACGACCGTTGCATCTAGACATTCATTGATATTCGCTTGCTTGCTATCCTCTTCATCAAGACGAGAAAAGACTCTAAGCCCTTTGACAATCTCTATCGTTCGGACGGCTCCTTCTTTGATATCAAGGATCAACTCACTCAGGTCTTGCTTTATCTGATCAAACTCTAGCTCCGCCTTCAACACCTTTAGCTCTTGCATCGTCTGATCAAGATTGTCAGTCCCCTCAAGCTCTTCGTATTTGTTGACTACCGTTGACAACTCATCAAGACTCGTTTTCAAGCTCCCAATGCCATTGTAGATAAAGTTGACAGGATTGTTGATCTCGTGAGCGATACCTGCGGTAAGCTGTCCCAAGGAAGCCATCTTTTCACTGTGCACCAGTTGGCCTTGTGTTTCCTTAAGCCTGTCTAGCGTTTGGTTGATGATTGCCTTACTCTCTTTCTCCTTTTCAAGCAGGTTCTTTAGTTGGGTCTCAGCGATAAGTAGTTGCTCATTGGTCTGTATCTGTATATCTACAAACTGCTTCAGCTCCTTCTCTACCTGATCGGCCTCTGTTATCTTCTCCTTAAGCTTTTGCTCATTCTCTTTGGTTCGATTCAATACGGATTGATAGCCTTTCAGCTTTTTCTCTACCGCATCACGATAGCGCTTTGCCTTTAGTATACTTTGTGTCTGTCTTTTGGAGTGAGTTTCTAGCTGGGTCTTTTGGATTTTCAGTCGTTGAATTCTCTCCATCATAAAGAAGGCACAGAGGAATCCAGCACTTGAAGCCAGAAGTACGGCAGACAGATAACCCAGCATATCGGCTTTATTCGCTTGCCCGTCGGCTAAGCCAAGTAGGTCACTAGCAATCTGAGCACCCTCGGTAGAAGATATTTCAAGTTGAGCAATATCCTGCGTATCAGCTCCAAGTCTTGCAGACAACACTTCACCTGCACTTTCAGGAATACTTGACATATCGAGCGAAAGTGCGGTTTTGTCTTGCGTTACAAGCTGTTCTACGAGTTGATTTATCTCTACTGACGATTGACGATAGTTGAACTGTGCCACAGCACATATCAAAAAAGCTACCGCTAATCCTGCTCCTAAGATAAGATAGAGGTTACTTCCGCTGGTTGAATAATTTTCTTCGCTCACTTTGCTTACTTAAATCGTCATCTTCTGATAATAGAACTGACCAATGTTTAGCAAAAGAACAGAGGAGCGCTAGCTAATCGAATAAGCGATCCCCTTAATTGAATGCGAATCACTATAAAAATCACAGCAATTCGCTGAAATTGACCCTGTCTCGAAGTACAACTGCTTCCCCAAAAAGCACGAAGATCATCCGATCTCTTCGTAAATTAGACTTCCATATCGTCAGGCAACCTTTTTCCGCCTGACATGGTTTGGTTTATTAACTTCATACTATGGAAAAGTCCTTTTCACATCTGACTAAAACCGGCGATCCGACAATGGTAGATGTTTCTGGTAAGCAACAATCCAAGCGAGTGGCCGTGGCTCAGGCAGTGGTCGTACTGGATCCTGAGATCGTCGCAAGGTTGGAAAACGACGAAATCCACACGAAGAAAGGTCCTGTCTTCCAAACCGCCATCCTGGCCGGTGTGATGGGTGCCAAGCGAACGTCAGACTTGATCCCGCTGTGTCATCCGATAGGCTTGGATAGCTGCCATGTCGATATCAAAATGAATGCAATCAAAGAGGTCGTCATCACTTGTACGGCCACCATCGTCTCTAAGACTGGGGTAGAAATGGAAGCGCTGACTGGTGCGTCCGTAGCTGCACTCACGATCTATGACATGTGCAAGGGCTTCTCACACAATATCCAGATCAAGCAAACACAATTGATGAAAAAAACAGGAGGGAAAAGTGACTTTGAAAGAGCATAGCAAGCATACAAAATTAGTCAGGCCATCGGGCGGCAAATTTGGGACAACAGAACTCGCCTTCTTAGGTGCACCATGTGGCGTGATTCAAGACCTTACCAGAAAAATAGCCGAAGCTAGAGGGACACAATATCACATTGGCTATGTGGATGCTGATCATGGCGATGGTGCTGAACCTAGCGATTTTTATCGGATCTATACTGATAAAATCTCCTTGCACGAGGTGCAGTTTGCCCATAGCGATCTGACCTATGATTTCAGGAGCGTATTCGCTGACTCAGACTTGGTACTCGTCAATGGAAATCACTTTCCGGCCCATCAGCAGGTGGTTATCATCAATGCTAAGAAAGAAGAGTCGCTGAGCCGAAAGCTCGATCGCCTCACTGACGTCAAGCTGATACTGCTCGATGAAGGCATGTCAACTCCTTTTGACTTTATTCAGGAGCACTTAAAAGACCAGCCCAATATCCCAATATTGAAAATCGACGATCTTGGTAGCATCCTTTCATTCATGGACCAGGCCATCGCTGATGCCAAGCCTACCATCAAAGGACTAGTCTATGCCGGTGGACAGAGCATGCGCATGGGGCGTGATAAAGGCGCTATCGACTATCACGGCAAACCTCAACGCGAGTATGTTGCTGACCTGCTCAACGAGGTATGCGATGAGGTGTACTTATCCGTCCAACCCGGGAATGATATCGATACCCAATATACTAAGCTCGAAGATAGCTTTATGGGGCTTGGCCCCTATGGTGGATTGCTTTCTGCATTTCGCCATGATCCCAATGCCGCCTGGTTAGCACTCGCCTGTGACGTGCCATTGGTGGATCAGCAAGTGATCAAGCATCTGATCGAGCAGCGCGATCCTTCAAAGTTTGCGACCTGTTTCCATAGCCCGGTAACTGGCCACCCCGAGCCTATGATCACCATCTGGGAGCCGCGTATGTACCAGCGCCTGCTCTACTTCCTCTCTATCGGATATAGCTGTGTGCGCAAGGTGCTCATCAATAGCGATATCAATGAGCTTGACCCACCCAGCCCTGAGGTACTGACCAATGTCAACACCCCTGAAGAATACGAGCAAGTACAGCAGCTGATCCATGGCTAAGATTACGGCTATTGTACTAGCAGCAGGCCTATCCTCGCGGATGGAGGGCCAGCAGAAGCTATTTCTACCCTATCGGGAAAAGGCCATCCTCGAGCAGGTAGTTGCGGAGCTACTCACTTCGCAGGTAAGTGAGGTGATCGTCGTGTCAAGTCCTTTGACCCACGATCTGATTAAAGCTATGCCTACCGCCTGCCTGCCGGCAGACAGGGGAATCACAATAGTCTCGAACCCTGATCACAAGCACGGCATGACGACTACTATCCAATGTGGAGTGAAGTTGGCGGCTAGCGACTCAGATGGTTTCATGATTTGCCTGGGTGATATGCCAAGGATTACCACCTCAGAATATGACCAATTAATCAATTCTTTTGCCTCTTCGTATGCTGAGGATTCGAAGGCTATCGTATTGCCTTTTCACAAAGGTCAAAAAGGAAATCCGGTGATCTTCTCATCGGCTTACCGTCAAGCCATTCTGGCTCATCAAGATATGGAGGGTTGTAGGGGTATTGTACAAGACAACTTGGCTCATCTCAGTAAGGTGAAGATGCAAAATGATCATGTACTGGTAGATGTGGATACGCCTGGGGATTATCATAGAATTTGCTAAGATGGAAACAAGCACTATTTTTAATGTTACTGGCTTGGCTTTAGATTTCATCGGAGTTATTGTTCTCTTCTTTTATGAACCGCCAAGGCAGCAGTTCGGAATACTTCTTGAATCTGCTCCATCCGAAGAAGAGCTTGAGAAAGTATTTAAACTAAAAAGAAAAATGTCAAGGATTGGCCTATTAATGTTGGCCATTGGCTTCATACTCCAAATAGTAGGAAACCTTCTATGAAAATAGAATAAGAAAGCAATCATCCATTGATGTCTTGTCGCACGTCCTCATCTAGTGCGGGAGTTACTTCTGAGCCAACTGAAGAGTCTGGGGGGAGCCATCCATAGCCCGGGGTTTAAACCCCGGGCTATGGATGGCTCCCCCCAGACTCTTCAGT
>JAVKDO010000055.1:0-10522 GCA_040222235.1 Cyclobacteriaceae bacterium
AACTTACGATTACCGAGCGAGCGAACACCGTGATGGCCGACGTTCAGAGCATAACATAGTGAGATTAAGATCCAGATTTGACCTACGAGATCACGTCTGGTCAACTAGCCTTCGAAGATGCCTTCAGCGGAACCCTGGAAAGAGAAATCGGAGAAGATGTAGGCAATTACACTATCCAGCAAGGCAGCTTGTCATTAAGCGACAACTATGCACTAAGTTTTGAATCGAGCAATCTGATTGTTACCAAGGCTGCTCAAGCTATTGAACTCTTGGCTATTGAAGATAAGGTGGTTTCAGCACCTCCTTTTGAAGTCAGTGTCTCATCGAGTTCAGGCTTGTCAGTGAGCATAGAAGTCACAGGGCCAGCACGTGTTGAGAATGGATCGATCATCCTCGACGGTACCATCGGCACAGTGACCGTGACAGCAAGTCAGCCGGGCGACAACAATCATTTGGCTGCCCAACCGGTGAGCACCAGCTTCGAGGTGATTTCGGCCGGTGTTATACAGCAGACGATCACCTTTGCTCCCTTGGAAAATAGGGTTTTCGGTGATCCATCCATAGCATTGGTCGCTACGGCAACCTCAGGATTACCCGTATACTTCGAAGTAGCCGGGCCTGCCATCCTATCGGGAAATATCTTGAGCATCACAGGAGCCGGGGAGGTGACTGTCACCGCCCTACAAGCTGGAGACATCACATATGCTTCCGCCGAAACTACCCAGTCATTTGCGGTAGCGAGGCTAGAGCAGGTGATCACCCTACCGGGAATAGGCGACAGACTTATCACTGATGCACCCTTCAGTATAGGCGCCATCATCAACTCGTCGCTTGACTTGATATATGAAGTCTCAGGCCCTGCTACTATCAGCGCTGATGGGTTGGTTACCGTATCGGGAACCACCGGGCTGGTCACGGTCACTGTAAGTCAATCAGGCGATGATAACCACACTGCTGCCATGACTGTGTCCGAGAGTTTCCTGGTGACAGATCCCGGCAAATCGAACCAGGTCATAACTTTCCCTACCATTACTACGAAGACCTTCGGTCAGGCGGCATTTACCCTGGCGGCTACTTCAGATAGTGACCTGCCGGTCACATATGAAGTGGTCGGTGGCCCGATCTCTATTGACGGTAGTGCTGTTACAATCACCGGGGCTGGCACAGCCACCGTACGTGCCTTGCAGGATGGTGACGGTAGCTTCAACCCTGCTACACCAGTCGAGCGGAGCTTTGCGATCAGCCGTGCCAATCAGACCATCTCTTTCACGACTATTTCTGATAAGGTCTATGGTGACAATGACTTTACCCTCAGTGCCAGCAGCAGCGCAGGACTTGCCGTGGACTTCAGGGTTAGCGATGGTGCGGCGCGTGTAGCTGGTAGCCGCGTGGAGATCACCGGTGCGGGAGAGGTCACTATCGAGGCGACCCAGGCTGGTAATGCCAACTACAATCCCGTCAGCACCTCCCGCACATTTGCGGTAGCTAAGGCACCACTCACGGTAAAAGCGGATGATCTGGTCAAGGTTTATGGAGCCGACAATCCAACGCTGACATTGACCTACGAAGGTTTTGTCAATGGCGATGATGCAAGTGATATCACACCTCCCGTGGCTTCTACCAGCGCTGATGCGACCAGTCCTGTGACCGAGGACGGCTATGCCATCGTGATCAGTGGCGGGGAGGCGGACAACTATGTGTTGACCTTGGTTGATGGCGTATTGAGCGTCGCAAAAGCCGAACTCATTGCCACCGCCGATGATGTGCAGCGAACTTTCGGTGTTGATAACCCTGCATTTACCATTAGCTATGAGGGCTTTGTCAATGATGATACTGAGGCAGACATCACCGCTCCTGTTGGCAGCACTACGGCCACCAGCACCAGCCAGAATGGTACCTATGAGATCGTTCTGACAGGAGGTAGTGCCCAGAACTACACATTGGTTTTGCAGCCAGGTACTTTGACTGTCGGACGTGCGCAGCTTATTGTGAGGGCCAATAACCAGACCAAAACTTATGGGGCCCCCAACCCGGAACTGACGTTGACTTATGAGGGATTTGTTGAAGGTGATTCAGAAGTGGATATCGTGCCGCCATTGGCAACAACCGAGGTGGTGGAGAGCACCGTGCCTGGGGTATACGCCATCGTACTCACCGGAGGCAGTGCGGGTAACTACGATCTGATGCTTGAGGACGCTGAGTTGACCGTGATCAAAGCACCCCTGACTGTCACAGCCAATGACAAAGCAATCGATTATAATGAGAGCCTGCCTAGCCTTGACTATGCCTATAGTGGCTTTGTGAATGGAGAGGATGCTTCTGCACTGGAGCTAGAGCCTACGATCACCACCGAGGCAGTGGAAAGTGCCAATGCGGGCACTTACAGCATTGCGGTAGTGGGCGGACAGTCGGCTTTGTATGAATTCAGCTATGTCGAAGGCACATTGACGATCAACAAGCTACAGGCGACCATCACCGTCACTGAGCTAGAGCAGGTCCTGTCGGATGATGGCAACCAGCCGGTAGTCACGACTGACCCTGTGGGCTTGGCATATATCATTACCTACGATGGATTGGAGGAAGTACCGAGTGCGGCAGGGGAGTACGAGGTGACCATTACCATCGATGATGCCAACTATGAGGGATTCGTCACGGGCACGTTGACCATAGAGGAGGCTGTCACTGCTATCGAGGACTTGCCAGTGAGCGTATCACTCTATCCCAATCCTGTGCAGCGCATATTGTCGGTAGAGGTCACCAACAGCTCCCTGGATGAAGTGGAGGTCTACAACCTCAGCGGAGTGCGGATGATGGGCAGCCCGCTCATCGGCCACAAAGCTGAGATCGACGTGCAGGCCTGGCCAGTGGGCATCTATCTGATCCGGCTGACCGCCAGCAGCGGTGAAACACTCATGCAGCGTAAGTTTATCAAAGAGTAAGAAGCAGTAATTTTAGTGCATAACAACGAGGCAGCTCCAGTAAGAGGGAGCTGCTTTTTTTACAGCCTATCGATACGATGATTTTCCTGTTTTCCGTAGTACTTTTCAGAAAGAGTCCGTAAGGGCGTGAAATCAAAGGGGCACACTCACCAAATCGAAGATCAGCAACAGAGGCTGCAACCAATACCCCAGATAAGAAGATGAACTCACTCTGAAGAAGGAATACCAAAAAATTCAGGGTCGACCAAGTATGGGATGGATATAGACACCATCCAGTGTAAGCAAGTCTGAAAATATAATTGCTATTTAGCCGCATCAAGGATACACGTACAAAACAGAATCCACCGATGAGTTCGTGGTTTTGTTTAAATCAGTTCATCCGGTTATTCAATCGATAATTAGCGGGTTTAAATAGAAGGATAGCCTGAGGTATGTGCGCTCAGGTAAATTCCTATCTGTGATCACAGCTATCCTGATTAAATTGGTCATGTGATGAGACTTACCTTTTTCTTTTTTCTCTTGCTGCAGGGTACTTTGGTCAGTGCTCAACCCAAATGGATCTCCATCTTGGATCAAGTAAATGATTCAGTGACATCTGGAGCATTTGAAGGCAGCAAAGACCTGGCATTGGAATGGATGGGACAGGCCAAGAAAGAGAAAAACGATACTGTTATTGCACAGCTATTTTTTGGGATCGCCTTGGGGTACTACAGGATAGACCCGTATGCCGGAATACCTTTTTTGGACTCTTCCATTTACTATTCCGAGAGGCAGGAAAACTATTCCGCGAGTATCAGGTACCACAATGCCAAGAGTTCATTTTTGAAAAAAGTAGGGGATTTGCAAGAAGCCAAAAGTACCAGTCTCTCCGCCTACTTTTTAGCAAAGGCTAAGTCACCCGACCGCTTATTTTTAAGTGCGAGAAATGTGTCTGTCAACTACCGCCTATTGGGTCAGTATGACTCTGCTTTATATTATATCCTCATTGCTGATAGCCTGGCCAGAAGAGCAGGGGATGCCAAGTTGGAATATTTGGCTTTGCAGGGTGCTTCCAATATTTATCTTGATATGAAAAACTATGAAGAGGCAATCAAGATCATACCACTTCTAAAAGGAGGATCACCCGGAGACGAAATGTACGAATTGATGAACCTGGGCTTGGCCTATTTCGGTCTGCATGCACTAGATAGCTCTTTGATGGCCTTTGACAGGTCGTTTCTACTTGCTGAGCAAACGAACGATACTATAGTAATGGCGACCCTCCTTGGACAGATCGGTGAAGTATACTTGGAACAAGACAAACTGGATACCGCGATCCATACACTAAAAAAGTCCCTCTTCCTTTCAAAGAGCTCAAAGCCTGATGATCTTATAGCGATGAACAATATCCTACTATCCCGAGCACTTACCAGAAAGGGGAGGTACCAGGAAGCATTGAAGGATGCAGAAAGAGCGCATGCAATCGCCAAAGACCTCATGCACGAAGAATTCCAGCTCTCATCGCTTGTAATATTGGGCGAAATCAATTCGATACTTGGAAATATGCAGGCAGCCTACGACTATTCTCTTACCTATCGGGAGCTCTATCATAAAGTGAACGAATCGCAACGGGTCAAGACAGTGGAGATATTGAAAAAACAGTTTGAAACAGAACGAAAGGAACGACAGATCGCGTCCCTGGCGCAACAAAATGAGATCAAAGACCTTCAGCTTGATCGGCAGCAAATCATAATGACGGCAGCCTTTGCCATATTCTCACTTGTTCTGGTGGTGGGCATCCTTCTGTACCGTCAAAACCGGTCGAAGCAGCAGCAGCGACAATTATCGATCGAGCAAAACCTTTTGCGGACACAAATGAATCCCCATTTTATTTTCAATGCCCTGGCATCTATTCAGGGGTTTATTACAAGGGATAACCGTAGGGAGGCAGCTACTTACCTGGCAAAATTTGGTGAGCTGACACGGGATATTCTGGAAGCTTCACGAAAAGAACTAATTCCACTGACCAAGGAAATTGAGATGATCAAGAATTACGTCCAGTTGGAGCAGGTCAGGTTTAGCAAATCCCTAGATTTGGAAATAATCCAATCCGGGTTTGATGAGAATGATGAGTTGATGGTGCCCCCAATGATGGTACAACCCTTCCTGGAAAACGCGATCAAACATGGGCTTAGGGGTCGTGATTCAGGAAAAATATCCATTCGTATCGAGAAGAATGAACAAGTACTCCATTTGTCTATCGAAGATGACGGAGCTGGCTTGGATGAAAATGTACCCAAATCCGAACAGTCCCTTGCTACGACCATTGCCAAAGAACGTCTCCATCACCTCAGGAAGTACGAGAAGAATTTGAAAATGAACATTGCCAATAGGACAAATGAAACAGGTAAGGTTTCAGGAGTAATCGTCACAATGGATTTACCGATTATCTATGGCCACTGAAGTAAAAGCACTGATCGTTGAAGACGAAGTGAAGGCCAGAGAGGCGCTCGAAGACCTCATAAAAATGGTGCGCCCCGATGTGAAAGTAATTGGAGTGGCCGTTACCGTAGTGGAAGCTATATCCTCCATACAAAAACTATCTCCTGACCTGATTTTTCTCGATATACAGCTCGGAAACGAGCACTCTTTTGAAATCCTTAGGCGAATACCAAACGGGGAATTTCAGGTTATTTTCATCACTGCTTATTCTAACTATGCCGTTGAAGCATTCAAATTTTCAGCGGTAGACTACCTATTAAAACCTGTCGATCCATTAAGGTTGGAATCCGCGATTGCCGAGGCAGTTAGTAGGATGATGAAGGGGCGTGCAGCCGGCAATCTCCACGTACTGCTAGAAAACCTGCAACCTGCCAACAGGCCAAAGAAAATCGTACTCTCGACCATGGATTTTGTCCACGTGGTGGATACCCAAACCATAATCAAGTGTCACTCATTGATCAACTATACGGTTTTTCATTTGATTGGAGGAAAAGAGATCATGGTATCGAAGACACTGAAGGAATATGACGAACTACTTTCACCAAATGGCTTCTTCCGGGCCCATAAGTCTTGGTTGATCAATATGAACTATGTAACGGGCTACAATCGCAAAGATGGAGGAGCGATTCTGGAAGACGGCTCTGAGGTACCTGTGGCTATCGCCAAAAAGGAAGAGTTCATGGATGTGCTAAGAAGCTTTTTCTAGTCCTAAGCTCGAGTCAGGAATCCTCTTAATAATTTTATTGCGTAGTAAAATAGAGCGAAGGCCTGGTTGAATAGATCTGCGCTATAGGGGAAAGAATATATTAGATTATTGCTATATCAAATTGCAATAATCTGATAATTATGAAAACTACAATCAGCCTTTTTACACTTTTCTTATCTCTACTTTTCACCAATGGTTCGGCACAGACCATTCGTTTTCTGGGGACAACCCTGGGAAGTGACAATCTTTATATGATTCAAGCTGATGGTTCAGGTTATGTCGCATCAAATCCTTTTCCATCAACCGCAGAAATAAGAGATGGTTTGCTCGAAGCTTCAGACAAGCTCATTTATGGTGTTTCATATCGAGGTGGAGCTAACGACAAGGGGTTCATTTTTCGGTCTTATGCAGATGGAAGAAATTATCAGGCAATCAAAGTTTTTGATGGAACAGATGCTCAGTTCGTAAATGGTGATTTGATAGAAGCTAGCGACGGAAAACTCTATGGCACTAGTAGCGTAGGATCAACGACGGTTACATCTGAGGGAACCATCTTTCGCTTAGATAGAGACGGTTCGAATTTCGAGGTGCTGCGTTACATGAATAGGAGTAATGATGGAGACCAATTGGATGCAGGCCTAGTGGAAGCGTCTGATGGATTTCTGTACGGCACAACTGCTATAGGTGGGAATCACGATAGGGGCACCATTTTCAAGATCTCGAAAGAGGGTACCAATTTCAGTGTAGTTTATCATTTCAACACTGCTGCCGGTTGCTGCACATCTACTCGATTAGTGGAATACAATGGGAAGCTGTACGGGCTAAATGGTATAGGCGGAGGATTTGGAAATGGGGCGGTTTACAGTTACGATCTAACTACTGGAGTGTATGCAGGTGAAGGAGGTATTCCTAACAATATAGGATTTGGTGTTGACAATAATTTCATCATTAGCAGTGGGTTTTTATATGGGCAAACTACTATGGGGGCTTCAAACAACAAGGGCTCTATCTTCAAATTTGAAATTGCGACAGGTACATACACATTACTCCACGATAAGGCAGCTACTGCCGGGCTTGTCTCTATCACATTGGCATCAGACGGAAATTTATATGGAACCACACAGTTTGATGGGGCAAACAGCAATGGAACACTTTTTAAGCTTACAACCTCAGGTGTCTATTCCACCATCTACAGCACTACTCCTAACAATGGACAACCATTGAGTGAATTGTTTGAGATTGTCAATACCCCTCCCACCTTAATCACTCCGGCTCAAGATGTGACCCTCGTTGAAGGAGATGAAAGTTACACATTGGATCTTTCGACACTATTTTCACCCTCTGATGAGCCAGCAATAAACGTTGAACAAAGTATTTCAGGAAATACGAATTCAGGACTCTTCACTTCGTTAGATATTTCGAATGGCATCCTCACCATCACTTTTGATGATGAAGTATCAGGCACATCAGATATTACACTTAGAGCAACGGATAGCAAGGGCGATTTTACTGAAACAACCTTTACGCTCACCATTGATCCTGTGGCGGACGACCCGTCCATTACCAATACCACATCCATTTATAAGACATTGAATACAAGTGGGTTGGTTGTTTCAAAAAATGCAACTGATGGGTCTGAGGTGACCCACTTCAAAGTGACCAATATTTTGGATGGAGATCTCTACCTTAATGATGGATTAACTTCTGTAAGCGAAGGTGATTTCGTCACTTTCATCGAGGGGGCACTTGGGCTGAAGTTTGCACCATCCAAAGCAGGCACTTCTTCTTTTGATATTCAGGCAGCCACTTCCAATAATGATTCTGGTCTGGGAGGCAATACGGTTACTGCCATCATAACCGCATCAAAAGCATCACTGATAGTAACAGCCGAAAACAAAACCCGAAAATATGGCGAACCAGATCCGGTTTTTACATTCACCTATAATGGATTTATTGGTGGAGATGACATAGCTGTGATTGACGTCTTACCGTCAGCTTCCACTTCGACTACTGTGACGACACCCGTAGGAGCCATTGATATCGTACCTTCTGGAGCCTTTGATGATAATTATGAATTTTCATTTGTCAACGGCACAATGACCATTGAAAGGGCTGATTTGATCGTAGCTGCGGATGATCAGGACTTTAGGTATGGAGATACTTCATTTCCGACACTTACCTATAGTTACTCAGGGTTTGTCAACGGAGAAGACGCTTCAGTTCTCGACTTTGAGCCTTCAGGCATATCTACCACAGCAATGATCACGTCATCTCGTGGCATGTATCCCATTACGGTGACTCAGGATGGAAGCGACAATAACTATAACTTTAACTATGAAGATGGAGTGCTGATCATCGGAAAAGCATTACTCACTACGACAGCCAATAACTTTACTAAAATCTACGGAAAAGATAACCCAGCTTTAACTTTTTCATATGCTGGCTTTGTAAACGGAGAAGATGTATCTGTGCTAGATACGGAACCCACCATAGCTACATCCGCAATCAAAACGAGTGATGCCGGTACTTATGATATCACCTTATCAGGCGGGTCTGATGATAATTATGAGTTCGTTTTGGAAGATGGGATTTTAACGATTCAAAAGGCTTCACTGAGGCTAATAGCAACAGATGCTACCGTGGTGTATGGAGGCCAACTTCCTTCACTTTCTTTTGGGTACAGTGGCTTTGTCAATGGAGAAAACGCAGCGGTGATTGACAGAACACCTTCCGGCTTAACTACCACTGCCAGCACAACTTCTAATGCTGGTGTTTACCCGATCAGGGTCAATCAAGACGGCTCTGATAATAATTATAGCTTCACCTATGTAGATGCGACATTGACTATCAGTAAAGCTTCTCTGATGGTTGCGCCATTAGATGTTGAACGGAGCTATGGAGAAGCAAACCCTGCATTTGTCCTCGTGTATACAAACCTTTTAAATGGAGATGAGGAAAGTGACATTGACACAGCTCCAAGTTCGACTACAACTGCAGATGAAACCAGCAAAGTTGGGATTTATCCAATTACCCTTTCGGGAGGTTCTGACAACAACTATGATTTCATTTTTTCTGACGGTAAGCTGACCATTAACAAAGCCAACCTTACAGTCACTCCCAATGATGTTGCCATGGTTTATGGTGATGTCTCTTTTCCTGAATTGACACTGGTCTATTCAGGTTTTGCGAATGATGAGGATGAATCCGTACTGGAGTCACTGCCGACCGTATCTACAGCCGCAGATATCTCCAGCCAAGCAGGTACCTATCCGCTTGAAGCATCTGAAGGAATGGATGACAACTACAGTTTCAATTACGTTGATGGAAGCTTAACAGTGGCACGGGCTCCACTTACGATAAGGGCAACTGATGCTGCCATGGTGTATGGGAGTCAACCGCCTTCACTTTCTTTCGGGTATGAAGGCTTTGCTAATGGAGATACCGAGGCGGATATCGTACCACCTACGGCGAGTACCGCCGTGGAGGAAAGTACGGTACCCGGAGTGTACGCGATCACCCTCACCGGAGGCAGTGCCGACAACTACGAGCTGGTGCTGGAGGATGGTGAGCTGACCGTGACTAAGACTACCTTGACCGTCACGGCCAACAACAAAGCAATCGATTATAATGAGAGCCTGCCCGGTCTTGACTATGTCTATAGTGGCTTTGTGAATGGAGAGGATGGTTCAGCACTGGAGCTGGAGCCTGCGATCACCACCGAGGCAGTGGAAGGAGCGAATGCAGGTACCTATAGTATTGCGGTAGCGGGTGGACAGTCGGCCTTGTATGAATTCAGCTATGTCGAGGGTACATTGACGATCAACAAGCTGCAGGCGACCATCACTGTGAGCGAGCTGGAGCAGGTGCTGTCGGAGGATGGCAACCAGCCAGTGGTCACTACTGACCCTGCGGGCTTATCCTATATCATCACCTATGATGGATTGGAGGAAGTACCGAGCGTGGCAGGTGAGTATGAAGTGACCATCACCATCGATGATCCCAACTATGAGGGATCGGTCTCCGGCACTTTGACCATAGAGGGCGCGGTGACGGCCATCGAGGAGTTGCCAGTGATCGTATCACTCTATCCCAATCCCGTGCAGCATATATTGTCGGTAGAGGTCACCAACAGCACGCTGGAGGAAGTGGAGGTGTACAACCTGAGCGGCGTGCTCATGATGGGCAGCCCGCTCATTGGTCACAAAGCTGAGATCGATGTGCAGGCCTGGCCAGTGGGCATCTACCTGATCCGGTTGACCGCCAGCAACGGTGAAACATTAATGCAGCGTAAGTTTATCAAAGAGTAAGAAGCGTTAATTTTATTGCACAACAACGAGGCAGCTCCTGTAAGAGGGAGCTGCTTTTCTGGTATCTGCACCTGGTGATTAGATTCGAG
>JAVKDO010000056.1:0-44217 GCA_040222235.1 Cyclobacteriaceae bacterium
TATTTAACATACATTATAATTTTAATATTTTATATTATTTTCTTTTTTTGCTCCGTTTAAAACCCCGCCCCAATACAGGAACGCTGTTTCAAGTTTAGTATTTAATCAACTTCTTAGCGATTACCTTATCACCAGTGTGGATCTTGATGATGTACATGCCTTTGGGTAAAGTGGTTAAATCCAAATTGAGTTGGGTGAACTTAGAATGAACTACTCCAAGATTTCTTCCCATCATATCAAATATGCCCACCGCATAATCCTCATCGTTTTCCCATTCAATGTTCAGCGTGGTAACATCAAAAGTCGGATTCGGAGACAATGTGATATTGTACTCGCGTTGTACGTCTACAAACACTGACACCAGTTCTGAGTAGTCATCTGTACCGTCATAGTCCACCTGTCGCAATCTATAGTAGTTGATGCCATTGAAAGGTTCGGTATCCATAAACTGATAATCGCTCAGGGTATTCACAGTTCCATTTCCGGTGATTTCACCAATTACTTTGAACGTATTACCGTCAAATGATTTCTCTACCTCAAACCGATCATTGTTGAGTTCTGAGGCTGTAGACCAATGCAATTCGACATCCTGATTCTCATTTTCAAATGCTTCGAATGCCATCCAGGTTACCGGTAGGGAGGAGTCCTCCGTGCCTGTGCCAAAAACTGAGAATGTCTGGATGCCGGATGCTGCAATCATGTACGGATCACTACCGGTCACGCCAACATCTGGGGTGATCTTCTCCCACCAGTTGTAGTCATTTTTGCTCATATAGGCAGTAGATCGGGCCGAGGCAAAGTTCGGATCTTCGTCTGTGCCATTCCACTGGAGTGTCACGGTCACATTCACACCAGCGTCTCCATTGATCTCCCAGGACTTATTGACCTCTTTCTCTGTATCTATCACTACTCCGCTGGTGCCCTGCGCATAGGTGTTGTCAAATACCCTGGCCTCTATATTGCCAGTGCTACCTAAGTTCTTTACAGTTAGGGGCGTGCATGATCCACTGGATCCTATCGGAAAGGTGAAGTCCCCGTCTGCTACCGCCAATGATTTGATCACAAAACCAGAAGTAGTGTTCTGGTTTTTAGTCTCGATATAGGCACTACTGCTGAAGCCAGATATTTCATTCACCGTCAGATTGTAATCATCAATGTTGAGCGTGCTGTTGCTATTAAGGTCTAGGGTATTGCTCACCGTGGTAGCACTCATCAGCGTAGCATTGGCACCTGCCAATTGGAGATTACTGATTGTTCCTCCATACAATGCAGGACTGCCACCGTTGATTACCAATGTTCCATCCCCGATAATACTGCCGTTGTTTATGAAGTTGCCATTGACAGTGAGGGTTTGGCCGGCAGAGACAGTGACAGTGACACCAGAGTTGATGTTGAGTAGGTCGACAGCCACTGGCACATCGACGGTAATATCCTGGCTAAGATCGAGCTGCTCTGTGGTGGCGTTGGGTACGGCCCTAGACTTCCAGGTGGCTGTCGTGTTCCAGTTGTTGACTTCAATATTTTTTTCAGGCTCTCTAGCAGAAGCACTTACCCAGGATGTGTGCTGACTAGGATCAGGCAAACTGCCGTTGAGACCATTTGCGGTGGCATCATTCAGGGTACTCGTACCTGAGATTTCATCGAATGTATAATAAGCCACCAGTCCTGATTCATTTCCTTCAAGCTGTTTAAACATGTTGTCCTGTAGTTCGACCCTTGTTCTTGCCGTGTTCCAAATCCTCACCTCGTCTATGCTAGCCTCTATCGCATTATCAGCATCAATAACACCTGCCGTAATAGCTCCTATCCATAGCGGAGCACTGCCGGAATGAATGGCTGCTGGTACACCGCTTGTCCGCTCACCATCTAGTATACCGTTGACATAGATTTCCATGCTTGTCGATGGATTGTACACAGCCGCCAGATGTACCCACTCACCTAGCGGAATACTATTGTCACTGCTGACCGAGGCGCTATTTGCACCGTTTGCTGACAGGGTGAATACGACACTATCGCCTGTATTAATATCGAGACTAAAAGATTGCTGACCGCCAGCAGTAAGGAATTTGGAGATCACTCCTTCGCTCGCCGTAGCAGGGGAGGTAGTCACATTGACCCAGGCTTCAAGAGTAAGGATTTCTGTAATGTCAAGAAGATCGTTATCTGTGACTTCCACATAATCATTACTACCATCAAAGTCCAATGCATTTCCTGGACCCGACAGTGCACTAGCCACCGATTCGTCGGCGAGAGGTATTTCCGAAAGTACCCAATTAGAATTACCTCCCGCTAACGTAAAACCCGTCAAGTCACCACTTAGGTCATTGCCTGAGTAGTCGGCAAGGAGATCTACCGCCGGACTTGAGTTGTCGCTAGCGGCGATTCCGTCATCAAACTTGTAGTAAGCAACAAGGTTGGTTTCATTGGCCACATCCAGTGAGCGGTAAAGATTGGCCTGGATTTCGGCCTCACTTCTTACGTCATCCCAGATGCGTACTTCGTCAATGATACCCTCATAGCCATCCTCGTCCGTATCTGTGGAGCCACCAATGATGAATGCATCTGATACGTCATCAAGCGGGCCGGAAAGCACGCTGGAGGTGCCTAAAAGTTCACCATTGAGATAAGTGCTTATACCCGCACCAGATGACCAGGTGATAGTCAGGTGCTGCCAGGTGTTGAGATTGATTGCGGTAGTTACTACCTCGTAAACAGACTCTACCAGTGTAGTACCATTGTCAAGCGCCACGACTAAGTTGCTACTAGAACTACCGTCCCCTTCGAAATAAATACCTAAGACACCTGTTTGCGCTTCGCTATCGCCTTTGCTTATAATCGTACGTATGTCAGTGGTAGCCGTAGTGCCGCTGAAGGCTATAGGATAGATCCAGACCTCTACAGTGAGGGTATTGGCTCCATCTATCAGGTTGTCACCCATGCTCACTTGATCATCCGTCTCATCAAAATCCAGAGAATGCCCAGGCCCAGCATTTGATCTCCCCAGTGTGAAGTAATTTCTGCTTGCGATCTGAGCAGCATCTACGGTGAACTTAACACTGTCGCCATCAGGATAAGAACCTATCACTTCCGTAATATTGAAGAATCCGGCTATGCCGGTACGCTGGAGGAGATAGTAGGTGTAATCTGGATCTGGAGCAGTGCCCAGATCAAAGGCAAAGGTGACCAAGCCATCATTATCACTAACATCTCCTTTGGTCAGTTGCCAGGTTCTATCCATTCTGGCGGCAAGGTTAGAAGAGGTCGGCAGGTCAGACGTGACTTCCACAAAGTCATTGTCATCATGACCCCAGGTGATAAAGTCACCCTCATCCTGAAGAAAATCGGAAGTGGTGCTGGTAAGGGTGAGTTCTTCGGAACTATTGGTTAGAACATCTACGGTCGTGTTGATAATGGTTACGGTTGCCGTTAGACTAGAGCGATCAGCCGTAACGTAGTTGGAGGAGCTAGTACTGTTGTCAAGATTGTCAAAGTCTTGCAGCTGTCCATTGTTGCCACTTCCTGATAGGTCGGGAAGATTGTAAGGGTCATTCCCAATTCCCTGATTGAAACGATAGTATGCAACCAGATTTACTTCATTGCCAACCAGGTTGGCATTCATGTACTCTACGATTTCATTTTGAGTTCTTACATCGTTCCAAATACGCACTTCGTCAATTTCTCCTACAAAAAACTGATCAAAACTATCACCAAATTTCCCAAGAAATAGACCCTCGCTTGCTGATAAAGGTGATGCTGCAGATGTACTTGTTTCAGCCGCGAGCGCTCCATCCAGATAAAGACTTAAGAGATTGTTAGTATCATCAAAGACTCCTGCCAAATGATGCCATTCACCATCGTTAACATCTTGCGTGCCTTCAGCGGATTGTCCAGCTCCGTTATCAAATCTAACCTGAGGTTTGCCATCATTAATGTTTAGCGAATAATTCTGCGTTCCTGACTCAGGCTTTGTGATTATCCTGGCAAATGGAGTAGCTGTTTGAGAAGTCTTAACCCATGCTTCTAGAGAAAAATCAGTAAGTGTTAACGATGCATCATTGGCTGTAAAAACAAAGTCATCTGTGCCATCAAAATCCAGCGCATTGCCCGGCCCAGCGTCAGACCAGCCGAGCGTGTAGTACTGCTCATCTGTCAATGAATCGACATCAACTGTGAAGTCAACAGATGTAGCACCAGGCTGATAGCCTACAACAGGAGTGATGTCAAAAGCTGAAGAAGGGTCAGGAGTTTCCAGCAGATAATAGGTCAGCGAACTATCAGGCTCCTGACCAATCTCAAAACTCATAGTTACGGAACCACCATCTGTACCCGCTGCATCATTTTTCGTCAGATGCCAGCTGCGGGCGTATCGGCTTGTGACTAAAGTGTTTGGCGGCAATAATGTGGTGACCGTGTCGAAATCGCTGCTTTCGTGTCCTACAAGAAGGATATCGTCATTGTCTACCAGGAATGTAGCATTGACAATTGACAATTGACCAGAGCCCGAAGTGCTTTGGTTGCCTGATGCGCTCTGTACAATGGTACTGTTCTCAGCATAGACCGCCCAGTCTGCGGTGATCCAGTCGTCGTTGGCCATGTTTTCTAGTTCGCCATCATCGGTACCTGCCAAATCGATAAGGTCTGATCCCGAAGAATGATCAAACCTATAATAAGACAAGAGATGAGCATCAGACTGATCTACGGTAGTATTGATGTTTTCAAGAATTTCTACTTGAGTTCTGGCTGTTGACCACAACCTCATTTCGTCTATTTGTCCAAGATATTCGGAAGTATTAGTCGTATTGACTAATGCTCCAATAGTAGTGGTATCTGGTGTCAGTGTGCCAATGCTATAGTCAAAGTTAGTTGCGTCCAGGATGCCGTCGACATATACGTCTGCCGTCGACGCGCTACCGCGAACCAGCGCTATATGATGCCAGTTCCCGTCGAAGACTGTTGCATTTGTAGTAGCATCCAATACTTCTGTACCGTCATCTTCGACAATATTGAACCTCAGTTTGTCAGTATCAGCACCTATCCCTGATCCGAGGCTGAATCGAGTATCATCATCTGTAGAATTACCTTCTGCAAATACAACACTGTCCTCCTGTGCTACCCCATTCACCCACATTTCAAGTGTGAATGTTGAGCTATTGGAGATCGGAAAGTTGCCGCTTTGGGGGAGTGCTACGAAATCATTATCACCGTCAAAATCCAGCGCATTGCCGATTGTCTCTATTGGTGCTTGTGAATTGGCTCTGCCTAGTGTGGCTGTTGAGTGGCTGAAGTCTGCAACATCATCACCAGTATCTGTCGCATTGGGGATTCTGCTGATGGATTCGTCATCCAACCCTGTAGACAAGCTACCAGCCGCATCACCATCCGGGGCACCATCACCATTTCCATCGCCTTCGATATCGTCACCAATTTCGACTTTGTCTATTTCTGTTCCGCTGGCATCTAGAATTCTGATCAACGCATCAGCTGTAATGTTTTCGCTACCTGTTGGATTTCCCAAGACCAGATAGTCACCAGACCTAGTGTCAAGAAAGGAACCTGACCCGAAATAAACTGAGGATTGGAAAGCACCTCCTGCGAGCAAACTTCCACTGAAAAAACCTGCGTCTGTGACTTCTATGGTCCAGTTGGTGAGATTAAGATTATCTTCGGAAAAATAGAGTTCAATCCAGTCATCAGTATCACTCGGTGTTCCATTTCCTCCAATGGTGCCGTCAAAACCATTCGCACTCCAATCCTGCTGCGGATTTGTGACCACTTCATTGATTACAACTACACCGGATTTGCTATTGGTAGCTCCGGGAGTAGCATAGGTTTGGATGAAGTCACTACTTGGATCACCTGTGTTAGTAGAGTTTGAGTATCGTGCGACCGCCTCATCTATCAATGAGTTGTTAGTAGCGTTTCCATTTGGAGCCTCATTACCTGCGCCATCGCTTGCTCTATCAGTACCAAGCTCAACTTCATCGACTATATTTCCTAACGGATCCCTTAAAACAAGATAAACATCATTTATCATGTCGCCTGTTGGGTCTCCTAGCACTAAGTAGTCACCATCTCTAGTATTAGTGAATGTACCGGAGTTATCAGAAACATAGCTTACGAAATTAAAGACGCCCCCCGATGAGACCAGTGTTAGTTCACCCGACACGTTTGAGCCATCGATCATCTCAATGATCCAATTGGTAAGGTTGAGACTATCAGTACCAATATAAAGTTCGATCCATTCGTCATTAGCCCCTGATGTTACGCCATCCTCAGCTGGGTTCCCAGTGAATGAGAACGAGTCCCAATCCCGCTGAGGGTCTGTTACTACTTCATTAATCAGTACAATTCCCGTTTGGAGATCGGTGGTTCCCAGAGATGCTTTTGTTAGCACGAAATCAGTAGCATCATCATTAGTATCACTATCGTTGAATAAGCGTGTGACGGACTCATCTTCTACACCAGTCGAATTCCCATTAAACCCAGTTCCACGACTCACATTCTCTATGAGCACTTGATCAACCACATTGCCATTACCATCTCTCAGGATTACCTGAATATCCTGGTTCATAGCACCACTGACTAATTGACCAAGAATGACAAAATCACCACTATCTGTGGCCTGGAAGAGGCCGCCGGAGATAGAGTTGTAGTTGGACACAGTGAACGCTTCGTCAGCACCAAGACCGCCTGATACGGTATCGCTATCTATAAGGTCAATGGTGTAGCCACTTAGATCAATATTACTCTGAGTGATGAAAAGTTCAACCCAATCGTCATCGGAGTTGATCGTCCCTGAGCTGCCAGGCGCAGGATTGTGAAATCCGTCTTCAGACCAATTCTGCTTAGGGTCTGTAATTACTTCAGTGATCACAACTGCCGGAATGCCACCCACGGGTCCCTCGGCGAATGTGAAATAATCACCATTGGTCAAGTCTACCGTTACTCGATAATCATTGGTAGCACTGCTGTAGGCCATCTCATATACTTGTCGATTGGCGTCATTTGGAAAGGTTACAAGAGTTGGATGAACCACGAGTGAAATGGTCTCTGTACTTGCTGATGAATTGAATGCGAGTTCGACAGTGCCAACAGTGCCGGTTTCCTGCACTCTCCAAACTCTTTCTATACGATTGGACGAACCTGAATGAGCATTGTTGATAGGTTCTGTGAAGGTTATGGCACCATTATCATTGCCCCACAGCAGCCAGGCATCATTATCTACAAAGGCCGTTGGACTGTCGTAATCGCCCAGTGCTATGGTGACCAACGAGTCTGCATTGATCGTTCTTGACTTTCTTTGGTCTAGCCCAGAGAAGTCGTCTCTTCCGATACCGGCGACATCATTGCTGTAACCAGCATTATTCCAAATAGTACCTCCATCAGATGCAAGGTAAGTTCCTGGTAGGGTGATACCGTATTTTACCGCTAGGTAGGATTCTACCTGACCAAGATCACCACCGCCTATTTCTGAGTTATAAACTATCGCTTCTGCAATCTTACCATCTAGTCCATCCGCTCCGGCTAATCCACCAATTTGGATCTCAACATCGCTATAGGTTGAGTTAGTAATGTTTGTAGCTACCTGATTGCCGTTAACTCGGATAAAATTATTACCACTACCTGGCGCACCATATATGCTTGATACCATATAATAGTTGTCAGCGGCCACTACGGAGGTAGCTTCAAGCACAGAAGTGCCATCATGCGATATTCGAATATCGGTATCCGTGCCATTGCCTGATAGTGCCGAACCGTTGGTATTCGAACTTATTAGGTTGTTCCCTGCTGCTGCATCAAACTGGAACACAGAGAATTTTGAATACACGCTGTTCGCCCCAAGTATACCAGACGAGCCAGTAGTCATCGGATCATCACTAAAATCAATCGCTTCATTAAAATTGACCGCATCATTTAGTAGCGCAGGACTATTGGCAGAAATAGGAGTGACGTCCCTATTTAAGCCACTCATGTCATCCCACTGAGTAACGCTGGATGTACCTGTGACACCATTATCTGCTTTGAGCCACATCTGCAATCCACCAGCCACATTACCTGGTGACATACTAAAGGCAGATGCCACTGAGAAAGCACTAAAGTCTGCTGTAGTGCCGGTTACGGTAAATGGGGCACTGCCACTTTCACCCACACGTGTGATCTCTGCCCAGTCAGATCCATCAAGGCGCGTGATAGAAAGCACTCCCGGCTCAATGTCCATATCTGAGTTGAGTACTTGCAGTGTGACATCCGTATTTCCACTACCTGCTGACCGATCAATAGACCAGTAGCGGGTATCAAGCACACTTTGGATTACCGATGGGCTTAATGCTGTGCTGACCTCACCGACTAAATCAGCAAGATCTGTGATTGTTCCAAATCCATCACCTGAAGGTGCGTTTTCGGCATAATGTGCCACTTCAAAAGTTGAAGCTACGGTTGGCAACAACGTTACGGGTCTGTAGCCTCCTTCATCACCTACTGGAAATAGGAAACTTGTACTCATGGTAACATCTGCACTTACCTTTCCCTCAATGTGATTGGCATCAGAAAATGTACCACTGATGGTCGCTCCCGTGATGGTAAGTACCGGATCATCCGACTTGGTGCCATCATCCTGATCAAGATCAACCACTCCATTGGTCAGTGTAACCGTAGAGGTCACCGTAAGATCATTGTCGACTGTAAGCGTACCACCATTAGTAGTCAACTCCTGAATGGTCAAGCCGACGAGTGGGCTCAGGGTGAAGCTCTTTTGAACCTCAAGGGTGTCGGTGTTATAGCTGTTACCATTGACCACTACCGTACCCAGGGTGTCCACCAAGTCATGGCCTTCTTGGATGATTCCACCTGCATTCTGATCTCCTGAAGTACCGACATGAAGAGTGGATAGATCTGGCTGGAAGCCTGCAAAGCTTGGATTGGTGTCTATGCCAGAGGCGATCCAGGGGGAGAAGTCGATTGTGGTTTCATCTGTAAAATATCCCTCGATAGTGTTAAGGTCACTTGTGCCAAACCAGTTGTTAGACATATTTATGATTCCGTTACTCTGCTCTTCTGCCAGGTTTCTATTATCCTCATCCAAGGGATCATTGACATTAAAGCTGTTATCGGAAGCGGTGATGCTACCTTCTTGTTGTGCGAGTAATGTTTCCACAGTCGCTGTACCAGTCGAAGGGTTAATTAGGTAGCTATTTGTAATCGTGATGGAACCAGAGGCAAAAGTGGAAAGTGAAGACCCTGTAGATGTAGGGTTAAATCCGTTATTGTCAAAGGTAGACCTTCTGATAACGGTATTAGCATTTGCTCCTCTTGTATAGACTCCACGGTTTTCATTATCATGAATATTTGAATTTTTGATGGAGACATCAATTGAGATATCATCGGGAACGCCTACCATTGGATCACCGTTAAAGTCTGCCACATAGATGGCGGAATAATCATTGGAAGACATGCTGAATCCAACGCCTGAGATATCAACTGATTCTATAGTCGCAACAAGAGTATCATTATCGGTCGCGTTACCCGTATTTAAACTTGAAAATACACCAAGGTATATACCTGCCTGTGCATCGGGTGCTAATACATCACCGTCAGGACCTTGAAATGAAGTCATGGTAACATTTTGAATATTGACATTACTAGGACTATAACCACCAGAACCGTTTGTGTTATTGACGCTTATGCCTTGGGTACATTCCGAAAAATTTCCTCCATCAATAGTCACTGTAGTTGTAGGAGTAAATGCATATCCAGCAATACCATAAGAAGCATTCGAGATATCATTGTTGCTAAGTGAAACTTGTGCACCTCCCGAGATGGATAATAACTGGATACCTGTACTTGGAAGTGTTGCGGTGACCTGATCTTCTAGGTCTATCATGGTGATCTCATTACTATTGACGTTAATGGTTCCGTCTGATATGTTTTCAACAATTATGCCCGCGGAGTTTGGATACACCACATTATTCTGGATGGTGATTGACTGATTTCCATCGACCGCAATGCCATTAGAAATGTTGGAGCTTGAATTGCTCGTGCCTATCTGAAGACCGTCGATAGTTACATTATCAGCAACGACGGCTATTCCAATTTCAAATGAAGACAAGGCTTCAATTATCGTTTCTGCCACACGGGATCCATTGCCTGGAGTTCCTTGGTTAGCTCCGTTGAGCGTCAGTGGCTTAGTGATAGCTAAAGTTTCAGTGTAGGTACCGGAATTGATATTGAGAGTGCCGCCTGAGGTCACTAAGTCGTATGCCTCATCGATTCTATCTCCCAAGGTCTGTTGTCCCTGCGAACTAACATACAGTGTTGAGAGGTCAGGTTGAAAGCCTTCAGTTCCGGGAGCAGTATCTGTTCCTGAGGCTATCCAAGGTGTGAAGTCATTGCCCGTACCAACCAAAACTACGATGGTCGATTCATCGGTCGTGCTGAAGTGGTTGAACGAAAGATCAATACCAGAAGTACCTGCTATAGTACCATTGCCATTTTGATTAAAAAAACTATTTGTGATGCTCAATGAGCTACCCGCTTGAAGGCTCAATCCGTCAAATTCATCACTTGTTTGGCTGGCGGGGTTGATGAAAAGGCTGTTTGCTATAGTGGCGATAGCCCCATTTCTCACGACCACATGAAAACCAGGGTTGCCACCAGCTCCAACCGGATCAAATCCATTGTTTTGGAAAGTGGATCGATTGATGTCCACACTGGTATTTTGTCCCCTTATCTGAATACCACGATTTTCGTTATTACTGAATGTAGATTCGTTGATAGTAATATCTTGGAGGACTGCTACATAATCCGTCGAGGAAAAATCACCGCATATGATTCCGGCATAATCGGATGCGCTATTGGAAGTACCACTGAAAGTGGAATTACTCACCGTAGCAGTTATAATGTGACTGTCGGTGCTTGAGCCATCAGTATAGAAATAGATGCCTGCTTGAGGAAAACCGGCAATCTCTGAGACAGGCTCATCAAAATTGGTGACAGACATGCCATTCACTTGTAGTGTACTTGATGCCCTCACAACTCCATTGAAGCTGAACACTGAAATTCCACGTATTGCATTAGTCACTGATTCATCCGATATGTTCAGAACATTAGTGCTTAGACAACCAAAAACGAAGACTGCTTGAGCACCTCCTGAGTAGACATTATCAGAAAGATCTATATCAATGGTGCCGCTCAGTCCAACCAAAGCTACTCCTGTGGCAAGACTGCTAGTATTTGAAGTAAGAAAGTCGGCTATGGTAACAAAATTGTTATTTACATTGATACTACCTGTTAAAACACCCGTCCCGACCATCGCTACACCAACCGAATCAGCATTAATCACATTATTTTGAATGATGATATCAGTTTGATCCGTTTGATAAATCGCAGCATCGACATTTCCAACGCCAACTTGTAAACCGTCAATTGTTACATTGTCGGCTGTGATTTGAATCGCATTGCCTTGACTTGCAGGTTCAATAATGGCTTCTAATCCTCTAGTGCCGTTCCCAGCAACGCCCACATTAGGACCCTGTAGCGTTAGAGACTTGTCAATTGTGACACTTTCATTGTAGGTTCCACCAAAGACAAAAACAGTTTGCCCTGGTGTAGCCAAATCAATGCCTGATTGAATGAACTGTTTTGGATCAGCCATCGTGCCGGCACCCGTATCATCAAGAGCATCGTCATCAACATAAATCTGAGAAAATCCGACAAACGAACTGAAAATGAATAAAAGAGACAGTACGAAACGGGGATGGAAGAAAGGAGAAGGGAACATAGAAGAGGCGGTTTTTTACTTCTCCTAAATGTACAATAAACTACTGCTTTAATCCAAGAGATTCAGTCATTAATCTATTAAATATAGCCATTCATCGAAAAATAGCCTGAACGGGTGGTTTTGATAAACCCACGAAGATGGAAATTGTGCTTAACGGTAGGTTTCAACTAGTCATTTGATAAATTTTACGGGTAAGAGGACGGAGGTATATTGAATTTCATAATGGAGTCATTTTTTTACTCACTTGTCCTTGCATATTAATCCGTTCTTATCAACCTTAGCGGACGTGAAAAAAAATCAGAGATATACTTGGTGGTGGCACAATGTGAAAACATATTGTGAACAGCCGTAGTATTTCCTAAGAATACCAAATCATAAAGACCCGCGCTGTTCACGTGGGTCTTTTTTTATGTCCAGAATTTTATGAATACCTCAAAATACAAACTCATTACTTCAGTCAGGCGGCAGCTGGCAGATACAGTCACCCCGGTGAGTATCTATCTCCGGTTGCGTGATCGATTTGCCAACAGCCTTCTCCTTGAGAGTTCGGACTATCATGGCAATGAAAACACCTTCAGCTATATCTGCTGTGATCCGATTGCTAGCATCAAGTTGATTGACCAGTCCCTGCAGATTCGTTTGCCCGATAGGGAAGAAACCAATCAGCTGCAACAGGGCGAATCGTTAACGCCACATTTAAGAGCCTTCGCCAACACGTTTGAGAGTGCTGATAATGAATACAAGTTCATTAACAACGGCATCTTCGGTTACATGTCATATGACACGGTGGAGCATTTTGAGGACATCACGTTCCAAGCTAGTAAGAAGTCTGATTTTCAAGCGCCGGTCATGGCCTATGGCGTCTATCGCTATGTGCTGGCCCTGGATCACTTCAAAAATGAACTTTACATATTCGAGCATGACCCGCAGAGCGGAGAACCTTCTAGGCTTGATGAAATAGCCGAGCTCATTAACAACAAGAACGTACCCGACTTTAGATTTAGTCTCGCCGGTGATGTCAAGTCAAACTATACCGATGAGGAGTACCTCAATATTGTGAAGAAGGGTATCTATCATTGTCATGTTGGCGATGTGTTTCAGATTGTTTTATCACGAAGGTTTTGCGTTGATTTCAAGGGAGATGAGTTTCAGGTCTACCGAGCGTTGAGATCTATCAACCCCTCGCCTTATCTCTTCTATTTTGATTACGGTAGTTTCAAAATCTTTGGGTCCTCTCCTGAGGCACAGATTGTGATCAAGGACCGACAGGCCACCATGTATCCGATTGCGGGTACTTTTAAGCGGACGGGCAATGACACTGAGGATGCAGAACTGGCGCGCCAACTGTATGATGACCCGAAGGAAAACTCGGAGCATGTGATGTTGGTCGATTTGGCTCGAAATGACCTTAGTAGGAGCAGTACCGAAGTGACGGTTGAGACTTTCAAGGAGGTGCAATACTACTCACATGTGATTCACCTTGTCTCCAAGGTTCGCGGCAAGTTGACCGAGGAAGCTGATCCGTTGGATATGGTGGCAAGCACCTTCCCCGCAGGTACGCTCTCAGGTGCGCCTAAGCATAAGGCAATGCAGCTCATTGACAAATACGAGAATAGAAAGCGCGGCTACTATGGTGGCGCCATTGGGTTTATGGACTTTAATGGTGATTTCAATCACGCCATCATGATCCGATCCTTCCTGAGTCAGAATAATAGGCTGCATTTTCAGGCGGGTGCCGGCGTGGTTGCAAAATCGGACCCCCAGAGCGAAGTGCAGGAAGTATTTAACAAGTTAGGAGCTTTGCAATCAGCACTAGCCAAAGCGGAGGAGCTATAATTATGAAGATATTAGTCCTTGACAACTACGACAGCTTCACCTACAACCTGGTGCACATTATAAGGCGGCTAGGTCATATTGACCAAACTGCTGTCTATCGTAATGATAAGATCAGTTTGGATGATGTGGCCGCCTATGATAAAATATTGCTATCTCCTGGTCCGGGAGTCCCAAAAGATGCCGGGATCATGCCAGCGCTACTCCAGCAGTACAGCCCTAGCAAGTCGATATTGGGAGTATGTCTTGGGCACCAGGCGATCGGAGAAGCATTTGGTGGTAGCATCTTCAATATGTCCGAGGTGTTGCATGGCGTAGCAACTAATGTGCAGCTTGATACTTCTGATGTTCTTTTTTACGGCCTACGGGAAAACGTGACCGTCTGTCGATATCACAGCTGGGCCATAGATCGAGCCTCCTTACCTACCGGAATAAAAGTGACGGCCGAAGATGACGCAGGTCAGGTCATGGCCATAGCACACGAGCAATATGATGTGAGGGGTGTCCAGTTTCATCCCGAATCAATATTGACCGAGCATGGAGAAGAAATGATTAACAACTGGTTGAAAGGTTGAAAAATGGAGCTAGAACGAAATTTGCAACCGGTCCCGCCAAGGTTTGTGTCCTCACAAACCTGTTCTCGGCCATCGTGGTGTAAGGATTGGCTTGTTCGTGAGGACACGAACCGCGGCACAGCAGATTGCCCACGTTGGTGTTGTCACCAACATTTTGTAGACCTCCCAACTTTGAGGTTGGTGACAACACCAACCACGGCTGAGGAGTTGCCATGTTCTGTTCGTGAAGACACGAACAGGGGCTTGAAGAAGTTAATAATAACAGGTTGAAGGATGAAAGCGATACTTAATAAACTATTCGAATATCAATCTCTGACCAAAGGGGAAGCTAGAGAGATACTAGTGAATCTAGCGCAAGGCCAATATAACCAAAGTCAAGTGGCCGCCTTTCTGACTGTGTATCTGATGAGAAGCATCACCGTCGAGGAACTGGAAGGCTTTAGAGATGCTATGCTGGAGCTTTGTATTCCCTTGGCAATTGATGAATATAATGCTATCGATCTCTGTGGAACCGGTGGGGATGGGAAGGATACTTTCAACATCTCGACACTGGCTTCTTTTGTGGTTGCCGGAGCTGGCCAGACCGTGGCTAAGCACGGCAATAATGGCGTGTCATCCGTTTGTGGATCATCAAATCTGCTAGCGCATTTCGGATACGAATTCACTAATGACCCTGACAAACTCAAACGATCACTGGATGATGCCAATATCTGCTTTTTGCATGCACCGCTTTTTCATCCAGCCATGAAGAATGTGGCACCCATCCGCAAGGAATTGGGTGTGAAAACCTTCTTCAATATGCTTGGACCGATGGTGAATCCAGCCTTTCCTAAGAACCAATTGGTGGGCGTGTTTAGCCTTGAACTGGCCAGATTATATGGCTACCTCTATCAGAAGACGGACAAGCATTTCGTGATTCTGCACAGCCTTGACGGGTACGACGAGATTTCGCTGACCGGAGGGTTTAAAATGATCACAGACAAAGAAGAGCAAATACTTAATCCTAGTGATCTGGGCTTGCCTCAAGTGCGACAGGAACAATTGAGTGGTGGTAACAGTATCGAGGCTTCAGCCCGCATCTTTTTGGATGTACTCGAAGGAAGAGGCACAGAGGCACAGAGCAATGCCGTGATTGCGAATGCAGGCATGGCGATCTACTGCGGTAAGCAGCTGGCAACAATAGCCGATGGAGTAGCCGAAGCGCGCGAGTCGCTTTATTCCGGTAGGGCATTGGAAAAATTCAAAAAACTAGTAGGATAAGGAATCAAAGAACATGAATATACTTGAGAAAATAGTTGAGCATAAACGTCAGGAAGTTAGCTTGAAAAAGCAGCTCTATCCGATAAAGCTGCTAGAGCAAAGTATCTATTATGAAGGTCAATGTGTCTCAATGAAAAAGTACGTGACCCGACAGGATAAATCTGGCATCATCGCAGAGTTCAAGCGCAAGTCGCCATCAAAGGGAGACATCAACGCTTACGCAAAAGTTGAGAAGACAACCATTGGATATATGCAGGCCGGGGCGAGTGGGCTGTCAATTCTTACTGACAAGGAGTTTTTCGGTGGCAAGTCTGAGGATCTGGAGACGGCCAGAAGATTCAATTTTTGTCCGATACTACGCAAGGATTTTATTCTCGATGAATACCAGGTCATTGAGGCTAAGTCGATAGGGGCTGATTGTATATTGCTGATTGCAACGATCCTTAGTCCGGAAGAAATCAAAGCGCTTTCTTCATTTGCAAAAGGTCTGGGCCTAGAGGTACTCATGGAAGTACACGATCAGGATGAGTTACAACGATCTCTTTGTGACTCACTTGACCTGATAGGAGTCAATAACAGAAATCTAAAGACTTTCGAAACCGATATCCAGACTTCAATTGAATTAGCAGAACTGATACCAAATGACTTTGTGAAAATATCTGAAAGTGGCTTATCTGATCCTGTCGTAGTTATGGAGCTTAAGAAATATGGCTATAAGGGATTCTTGATGGGTGAGCACTTCATGAAAGCGGGTAGTCCTGAGAAGGCCTGTAAGGATTTTATTGATAAGCTTAATTTTCTAACTGAAGAATCACCAGCATAAGATGATTATTAAGGTCTGTGGCATGCGAAACCCTGAAAACATCGCTGAACTTAGGGAACTGGATATTGATTGGATTGGCATGATCTTCTATTCAAAATCTCCCCGATGCGTTGAGCAAAGCTTAGAGCAGCTTAGCTTCAACGGCCTTCAGCGAGTAGGGGTATTCGTAGATGAATCACTGACCTCAATTAGAGATAAGACTTTCCGATATGGCCTAAATATAATACAACTACATGGGAGTGAAACCCCTGAAATTTGTAGTCAAGTAAAACGTTTGGGTGTAAAGGTGATCAAAGCCATTTCAGTTTCATCAAAGGCTGACTTGCTCAATGTCTCTAGCTTTGAAGGAGTGATAGATTATCTTTTGTTGGACACTAAATCCGATGTTAAAGGAGGTAGTGGGCAAAAATTCGATTGGTCCATATTAGAAAGTTACACAGCAGACATCCCGTTTCTGATAAGTGGTGGTATCGGATCTGAAGATACACAGGCGATTGCCCAGATTGATCATCCTAAGCTGGCTGGGGTCGACCTAAATAGCCGTTTTGAAATTTCACCAGGATTAAAGGATGTGGTGCTAGTAAAAAGTTTTGTAGAAGAATTGAGAAAAGAATCTCATGAAATATAATGTGAACGAAAAAGGATACTATGGCAAGTTCGGGGGTGCATTCATTCCCGAAATGCTGTATCCAAATGTGGAGGAACTACGAGCTAATTATCTTGAAATCATCGAGAGTCCAGATTTCAAGGAGCAGTTCGACCAATTGCTGAAGGATTATGTTGGCAGGCCTACGCCGCTATATTTTGCCAGTAGATTGAGTGAGACCTATGGTGCCAAGATCTATTTGAAGCGGGAGGACTTGTGCCATACGGGTGCTCATAAGGTCAACAATACGGTTGGGCAGATACTGTTGGCACAAAAGCTGGGTAAAAAGAAGATTATCGCCGAAACCGGTGCGGGTCAGCATGGTGTGGCGACCGCCACAGTATGTGCATTGATGGGAATGCCTTGCGTGGTGTACATGGGAGAGATCGATATGGCTCGGCAAAAGCCCAATGTGGAACGAATGAAGATATTGGGTGCTGAGGTACGACCCGCGACTAGTGGGAGCCGCACACTCAAAGATGCAACTAACGAGGCGATGCGAGCATGGATCAGCGACCCTGAAGGCACGCATTACATCATTGGTAGTGTGGTCGGGCCACATCCATACCCAGATATGGTGGCTAGATTCCAATCAGTGATCAGTGCCGAGATCAAGACACAATTGAAAGTCAAAGAAGGACGAGAAAATCCTGATTACGTCATGGCATGTGTCGGCGGTGGAAGCAATGCAGCAGGGGCGTTCTATCATTATTTAAATGAAGAGGATGTACAATTAGTAGCCGTAGAGGCAGCTGGTAAGGGGGTAAACTCTGGAGAATCAGCCGCGACTACTGCTCTGGGAAAAGATGGCATCCTTCATGGGAGTCGCACCTTGCTCATGCAGACCAGCGATGGCCAGGTGGTAGAGCCATATTCCATCTCTGCGGGGCTTGACTATCCTGGTATTGGACCATTGCATGCACATCTCTTCGATTCCGGTAGGGGCACCTTCTACAATGTGACCGATGAAGAGTCGATGAAGGCGGGTATAGAATTGAGCCGATTGGAGGGGATCATTCCAGCCATCGAGTCAGCTCACGCCTTTGCAGCACTGAAGCAGATGTCCTTGAAAAACACGGATGTAGTGGTGATTAACCTTTCCGGTAGGGGAGACAAAGACCTAGATACTTACATCAAATGGGGCAACTACTAGGCGCTATACGAGGACTTAAGATTTCACAGAAATGAATAGAATAGAATCGCTATTTGCAAAGAAGAAAGAAGGGCTACTCAACGTATACTTCACGGCTGGGTACCCCCAATTGGAGGATACAGTGCCAATCATGAAGGCACTGGAGGCAGCCGGTGCTGATTTGATTGAGATCGGAATGCCATTCTCTGATCCAGTGGCGGATGGACCGACCATCCAGGCAAGTAATCAAGTGGCGCTGGACAATGGTATGTCGATTGAGTTGTTACTTTCTCAGCTTAGCGAGATGAGAGCTCATGTATCCATCCCTGTGATTTTGATGGGCTATCTCAATCCGATCATGCAGTATGGAATTGAGCGCTTTTGCAATGCCGCCGAGCAGTGTGGCGTTGATGGACTCATCCTTCCGGATTTACCGATGGATGAATATCAGGCATTCTACAAGGCTCATTTTGAAGCTGCGGGACTCCTCAATATCTCATTGATCACCCCACAGACCTCCGATGAGCGCATTCGACTGATCGATCAGCAAAGCAATGGTTTCATCTACATGGTATCATCAGCAGGCATTACAGGTGCTAAAACTGGTATTTCGGATGCTCAAACAGCCTATTTCGATCGGATTAATCAACTCTCTTTGTCAACACCGAGATTGATCGGTTTTGGTATTTCTGACCGCAGCTCATTCGCCACTGCCTGCGAGTACGCCAGCGGCGCGATAGTGGGTAGCGCCTTCATCAATTTGCTCCGAGAGTCTGAGGACTTTCTCAGCACTATTCCACCATTTATTCATTCACTTAAAGCAACCCAATCCTCATGATTATACAGTTTGACAACACGATCTCCGACGACCAGTTGGCCGATGTAGAAGATCGTATCGCCAACCTCAACTATAAGACACGGTCAGTCAAGACACAAAAGGGTATCTATCTCATCGGTATTGGAAAGGACCCGTTTGATGTGCGTGAGATAGGACACCTACCGGGAATAAGAGACATCCATATCGTGTCGGATGATTACAAACTCGTCAGTCGCAAATGGAAGGTGGGGGCAACATCGATCGACCTTGGTGATGGGGTAAGCATCGATGGAAAGGAATTGGCCATTATGGCTGGGCCATGCTCCATAGAGGGGGAGGAGAATATCAAGCAGACCATCGATCACCTATCGGCAAATGGAATTAAGTACATGCGTGGAGGAGTCTTCAAGCCACGTAGCTCGCCCTACTCTTTCCGAGGTATGGGCATTGATGGACTAAAGCTTTGGTACGATCTAGCTCATGAAGCTGGGATAAAGATTGTCACTGAGGTAATGCAGGTATCCCAAATAGCTGAGATGTACGACTATGTCGATATCTATCAGGTAGGAGCTCGCAACACCCAGAATTACAACTTGCTTGATGAGTTGGGCAAAGTAGATAAGGCCGTGATGATTAAACGGGGAATTTCCGGCACTATCGACGAGCTACTATACTCTGCGGAGTATGTCTTCTCAGGTGGTAATGAAAACCTGCTGCTCTGCGAAAGAGGTATCCGTACTTACGAAACTGCCTCGCGCAATACGCTCGATCTCAATGCGATACCTATCCTTAAAGAGAAGTCACACCTGCCAGTAATTGTGGACCCTTCGCATGGTATTGGCATCCGAGACTATGTACAGCCCATGGCTCTTGCGGCAGTAATGGCTGGTGCTGATGGCATCATTTACGAAACGCATTTACGACCCAATGAGGCCTTTAGCGATGGAGCACAGACGTTAGACTTTAGCCAGTCTGCAAAGTTGGCGACTAGGCTCAAGCAGGCATTTGACTTAAGGAAAAGTTGGTAGAGAGGACGTTTAGAAGAAGGTTGGCTAGTCTTAATTAAAATTCGTCCTCAGTTTCTACTAGATTGAATTCGACTTCCAATAGATCTTTATAATCTTCTCCGGACTCATACATGTCTTCATCCCAGGATTCGAAATACCAGTTGATGACGACCTTACGGCCTGTCTGATCAATCAGGGATAGTTTTCTGAATAGATCAAACAGGCATTTTGAACTACTTGTATTGAAGTATTCAAAGAAAATATTGACCGTCAAGTCAGACATGCCAAAAACGATATATTCTTCTAGTTTATCAAAGAGCTTTTGATAGAAAACAATAGTATTCTCAGGGCTCGATTTACCTCGGATTTCCAAGCTCCCAGAATTTGGATCAAAATAAATATAGGGAGTTACTCGGGTAGCTTCAAGCCTCAATTTCTCCATCATTGATAAATCAGACTCCATCTAGTTACCCCTGTTAAGTTTTACAAAAAATGTATAGTACGCCAAATCGTCATTCACCTGTTGAAATTCATAATTCAACTTGTTGCTGGACTTCCTAGCGATATCAATGAATCCAAGTCCAGCTGTTCCTTTTTCCGATAGGGCGTCATTGGTCATCGTCTGCTTATAATACTGGCGGAGCGTGTCTGCATCCATGTCATTGATCTTGTCAATCTTACCAGAAATCACTTTTTGCTCAGGTTCCTTGACATAATTGCAAGTGAGAAAGGTATAATGCTCTGGATCAACTGTCACCATAACTATACTGGCCTTCATGTTGTTCATGGATAGGTTGGTAGCTTGATCACTAGAGGGGTAGGAGGCGTGATATCTAAGATTTTCAATGCACTCAGTGGCAATATTGAAGCATTTCTTTCTTAACGCCCTTTGTGGTTCTATTTCTTCTAGACGCTGCTCAAAGGTCTCCAGAAGATTAGTAATAAGGTCGTGTGTGACAGAACCCTTATAGATCAAGATTACCTTTTCTTGAAAGATATTTTGATCATTTTGAGTCATTGATTTTAGGAACGGTTAGCTGGTTGATTTTAGACCGGAATATTAAATAAAATTACTGATAATCACGAGCGAATTATGAGATGATTTGAATCCTAAGAATTCCTCGAGGCTCTGCCTCGGGGTTCCAATAAAAACGTCATCCCCGCGAAGGCGGGGATCCAAATAAATAATTTCGGTTTTTGATCTTCAGATCAAAACATGTGCTCAACTTGATTGGGTATGAAACCAGCGAAACCTGCCTCGTCGGCAGACGGGTACCCCGACGGCTTGCATCGGGGTGCCCGACCAGGGGATAGTTGGTTTCAAGAAATTTTTTATTGTTGATTGCTCCCTGCGGTGACCTTTGGCGACCGGTCATTTATTATGTAATTTTAAAATGTATTAGGAACACATCCGCATGCCTTGTGGTTCTATATACTTAGCAGGAAAAGAAAGTGACGTGACAGCTATTGACAAGCTTCTTTTCTGAAAACAGGGGTATTGGTTTAAGCATAATCTTATGAGACAGATTTACGAGAATTACACCGAGGAAGACTTTAAGGTTTGGAAGATTTTGTATGATGGTCAAATCGGCAATCTTCCGTCAGCTGCCACGAAGGATTATATGGAGGGGCTGGGTAAGATCAACTTCGTGAGGGAGAAGATTCCATCATTTGAAGAAACGAACAAGGTGCTCAAAGAAATCACCGGTTGGACATTAGCAGTTGTGCCTGGAATTGTCCCGGATTATACCTTCTTTGAATTAATGTCGAATAGGCGTTTCCCAGCAACGACTTGGCTTAGAAAAATGAGCGAGCTTGAATATTTGGAAGAGCCAGACATGTTTCATGACGTCTTCGCGCATGTTCCATTGCTGACAAATCAGGCCTTCGTTGATTTTTTAGAAGAACTCAGTAAGATCGGATTGCACTATTGTGGTAATGATTACGCTATTGAACTGCTATCAAGAATATATTGGTTTACAGTGGAGTTCGGATTGATTAGAGAGAATGGCAATCTCCGAATTTACGGGGCTGGGATACTTTCTTCCGCTGGTGAGACTAAGTACAGTCTCAGCGATGAACCACCGCATCATGAATTTGACGTGCCTACGATCATGTCCACAGACTTCAGAAAAGACGTATTTCAGGATAGATATTTCGTGATTGAATCTTACGAGCAATTGTTCGGATCTATTCCTGAAATAAAGTCTTTTTTGAAAGAAAAGGTAAGTGAGGCTGAAACGGCGACAGTAGGCTAGATCACTTTTTACATCACTGAAAGGTTGTGGATGTCTTCTGCAGCCTTTTTTTATTGCTCTAATTTCTAAAAAACGACATGGAAGTTTGCATTATCAAGTACAATGCAGGAAATGTAAAGTCAGTGACTAACGCACTGGAAAGACTGGGTGTGCATGCTGAGGTATCGGACGATCCGGATACTATCAAGCGAGCAGATCGCGTCATATTTCCAGGAGTAGGAGAGGCGAGCACGGCGATGGCTTATCTGAGGTCAAAGTCTCTGGATCAGCTTATCCTCTCATTGCAGCAGCCATTTTTGGGTATCTGTCTGGGTTTGCAGTTGATGTGCAGGCATTCTGAGGAAAATGATACTCCGTGCCTTGGGATTTTCGACCTGGAGGTCGTTCGATTTGACCCCTCGATGAAGGTCCCGCATATGGGTTGGAACATTATTGAAGACCTTAAGGGTGAGTTGCTTGCGAACCTGCCAGCACGGCCTTACATGTATTTTGTCCATAGCTATTATGCTCAGCTTGGAGAGGATACTATCGCTACCGCAAATTATTCTTCGAGATTTAGTGCAGCCTTGCAAAAAGATAATTTCTTCGCGGTACAAGCTCACCCTGAGAAAAGTGGAGAAACTGGTTCGAAGATACTTGAGAACTTTTTGACAGTGGAAATATGAAGATCATACCTGCGATTGATATCATAAATGGTAAGTGCGTGCGACTTACAGGAGGTGACTACAACTTGAAGAAAGAGTACAGTTCAAATCCAGCTGAAATGGCTAAGCAATTCGAGGAAGCTGGTATTGGCCGATTACATTTGGTCGACCTGGATGGTGCCAGGCAAAAGCAGGTGGTTAACTGGGATGTTGTCCGAGATATTTGCGTAGCTACCAGCCTGGAAGTAGACTTTGGGGGAGGGGTTCAAACACTGACAGAGGTTGATCGACTGTTTGACCTTGGTGTAAAACAGGTAACGGGTGGAAGTATAGCCGTCAAAAACGAGCCAGAGTTTATCCAATGGATCGAGCAATATGGTGGTGAACGAATTATACTGGGTGCGGACGTCAGAGAAGGTAAGATTTCCATTTCAGGCTGGATGGAACAAACCGAATTGGACATCTTAGACTTCATTGGGAAGTACCACAGTTTGGGAATCAGAGAAGTGATTTGCACAGACATCAGCAGAGATGGCATGCTGAGTGGGCCATCATTCGATCTTTATGATCAAATCATGTCAAGATTTCCTGATTTGAAGCTTGTCGCTAGTGGTGGAGTTTCCAGTCTGGAGGATTTACATTTGCTCAAAACCAAAGGCTTGTATGCGGCTATAGTTGGAAAGGCATATTACGAAGGAAGAGTGACATTGGAAGAACTAGCGTTGATCGACTAATATGCTGACGAAGAGAATTATTCCTTGCTTAGATGTCAAAAATGGTCGCACGGTCAAAGGAGTAAACTTTGTTGAGCTCAGAGATGCGGGTGATCCAGTCGAGCTTGGTGCTATTTACGCTAGTGAGATGGCTGATGAGCTCGTGTTTCTGGATATCACAGCGACATTGGAGAAAAGAAAGACGCTGATCGAGTTGGTGAATCGCGTTTCGGCGGTAGTCAATATACCATTTACGGTAGGAGGTGGTATCTCTACGATCGACGATGTATCGGCTCTTCTCAATGCAGGTGCTGATAAGGTCTCCATCAATTCCTCGGCTGTGAAAGACCCATCGCTGATTGACCGACTGGCCAGAGAGTTTGGGTCTCAATGCATTGTGGTAGCAGTAGATACCAAGTGCGTGGATGGTCAACACCTTGTACATACTCATGGGGGGAGTGCTCCTACAGAACTAAAGACAATGGACTGGGTTAAGGAAGTTGAAGATCGGGGAGCTGGGGAGTTATTACTTACTTCGATGGATCATGACGGTACCAAGCAAGGGTTCGCCAATGAGCTGACTGCTGTGGTATCCACTGCAGTCAATATCCCAGTGATTGCTTCTGGCGGTGGTGGAACAAAAGAGCATTTCAAGACCGTGTTTACCGAGGGAAAAGCGGATGCAGCACTAGCGGCAAGCATTTTTCATTTTAAGGAGATACCGATTTTAGAGCTTAAGGAATACTTATCAGAAAATGATATTTTGACGAGAATATGAAGGAGATAGATTTTAAGAAAGGTGACGGGCTTGTTCCCGCCATCATACAGGATCACTTGTCAGGCAAAGTATTGATGCTTGGCTATATGAACGAAGAGGCTGTAGCCAAAACAAAGGAGTCTGGCCGAGTGACTTTTTTCAGCCGTTCTAAAGGCAGGCTATGGGTCAAAGGAGAGGAATCAGGTAATTTCTTAGATCTTGTGAGCCTGGCTGTTGATTGTGATAGTGACACCTTGCTGGTCAAGGCCATACCTCATGGACCTGTCTGTCACACCGGAGCGGATACTTGTTTTAACGAAGACAACTCCACTACGACCAATTTCTTGGATCACCTCGAGTCTATCATTGCCGATAGGATCAAAAATCCCAATGAGAAGTCCTATACAGCATCTCTGATGGCAAAAGGAATCAACAAGGTGGCGCAGAAGGTAGGAGAAGAGGCGGTCGAATTGGTCATCGAAGCAAAGGATGATGACAAAGGGCTTTTTCTAAATGAGGCCGCTGATTTACTGTTTCATTATATGGTGCTTCTACAGGCAAAGGGGTTTAAACTGCAGGACGTGATTAAGGTGCTTATGAAGAGGCACAAGTAGCTTGAGTTTTGTGAATAATTTTCTACTTTCAAGATCAGATGATAGTAACCAACATGACCCAAAGTGTATCGACCATTCTGATGGTCAGGCCCGCCAATTTCGGCTTTAACGAGCAGACGGCTGAGTCTAATGCTTTTCAGAGTATTGATAATGAACATTCTGAGCGGGAAGTTTCGAAGCTAGCCAAAGTAGAATTTGACGGATTTGTCACTAAGCTTAGAGATCATGGTATCAGCGTAGTTGTACATGAGGAAGACTATCATCCGGATAGGACAGATGCAGTATTTCCAAACAACTGGATTAGCTTTCATGAAAACGGACGAGTGATCATCTATCCGATGGAGGCCCCCAATCGGAGATTGGAAAAGGATAAGAAAGTGTTGGAACTGTTGCGTTCAAATTTTGAAATCAACACAGTCCAGGACTTGGGCGATTTCGAGTCAAAAAATCAATTCCTCGAAGGTACTGGGAGTATCATATTTGACTACATCCATGGAAAGGGTTACGCCTGCAGATCAACCCGAACCGACGATCAGCTTTTCACTGAGGTATGCACATCGCTCGGTTATGAGGCGGTGTTATTTGAGGCTTCTGATCCAGAAGGCATACCGATCTATCACACCAACGTGATGATGGCACTGGGCACTGGCTATGTAGTGATATGCATGGATTCTGTTAAAGATGCAGATCAAAAAACTAAATTGATGGACTCATTCGCAGAAGATGGTCTGGAAATTATCGATATTGAATTTGATCAATTGGCAAATTTTGCAGGGAATATGCTGGAGGTGAGGAATGCCGAGGATCAACGCCACCTTGTCATGTCTAAGAGTGCCTTTGACTCCCTAAGAAAAGATCAGATTGATCAGATTGAGAAGTACGCAAAACCATTGTGGGTAGATATATCCACTATTGAAAATACTGGAGGAGGTAGTGCCAGGTGCATGATGGCGGCAGTACACCTTCCTAAGAAAAGCTAACAACCGGCTAGGGAGGGGTTTTAAACTTAACCTAGACAAATGGAAAAGTACGATGTATGCATTATCGGCGGGGGACCGTCGGGTTATGCAGCTGCTATGCGAGCAGTAGATTTTGAGAAGAAGGTACTCCTCGTAGAGAAAGACCTACTCGGTGGTGCGGGTATTCATCATGGAGCGCTTACCAGCAAAACGTGGTGGGAGATGTCCAGGGAGGCTTTACAATTTCGCCAAAGCAGTCGGTCATTCAATCTGGATGATCCACTGTACAGCTTCCCCAAACTCAAATCAGTAGTGCGGAAAGCAGCTCACGAACGAATGAGTATGCTAGAGCATCACATGAATAACCTTAATCTCAACAGAGAGAAGGGCTCTTTTCATTTCAAGAAAGGCACAGCGAAGCTACTGTCACAGCATAATGTGGAAATAGCTAGCGGAGATGAGAAAGAAGAAATATCTGCGGAGTACATAATATTAGCTACTGGTAGTCGACCAAGAAAACTACCTCATATACCTATTGATGAAGAGATTATTCTGACAAGTGATGGGATAGATCGACTAGAGACTTTTCCTAAGAGTATGGTGATCTTGGGCGCTGGTGTGATTGGCTGTGAGTTTGCCACGATTTTCTCAAATTTTGGACAAACGAAGGTGCACCTTATCGATAAAGGAGATCGCATTCTTCCTTTTGAGGATCAAGATATTGTTGAGATAATCGAGAAGAACCTTGAAGACAAAGGTGTCCTCATTCATAGAAACTCTCGACTCATTGATATGCGTACTGAGGGAGGTATTGTCGTGTACACGCTAGAGTATACAGATGGATCCAAAGAGGAGTTTCGTGTAGAAAAGGCCCTAGTGTCAGTAGGTCGGGTGCCAAACTATGAAAATCTATTTGACGATAGTCTCGGTATAGAGATTGACCAGCGTGGGATCAAAGATGATAAAACCCAAACGAGCATTTCAAATATCTATGCTGTTGGGGACATTACTGCAGATATTGCGCTAGTTAATGTCGGCGAACTTGAGGGGCGCTTCGCCATAGAACGGATATTTGGAAAGCCTTCTCGGGATTTGGTATATGAGAATATCTCGACCATCATGTTCCTGGCGCCTGAGGTGGCTGGTGTTGGTCTCAATGAGACCAAGTGCAATGAGCTAGGGATGGACTATAAGATGGTAAGTCTAGACTATGGGTGTATATCTAGAGCTATCGCAATGCGAAACACGCAAGGGTTCATCAAGATCATCGTCACCAATGATGATGAGATGAAAATTTTGGGAATGAGAGTTGTCGGAGAACATGCCTCTAGTGCGATACAAGCAGTGGCACTACTAATCTCCATGAATAAAGGAATTGAAGAATTGGCAGAATTGATTCACCCTCATCCGTCGATTATTGAGGGCATACAGGAGTGCGTGAGAATATTGTTGAATAAGTCAATGTTGAAACCTTCTGTGATGAGAGAGGCTATGACTTTTATTTGCTGCAAGAACAAGGAAATAGAGGTGGTGAAATACTAGACATGCTAACCGAATGCTCTAGTACGCCTCCAGGTGGTTAGTATCAAGCACTAACCACCTCGGTAGGCAGTTCCATTTGATAGAGTCCTTGCATTGCTTTTGCCAAAGCGTCTAACTCTTTATCACCCAAAATGAGTTCATCCGAAGGATTCTCGATATCACTTAGATTGTGCCCGAGCTGCCTCAATTCCGGTAGGACATTGAGCACCAACCGACTCCATGCTAGTGGACTAATATTGTCCACGCACCATTTTTTGAAATCTATAGCTTTTACATTCATGTTCTATGCTGATTAAGGATTAAGGGTAAATCCCATTAATAGGACATCATCAATTCTCACTTCTTCACCAACCCACTGGTCTAGCGTTTGTTCGAGAATTTCCTTCTGTTCTTCCATCGGTTTGCTGCTGATCTCTAGTAGGAGCTCTTTGAGTCTTGCCGGACCGAACTTCTTATAGTCAGTACCACCGAATTGGTCTTTGAACCCATCAGAATATAGATAGTAGGTCAATTTGCTATCAAGATCTATGGTATGCTGTTTTGCTTCTTTATTTTCTTCTGCAAAACCGCCTATTGAGAATCGCTCACCCTTAATAGTCTCAAGTTCGCCATTACGTATCATGACTAAGTCTTGTCTGGCACCACTAAAAGTCATCTTTTTCTTTTTGTGATCAATGACGACTAAAGAAATATCCATGCCGTGATGGTTTTCCTCATCATGCTGATTGAGCAGTTCATCAACTTCCGAATTGAGTTCATTGACAATGACTTCAGCTTCATAGTACTTCTTGTCAAGAACGATATGCTTGAGCATGGATTCTCCCAACATGCTCATCAATGCACCAGGTACGCCATGACCAGTGCAGTCCACAGATGCGACGAAGGTAAGATCATGAGTCTTATCCTTGACTCTGCGATACCAGTAGAAGTCGCCACTGACTATGTCAAGTGGACGATAGAGCACGAAGCAGTCCTCGAAGGACTCTTTCATCACCTCTATCTTAGGTAGTAGTGTATTCTGAATAGTATGCGCATAGTGAATGCTGTCTGTCATTCGGCGATTGGCCTCTTCGAGTTCTCTGGTTCGTTCTTCTACCTTATCCTCAAGATTGGCATTCATTTCCTCAAGCTTTGTTACCAGAGAGGTCTTCTCTTTTTTCAGCTCATACGATTCTAATGCTTTGTCGATGGTCAGCTTCATCTCGCCTTTGTCCCAAGGCTTGGTGATGTACTTATAGATACCGCACCTGTTGACCGCCTTCACTATTGCCTCTATATCGGCAAAACCCGTCAGGATGATCCTGATGACATCCGGAAATTCGGGTAACAGCCTTTCGAGTAGCTCAGTACCTGTCATTTCAGGCATCTTCTGATCCGTGATGACGAGTTGGATATCGTTGGACCGAAGCACCTCTATGGCATCAAATCCGTTTATCGCAGTGAGTACGTTGTAGTGTCGCTTAAATGCCATTCTAAAGATTCGGAGGTTACTCTCTTCATCGTCAACATAGAGAATGGTATTGGTCTTAACCCTCGTAGGACGGCTTGCGGTAGCCACTAAGTCAAATTCAGTATTTTCCATTTTCTACTCAGGTTTATTCTTTGATTTCTTCTTTTTCAGCAGGCTTTTCTTCTTTCTCTTCTAAGTTTTTAGGAATCTGAATTGAGAATTCTGTTCCTCTGCCTTCTTCACTGTTGACATAGATGTTACCACCGTGCTTTTCAACTATACCGTAAGAGATAGACATTCCTAAGCCCGTGCCGATTCCCACTTCCTTAGTGGTAAAGAATGGCTCGAAAATCCGTTTCTTTACTTGTTCAGACATACCCTTGCCATTATCCTTGATACGGATCATGACGTGCTCCTCTTGATTTTCCGTGTAAATCTCAAGTTTTCCATCCTTGCGCTCTTCAGGTATAGCCTGAATGGCATTATTAAGGATATTCATGAACACCTGGTTAAGCTGGCCGGGGAAACAATTGATCCCATCAATCGTCTCGTCATAATACTTCTTGATTTCCAACTTGTTCTTGGTCTTGTTTTTCAAAAGAATCAACGTAGCATCGATGGACTCATTGACATTAGCCTCTTTCATTTCCTCCTCATCGAGACGAGAGAAGACCCTCAAGCCCTTAACAATTTCGATGGTTCGTACAGCACCTTTCTTAATATCGGAGACTAACTCTTGAATATCCACGACCAATTCATCAAAGACATACTCCTCTTTTAGCTCCTTGATTTCACCCATTACCTCTTTGATGTTATCCGTATTATCAAGCTCGTTATACTTCTCAAGTATCACTAGTAGTTCGTCAAATGACATTTTCAGAGTGTCTATCCCATTGTAGACAAAGTTGATAGGATTGTTGATCTCATGGGCAATACCTGCGGTCAGCTGACCTAGAGATGCCATTTTCTCTGATTGCACGAGCTGAGATTGGGTTCCTTTTAGATATTCGAGTGCCTGTGCAAGTTCTTCCTTACTCTTTTTCTCAAGTTCCAGCGTCCGTTGCAGTTTGCGTTCTGCCACGATCATTCTTTCACTTACTTCCAGTTGCTCTTCAGCGATGTTTCTCATTCTGTCTTCAGATTCCTGAAGCTTCCTATTGAACTCTCTACGTTCTGTTACATCTGTATGTGAGCCTGCAAATCTGATCGGCTTTCCGGTAGTATCCTTTATAGCTGCGCCTCTGGTCAATATCCAGAGATAGTGCCCGTCTTTGTGCTGCATTTTGAACTCGTACTCGTAGTTATCAGTCCTTCCAGAAAGGTATTCCTCCACCTTTTCTTTTGCCGTGGACAGGTGGTCAGGGTGAATTTTAGACTCCCACTCCGAGAAGTCATTCTCCATTTCGTCATCCGCGTACCCAAGCATTTTTTTGTATTGAGGTGAGAAATACACCTCATTGGTGACCAAATTCCAATCCCAGATACCGTCTTTTGCACCTTTGATGGCAGCATCAAGTCGTTCTTCATTCACTTGTGCATACTCACGAGCCTCGATCAGTTCATTGTTAATGGTTTTTTGTTTTTCAAGAGATTCCTCAATTTGACCTTGAGCTGCAATCAATTTTTCATTCGCTTTGATCTGCTCTTCTGTTCTTTTCAATAGTTCCTTTTCCGACTCTTGGAGCTGTCTGTTCTTCCTTTTTACTGCTCGCTGAGTAAGAATTAGGTTCTCGTTAATTTCTAGTTGCCTTTCCGTGGATCTCCTGATCTCACGCTCAGATTTTTTGAGTCTTTGGAATGCCGCATTAGCAGAGAGGAAGTTCTTGTTAGCCAAATTGACAGCAGGCTTGAATATTAGTATCGCTTGCAGAAGAAGTAGTCCGACGAGTGCACCAAAGAGTATAAAAGAATAAGTACCAAGGCCCGTCTCGTGAGATTGGAATTGTGCCTCATATTCTGTCACAATCGCATCAATATAATTCATGAACTGAGTCTCCGTATTGAGAATCGAGTTAATGGAGGACCTTATCGTAACGAGTTTGGTGCGTTCATCATCTGACCATTGAAGGTTAGCCAGATTGTCGGAGGCAGTGATAATGGCTTGATAGTAAGTCTTGATGCTGTTAAAAAGCTCTTCAATCTCTACAGGGTTGGGAGTTACATCAAGATCAAGGCTACCGTCCCGTACTTGAAGCGCGTTATGGATCTGCTCCAGTTCCTTACTGGCATCAAGAATGCTTTTCTTTAAAGCATTGAATTTAGCCTCAGTACTGGCGAACTCCATTGATAAAGCAGACTTAGAGATCTCTTGGGATAAGGTGGCTTCTTTTCTGGCCAGTGAGACTGATCTAATATCGTTTTGCTGAGTATTAAAAGCATCTTGGCCGATGAGCTGTCCCAACACCACAATGGCGAAGATCAGAACAACGGTTACCACGTATGCCCTCATTAGTAAATCCTTTTTCATAGCTGGTCATTTAAGGTATTTCTTACTTTTTGTTTTCTTATATCAAGACTCGACTTCTTTAAAATTGAATTCTATGTCTAACAGGTTGGCGAAATCTTCACCTTGCTCTATCATATCCTCATCCTCCTCTTCATAGAACCAGTTGATGATGAGTTCCTTTCCAGACGCACCCATTTGTCCGGCTTTTTTGAATATTTCGTAGATGCACTTGGAGCTACTTGTGTTGAAGTAGTCCAGTTCGAAGTTGATGATTAGCGTATGACTTCCATTGCTAACATATCGTTCCAACCTATCAATAAGGGGTTGATATACCTGTAGGGGATGCTCAGGGCTAGATCTGCCTCTGAGTTCGAGCAGACCCTCCTCAGGGAGGAACCTGATTTGTGGGCTCACTCTTGTTGATTCCAGTACATAACTCTCCATAGCTGTGGTTGATTCGAGTTGCATTTTTAGGCCATAACTCTTTCTCTGGTTTTAGTCGTTTTTGATACTCTTGATATCCTTACCTGAAATGTGAAGTAGGAGTACTCTTCTGTGATTTGTTGGAAACTATACTGTAGTTGGTTTTTAGTCTTTTTAGCAATCTCCACAAATCCAAGACCTGCTGTTCCCTTGTCAGAGTACTTGCCATCGCTCAGTATTTCCTTGTAGTAATCGCGTAACTCATCATAGTCCATGTCGTTGATTTTGTCTAGACTCTTTTGTAGTGATGCGATCTGGTAGTTAGGGATAAAGTTGCCAGTCAAAACTCTGAAGAATCGTTTCCGGGCCATGACTAAAATAAGTCCGGATCTCGAGTCATACGTGTTGATGACATCTTCGTCACGTACCTCATCCATATGATAATATAGATTTTGGATGCATTCAGTAACCACACCGTAGAAAACCCTCTGCACCTTTCGATCTGGCTCAATGGTGTTAACGCGACCTTCCAAGGTCTCGATTAGCGATGTGACGAGATCGAAAGTCAACTCACCCTTATGCATAAGGATGATGTTGTTGTCATAGATATTCTTATATGACCTAAGATTGATTGACATATGAATTGAATTTAGTAGACTGAGTATTAGGCGCAACCCATAACGTGCAGGAAGCACTAAGTTGTTGGGAGAGCGTTTCTCCCGTGAAATTGATGTGATAAAAACAATACATAGCTGGTCGAACCCCTTACAAGGCTTAACAAGGATACTTTTATTTAAACAACTTTCAAAACTAAAAAGCTGTGAATCGCTATATATTAAGCATATAAAACCTTGGGCATAGGGGGATTACTTATAATTCCAATTACTTCTTAGAGAAATATCCTAATAAAGGTGGGTTTTTGAATCGCGGAAGACGCTAAATGAAGTCAATACGCTTTGTGATATCACCAGAGTCTTAGTGGTTTGGGGCTAATAGAATCGGGCAATCTGCTCCAAACTTTTTCTGTCTAGGCGCGGTACGTAGACTTCATCTTCAGGATAGCCTATCGGCAAAAGTAGGTATGGGCGTTCATTGTCTGGTCGCTTAAGGATTTTAGTCAAGAAATTCATAGGGCTTGGGGTGTGGGTGATAGTAACTAAGCCAGCATTATGAATGGCTGATATCATCATGCCGCACGCAATGCCAACAGATTCATTCACATAATAATTATTCTGTTTTGCACCATCTTCACCTTTCTCAAATACTCGTTTGAATACAATAACTAGCCAAGGAGATTTTTCCAGGAATGGTTTGTCCCAGTTTGTTCCTATGGGCTTGAGATCATCAAGCCAGCGATCACTCATCCTATTGTGATAGCTTTCGTACTCTTCCTTTTCAGCGGCTTCCCTTATTTTACTTTTGATATCCTGATCTTGAACACAGCAAAAAGTCCAAGGCTGTTTATGAGCACCACTTGGTGCGGTAGAAGCCGCTAGGATCAGTTCTTCAATCACTTCCTTTGATACCGGCCTATTGCTAATCTCGCGAACGGTACGGCGTTGATCTAACCATTGATGGTATTGCTTCGCGCGTTCTAATGACTCTGTGGGAGGATAGGTTTCTCTGATATATCGCACATGCTCGTGACCACTGATTATTTTTTTGTCCTCCTGATTGATCATTTTCTTTTGGTTTTGGAAACGTTTTAAAGATACAAGGGTCATTCCAAAAAAGACATAATTATGAAAATGCAACTATTTTTTTTCTACCTGACCATCGCGATCACGACTATTTCTTTCCAGAGCTGTGACGATGGACTTTTTAGTGACTGTCGCAAGTCTAATGGGGCAGATGCTTCATTGGAGTTGGACTTAGCAGGGGTTTCGAGCTTTGATTTTGCCCTATCGGGAAATGTGATTGTTACCAGAGGAACTTCGCAGCAAATCATTGTCAGTGGACCTGAGGATGTTATTAGAAACATAAACACTAATGTCTCTAATGGTGAATGGGACATAACAACAAGAGAGTGCTTTAGAAAGTATGATCCTGTGACTGTCACTATGCAGATCACTGACCTCAGCAACGTTTCCCTATCTGGGGCTGGAAATATCACGATTATGGATACGTTCGCAACTGGCTCAAGTAGGGTAGCAATTGCAGGATCTGGTAATGTGATATGGAAGTCCATCTCGGAGCAAATAGAGGCGATTATAGGTGGGTCAGGAAATATTACCATGATAGGGTCTGCAGATCAGCTTTTTGGCACTGTCGCTGGCAGTGGGAACATTCTCGGTAGAGACTTACCAGTGAAAGATGTAGATATTACCATCGCGGGATCTGGTGACGCTGAGGTAATGGTTTCCGAGTCACTGAAAGTCAGGATTGCTGGTAGTGGATCTGTTTACTACTATGGTGATCCTGATAGCATAAATCAAAATATCTCGGGATCGGGGAGCGTGATCAAGCGAGATTGATTTGGAAAAATAGGCTGCTCTCAATGGTTGTGAAGTTGTGTTCGCTAGCTTTACGGTCTAATGAAGTCGGTATTGTTAATTGTAGTGGCCATTTATGTGCTACTCTGCCTAATCGTATTTTTCACTCAGGAATACTTCCTGTTTCAGCGCAGCAAACTCCCACCGGATTATGCTTACGAAATAGAGGAAGAGTATCAGGAGGTGTGGCTCGGAAAAGCGCAGGAACATCATGGTGTCCACATTCAACGACCAGCTAGCAAAGGCATTATTATCTACTTTCATGGCAATAGAGACAGTCTGAAAAGATGGATCAGACTAAGCAAAGGACTATTAAGGTATGACTATGACCTGTTACTCATAGAGTACCCTGAATATGGAAAATCAAAGGCGCAACTATCCCAAAAAGCAGTTGAAGAGCTTGCCTTGTTAAGTTATGACTATGCTAGTGAGGCCTATGCTCCTGATAGTATCATCATTTTCGGTAGATCATTGGGTACCGGTTTGGCTTCCTATCTTGGTTCACAAAAACCAGCCAAGGCCATTATTTTGGAGACACCATATTATTCACTAGATGATTTACTGTCCAGATACCTGTTTCTCATGCCGCGTCGATGGCTGCTCCAGTATAGCTTTCCTAGCTATCAATGGTTGACGAAAACAGAGTCCCTGATTTATATTTTACATGGTACCAATGATCAAATTATTCCGATAGGTATGGCCAACAAACTGGACGAAAGTCTAGAAGGTAAGGCGAAAATGACCACTATAGAAGGCGGTCGACATCATGACTTATCCGATTATCAACAATATTGGGATAGTTTGGACGCTATCTTTTTGAATTAGAACAGGTTTTTATAAGTTCGGCCTCTCACTCAGCACTTTAATGACAATATTCAGATATATACTCGCTCTCATCCTGACGCTAGCGACGCTTACAGTTTTTTCTCAGGAGACTACCATTTACAATAGTCCCATGTCTTATGAAGAAACCGCCGAAAAACTCCAAGGCATACTCGACTACAAAGGCTTTGTCAATGACGAATTCAAAACGGTAGAATACGACAAGGATACTAGTGCGTTAAATATTCGCGTTCGCACCTTCGAGTTTAGTGATCCCTATATCATGAATGGCATAGTGGCCTGTGAGCCCACAGCGGCCATTGATATGCCGTTTAGAATAGCAGTGTGGTCAGAGGAAGAGGATGTGTACATCGGCTTTGTTGATCCTATATGGCTAAAGCGACGCTATCTGATCCGCGACTGTGATGTCATCCTCAGCGAATACTCTAAAGTACTCGTGAGGATAGTCAATGAAACTATTAGGGTCAAATAATGCGAAATGAAACCCTCGCACTAGTTGTATTCTTCTTTGGCATAATTAGCTGCAGCCCGACGATTGACCCAGTACTCTTGGAGCCGGGTATTTCTAAGTCCCTTGCGGAGCTGCGTATTAAGCAGTTAACTAAAGTCAATTATCAATTGGCGTTTGATATCCCTGAAGACAATGAAACACCAGTAGACGGCAGCATAAGTATTGGTTTTGAGTTAGACACTTCCTTTGACCAACCTTTGATCCTGGACTTCAATGTCGCTGAGGGGGCTGTTCAAGAGGTGTCCCTTGATGGTAGCCCGATTGATTTTGAACATCGACAAGAGCATATCATCATCAATGGAGATGATCTCACGGACGGGTATAATACAGTGGATATCAAATTCACAGCAGGAGAGGTAGGGCTCAATAGAAATCCCGGATATATCTATACGCTGTTTGTGCCCGATCGAGCCTCTACGGTTTTCCCATGCTTTGATCAACCTGATCTCAAGGGTACTTATGAACTTACACTTGACGTGCCTACAGCATGGACTGCTGTATCTAATGGGCCCTTAGCATCTGAGAAGCAAAGCACAGATCGAAGAAAATTCACTTTCGAGCGGTCTGATCTCATTAGTACTTACTTATTCTCCTTTGCTGCTGGGGAGTTTGAGACAATTACCGATGATTCTGGTAAGTACCCTATGACCATGTATCACAGAGAGACAGATACGGCGAAGGTCAATAGGAATGCACGTGAGATATTCGAAATACACAGCCATGCCTTGTCTTGGCTAGAAGAATATACTGCGATTGACTACCCCTTCAAGAAGTTTGACTTTGTGCTGTTGCCTAGCTTTCAGTATGGCGGCATGGAGCATGTTGGGGCTATTCAGTATAAGGCATCAAGCCTTTTTCTCGAGGAATCAGCTACTCCGAATCAACTTCTTGGTCGTGCCAGCCTGATTGCACACGAGACGGCTCACATGTGGTTTGGTGACATGGTAACCATGCGATGGTTTGATGATGTATGGATGAAAGAGGTTTTTGCCAATTTTATGGCAGCCAAGATCGTGAATCCGCTTTTTCCTGCGATAGATCATGACCAACGTTTTCTATTGGCTCATTATCCCCGTGCCTACAGCGTGGATCGTACCTCGGGTACGCATCCCATCAAGCAGCCACTGGAAAATCTAAAGCAGGCGGGGAGCCTCTATGGTGCCATCATCTATCAAAAGGCACCTATCGTCATGCACAAACTGGAGCAGGTGATGGGCGAAAACAACTTCAAAATTGGATTACAAGAATATCTCAAGTCGTATGCTTTCAGGGCAGCTGATTGGGGTGATCTTATCAGAATATTAGATGCGAAAACGACAATAGACCTAGCTAAGTGGAGTAATATTTGGGTAGAAACTGCCGGAATGCCTACGATTAAGTCAATGTTCTATGAGGGGTTGGAGTCTCACTACCTGCGATTTGAGCAGTTTGACCCAATGGGCTTGGGGAGAACCTGGCCTCAGCGAATAGAGATAAAGTTGAATACAGAAGGTGGGGCTCTCGCACGATCAATACAATTTAATGATCTGCCCGTGATAGAGATTCCACATGCGAAGGACACAAAGCTCCCGATTGCTGTTGAGGCAGGTAGCGCTGGACAGCTCTATGGCACTTTTGATTTTGCGGGTAATGCGAACATGGCTGATTTCCCTTACGGGAGTACCATGCTTAACATCAATCTGATTGAAAGCCCCATTTCTCGCGCTGCTTACTATATCCAGATGCATGAGTTCCTGCTTTACAAAAGAGCGTTCCCGCCATCATACCCTGTGCTTCTGGAGAGGTATCTTTATCAGGAGCAGAGTGACCTCAATGTAGAACTTCTACTGACCTATCTCAAAGAGCTCTATTGGCGCTGGATGCTTCCTGCACAAAGAGAAGCTTACATGGAGAAGTATGAAAGACTGCTCAATCAGTTGATCCTGCAGACGGATGATCCTCGTTTGAAATCGACTTTGTTCAAGACACTTGTAGACATAGGATTATCCGAGGAGCAGGTATCAGAGTTGCTTACCATCTGGAAAGATCAGAACCCTCCTGAGGGAATCAAATTGTCGGAAAGAGATTATTCTACACTTGCCTTTGAGCTGGCGCTGAAGCTTCCTGAAGAGGCAAGTGATATACTCACTACACAGACTGAGCGAATCACCAATAGTGATCAGAAGACCAGGTTCGATTTTATCTCGAAGGCATTGGCCGAAGATGTGAAGAGCCGAGATGAGTTTTTTGAGAGCGTTACCCTATCGGAAAATCGAACGATGGAGCCCTGGGTAGGCACTGCTCTGCATTATCTTCATCACCCTCTGAGAGCGGATGAATCTGTTAGGTATTTGAAAAAGTCCTTAGACATCATTGAAGAGATTCAACTGACTGGGGATATCTTCTTTCCTAAGAGATGGCTTGATCAGAGTTTTTGGGGGCATCAGAGCAGAGAGGCCAAGGACACTGTCGAGGAATTTCTAAAAGCTAATCCTGACTTTAATCCAAGACTTAAGAATAAGATACTGCAGTCCACAGATATCTTGTTTCGAGTGGTGGATATGCATGAAGCCATGAAAAAAGCCCCTACGTCTGTAGAGGCTTCAATATCTCAATAAAATTATAGTGTTTATTCAGCGCTAGCTGGTACAACTTCAAACGAGAAAGTGAGGTCAGCCCAAGCGAAGGTGACTGTACCAGCGCTAGACACGTCAAACATCAGTCGCTCAACTGCGCCATCAGATGGCTGAGGTGTTACCATGAACCTTAGGGCGTCCTGACTATCATCATAGTCATAGGCTCCCCACTGATCTACCACACTGTTAAGGATAACCGTCCAGTCTCCCTCCGTTGGGATAGTAAACAGAGAGTATTGTCCTGCTGCGACAGACTCGCCATTAATGGTTATGTCATTGTCGATAGTGAAAACATTGGCCTCATTGGCGCCAGTCCTCCATACTTTATCATAGGCTATCAGATCACCAAAGACTGTTCGACCCTTAACTGCAGGAGAACTGTAGTCAATAGTCACATTAGTGCCACTAACATTTGCTGTGGTGGTCGCTGGTGGAGAAGGTCTTTTTGATTTGTCCTCGACTTCTTCCACTTCCTCTTCTACAACAGAGTCTGTCTCTTCGGTGGTACTCTTATTCGGAGAGCATGCTACCGCAAATAGGACAACAAGAGCGAGTACTGCGGAGTTGAAAATTCTAATCTTCATTTACTGATTTGGTTGATTTAACTCTGGTCTACGTAATAAAAGTAGGAGGGTTGGGCTTTTTACCCGACAGGGGGATATCACCTATGAGTGAACCTTTTTGAACATCAACTGTCCTACAAGCGGTCAATGACCAAAACCAAAAATAGAACTAACTCATTGATTATCATGTGATTATTGTTGAGGTACAAAATTTGTTATGCATGAGCAAATGAACTAGAAATTAAAACTGTCGATTATGAGCATGATTGGAATTGAAATCCCAAAAATCCCAGGCGAAGAGCAGGACATTGAAGTCGAAGTACGCATCAATGGGGTCAAAAAGAACTACAACTACCGAGTAGAGATCTTCTACTGGGATAACTGTCCTTACCCGACGGAAGACCGAGTAGAATGCATCAAGAGTCTTATCAAAGGATATGACGACAACTGGGACTTGGCTCACATCGGGATTCCCAACGATGACTTTATTCCGATCACCTTCCGAAAGAAAAGAGCTTAAGAATAATCATGAACTCATCATTGGGGCTATTTTTGCCTCAAAACAGAGTTCATGAAATACATTCTTCTTATAAGCGCACTCATTCTTACCTCCTATGGAGTGAATGCTCAATGCACTAAATGCGAGATACCTGAAAATCGGTTCTCGGACTATTGCTATGTATCCGATGATTTCGAAGGCTACTGCGCGCAGTTTTCCAGCGAACAATTGAACTTCAAGCTTGCAGTAGGCAAGAAAGCCCGTGATATACCAGGTAGTGAAGTTTTTGACCTGCCTTATTTAGTATCACTTACTGAGAATAAGAAGCTCAAGATTACGGCCAAGGACATACTTTTTTTAAGAGATGCTACCGCAAGTTGGCTAGTGGAAAGTAGGAAGTACGGTCATACCTATACGCAATCCGGCTTGGGCTACAAGTTAGTCACTGAAGGCACTGGCGAGCTGCCAGAGGTTGATAAGCCCGTGCAGGTTCACTATACCGGATACCTCGAGGATGGTACTAAGTTTGACAGTTCGTACGACCGAGACAAGCCCTTCTCATTTGTGCTCGGCAAAGGCCAGGTCATCAAAGGCTGGGATGAAGGGGTGGCACTGCTTAAAAAAGGGAGTAAGGCCATTCTAAGAATACCACCAGATATTGCTTACGGCCCCAGGGCAAGAGGCCCCATACCTGCCAATGCTACATTGTATTTTGAGATAGAGGTGCTAGAGGATTAATCAACAGAATTATCTTGGAGCTCGCCCGGGGTTCAGGTTAGACGTCCTCGCAACAAGCGAGGGTAGGCTATACTGGCGTATGGGGGATCTTGAATATAGAATTTCGGATTGCGACCTTATATATCTAAAGTAGTCTGTCACGCCTTTTATTCTACTGTAGTACTAGCTGGTTTTCTAAATTCTATATTTCCGTACACCTCTTATCAGAAATGTGTTCAACACTGAACGATACAAGAGATTTATATTAATATAAGTATTTGATTATAAGCAAGATAAATACTTTGGCACGGTAGTGGTTATAGAGAGGTCAATGCAACGATTGATTTCAAAATATCGCCAACAATTCACCATCATAGCAGGCATCATTGTCGCTATCTTGATCACAGCCAGCAACCCTGGATTTGCTGGTATCTTTTAGTGGTGATAGTTAGCGCAGCGAATCCTTAGAATAGTGCAATTTCTGTCTTGTCGAGGCTTGGCCTAGGCATGGCGGAGGTAGGGTACAGGAAAGGCGGAGCTACACATACTCTGCTTTCTCAGTTCAGTACAATTCGTGCACAATCTTTTCGTGCATAATCTTTATGCATCTCTAAAATTTTCACTGAAATCGAAAGGTTTCTAACAGGCCAACTCCTAACAATAGCCTCCTTAGTCCAGGTTTATTGAGATTTCTAGTATTAACAAACCGTTATCTACATATTTTTACTCCTCATTATCAGACAGTTATACGAAAATTATATTTCTCATATTGGATTTTAAGAATATTCTATGATTCTTTGAATCAGCTAATAGAGAGAAATCTCACTTTCCTGGCATTGATATTCTCGTGATGATCAAAATAGATGGTCATTTTGAGATTGCTATGCCTTGAGGGTGAATTGTTGATGATTTTATTTTTAATCATCGCGTAGGATTTTTTACCACAACCACCAACTCTCTATGAGTCCAGTTATTCGACAATTAGTTAGCCTTCGATTAGTCCTTTTCTGTTTCTCGAGCCTAATAAGCTTGGTTGGCCTATCTCAACCTAGTATTTCCATAGTTTCTGGTCATCCTAGCTCTGATTGTGAGGAGATTAACACTAAGATTGAAATCAATTACGATAACGCCGCTTGTATTGAAACCTCATGGAGGTGTAGCTTCACCGAAAATGGTTTTGAAACAGGGGATGACTTCTGGTGTGGAAATGTCACGGGTAGTGGAAGCAATGGATATATTACTGAACCTGTTGATTTCAAGGTTAGACACGCATTAGCTCCTTTTGTCAGTGGCGTAAAGACTACATCAACGGGAGAGTATTGGATACGAGTAGAACAGGACTGCCATCCAAATCCTACAGTTTATTCTGAAAAAATAAAACTAGAAATAGGTCCGACATTACCATCATTCGACTTTAGTTGGTCCAGTAAGATTATATGCTCTGGAGAGTCGTTTTCTAATGATTTGCTTAACGTAACAGCAGCAACAGAATACGATTGGACGGCAGAAGTAGTTGGCGGAAGTTTCGATGAGGTCGCTGACGGTAACATTGGTACATTTAGTGGCTTGAGCTTTTCTGAAAGTCTAACCAATAGCTCAAACGTTGATGGCCACATTAAATATACATTTACACCCAAAAACGCGTATTGCTATAATACCTCTGGAGATCAAGTTTTTGATGTGTATGTCGATGCACCTTTAGCTACAGGCACTGTGTCTTTGGTCCCATATATGAGTTACTACTGTGAAGAAAGTACATTCGATTTGGAGGTAGATGGCGCGTCTTCGGATTACGAAATCATTTATCAGAAAGATTCCGATGACGCAGATACATGGCATGATTATGCTGGAGTATTAAGCGGAATAACGGCAGGGTTTTTCGGTGAGACTACCAAATTCAAAGTCCGGGTAGGTTCTGACTGTGAGAACCAAGAATACTCAGCTGAGGTTACCATGAACTACCAGGCTAAGCCGACTTTTGATGCTCCAAATAGTCCTGACAATACCATTACGCTAAGCCGTTGCTCTAGCGTATCCGTAGATTATCAGGTACAAACAGATGTATCCGCAGACCTATCATGGACTGTCACTGATAATTCTGGCTTTGTTTCAGGTTATTCGACAGGCCCGTCCTTGACTAATGTTGATTCCTATACAATCGATGATGTTTTGGTTAACTCAAGTGATGAAGTCCAATCCATCACCTATGAGTTCACGGCGGTAAAGAATGGCTGCTCGAGTTCTGTCGCCAAAGTGATTGTCGATGTACAGCCTGAGAATAAGGCTGGCACACTTTCCGTTCTTACACCTACTCTATGTCAGAGTGCTCAATCGCAGACGGTCACGTTGGAACTTGATGGAAGAGAAGGTGCGGATGTTGATTTGTACATCAAAAATCCGGGAGAGGCGTCCTTTGTTTTTACCGACTGGCCGTTGGGTGATCCGACGACTGCAACTTGGGATGTCTTTGGCGTATCTCCGGATAATGAAGAGCTAACCTATGAATTCAAGGTAAAGTCTGAGGCCACAAGCTGCATAACGCCCGAGGATCTGGAGTCAAACGTAGTAACGGTTGTTTTGAAGCCGGTACCAGTTCTAACGATCACTGCCGAGGACGGAGACCAGAACTCAATTAGTAGTGGAGCTGTATTGTGTCACGGTGACGAGATTTCTATTTCACCTTCAAGCAATGTGATTGGAACCTGGTTTTCATGGTCTCGAACTGTAACCGGCGGCACCTCTAATCTTGAAAATGACTCTGGTGTAGATACAAATTTGTCGATAAATGAAACGGTGCACAACTACGGCTCTACTGATGTTGCTGTCGTCTATACTATTACACCGATAGTTGATCCTGATGGCGCAAATTGTTCAGGGTCATCTCAGACATTTGAATTTGCCATTAAGCCAAATTACATCGCTCCATCAGGATTGACCGCTACTCCTGCTATTACCTGCGTATCAGGAGATGTAGTTTTGAACCTTGCCAATCCGGGGTTTGGTGATATAGTTTGGAAGAGGGTCAGCTATGCCGTTCGAAACAATGCTCAAAACAGCACCAAGCCGTTAAATGAAATAACCTCATTCAATGTAGTTCAGCCTGATGTCGGCAATCCGCAACAATTGACAATCAATAACATTTTTGAATCTGCCTATTATTGGGTAGAGCTGGATGTTGGAGAAGGTACCTGCATACCTTCAGAATATACTTCCGCATTAGCCGCCTTGATTCCAGAACCCGCTGAGATTGTCGGAGACTTGAAGCATTATAATGGTGAGTCTGGTCAGGAGCCCATTTTATGTTGGAATAGTTCATTCAACCAGACTTTGCCTAGAAACAACGACCAGGCCACCTATACCTGGGTAGCGTCAGTCTTTACCTTCGGCGAAGGTAGTGATGCCCCCTACGCTGGAGATCCAAATAATATTTATTTCTCACCTCAGGGAGTAATTGGTAGTGGCATACACGCTATTGCAGATAATGTGATCAACAGAAATACCTACCCTATCAAGATAAAGTACTCCTTGACGCCTTATCTGAGTCACGGTGGTGTTGCTGATCAATGCTCAGGCGAGGTAAAAACCTTTGAGGTAATTGTAAGTCCACTAGGTAATGCTGGCGAGTTTATACTACCCGTAGCTGAAGTCTGTAGAGATGATGACTTTGAGCCGTCTGTCCCCGATTTTTACGTTGAGAATACCTCAGGACCTTATGAGGTACAGTTTTATCCGTTTGGTGCGGGTGACTGGCAGACCTGGAATCCACTTAATCCGGTAGAGCTTAATGAAAATACACTCTTTAGAGTGAAATCTCTGACCCAGGAAATCTATGGTTGTACACCGGAAACGGAATACTCTGAAATCGTTGAATTCAGAATCGGTATTCCTGATGACCTCACAGATCAGCCGCCATCTACGCAATTTTTACCCTTTTGCGGATTCGCTTCTTTAGTTAAGATTGACATTCCTTTATTGGGGCCTGATGCCGAAGACTGGTACTGGCAGACGGTGGTAGATGGAAGAGACCATAGTGATAACAGCCTGGCAAAGACATATCAAGAAGGCGAGACTGCTTTTATTCAAGAATACGTAGATGGATGCTGGGGTAATTCACACGCTGTGAATTTTGAAACTCTTCCCGTACCCAATCTAATAAACCCCCAAGATCAATTCCGCTTTGGTACTGGTCAGGTTGTATTAAGTGCTACCTCGGACATTCCTAGCAGTTATGTATGGTTCGAGCCCTGGGAGAGCACTCCTTTTTATGGAGAGATGGAGTCTCAGTTTGCCTCGGCTGAGATT
>JAVKDO010000057.1:0-120959 GCA_040222235.1 Cyclobacteriaceae bacterium
GTTTTTGGGCTTAGCGTTGATCAGCCCGTCTGATAGTACAAGGTTACTTATCAGGAATGATAGAAATTTGTAAGAATCGGTCGTTTTCGTTATTGGATAGGCTTTTTGGCGTTTGGTTGGTATACTTTTTTATTTCCTTGTTAAAGTGGGATCTGTCGTAATAGTTTGGGTTTGACAATAAATCTCCGTTTTTGAGGTCTCTGAATGATGCCGAACACCGTAATATGTTGCAATAGCTTTTTAGTGATAGCCCGAACATTTTGTTGAAATATCTATTGACTTGCCTGCTTGACCAAAACACTTGATCAGCAAAATCGCTCACACTTAGGTTGCCTTTAGTTTCGCTTAGTAGACTGAAAAGAAGAAGCTTTCGGTTGTCTACATTATTGCCCTTATTGACTTCTTGTCTGATTATTGAACTTAATTCATCTTTCTTGCCTGAGTTATCCAAAAAACCAAATGAATCAAGATTCCAAAAAGCATCGGGCAACTCTTTTTCGGAGTTTAAAAACGGAGCAATGCTTTCGCTGAAGATGTATTCTGCAGCGGGTAATTTGAATTGTATTCCAAACAATTGATGATTCGGGGGAATTACCACTTCAAGCTCTTTTGTGAATAGCCCCGTTAGGAGGGTGCTTTGGTATTCGTAGTTTTCAAAGCGAACGATAAGATCAAAAAAGCCGTCAGGCAAAATCGTGTATTCAAGATTTTTTGGTGAATCATTGTCTAACCACCAAAAACATCTGATGTACTCTTTCAAGTCCTCACTAGATGTTTGTTGGCTATAGTTCATGTTCCATATTTCAAGTTTATTTCAATTTATGCGATATAACCACAGAATTGTGCGGGCATGTGTGTTGTTTAGCTTTTTTTATAGGTATGCATTTTATGCCGAGAACGATATTCATTTGTGTTCGGCCCATTTGGTTTTGTCACCAACAAGGTCGGAGAAGAGTAATCTTTATTACTCGCTACAAATTATTGTTGGCTAGGTCAGGACACAAAAAAGCCCAAGTTCTTCAACTTGGGCTTTTGATTTAGGATCAATTAATCCAGTAACTATCTTACCAATTGCTTACAATAAGGCTTAAACTTGGTCAGGTTGATACCATCAACGGCTGCTTTGTATTCGTCCATATTGGGTGTTCTACCGAGAATAGTCGAAAGCACCACCACTGGTGTGGAAGAAAGTAAAGACTCTCCCTTTTTCTCATCTCCATCCTTTACTACTCTTCCTTTGAAGAGGCGCGTAGAAGTGGCCATCACCGTGTCGCCTGGAGCAGCCTTTTCCTGGTTACCCATACATAGGTTGCAGCCGGGACGTTCCAGATATAGCATATTTTCGTAGGCAGTACGTGCAGCACCTTTGGGTGCCTCATCGTCAAATTCAAAACCACTGTACTTTCTAAGTACTTCCCAGTCACCCTCTGCTTTCAGTTCATCTACAATGTTGTAAGTAGGAGGCGCCACCACCAGAGGTGCCTTGAATTCAACCTTGCCTTGCAGCTTTTCTACGTTCTTAAGCATGTGTGCAAGGATCTTCATATCTCCTTTGTGTACCATACAGGAGCCCACGAAACCAAGATCTACTTTCTTCGCACCACCGTAGAATGATAGAGGTCTAATAGTATCGTGTGTGTATCGCTTAGAAACATCAATGTTGTTCACGTCAGGATCGGCAATCATCGGTTCTCCGACAATATCCAGATCCACAACGACTTCAGCGTAGTAGTTGGCATTTGCATCCGGAGTAAGTGCTGGTTTTTCTCCTGATCTTATTTCTCCGATTCGTTTGTCTGCAATGTCAATCAAGCCTTGAAGTACCTGTTTTTCATTGTCCATACCCTTCTCTATCATAATCTGAATTCTGCCTTTGGCAATCTCCAGTGATTCGATCAAGGTCTCATCTTCAGAAATACAGATAGAAGCCTTAGCCTTCATCTCAGCAGTCCAGTCTGTAAATGTGAAAGCTTGGTCAGCAGTAAGTGTCCCGATATGCACCTCAATGATTCTGCCTTGGAATACGTTTTCCCCACCAAACTGATGAAGCATTTGCGCTTGTGTCGCATGAACAACATCTCGGAAGTCCATATAGCTCTTCATCTCACCCTTGAAGGTGACCTTGACTGATTCTGGTATAGGCATAGATGCCTCTCCGGTGGCTAGCGCTAATGCAACTGTCCCCGAATCCGCACCAAAAGCCACTCCTTTTGACATCCTGGTATGAGAATCACCCCCGATAATCACTGCCCAGTCGTCTACGGTAATGTCATTCAGCACTTTGTGGATCACATCGGTCATGGCATGGTATTTTCCTTTTGGATCCCGACCGGTGATGAGTCCAAAGTCGTTCATGAACTTCATCAATTTGGGAATGTTGGCCTGTGCTCTGCTATCCCAAACGGAAGCGGTATGACAGCCTGATTGATAAGCACCATCAACGATAGGAGAAATCGTCGTGGCAGCCATGGCCTCTAGTTCCTGAGAAGTCATCAATCCTGTGGTATCCTGAGAGCCTATAATGTTGACTTCTACGCGAACATCAGATCCTGCATAGAGCGTAACTCCAGGAGTCGTGCCTACAGCATTTTTGTTAAATATCTTTTCTACTGCGGTCAGTCCTTGTGCTTCCTTGGTTACTTCTTTCGACGGGGCATAGACTACCGGAGCAGTAACACCGAGTGCCTTAGCAGCGAATGTTTGTAGTTTTTTGCCGAATACAACTGCATAAGAACCTCGTGCCTTTATGAACTCTACTTTTTGTGGAGTCAAAGAAGCTGAAATGTCCATCAATTCCTGATCGCCATGGTAAAGCTTTTTTTCTTTGGTGTTAATTGTTAAAACAGTACCTGTTTCAACAGAATATGCTTGTTCTAATACTGGCTCACCCTCTGCATTTAAAACCACATTGCCTTCCGTATCGGTCTTTTTTACCCAATTTTTAAGGTCTATACCAATACCTCCAGTTACACCGACAGTCGTTAAGAAGATCGGAGAAATTCCGTTGGTACCCGCGATAATCGGGGCGATGTTAATGAATGGAACATAAGGACTCGCCTGAATGCCTGTCCATAATGCCACATTGTTTACGCCTGACATCCTGGACGAACCAACTCCCATCGTCCCTTTTTCAGCGATCAACATGACGCGCTTGTCGGGATGCTTTTCTTTTAAAGCTGAGAGTTCAGCCTGCATTTCCTTGTTGTGCTCGAAAAGACACTGGCCATGCAACTCACGATCCGAACGGGAATGCGCATCTGCACCGGGTGAAAGTAGGTCCGTTGAAATATCACCTTCTCCGGCTATGAACGTAACGATCTCAATCTCCTCGTCTACGTCTGGTAGCTTGGTGAAAAACTCCGCATTGGCATAGCTCTCTAGTATTTCTTTTGCAACCTCATTACCATCTTTGAATGCCTTTTCTAATCTTGTTGTGTCGGCATCATAAAGGAATACCTGTGTTTTAAGAACCTCTGCTGCTTCTTTCGCGATAGCGACATCATCTCCTAAAGCGAGATCAAGTAATACTCCAATGGAAGGACCACCCTTCATATGTGACAATAACTCAAAGGAAAAAGTTGGTGTGATTTCTTCAACAACTGATTCACCAAGGATGATTTTTTTCAAAAAGATAGCCTTTACCCCAGCAGCGCTTGTGGTACCAGGTATAGTATTGTATATGAAGAATTTGAGCGAGTCTTCTCGGTGTTCGTTACTCGAATCTTTGATTTGGTCAATGATTACACTCAGTAATTCGGCATCTTCAATAGGCTTTGGATGAAGTCCTTGTTCTTTTCGTTCTTCAATCTCCTTGAGGTAATCTTTGTATAGGCTCATATTATGGTATTTTCTGTGTTAGACGGTTTTATAAATTGGTCATTTATGTAACTATCCTGAATCTATCAGGATATAAGCGTAGCGAACTGCGAGTTGGTTGAAAGTTCTTATTCAATAGCCAAGAGAAATCAATTCATATCTAAAATAGCTAGACGTAAACGTATTACTGTCAGTCTACCAAAAATAATTCATTTAGACTATAAATAATTCTACTGGCTCGCGGAAGATCGTTATCTCATTGACGCTTGCATGGTCTAGTTATTCGACATGTTTAGGATAATCATATTGGTGAATGAGTTTGTACCTATTCATTGCAACCTCCTGTAGGCTAGTCATTTGAGGTTACTCAAAAACTCCATAGTGTCGACTCCATCGGCGTAATCGCTGAGCTGCGGACACTGGGTCTGTCCAAAGGGTACAAGTCCATCGAGCCAATCTACATCACCTACAGTACATTGGATTTTGTCTTGTTGTCCTGCTAATGTCAACAGGAGCTGCTGCGGACTATCGTAATATGCATAGTAAAGCACGCTGATAGGCGAGACAAGTTGCTCGATCTCTTCCTTCAACAGCAAAAAACCTGTATCTAAATGAGCATCACCATTAACTAAGTAGATGCTCTTGTTGTAATCGTAGTTGTTGCAGTATTTGTGATGTTCAGCAATCTTTTTATAAATGCTGTCGGATAAGACGTCAAGGAAGGAACAAAGATCAAAGCCCTTTGGAATATAGATTTTAGAGACGTTGCGACACCCAAGACCGTAATAGGAAAAAATATCACTGCCTAGGTTGGTAATATCTTCTTTGGATTCATCACCGGTTAAGACAGCAACTGACGTTCTGTTCTGTCGGATGATGTGAGGTTTCTTGTCAAAGTAGTAACGAAAGTATCGCGCTGTATTGTCACTGCCTGTGGCGATGATCGCCTCCGCATCGTTAAGCCTATCGGCGATCGTGATGTTACTAGCGAAACCCCCGTTGATCTCAACCAGCCAGTCAATCAGTTGACGTATCAAGACGCTATCACTTGAGCTTAACTTGGCCATGAGTTTATTACCCGACATCAATACGCAGAAAAGATCATGAAAGCCTACCATGGGGATGTTGCCAGCCATGACCAGCCCTACAGACTTACCTTGGTCTCTCAAGTGATACTTATTAATCCAATCCGAGATTTTGGAAGGATCAAGGAACATCTGCAAGCCTAGAAGTGCTAGAGAAACATGTGCTTCAGTAAACCAGGCATTCTCATTTGAAGCTCTTCTGCTTAGTTCAGTTTTCTCTGAGTCACTTAGTGCATCAATTCTTTCACCTAATGCTACAAACCCGTCTATTCTCTCCTGCAATTTCATAATGCAAAATTAGCCAATTAGGAAATTCTGTGAACGATAGATGGTGATTCATCTTATTTATCGGGGGCGGAATTAAACAATGATTTAATTGGTTAGTTTTTGGGTTAGAATTTATTTTGCGGAAATCAAGAATTGAAATAAGATCCTTATGGCTATAATGATAACAGACGAATGCATCAACTGTGGTGCATGTGAGCCGGAGTGTCCAAATACTGCCATCTATGAAGGTGGAGTAGAGTGGACATGGGCGGGAGGAACAAGTCTAGAAAAAGTGGAATTGGAGGATGGAAATGAGGTGGATGCCAACGAGGCTCAGGAGCCGTACTCTGATGAGTTTTACTATATCGTTTCTGGTAAGTGTACGGAATGCACGGGCTTCCATGAGGAGCCTCAGTGTGCGGCGGTCTGCCCGGTAGACTGCTGCGTAGACGATCCTGACTATCCAGAGACGGAAGAAGAACTATCCGCAAAGAAAGAGTGGATGCACGTGTAGTATGGACAGACCCGTGAACCAAAAAAGGCTCATTCGCATTGCGGATGAGCCTTTTTTCGTGCCTTGACTCGTAAGGATACTACTCTTTCCCGATCAAGCGATACCCAATAGATAACTGAAAGGTCGAATTGGATATGTCTCCTAAAGCAGTCAAATTATCGTTAACATCGCTTAATCCAGCGACGTATCGCGCCGTTACATTAAGGTTTAAAGGAAGATTAGCGCCAACACCAGCCGCAATGCTAAAGTCTCCAGATTTATATTGATCCTGAACATCTTGTGCGATCCCATTAGCTTCCGTTTCAGCATTGATCAAAAATCCAAACTGTGGCCCGGCGTGGATATTCAGAAAAGCGATGTTGAAGCGCAGTAATAGGGGCACAGTAAAGTAAGCTGTCTTATTCTCGAAATCATCTATTATTCCCCCTCCATCGAACTTACTTCCTATAGTGGAGTACAGCACCTCTGGCTGAATTCCTAATTTACCGAGACTGATGTGCGCATAAACACCTCCATGAAAACCCGTTCTTGAGCTTATATCACCTGGTACATCACCAATGCTTTGATTGGCAAAATTAAGCCCACCTTTTAGCCCTATGCCAATTCCTTGAGCACTAGCACTCATTAGTGGCAAGCATGCTATGGCAAATACGAGTAATATCTTTTTCATATACCTAATAGTTTTCTTTTGAGTAAATCAACACACAAAAATAGCCAAAATTGAGTCATGCACATCAAAGCCGATAATTCAATTTGATTGAAACATACTTGTGTCTATCGGCCTCTGTGGTGGAGGGAGACCTGTAGTTAATCATAATCATTGCGTCAAGTTGGTTACCCCCAAGGCCAGCTCCAAAATGTCCAGTCCTCACCCAACTGCTTGGCTTTTCGACATGTGGAGAGTCTCCTCCAAGGAAGGAGCCTTCAATCGTCGCATTATAGAAACTATAGTGGATATCTCCACCGATGATGAAAAACAACTCTAGCAGCCCCTTTTCGTCTGGAATGCCGGTGAACTGATCAAACAGCATTGAATTGTCAAGACCCAGCAATCGGCCTATTCTCAGCTCTGAGCCTATTGAGGAGTTCACATGGATGGTTCCTATTTCACCCTGAGAGGTGAGTGTCCAGTCCATCCACCTATCGGAAATGATCGTTCGATACCAGTTGGCCTTAAGCTGTATTACTGGGGCATTACCAATTTCATATTCCCATCCTCTAGGTGTTCGATAGTCAAGAAAATCATGAAACCAGACGAGCATTGGCCCAGTGCCTAATGCGGATCCCATCCAGCCCAGTGAGCCTTGAAGCCTTAGCACGTCGTTGGCGCTAGCATAGGACAGTCCATAGTCCAATTGTAGAAGAGCAGCATGCGGCCTGTCATACAGACTTACCAATGGACTGTTGAATAGCATGGGGGTGTAAACTTGATGGGTCAACCCATAGAACCGGATAACCTTTCGCTCTTTTTTTGGGAATAGATTTAGAAATACATCGTCCTGATCAATCAATGTTGCGTATTTCGCATAGATGCCACTTGAGTAATACCAATCCGTCTGTGAAAACAGAAAAGAGTCATTGTCGATTGTTATGTGCAGCATCTTTATTCGAGAAGACTTAGGCTGGGCATTTACCGATAGGTGAATGAGCAGGAGTAAACTAAGAGGCAGAAGTCTAGATAACTGGAGCACTAAGCAAAGATAGGAGGGTAAAATCTGCAGGCAATAGAGAGCAGTATAAGCTCATCGCTTTGTAGATTTGTCATATGAATGAGGTGATGAAAAAATTTGAGGGTAAGATTTTGGAAAGAGAGATTTCTGGAAATCTGAGGAGCCTTCAAAACAAGAATCTGCCTTTTGACTTTGTCTCTAATGACTATCTGGGTCTGGCTCGTTCGGAAGAGCTGTTTAATCGAATTCAGTTCAGATATCAACGACTAAATGCCACCAACAAGAATGGTAGTAGCGGCTCTAGACTACTCTCAGGAAACAGTAGCATCGCTCAGAAGGTAGAGAAGGATCTGGCTGCCCACTTCAATGCAGAGGCTGCCTTGTTATTCAACTCCGGCTATACCGCCAATCTTGCCATTGTCTCCTCCATAGCAGGTCAGGGAGATACGATTCTTTACGATCACCTGAGTCATGTATGTCTCAAGGAGGGAGCATGGATGAGCAAGGCTGAGGCGCGCCCTTTTCGACACAATGATGTCAAAGACCTTGAGATAAAGTTGAAGCAGGTGTCCACAGAAGGAGAAGTATTCGTGGTAATTGAGACGGTCTACTCTATGGACGGAGATATCGCGCCAATCGAGCAGATCTATGATGTATGTCGCTACTATGGTGCTAATCTAATTGTGGATGAGGCCCATAGCACCGGGGTGATGGGCAAGCATGGGAATGGTTACCTCAATGAGATAGGCTATGCAGACAAGGTATTTGGAAGAGTCTACACCTTTGGCAAGGCGATGGGTGTGCATGGGGCCTGTGTTTGCGGTAGTGAAACCCTCATCAAGTACCTAATCAACTTTGCTCGACCTTTTGTTTATACTACCGCAATGCCCATTCATAGCATCATCAGTATAGAACAAGCATTTGAGTACCTCTTTGACTATCCGGAACTCAACGACCAACTCCTCAAGAAAATCGACCTGTTCAGGAAGGAAATTGATGACTGTAGATTTAATGATGAGCATGCAGAGTATCCAGGAAGTGTCACGGCCATCCAACCGTTGATCCTACCTGGCAATGATCGTATCAAGGAGATTGCTTCCCGACTACAACAAGATGGGTTTGATGTGCGGCCTATCTTAGCACCTACCGTAAAGAACGGTGCGGAGCGTTTGAGGATAAGCCTTCATGCGCATAACACGGATGAGGAGATTATCCAGCTGGTCAGCAAACTTAAGTCTCTTATATAATCCTCCATGTCCCAAAAAGGATACTTTGTTTCTGCCATTGGTACGGATAGTGGTAAGACCTTGATAAGTGCTATGCTCGTAGAAGGCCTGAAGGCCGACTATTGGAAGCCTGTGCAATCTGGTGAGCCCAGGGATACCGAGTCCGTTCGGTCGCTGGTGAGTAATTCCCGATCCATATTCCATCCTGAGCGACACCTGCTGAAGACACCAGCATCACCGCATGCTTCAGCTCGCATCGATGGACTGCACATTTCGCTTGATGACTTTCACCTACCGGAATCTGTGCATCCTCTGATCGTAGAGGGTGCCGGTGGACTGATGGTGCCACTCAATGATGATGACCTGATTATTGACTTGATCGCAGTATTGGGTTTGCCTTTGATACTAGTGTCTAACCTTTACCTAGGCAGTATTAACCATACCTTATTGAGTATAGAAGCATTAATTGGCAGAGGTATTCCAATTAAGGGCATCATTTTCAATGGAACGCCTAGTCCCGAAAGTGAATCAGTGATCCTTCATAAGTCAGGGTTGGAATGTTTACTACGAGTGCCGCAGCTCGAGTCAGTGGATAAAACCACCGTTCAGAGATATGGACAGCAACTAAAAGAAAAGCTTAATGGGATTGATTGAAAGAGACAAGGCAAGTGTTTGGCATCCATTTACGCCACTTGTTGGTAGTTTGGATCCCTTACCAGTGAAAAAGGCCGCTGGTGTGTATCTGGAGCTGGAGGATGGGCGAAAAATCATTGATGCGATCTCTTCTTGGTGGGTCAATATTCACGGGCATAGCCATCCTAGGATAGCGCAAGCTGTGGCTGATCAGGCTGCTACCCTGGAACATGTCATCTTCGCTGGGTTCACGCATGAGCCGGCAGTGAAGTTGGCTGAGAATCTGTTGAGTATACTGCCTGACAATCAAGACAAAGTCTTCTACTCGGATGATGGTAGTACAGCTTGCGAAGTAGCGATGAAAATGGCTTTCCAATACTGGTATAACCACGGAGAGGAAAGAAAGAAGATCATTGCGATAGAGGGCGCCTATCATGGAGATACGTTTGGTTCCATGTCGGTGGGCGACAGAGGGCCATTCACTGATCCTTTCGCTTCATTGTTATTTGATGTTGAGTTTTTGAAATTTCCTGATAGTGAGATCGAGGCAGAAGTAGAAAGGCACTTCAATAAGCTCATCGAGGGTGATGATATAGCCGCCTTCATATTCGAACCGATCATTCAGGGTGCCTCCGGCATGCGGATTTATAGTATTGAGCTGATGGATCGGATGATCGCGAAAGCGCAGCAGCATGGAGTCATCTGTATTGCTGATGAGGTAATGACTGGATTTGGACGTACTGGAGAACTGTTTGCAGCAGATCATCTTCAGAATAAGCCTGACATTATTTGCTTGAGCAAGGGACTAACCGGTGGCGCTTTGGCCATGGGTGTCACGACCTGTACCGCCAAGATTATTGAAGCGTATCGCAGTGGTGATATCATGAAGACTTTCTTTCATGGTCACTCCTTTACGGCCAATCCCCTTGCATGTGCTGCGGCCAATGCTAGCTTTGATCTACTTATGGCTCCTGAGACCCGGCTGCATATGACTCGGATCAACAAGCAGCATCAGCAGTTTGCCGATAGGCTGGAGGGACATCCTCATGTACAGAATCTCAGGGTCTTTGGGACGATACTGGCTTTTGAGCTAGCTAGCTTTGGAGAGACCTCTTATGTCAATGAAGCTCGTCACAAGCTTTATCCCTATTTTTTAGAGCGAGATATCCTATTGCGTCCTTTGGGTAACGTCATCTATTTGATACCGCCTTATATCATTGACAATCAGCAGCTAGGGTATATTTACGATACCATTTTCCAATTTTTGGAAGAATTGGGCTAATTTCCCTGGTAAGCCAACCTCAAAAACTATGATGTCCAAAAAAGCCAAGTACGCCATTAACGCAATGGTGCATCTTGCGCGCAAACATGGAGATGGACCGATCACCATCCGCGACATAGCCGAGGAGGAAAATATCCCGCAAAAATTTTTGGAAGCCATCTTACTAGAACTCAAGAATGCTGGACTGTTGAGTAGCAAAAAAGGCAAAGGGGGTGGCTATTATATGATTAAGGAGACAAGTGAGGTGACTATGGCCGACATTATGCGACTTATGGATGGCCCGATAGCGCTTTTGCCTTGTGTTTCTTACAAACATTATGAGCGATGTGATGAATGCAAAGACGAAAACACTTGCAGCATAAGGCGTGTATTCTTCGAAGTGCGGAATAAGACGGTAGATATGCTCAAAGAGGCATCATTGGATAAAGTGATCCAAGAATAGACTTTTTTTAACCTATTACCCTACTAATCCTATAGGTAAATAGATATTTATACTATTTTCGCTTTCTTTATGGGAATAGACGCTTACATCGTATTGGCCATCGCGCTGTTGTCAGTGGTGCTCTTCATCACCGAGTGGCTCAGCATAGATTTGGTAGCTCTTTTGATGGTCGTATTACTTGTGGCCTCAGGTGTGGTGAGTCCTACAGAGGGAGTTGCAGGTTTCAGTAATCCGGCCACTATCACGGTCGCATTCATGTTCGTATTGAGTGAGGCTATCCTCAAAACAGGAGCACTTCAGTCAGTGGGAGTACAACTTTCACCTTTAATAAGAAGGAACCCGATATCAGGAATGGTTCTGCTTATCCTATTGATTGGAGTGGTTTCGGCATTCGTCAATAATACCCCGGTCGTAGCGGTACTTATTCCTGTGATCATTCAGATGGCGCATAGTACTGGTCAGGCACCCTCTAAGATGCTCATCCCGCTATCATATGCTTCAATTTTCGGAGGGACATGTTCACTCATTGGTACCTCTACTAACATTCTGGTAAGTGGTATCGCTGCTGATAATGGAGTAGGAGAGTTTTCCATGTTTCAGATGACTCCACTGGGCTTAGTATTTCTAGCCGTTGGTATACTCTATTTTGTATTGATTGGTCGCAAGCTCTTACCAGAAAAACGTGAATCGGATAGCTTGAAGGATCAGTTTGAGATGCGTGCTTACCTAACGGAAATTGTCTTGAAGGCGGGAGCTGATAGTATTGGCAAGAAGATAATGGACACTTCACTGGTCAACGAATTAGAGATGGATATCATTGAGATTCGGAGAAGAGGGGCACAGTTTTCACTGCCTGCCGGAGACATGGTGTTGAAGAAAGATGATGTCCTCAAGGTACGGTGTGATGTCAATAAGATCAAGCAGCTCAAGGACAGAGTAAGTGTCGATGTGAGCACGGGTATTTCAATCAGCGATGACTCATTTCAAAGTAAGAACTCCACACTTGTAGAGATAGTGATCACGTCCAACTCGGAATTTGAAGGGAAGTCACTACATGAGATGGACTTCAGAAGACGATACCGCGGTGTTCCGCTTGCGATCAGGCACAGAGAGGAAGTACTGCATGAAAATCTTCATGAAGTCAAACTGAAAGCAGGTGATGTGATACTCGCAGAAGTCAAAAACCACTTCGTAGAGCAGCTAAAGAAAATTGAAGGCAATCAGGATAGCCCATTCATTATCCTGTCCGAGGACGCATTTGTTGACTTCAACAAGCGAAAGTTTGCAGTTGTCGGAGCAATCATTACTACCGTAGTGACACTTGCAGCACTTAATTTGGTTCCGATCATGATTGGCACTTTGGCTGGAACCGTGCTATTGGTGATGCTCAAGCACCTGACGATGAAAGAGCTGTACGAGTCGATCAATTGGAAGATCGTCTTTCTCCTAGCCGGAGCGTTGAGTATGGGAGTTGCTATGAACAATAGTGGATTGGCTTTTGCAGCCGCTGACTTCACCATAAATCAGCTAGGCCAGTATGGACCAGTTGCGATTATTGCGGGACTCTACTTATTGACCATGATATTAACAGAGGTGATGTCGAACAATGCGACTGCCGCCTTGATCGCACCCATTGCGATAGCCATTGCTGTGCAGCTTGGCTTGAGTCCGATCCCGTTTTTAATGGCTGTCACTTTTGCTGCCTCTGCAAGCCTGTTGACACCCATAGGGTATCAAACTAATACGATGGTTTATAGTGCGGGACAGTATAAGTTCACAGACTTCTTTAGGGTGGGGGCGTTGCTAAGCCTGATCTTTTGGATATTGGCTACCTTGCTGATTCCAGTTTTTTACCCCTTTTAAGACTAAGCTAATATGAGATACTCCTTATCAATGGCTTTTATAGGCCTTTGTCTTTTTGCTGTTGGATGTACTTCCAAGACTTTTGATCATACAGAGACGGTTACTGATGTCCAAGAACTCATTCAAGCTCAACTGACAGGTGAGCTTGCCCTTGAGACAACTGCTTATGTTGAGCAGTTTTGGAGAGTCGTGGGCAATGCGGGCTTTGATTCGAGCATCTACAAGATTGTGGAGCAGCTGGAGCTAGCTGGCTATGTATTAGAAGATGCCGCTACCGCAAATGAAAGGCTGACCTACCGGCTAGAGAAGAGACCATTGGAAAGACCAACTTGGGAGCCCGTTAATGCAAGTTTATACATTGATGGATCGTCTGCACCTCTACTAGAGTACAGTAGCAATAGGAACATGATAGCCATGTATTCTCACTCAACTGGAGCCGAGGGTGTTACCGCCGAGGTAGTCCGGGTGAAGGATTTGGACGAATTGGAGCGTCTTAATGTGCAGGGTAAAATTGTCTACATGGAAGCTGCTCCTCGTAGTATCTATGATCGCGTAGTGCTGGAAGGGGGTGCTATTGGCCTCTTGACTTACAACAACCCTGACTATCTAGAGCCTGCTAAGAATACAACATCAATCCAGTTTAGAAGGATACCATACAACGAAGAGATCAAGGCCTGGTGTATTCCTCTTTCTTATGCCGCGAATGAAACCTTGAAATCAAGACTCAATCAAGAGAAAGTCATCATCACCGCTAATATTGAAACGAAGATTTATGAATCTGAGGAGCTGACAGTCGTCGCTGATATTCGCGGTAGCAATAAACCAGACGAGCGAATGGTCTTCAGTGCGCACGTCCAGGAGCCAGGAGCCAATGACAATGCCTCTGGCGTAGGCGCTCAAGTCGAGATGGCGGCAGTGTCAGCTGGACTAGTCAAGAACGGCGATTTTGACCCGAGCCGTACATTGACCTTTCTATGGGGTGACGAGATCGTATCTACAAGGCGCTACGTACAGGAGGATGAGGCCAGAGCTTCAGGAGTCATATGGGGTATAAGCCTTGATATGGTGGGAGAGAATACCGCCGTAACAGGTGGGAGTTTCTTGATCGAAAAGATGCCCGATCCGAGTGCCATCTGGACGAGAGGGGACGATGAGCATACCGAGTGGGGAGGTTCTGAGATGACGTTGGAAGAAATGCAGCCTCATTATCTCAATGATTTGGCTTTTGGTTATGCGATGAACCAAAGTAGAAGAGCTAACTGGCCTGTTAAGACGAACCCTTATGAAGGCGGAAGCGATCATGTACCTTTTCTGCGTGCAGATATTCCAAGCGTATTATTTTGGCATTTTACTGATCAGTATTACCACACGGATAATGATCGAATCGACAAAGTGTCAAAAACTACTTTGAAGAATGTAGCCATCGTAGCACTCTCATTAGCCGCCACTTTGGTCAACGCTGATGTATCCACAGCAGCTACCATTCTCGAAGAGGTCAAGCAAGCAGGTATGGCCAGGCTGAAGGAGGAACTCAAGCAGAGTGAGATGGCTATCGCCGCTGGTTCGACAAAAGAGGTAGAGACGCAGATCCTTCAAGCATGGGGAAACTGGTATATCGAGTCCCTTGCAACCGTAGTGGACCTAGTAGACGACCAGAATCAGATTATGGATCAGATATCTAGCGCTCAAGCGGACATAGCTGAGAAAGTAGCCTCTTGCATTGGCCAGCTTTAGTGCACCTGACCGACGCGGAGAATTATAGGCAGGACAGCAGAATAACTCTTCTCTGGAAGCTCAGATAATCGCTCATTGAATGCAACAAGTGGATCTACACCTTCGGCTTGTCTATATTTTTTCACGCCTGACCATGTGTCTAGGTAGTTTAGCAGTGACTGTCGAGTATGTTGCACTTTGATCTCAAACTTTGGCAGATCAAATGGCTCCTTGAATCGGAAGGGTATCGTGCGATATTCAGCATCAACATGAGCCCTTTCGGGTGGCCAGTGTTTGTGGACGACATGTTCATAAAAATGTCTTACTAAACCATCCAGTTTGTGATCATCAAATCGGATCAGTCCATAGCCCCAAATGGCAATCAGCGCATTTGGTTTTGCAACCCGTTTCACCTGAGTACTGAACTCTTCAAAGTCAAACCAATGAGCTGCCTGAGCCACGGTGATCAAGTCGACGGCATTATCAGGCAAGGAGCATTGTTCCGCCGGCTCAACTCGATAATTGATCCTAGGATGTTCTTCGGCATGATCTAATTGATCAGCACTTCCATCTGTGGCAAGCACTTGGTTGAAATGCTTAGCGAGTGCAATGGCAGCTTGCCCATTGCCAGTGGCGGCATCCCAAGCCATTTCGTGTTTCGAGCACAGATCAGAAAGAAACTCAAATAGCTCCGATGGATAGGTCGGCCGAAACGACTTGTAGTTTTTAGAATTGTGTGAGAAGTGGTCTTTGAAGCCCAAGCTGTCTAGCTAATATCTTAAATCCCCCGATTCACGTCAAACTGCTCAAGATAATCAGCGACACGCCTAACAAACATGCCTCCCAATGCACCATCAACCACTCTGTGGTCGTAAGAGTGACTCAGGAACATCTGATGCCGTATTCCAATGAAATCACCTTTGTCAGTCTCAATAACTGCAGGTTTTTTGCGGATGGCACCCACGGCCATAATGGCCACTTGAGGCTGCATGATGATAGGAGTACCCATCACATTGCCGAATGATCCAACATTTGAAATAGTGTAAGTTCCACCACTCAGCTCGTCAGGCTTCAGCTTGTTTTCACGGGCTCTTCTCGCTAAGTCGTTGACTTTCTCTACAATGCCGAGCAAGTTCAGTTTGTCAGCATTGCGAATGACAGGTACGATTAGATTTCCGCTAGGAAGCGCAACGGCTAACCCAATGTTGACAGCCCCCCTCTTGATGATCTTGTCTCCATCGACAGAGATGTTGATCATGGGATAATCTTTGATTGCTTTGACTAATGCTTCGATGAAGATCGGAGTGAAAGTGAGTGCTTGTCCTTCCTGCTCTTTGAAGATATTCTTCATCTTGTTTCTCCAACTCACCACGTTCGTCATGTCAGCCTCGACGAAGCTGGTGACGTGCGGACTGGTCTGCTTAGATGACAACATGCGATCAGCAATCATCTTACGCATGCGATCCATTTCGATAATCTCATCTTCTCCTGAGACCGTCAATGGTACTGGAGATGGAGTCGGTTGGGAAGCCGCTGTAGCGGCGACTGATGAACTGCCACCTTGAGTTCTCAATTTGAGATAAGAGAGCATGTCATTTTTGGTGACACGGCCCTCTTTGCCCGTACCCGGAATCGCATCCAGCTCGACCTGTCCGATCCCTTCTTCCTTGGCGATGTTCTTTACCAAAGGAGAATAGAACCTATCAGAACTAGACGCTACGACTGGTGCCGGTGTAGCGTCAGCAAAGGCCGAGTGATTTTGTACGGCTTGCTCGAGTAGGGCAGAAGCCGCCTCAGCCGCCTCTTGCGTATCGACCTGGTTGGAGACCACTGCCGTACCATTGGATCCTGCAATCTCCAGAATGGCGATTGGATGTCCCACCTTTACGACATCACCTTCCTGAGCTAGTATTTTCTTAAGAACGCCTGCATGTGTGCTGGGAACTTCTGTATCCACCTTATCGGTAGCGACCTCTAAGACTGACTCTTCCTCCTCGATTTCCTCACCCTCTTTCTTGAGCCAAGAAAGGATTGTCCCTTCCATGATACTTTCGCCCATCTTGGGCATCACCATCTCTACTGTAGCCATAATACAAACGTTTGCGCGATCACATGCATTTCTACCAAATTTAGCGAATAAATCAGATTCGCATTCCAAATTATCCTTTACAATCTCTGATCTTATTCAGTATAAACAGAATTATAGTCCGTATTATATTGTTTATTATATTTAATATTCTGTAATTACTATATTTTAATATTGATTGTTCTTATTTTAAATTGACCTGAGTGATCAGCTGCTGCCTCAATAGATTAAGAGAATGAAGCGCTGAAAGTTGAATATTTAGTGCGCGCTGAGTTCCTAACAGTAGCTTCTTCGCAATACAGTGCTCCCCATCCGCATAGGCGATCCACACTGTTCCCACGGGCTTTTCCGTTGTGCCACCACCAGGTCCTGCCACACCACTCGTGGCTAGGCCGATATCAGTTCCGAATTTTCGGCGAATGCTCATGGCCATCTCTTTTACAGTTTCTTCGCTGACCGCACCATGCTCCTTGATGATCTGCTCTGGTACCCCAAGTTCGTTGATCTTGATATCGTTGTGATAGCTAATGACACTACCGATGAAATAGGCTGAACTACCGGGTACGCTGGTAATCATATGGGCAAGATAGCCACCTGAGCAGCTCTCAGCTGTAGCTATCGTTAGTCCGTTCTTTACCAGATCACCTCCCGTGGTGGACTCAATGGTGTCTTTGTTGTATCCATATATATATTGGCTAATGAGTGGCCTAACCGCTTCGATTTGCTCCTCGACCTGTCGCTCGAGTTCTTCTTGACTGTCACCAACTGCGGTTAGTCTGAGCTTCACCTGTCCCAGACTTGGTAAGTAGGCTAGCCCAATGTTTTCCGGTAGGTGATCTTCCCAGTCTTCTATGATTTCAGCTAACCATGACTCACCTATTCCGATGGTCTTTATTAATTTATGAAATATGACCGGCATCTCGAAGGTCTCTTGGAGTTTTGGGATGACTTGATCAGACATCATCATTTTCATCTCGTAGGGTACGCCGGGCATAGACACAAAGACCACCTCTTCACGCTCAAACCACATTCCAGGGGCACTACCTATTGCGTTAGTGACTTTTTGACAAGCGATTGGAAGGACTGCTTGTTGCCGATTGATCTCGGTCAGTTCCCGACCTTTGCTCTCAAATACACTAATCACATCCGCTAATGCTGACTCGTGTAGCTCCATCTCACAGCCAAAGTACTTGGCCAGGCAGGGTTTGGTAAGGTCGTCTTTTGTTGGTCCGAGCCCACCTGTTATCAGAATGATATCTACTCTGGCCTCCGCTTCAGCCAATGCGGTGAGTATATCCTGTTCATTGTCTCCTATGGTGGTGCGGCGGATGGTGCGGACGCCAATGTCATTGAGCGCTGTGCTCATCCACTGTGCGTTGGTATCCAGTATCTGTCCGTAGAGTATTTCGTCACCAATAGTGATGATTTCTGCTGTCACTTTCTTCATTAATGGGTGCTTTAAAGAGAGGGGTAAAGTTATCCTTATTCGTTAAGTTTGAATCTCCTTTATAAGGCTTAAAACGAACCAATTGTTATGAGAAAATATAGCTTCTTACTTTTGATTATGGCTGTGCTATTCAGTGCATGCACGACACAGCAAATCACCCAAGCGCTCAACGACTACATGGGTGATGAAAAGCCTACAACATTTGAGGTTTCCTCAGGCCTGAAAGAGGCCCTGATACAAGGCATTACTAAAGGGGCTAATTCAGCATCCAGTACAGATGGCTATTTTGGTAACTCATTGATTCGGATTCCCTTTCCACCAGAGGTGCAGAAGGTAGAGAACACCCTTAGAGATATAGGCTTGGGCAATGAGGTAGACAAATTCGTGCTAACGCTAAATCGTGGTGCAGAGGAAGCAGCCAAGCAGGCAAAGCCAATCTTTGTGAATGCGATCAAGCAGCTGACCATTCAGGATGCCTGGAACCTACTCAATGGTGAGCAGGACGCGGCGACACAGTTTCTGGAGCGCACCACGACTGCTGAGCTTCGATCTAAGTTTAAACCGGTGATGAAATCGGCGCTAGACCAAACCAGTGCCACAAAATACTATAGTGATTTGGTGGGTCAATACAACAAAATCCCCTTCGTCGAGGATGTCAATCCTAACCTTGACGATTACGCCACGGAAAAAGCGCTGGAAGGACTCTTTACACTGATCAGACAAGAGGAGGCTAATATCCGTGAAAATCCAGGTGCTCGAGCTACGGAGTTATTGAAGAAGGTATTCGGGTACGAAGAAGGGTAATTACTCCACCGGCTTGATGCCTGCCCAGATGCGACCAGTACGAATCTGCCAAAGGTGTCGCGAGTTAATGCCGAACTGCTTGGCAAGTACACCCCAGCGGGTCTTACCGGTCTTTTCGTTTTCTATGATCCTCTTCTTGATAATGGCCACTCGTGACTTGCTCAGCTTCGCGTTCGGAGAGTAATCAGGATAAATATCGTAGGGCTTTGTCCGCTCTTGATTGAGCTTTTTGGCTTCCTCAGGGCTGATCCACTCGATGTTGTGCGCCATGCAGTTGTTGGAGTCGCCATTGACAAACTTGAGCTTCTTGTAGTTGTTGGGATTTTCGCAGAAAAGATTCGCTACGATCTTGTGCAGGTAGATCAAACCATTTTTACCGCTTGGCTTACGATAGGGCACGCATCGATAGCCATTGTTTTTATAAGACGTGTGTTGGTAGAGCTTCCCGTCTTTGTCTTTGCTCTTCACATTCCCGAATGAGGATATCTGGTACTCTTTACCAGTCTCTTCATGAATATACGTTTTCCAAGTTTCTGTTCTCAAAATCTTATTACTATTAGCTGACGTTAAAGCTAACGTATATTTCAGACCTGTAAAAACCTTGTTTTACCTAGATGAGCCATTTTTCCACCAAACGGTAAAAAAAAGATAGGGAGGGTAGTTACACTTGTCCCTATCATCAAAAGTTATCGCTGTACATTCACATTCGTAAACTTGCCTTGTGTGATCTCGACACTTCCTTCACCGGCAAGATTGCTGGCAGAGAAATTAAATGTACCTGAAATGCTGCTCTCGCTGAACTCTGTAATAGTCATTGTTCCTGAGGTTGCGGTGAATACTGTGCGCGATGGGTTGACATAGGTTGCGAAATTGGCAAGGTCATAGGTGCCCGTTTGATCGCTGTTGATGGTTATGGCGAAAGCAGTACCATCCTCGCTTCCTGCACCTATTGCTGTGATTATTTGACCTGCAGCAGAGGTAACAACGCTGTTGCCAGCACCGTTCCAGCTAGATCCATCGATAGACGCTTCTACATTGAGTGAGCCGCTAGGAGTTGTGTCATCGTCGCTACCGCAACCCGTTAGCAGGAATGCTACTGCAATAAATAAGAATAAAAGCTTTTACATAATTTCTAGTTTAAGAGATGTTTGATACCTCAATACTAGAAATCAGCGTCCTGCAGAACCATACCCTCTTGGTGGTAATTTGACCTAGACTGACACGTACGTGCCAGCCCTGAGTGTTGCTATTTCTGGGTGGAAACGTACTTTAGGATATGGAGTGCTTGCGCATTGGTGCTACAAGTTGCCATGGCTTGCGCGTCGACTTCCTTCAGCGCATGCGTAAAGTCCTCTGGATGAATGACGATATAAGGAATGCCCAAAGCTGCTGCTTGTCCCGCGTCAAATGCGGCATTCCATTGTCCGTACTTCTCGCCAAACTTGATTATTACGATATCCGCTTTTTCTATTCCTTTTTTGATCCTGATCGCATTGATTTTAGCAGACTTGTGATCTTTCCAAAACTGCTCTTCTTCCAAACCCAGGATATCACCTGCATCATCACTTGCTTCATGCGTGGTGACTGGCGTCAGGAAATCAATAGGTAAGTTGCGCGCTTTTGCGCCTTCCATAATCTCCACTCTCCATTCTGAGTGAATCTCTCCTGATAAGTATACTATCCAGTTCATATGTGTTAGTGGTTCAGTTTTTAGTGACTAAAGTGGGTTAAAATTTATATCCCTGCCGATATTTCGTAATTTACTGAAAACCGAAAGATGATACCATGGAATACGATCTTCGCACCTGGGCACTAATTGTTTTTGTAATAATACTTATAGTGCTGGTTATACGCACATTCCGCAATAAGCCTGAGGCTTAGCTGCTTGCTACTTTATGAGGCGATGGAGGTAGCGCTCTCCTGATCCTAGTCTCAGTATCACGAAATACTGCCCACTATCCCAGGTCGAGATATTCAGTTGAAAATTTCTTTTGCCAATCTTTTTCTCGACCATATTGGCACCACTCTGGGCGATGACTTCAATTGATTCAATCACCAGAGCGCTTTCAAAATTGACAAGCTGCATGGCAGGATTGGGATATATCGAGACATCAAGATCCTCACCGCTCAGGGCGGTCACATTGCTAACTTGGTAGGCAAGCCCTACAATGCTCTTGCAGCCACGATCGTTTAGAGATACTAGTCGGATATTATAAGTTCCGGCACTATCAAAAAACAGGGTAGGTGAACGAATGGACTCAAAGAACGAATCATTAACGCTCCATTGCCAGATGACCCCTTTATTCGAAGCGGCGTTGAGGGATACACTTCTGTCTTCGCTCAGTACGATCATATCAGGATCAGTCTGTATAGTGTCCTGAAATACCTCCACATTGACAGTCCAAGGTACGATTGTGCTTTCGATGATTTCTTCGACACTGGTGACATAGAAGACAGTATCTCCGGTCAGTCCTTCGATATTCAATACTGTACCCTTGTACACAATTTGAACTCTATTGTCATCGGCATAGTAGATAAATGGACCTTTCCCAATAGGTGCAAGCTGCAATGAAAGATTAGAACAGACCAAGGTGTCACTGGTCACAGGTGCAATTGAGACTTCATTAGAAATAGACTGTTCTATTGTCCTGCTACACCCTGAGATAGTATCTAGTGCAGTCATCTCGATTGATATACCTGCTGCGCCCAACCAGTCATGGTTGATTGACCTACCGGAATACGATTCTCCCTCAATGAGCCAGTTCACCTTAGTCGATGCATTTACATTTGCTTCAATCAATAAGGATCGATTTGAAGTGAGGTCTTCTAGATCATGAGCAATAGAGACTCCAGTTGGAAAATCAGTCTGAGTAAGACTGATGATGGCGGGTATACTTTCCAATGCACCCGTAGCATTAGTCAGATAGAGTGTAGTGTCTCCTGTCAATCCTTCTAACATGAAATTAGTGCCAATATCGACCAGAGAGGTCAACTCCGGATCACGATAGAGTCGATAGATAAGTTCTGAGTCGAGTGCTAAATTGACCTCTTCACCCTCACAGAAGTTGAATTCCTGATCAGAGGGTTTCGGATTTCGCTTTGCTACTATAAGCTTTTGCGAAATGCTGTCTGCACAACCCGTGCCACTGCTTGCAACTAGCTTGATGTCATAGATTCCCGGTAGGGAGTAACTGACTAATGGACTTTGCTGCGTACTAAAAACACCATTACCAAAGTCCCACGACCACTGCTGGGCATTACTGCTGGCGTCTGTGATTTGGAGGCTTCTGCTTAGCTCATCAATGATGAGGCTGTCATTGGGCAGTACAAAGTCGGCGACAGTTGGCGTCACATCTATCGTGACTCGGCGAGTATCTCCAGGATAGCCTTGGTCTTTATTGACGAGATAGTAAATGATATCGTTCGTCACGTCCTTTAGTTCGATATCATTCCCTGAGAAGGCAAGCTGGCTGAGGTTAACATCTGTGTAAAAGTCGAACGTATTGCCATCATCCAGGCTCATCGTCACATCACCACCAGCACATACCGCGTACGAGGCGAGCAACGGGGGCGAATTGATGAATTGTTGATATCTGGCTTTTGCAGTCTGCGCTTTGGTTTGGATTTCCGATAGGGACGAGCCAAATACATAAGCAAAAGCAGACTTCATCGGTACGTTGGGTGCGAGCGAGCTGAACTTAGTGGACATCACCTGAGCGACATAATTCCCTGTAGATGCAGAGCCAGCGACTGTTTTATTGAAGGCGGAAGAAACCAGAGCGAATTTCAAAGAGTCAGAGAGGGCCTCATCTATTTCGGCAGTGTTGTTATTGTATTCACCCAAGTCTACTCCGCGAAAGCCAGCAACAGATCCTGATACTTGTGCAATTCCGACGTAATGCTCCTGATTGATATCATAGGTGTATCCGAGGTTGTTGGAGGGATCATAGGCCGTCTTATTCTCTATCGCAAACCCGAGATTTAAATCTGCTAGGGCGCCTAGATAGACATTCGTCAATGTGCTGTCAGTCGTATTGATCAATCGATACTCTAGTAGCAAAGCATCAAGGTCCTCCCATCCGAGGATTTTTTGCTCCACCAGGAGATCAAACTGCCCACCAGATACTTTAAAGCTACCTTCCGCATAGTCGTCAGCCGAGGAATTGAAAAGATATTGTAATCCATCTTCGGCAGTGAAGTCACTATCTCGCGTGTCACTTTGGAAGTTGTTGACCGTATTATCAGCCACATGAGCAATATCAGTCGCAATGATCAATCCGAGCTGATTGGATACCAATAGGTCGTTGTATCTCAGACCCTTGCCATTCTTAAATACATCTTCCTCATAGCCAAGATTGCCATTGTCGCTGGCCGTCACCGTAGCAGCACCACCTCTTATCTCCAGGAAGGTAGGGTTGGCGGTAAAGACGATGAATTGCCGGTCGGAAAATCCATTGCCCTCGAAATCTAGCCTAATCACAATCCTTTCGTTCTTTTGGGTATCCTTAGACAAGTAGACTTTAATACTGCCTACCGGAAAATTATGAGATACATCGGTAGCCAATTGACCGATGAAGGCTTCCTCTGTTAGTACGGTAGCAAATGATGACTCGCTGCCCACAGACATGCTCACATTAGTTGCCAAATTGATATAGTTGTGGAGCGTGCCTCCGATACTAATAGTGTCGTCCGCAAATAGATTGTCGCCAAAAAGTCCTGAGACGGTGATGTCTTCCATTTGCATTGCAATGGTGCCTGTCTGGGTGAGCGCGGCATGAATGTTTAGCCTGCCATTGCCCAGCATACCGAGAAAATCAGCATTACTATTGACCCCATAGATATTATCGGCGGTCACTCTCAGTTGTTCCGCTACTTGCCTAGCGGAATAATCGGGAAACACCTGACGCACCAAAGCTGCCGCACCAGCGACTTGTGGTGAAGCAAAACTTGATCCGGGTGCAGACAGATAACCGCCGTTACTATTGGTAGAGTAGATGCCCGTACCAGGAGCAAGCAGGTCGATATACCTGCTGTAGGTGGCATAGCCAGCCTTATTGTCACTTCCGTCACTAGATCCTACCGAAATGACATTATCATAAGAGGCAGGATAGAAGTTGAGCTCTTCATTGGTATTACCGGCCGCCGCGACAATGACGACATCTTTTTCAAGTGCTGCATAATTGATAATGTCCTGATTGAATTGTGAATAGGAGTTAGGAGACCCCCAGGAAAGGTTCATTACCTTAACGCCTTGGTCAGCGGCATATATTACACCGCCATAGCTGTTAAAGCTTCTGTTGTCCTCAGAATCAAAGATCTTCACTGGTAGGAAGGGGCTGTCAAATGCTACTCCGGCCATGCCTATGCCATTGTTGGCTACCCCGCTATGAATACCTGCTACTTGAGTGCCATGTCTGCTTTTGTCTCCAGTTGGGTCATTATCGTTGTTGGCGATATCCCAGCCATTGTAGTCGTCGATGTAGCCGTTGTTATCATCATCAATACCATTAATAGGATCGTCTTGATTGAAGGATATGTTATCTGCCAAATCGGAATGGTTGAGCTGTGTACCTGTATCCACACTACCGATGACAATGTCGCTACTTCCGGTCGCGATATCCCAGGCCTCATAGGCCTTGATCAGTGACAGATAGTATTGCGCACCCTCTGGCTGTGCAGCTGGGTCGTTTGGAATGTCCAACAACTCCGCAGCATAAAGCGGCTCGACATAGACCACATTCTCAAAGCCGGACAGTTCTCTAATCATCTCTAAAACAGTCGACTGATCATTGATATCTAGGATATGAATGCCATCCAGGTATTTGCTCTTTTGAACCCTGACATTTCCCGGTAGGGTCTTTTCTAATGGGACGACTCCCGTGACTGCATCGTGCCGTGTAAGCTGATCGAGGGATAGGCTATTGGGACTGAGACGACCCGTATTGCCCGCAGCTACCAGCTTAATGACCACTTTGGATGGGTGATATGCAGGAGTTGCATTTTGCGCTAGCGCGAAAATGCTGTTGACCAGTAGTAACAGAGATAGGAGGCAATATTTGTGGAGGCGATTGGCCAAAGCAGTGGGTTAGGTGACCTTCATCCCTCGGATCATCTTACGGAAGATGCCTGGGAAGTAGCGACTCATAAACCAACCAAGAGATTCTTTGAAACCTGCGATGATGATCTCGTCTTGATTATTCTGTATTGCCTTCACTATTTGACGGGCGCAGGACTCAGCTGAAATACCTTTGGCTTGGCCTTCTCCTTTTTGTTGGAGCTCTTCGCCAGTTGGCTTCAATGCATGGTAAGCGATGTTGGTCTGGATGAAGCCCGGCGCTACGATGGTGACATTGATGTTGTGCTTGTGTACCTCAGAGCGCATGGCGTTGTAGAAGCCGTGAAGGGCGTGCTTAGAAGCGCAGTATGCCGAGCGCATCTGCGTGCTAAACTTGCCCATGACGCTGGTGACGACAATATGATGACCAGACTTTCGGGCGATCATTCCTGGAAGCACATATTTTGACAAAGCGATAGACCCAAAATAATTGACCTCCATCACGCGCCGGTCGACTTCCATTTGTGTCTCATCAGCGGTACCGCGTTGGCTGATCCCACCATTGTTGATGAGTACATCTACCTTTCCGTAAATAGCTTCTGCATCCTTTGCTTTTTGCGTTAGAGAGTCTGCATCTGATAAGTCAACAGTCAGTATAGCAATCTTGTCATGATTTCCCTGACATTCTTTCCTGACTCGTTCTAGCTCAGATTCTCGACGAGCTGAGAGTATAAGCTTGCAGTTGACTGTACTGAGCTCTTTAGCCACTGCTTCACCAATGCCTGAAGAAGCGCCAGTGATCCAAACTACCTTGTCTTCGAGATTTTTCATTCTACTCTTTCTTATCGTAAACTACGAAATCGAATGGAAAAGCGTGCCGTTCGTCCGATTCATGATGCTTTCTACTGACTTCTATCCACGCTGATTTATCCCATTCGGGAAAGAAAGTATCACCATCAATTTGGGCATCAATCTCCGTAATATACATGCGATCCGATAGGGGTAAACCTAGCCGGTAAATCTCACCACCGCCAATGATGAATGCTTCTTCTTCGCTGGCATCTTTCGCGATACGCAGCGCATTTTCAAGACTGCTAGTAACCGTACCTCCGTCAGCTTGGTATTCATCATTTCTAGTAATGACAATATTAGGCCGATTAGGTAGTGGCCGCCACTTGAGCGGTATCGACTCCCAGTTTTTGCGACCGAGCAGTACATGATGACCAGCGGTGGTCTGTTTGAAAAACTTCATGTCATCAGGCAGGTGCCAGGCCATGTCATTGTCTTTGCCGATAACGCCATTAGCACTTACTGCTGCTATCATTGATATCTTCATAGCTTATTTCCTCTTAGGTAGTCTTGCACACGCATTCGCTTCTTTCCTTCCGCTTGTAGTTCGAGTACTTTCAATGCGCCTTCAGCTGTACTGACCAAGATGGTATCGTCTTTAGCCACCAATTTTCCGATAGGCTGCTGAGAGGAATCGTCGTTTACCGCTACCTCAAATATTTTGAATTTCTTGCCCTCATGCATGGTCCATGCTCCTGGGTAGGGCGAAAGTCCTCTTACAAAATTGCGAATCTCATCCGCTGGTTGCTCCCAGTTGATTTCACAACTCTCTGGGAACAGCTTAGGGGCGGCTCGCAAAGGCTGATCACTGATTTGCGGTAGCTGTGGGTAGTCACCCGACTCTACCGCCTTGACAGTCTTAAACACCAATTCGGCACCCTTGTGCATGAGCCTTTCATACAGGCTTCCGACATTATCGTCTTCTCGAATGTCTTCCTTCTCTTGAAAAATGATATTGCCTGTGTCGATCTCATGCTTCAGAAAAAAAGTCGTTGCGCCGGTCTCTTTTTCGCCATTGATGATGGCCCAGTTGATCGGTGCAGCTCCACGGTATTGCGGTAGCAAGCTAGCGTGAAGGTTGAATGTACCCAGTCGTGGCATATCCCAGATGGCCTCAGGTAGCATCCTGAAAGCTACGACCACTTGCAGATCAGCTTGATAGGAGGCAAGTTGTTCCTGAAACTCGGGCGACTTCAGATTGGTAGGCTGTAGTACCGGGAGTTCGTGAGCTACGGAAAAATCCTTTACCGGCGAAGTGCCAAGCTTCTTGCCTCGACCTTTGGGTTTATCAGGAGCGGTAATGACTGCCACGACATTAACGCCATTCCTTACCAGAATCTCAAGGCTAGGTACAGCGAACTCCGGGGTACCCATGAATATGATTTTTAGTTTTTCACTCATTCGAAATCCTTGTACCGTAAGTATTTGGCTCTTATCTGCTTGAATTGATCGAGACCAGGTTGCCACGAAGCGATAATGGCTTCTTCGGTCATTCCTGACTCTATCTGTTTTTGTAAGTCTTCTGTTCCAGCGAGCAAAGTGAAAAAGTCAGTGAAGAAGGGCTCTTCCCGATGCTTGAGAGTTTCATAAAAATGAATAAGGTACTTGAGTGTAAAAGCTCGATTGGCATTCGTAAGGTCTAAACCATAGCAAGTTTTGTCTTGTAGCACAGGATACTTAGCTCCATAACCACTAACAGGCATAAATGAAAATGTGGTATCGGTGTAGTCGGGATGACCGATAACCTGGAATTGTTGTGTGGTACCGCGTCCGACACTGACTGGAGTACCCTCAAAAAAACAGAGTGACGGGTAGAGCGCGATCGATTGATCATTGGGTAGATTAGGTGAGGGGGGCACAGGTAGCGAATAGGTAGAGTTGTGGTCCCAGCCTTCCATGGGGATAACCGTCAAGTCGCACTGGAGTCCATCTTTTAGCCAGCCTTCACCATTGATCATCAGTGCATACTCCCCGATGGTCATGCCATGTATGGCAGGTATATTATGCATCCCTATAAACGACTTGTGCTCATCTTCCATGATGGGCCCTGTGATGTAGTGCCCGTTAGGGTTGGGACGATCCATGACGATGATTTGTGTATTGTTTTCAGCACAAGCTTCCATGACATAGTGCATGGTGCTGATGTAAGTATAAAAGCGGGCACCAACATCTTGAATGTCGAATATGACTACATCAATGTCTGACAAGACCTCAGCACTAGGTTTCTTGTTTTTACCATATATACTAACAATTGGAAGCCCGGTAACATCATCTTTGGTATCATCGATTAGGACTCCTCTATCTACCTTTCCTCGAAAACCATGTTCTGGAGCAAAGATTTTCTTCACATTCACTTCTTGTGCTAACAGATAGTCCAGCGTACTCTGTCTGTCGACGATAGAAGTCTGGTTAATTACCAGGCCAACTGCCTTATCCTTGAGCAAGCTAGCGTATTCAGCAAATCTGGCTGCTCCCACCTTCAATTCGATGGGCTGATCTACAGTCGATTGCTGTGCACAACCCTGGGTGGTGACAAAAACAGAGAGGAAGAGTATTAGATGGAGGTATTTCATTAGCAAGGGTAAAATTAACAGACGCATGTAAACGAACCGTATGGTAGTTATTAATTTGCAGATAAATTATCGCTGATTGAATCTACCATTTTTTATATCTAAGAGAATTAATGCTGAAGGCCAAGGTAGTTTTTCGTCTACCATCAGCCGCATCGCTATCGCAAGTGTTGCAATTGGCCTAGCCGCGGTATTGGTCTCTTTTATGATCTTAGAGGGGTTTCAGCGTACTATCAAAGACAAGATATACAGTTTTGCTGGGCATCTTCAGGTGACGAAGTATACGCTTGCCTCGTCAGTGGAAGATGAGCCCATTAGTACTACTAGTGATTTCTACCAGAATTATGAGACGCTTGATTTTATCGAGCATGTACAGTCTTATGCTTACAAACCCGGTCTTCTCAAGACTAAGGAAGAAGTCCAAGGCATTGTGATCAAGGGTGTAGGTAGGGACTTTGACCAAGAGCGCTTCACCAGTAATATGATCGAGGGTCGCTTTATCCAGGTTCCTGATAGCGGCTACTCTCAGGAAGTGGTCATTAGCTCAGCTATGTCCAATCTACTTAAGCTTGGCGTAGGGGATAAGTCGCTGGTGTACTTTGTACAGAATCCACCAAGATATCGACCCGTCGAGGTGGTGGGGATTTACAAAACAGATTTAGAGGATTTTGACCAGAAGTTCTTGATAGGAGACATTGGACTCATACAGCGTATCAATAGCTGGCCAGATACGCTCGTCGGTGGGTTTGAAGTTTTTGTTACTCCTGGCACAGATCATGCGGTGGCTGAAGATGTGCTTTTTGACTTCATCGATTATGATCTCTATGTGGATAAGGTGAGCGATAAGTATCTACAGATCTTCGATTGGCTGAGCCTACTAGACAGGAATCTGGTGGTGTTTCTATGGCTGATCCTATTCGTAGCAGCCTTCAATATGGTGAGTATTTTGTTAATTCTGATCATGGAGCGTACACAGATGATTGGCATGCTCAAGGCACTTGGTGCTCCTCATGCTTTGATTCAGAAAGTATTTGTGTACAATGGTACGCTGCTGATTGTTAAAGGTATGGTCTTCGGAAATCTGGCTGCCTTGGCCATTGGCTTACTACAAGATTACTTTAAGGTCATTCCACTCGATCCTGTGAACTACTACATGTCCTATGTCCCGATTGAGTGGAATGTGGGGATTTTTGTCGCACTAAATGTCGCCACATTCGTAGTGGTGAACCTGACGTTGATATTGCCGACCTTCATCATATCTCGGCTCAATACCATTAATGCGATTCGATTCAGCTAGTCGCTGGTGGGTATTTTTGGAAGAGGCTTCTTATTTTCATGTGGATCACTCCGAGGATAGCCTCCTTGAATATACCTGATGACATTTTGGAAGTTCCTTTTGTCCTATCGGTAAATATGATAGGCACTTCCTTGATTTTGAAGCCATACTTCCAGGCCGTGAACTTCATCTCAATTTGAAATGCATAGCCAACAAACCTGATGGTCGTAGGGTCAATAGTTTTTAGCACTCTACTAGTGTAGCACTTGAAGCCCGCCGTACTGTCTGATATCGGCAGTCCAGTGATTAGCTTGACATATATACTTGCGAAGTAGGACATCAGGACACGTCCCATTGGCCAGTTTACTACATTGATACCTGAGACATATCGAGAGCCAATAGCCATATCAAAGCCATCATCTGCGCATGCAGCGTGTAATTTGATTAGGTCTTCAGGATTATGGGAAAAGTCTGCATCCATCTCGAAGATGTACTCATACCCATGTTCAAGTGCATATTTGAAACCAGTGATATATGCAGTGCCCAACCCGAGTTTACCTTGTCGCTCTATAAGACTAAGGCGATCCTTATATTTTTCTTGTAGGTTTTTGACAGCTGCGCCTGTGCCATCTGGAGAACCATCATCAACGATCAACAAGTCAAACCCTCCAGCCAATTCCATGACCGTTGCAGTGATCTCATTGATGTTTTCGATCTCATTGAATGTAGGAATAATGACCAGTTTGTCTTTTGGCACAGCTAGTTGTTTGACCTTGATTGTGCAAAATAAGATATGTTTGAAGCCTTTATAATAAAATGAGAAAAATTTCTACATGAAGGCTGTTTTTTTAGATAGGGATGGAGTGATCAATCGAGAGCGAGGAGAGTATACGTTCCTCGTCCAGGATTTTGAGTTGATTGAAGGAGTAGTGGACGCAATCGATAGGATAAAGTCATCTGGATATCAGGTGATTGTGATTACCAATCAAGCGGGAATAGCCAAAGGCCTCTACACAATTGATCAAATGAAGGCTTGTCATCAAATGATGCAAGAAGCTTGTTCGCATAAGATTGATGCTATCTATTTTGCTCCACTGCATCCATCTGTTTCAGAATCATTGGCGCGGAAGCCCGGCAGTTTGATGTTTGAGCGTGCTATCTCCAAATTCGGTATTGATATCACCCAGTCCTGGATGATCGGAGATAAAATGAGAGACCTTATTCCCGCCAAAATGATGGGTATGAGCACCATTCTGGTAAGTGAATCCGAAAAAGAGCTAGAGGCTGACTACCAGCGAAAATCGCTCTACGAGAGTCTAGACCTTATCTGTTAGGTCCAGCATCGTCGGAGTATCCGAGGATCTTCATCATCGTTTCGCTATCCTGCTCGGGCGCAAAAAGCGAATCGACCAGTTTCCCATTTTCATCCTGCTCGATAATGACATGTTTGGGAGCGGGGATAAGACAATGCTGAATTCCACCATAGCCACCCAGTGTTTCCTGGTAAGCTCCGGTGTGGAAAAAGCCAAAGTACAACGTTTCGGGCTTCTCAATTATCGGTAGGAATACCTCGAAAAGGTGCGCCTCAGAGTTATAGTAATCCATACTATCGCAGGTAAGCCCTCCGATATTGACCTTGTGATACATATTATCCCAATGATTGATCGGTAACATGATGTACTTCTCATTGAGTCCCCAGACATCTGGCATGTGAGTGATAAACGACCCGTCCATCATATACCAAAGCTCCTTATCATTCTGCAATTTCTGATCTAGTACAGAGTAGATCGTAGCGCCACTTTCACCTACCGTGAAACTCCCAAACTCGGTCAGGATATTAGGAACAGGCACATGGTTTTTATCACAAATCCATTTGATATTCTCAATGATCTGCTGAGCCATATAAGAATAGTCATATTCAAAATGGAGCGAATTTTTAATAGGAAATCCTCCTCCAATATCAACCGTATCAAGTTCTGGGCATACCTTCTTCAACTCGCAATACTTGTAAATGAATCTGCTCAGCTCACTCCAATAATACGCCGAATCCTTAATGCCGGTATTGATGAAGAAATGCAACATCTTCAATTTCGCATTGGTGCCCTGTATTTTCTCCTTGTAGTAGGGAAGTATGTCATTGTATCGAATGCCTAGCCGCGAGGTATAAAAGGCAAAGTTGGGTTCTTCATCGGCTGCTACCCTGATACCGACCTTGTAGGATTGCGATATATGCTCAGCGTAGTGATCCAACTCATGCAGATTATCGAGGACAGGGACACAGTTTTCAAAGCCATCATTAATCAAGCCTGCAATATTCTCTTTATATAATGGGCGCTTATAGCCATTACAGATCACAAAGGTCTTTTTTGTAATCTTATTGTCTTTGTACAAGGTGCGAACAATCGGAATATCAAAGGCAGATGAAGTCTCGATGTGTATATCATTCTTCAGTGCCTCATCCAACACAAACTTGAAATGAGAGGACTTGGTACAATAGCAATAAGTGTAGCTGCCCCCGTATTTATGCTTTTTGATAGCATCACCAAAGATTTTCTTGGCAAACTGAATATGCTCACTGATTTTAGGAAGGTAGCTCAGCTTAAATGGTGTCTCATATTTTTTGATCAGCGCCATTAAGTCCACATTGTGGAAGCTTAGTTTATTTCTTTTAACCGTAAACTCCTTAGTAGGGAACTCGAACGTTTGTTCTATGAGGTCAGTATAACTTTTCATTTAAATCAGGCGCGTTGGCAAAATTCGGTTGATGAATCAAATATGGTGTAGCACTTGTGGGCGACAAATATAGGTTCTTTTGAAAATTGCCAGCGCAATTTTGCGATTACCTCTACACGTCTTAAAAATGATCGAAACTACGGCTGAGATTCGACATTTCACTAGCTTTAAAAGTTGAAGTGCAAGGATAATATTCGAGCACTTTTATAGACAACTGAATTAACCCCTTATGAGATCTATTAAACTGATTGAGGTCAAATCTGAGCTCGGTGCTGGCACACGTGGTGCCAGTATGGGCATAGATGCGATGAAAATTGCCAGCATTGATGCTGAATCTGATTACTTCGCACGGTTCGATGCGGTAAGTGTCAAAACCGACAACAGCCCTTTATTCAATGGGTTTAGTTCGCCTTCTGCTAAGTTTATTAATACCATTTTGAGCGTAGAAAAGCGGGTGTGTGATGCTGTTGCTGGTACGCTGGAGGAAAGGATGTTTCCAATAATTTTAGCTGGTGATCATAGTACGGCCACAGGATCTATTGCCGGAGTGAAGATGCATTTTGCTGATAAGCGGCTGGGCATTATCTGGATTGACGCACATGCGGACATGCATACCCCCTACACTACACCATCAGGCAATGTCCATGGCATGCCATTGGCCATGGCACTGGCTACCGATAACATGGAGAATCAGGTTAACCAGCCACCGCCTGAAGTCATCCATGTTTGGAATGAGATAAAAAAGATCGGCATAGAGGGCCCTAAGTTTGACCCTGCTGATATAGTATTCATAGCAGTGAGAGATACCGAGCAGCCGGAGGAGGCGTATATGGCAGCTCACGATATCAAGAACTTCAAGACTGAAGACGTAAGAAGAGAAGGCCCAGCAGCTATTGCTGATAAGGCTTTGGAGCATTTAGCTGATTGCGATGTGATTTATATCTCTTTTGATGTCGATAGCCTAGATAGTTCTATTTCGCTAGGTACAGGCACGCCAGTGCCCAATGGACTGACAGTGGAGGAGGCCAAGACTATCAATGAAGCGCTAGTAAAAGACACAAGAGTCTGTGCGTGGGAGATCGTAGAGGTCAACCCGACACTCGATACTGAGAACAAAATGGCCGAGGTAGCTTTCGAAATTCTTGAGGCGACTACCAACTCAGCTATCAAGGCAAAATCAGAATTAGTAAGCCACTAATCGGTATTCTCATTTTAATTGAATCCCAAGAAGTGCTGCTGTACCTTTGCGTTCGATTTTGACAGAAAGAACATGGAATCCGAGATAAAAGAAGGTATCAGTAAAGCCTTCAAAGAATTATTCAATCAGGAATTAGCAGTAGTCGATATTGCGCTACAGCCCACGAAGAAGGAATTTGAGGGATCGCACACGTTCGTGACCTTTCCTTACAGCAGGCTGACGGGTAAAAACCCGGTAGAGACCGCCCAACTTATCGGAGAGTTTCTGACTGCCAATACTGAGATAGTCTCAGATTTCAATGTTGTCAAGGGATTCCTTAACCTGACCATTGCTGATCAGGCATGGATAGGGCTATTGAAAGACATCAATGCTGACCCTGCCTATGGGCATGTAGCACCTACCGGAAAAGAGGTAATGGTCGAGTATTCCTCACCGAATACCAACAAGCCACTTCATTTAGGTCACTTACGGAACAACTTCCTAGGGTGGTCGGTAGCGACAATACTCGAAGCTAATGGCTACAGGGCGCACCGTGTGCAGATCATCAATGATCGAGGGATCCACATCTGCAAGAGTATGGTCGCTTGGCTAAAGTTTGGTAATCAGGAAACACCAGAAAGCAACGGTGAAAAGGGAGATAAGCTGGTCGGACGTTATTACGTACGGTTCGATCAGGAGTACAAAAAACAGATTGCTGAGCTGACCGAGCAAGGCATGGATAAAGGGCAGGCTGAAAAAGAAGCCCCTATCCTAAAGGAGGCGCAAGAGCTTTTGCTGAAGTGGGAGCAGAAAGACCCAAAAGTCTACGAACTATGGCAGAACATGAATGCCTGGGTGTACAAGGGTTTCGAAGCAACCTACGAGCAGATGGGGGTAAACTTTGATAAGCTGTACTTTGAGTCTGATACGTTTTTGCTTGGCAAAGACGAAGTGTTGAAGGGTCTCGAATCTGGTGTTTTCTTTCAGAAAGGTGATGGTTCTATTTGGGTTGACCTATCTGATGATGGACTTGATGAAAAGTTATTGCTTAGAGCTGATGGCACCTCCGTCTACATGACGCAGGACATTGGTACGGCCATCTTACGATTTAGAGACTATCCTAAGATCGCTCAGCAGATCTACACTGTGGGCAATGAGCAGGAGTACCACTTCAAGGTGCTGTTCTTGATTTTGGCAAAGATCGGCTACAGCTGGGCAAGGGAGTGCTACCACCTCTCTTATGGGATGGTTGATCTACCTACCGGAAAAATGAAATCTCGTGAGGGAACAGTAGTCGATGCAGACGACCTTATGAAGGAAATGATTGATACGGCCGCTGAACATACGACCGAACTGGGTAAGATCGAAGGCTTTACTACTGAGCAGGCCGACGAACTTCATGAAATGATAGGCTTGGGTGCATTGAAATACTTCCTACTCAAAGTGGATCCTAAGAAAAGGATGATGTTTGACCCGGCTGAGTCGATTGAATTTCAAGGAACCACTGGGCCGTTCATTCAATATACTCATGCTCGAATTGCTGCCATTCTTAGAAGGGCCAAGGAACTCGGATTTGATTTCCAAGACTTTGACTTCTCACAGGTCAGCGAACTACACCCGGTGGAGCAAGGGGTGATAAGCGTGGTGGCAGACTATCCTGGCAAGGTGAAGATTGCTGCAGATGAGTATTCTCCTGCCGTGATTGCCCAGTATGTTTACGATTTGGCCAAGGAGTATAATAAGTTTTACCAGGAGATTAATATCTTCAAGGAGACGGATGAGGTCAAGATCAAATCTCGCCTGGTGCTTTCCTCGGTAGCTGCCCAAACAATAAAATCTGCTATGAGTTTATTGGGTATTAAAGTACCCCAACGCATGTGAGATGATTAAAGTCTTATTACTTCTGATCCTGACGATAACCACCCAATTAGGTATGGCACAAAGCTCAATCTATGACTTCACTATGACCACTATCGATGGTCAGTCCTTTGACTTCTCAGATCTCAAGGGTAAGCCCGTTCTAATTGTAAATGTAGCGTCTGAATGTGGCTACACACCTCAGTATGATGACCTACAACAGTTGCATTCAGACTTTGGATCTAAGATCACCGTGCTCGGATTTCCGGCCAATAATTTTGGAGGGCAGGAGCCTGGCACCAATGATGATATTGCACTATTCTGTCAGAAGAACTATGGCGTTGACTTCCAGATGTTCGAAAAAAGTGACGTGGTAGGAAGCAATACTAATGGGCTGTATAAGTGGTTGGCAGAGCAGAGCGGATCTGCTCCTAGCTGGAATTTCTGCAAGTACCTTGTGAGTGCTGATGGTACATCAGTCACATTTTTACCTTCCAGCGTCAATCCATTGGAGGAAGCAGTCATAGGACAACTCTGATCATGGCTTTAGTAACGGTCAAAGCTTGGATTTCAGCATTCAGATTAAGGACACTACCACTGGCATTGGCAAGCATTTTTTTAGGCAGTTTCATAGCTGCCGCGCACGGTGCATTTGACGAACTCATCTTCACGCTTTGCGTGCTCACTACGCTATTTCTTCAAATACTGTCCAACCTCGCCAATGACTATGGTGACAGCATCCATGGTGCTGATGGCGATCATCGAGAAGGTCCTTCACGCGCTGTACAAGCTGGCCTGATTACGTCAAAGCAAATGAAACGGGCCATGACGGTTTTTGGTGCGCTCTCTTTCATTACAGGTCTCACACTTATCTACTCGGCCTTCCAGTCTCAATGGTGGCTAGTTCTAATTTTTCTTGCATTGGGTCTTGGCGCTATATATGCTGCCATACGCTATACTTCGGGTAAGAATCCCTATGGTTACAAAGGCCTAGGTGATCTTTTTGTATTGCTGTTCTTTGGTTTAGTCGGCGTAGGAGGCTCCTATTTCTTATACACACAGACATGGGACTGGGCTATCCTATTACCTGCCACCGGATGTGGACTATTGGCGGTAGGTGTACTAAATGTCAACAACATCCGTGATATAAAGTCCGATGAGCTTTCTGGTAAGCGATCTATCCCTGTGAGAATCGGGCGTGAGAAGGCAGTCTACTATCATTGGCTGCTATTGCTAGGTGCACTGGCCTGTGCGGGTGCCTACACTATCGTGAATTATCAAGGGTACTGGCAGTGGCTGTTTGTGGTAACTGTACCGTTGCTCCTTGTGAATGGAAGAGCTGTGCAGTCCAAGACTCAAGCGGTAGCTTTAGACCCATATTTGAAGCAGCTAGCCATGACTACCTTGCTTTTTGTCATCACTTTTGGACTTGGCTTATTACTGACGTCATAGGTCTGATCAAGCCAGTGAAATGAACGGTTAATTTCAATTAAGATCACTGTTCTTCATCTATGCATATGTTTGGTTATATTTAGGTCAAAAGACTAAAACTGTTAAAGCATATGAAATCTATACTCGTTCCTACCGACTTTTCTGAGCAAGCAGACAATGCATTGGACTTTGCAGCTCAGATGGCTGAAAAAAGCAGTGCCAAAGTACTGTTGCTTCATGTCTTAGAGCACCCTTCTGAGAATTCTTTTAATTCTATGGGTATTATGACCAAGGGCAATGACCCAATGGAAAACATCTATCTGATCAAGATGATGGAAGCCGCCAAGGCCAAGATGGAAGAGATAATAGCCCATGAGGCTTATGATAAAGTGATGCTTGAATATAATATCCTCGTAGGTCGTCCTTTTGAGGAGATTACCAAGACACTCGCAGATAATGATTGTGATTTGGTAGTGATGGGTACTACTGGATCTTCTGGGTTTGAGGAGATGTTAGTAGGATCCAATACAGAGAGAGTAGTGAGACGTGCGCATTGTCCTGTGATCTCTGTCAAAGACAAGGCAAATGTATCTGCCATCAAGAACATTGCTTTTGCTTCTGATTTTGCAGAGCCTTATGAAGAACTTGTTTTTAGATTAAAGGAACTTCAGCAACTGTTTGATGCCAGGCTCAGTCTAGTTCGCATCAATACACCCAATAGTTTCACGACAACACGCCATGATCTTTCGCTAATGAAGAAGTTTGCAGAAGGACATAAGTTGGAAAACTATACGATGGATATCTACAATGATACTTTGGAGGACGTAGGTATCATCTATTATGCTGAAGATGCTGGTGCGGCGATGATAGCCTTAGGTACGCATAAGCGAAAGGGTATCGTGAACTTGTTGAGTGGTAGTATCGCAGAGGATGTTGTCAACCATTCATCTCGTCCGGTATGGACTTACAAATTGAAGTGATTTTTAGTAGACGAGCGTTCAAATCCTGAGGTTTAAGGCATGAAGGGGTAGTTTCTAATAACCTTAACTTTGTTGTATAACCTGCTCATTGGGTTAAGGACGATATTGAAGCTATTGGGGTCACAAACTGACGGTACTTTCAAAAAGAGCAAGTCTGGGTTACGAAGATGAGAGTCACCTAATTGTTGGGAACCAGGTGCCGGAGAGTCATCTTTCCAATCTTGGGGCAAAGGTTTTAGAATGGGCATTTCTATGTCAGGCACTTCGATCTCGTAGACCCTGATATTATCAGGTATACTCTCAAGGTTGACATGCCTTGCCAATTCACTTCTCGCCAAGGCCAATGAACAGGCTGTGTAGACCGCATACGTGCCTTTTGAGTTCCAGCGTCCACCTTTTCGGAATGCACCCACTCCGTCGATAGGATCATGATCAGGGGGATAGGTATTGCAGATACGATAGACAATCACGCAAAAATACCGTGTTTGATTCTGCCCAATTCGTCTGAGATCATGAGTATACCTTTGTGGGTGTCAAGCCAGTCTTTTGGAGTAGTATTTCCTAAGGCAGCTATTTCAGAATTCAACCAACCCAAGAATTTGTCCCGAGAACCAAACACATCAATACCCTCTTGAAAAAGATCAGCCAGTTCCAAAAGTCTGTCTGACTGTAGGCCACTAAAGCTTTTGCCCGACTGTAGATGTCGATCAAACGTTTTGGCAGAAATATCGACTAACCTCGACGCTTCTTGCTTGCTAAAGGCGTATGAATCAATGAGATCTATGACAAAATCAGGTGGTAGTCCGTTTCGAGAAAGATGAACCATTTTGACAGGTGTGTTATAGACGACAGCCGCTTCGGCCACACTGTGCGGTATGGTGTCAGGACTTGAATAGTGCTTGGAAGGCTTACGAACATTTGACATATGTCTAAAATTTATAGACAAATTTACCAATTTCTTCTGGGGTTTCAAATGCTTATTCCAGATTTTTACTTTAGTGAGTAGCCAAGATCTTAATTTTAAGAAAAAATTCAGCGCTGAGTTAATATTGAACCTGAACCCAGCGGGGTATCACTTTATCCAGTCAAGTAATAACTGCAAGCTAAAATCGTCATGGAATGTTTATGGTAATGAGCCATCTTTGTCCAGATGTCTAGGAAGAACGAACATAAAGGAAGAAAAGGGGTTGTTTATTCAACGGATCCAGATTTCGGATACGAGGGTGATGATCAGCATCAGGAAGAGACACTTCCCAATCAGCAGCAACAATTGAAAGTGTTGATTGATAGAAAGTTGAGAGGTGGAAAGCAGGTGACCTTGGTTACCGGTTTTGTTGGTAGTGACGATGATTTGCAAGCGTTAGGTAAGATGCTGAAGTCCAAATGTGGAGTTGGAGGATCGGTCAAAGAAGGCGAGATATTAATCCAAGGGGACGTCAAAGAAAAAGTATTCCAGATTCTTCAAAAGCAAGGTTATGGAGTCAAAAAGGCTGGGGGATAATTCTTAGAACCAGTAGTTTATTTACATTTGTAAGACATTAGAAAAGAATGAAAACGCATCTACATCAATACACCCATCATCATCGCTCTCATTGAGCCATCGTTTTCTACTTCTAATTTTCTACTCACATTTCACAACATCAAATTTTCATGGATCAAAAGATCAGAATAGCTGTCCAGAAGTCTGGTAGGCTAAGTGACGAGTCACTGAGGCTTTTCAAAGAAAGCGGTATCAAGTTCAATAATGGTATGAAGAAGCTCATGGCAACTTCACATAATTTCCCTGTTGAATTTCTATTCCTTAGAGATGATGATATTCCGGGATATGTGGAAGATGGTGTAGCAGATCTCGGTATTGTTGGTCAAAATGAAGTAGCTGAAAAGGCTAAAGATGTCAAGGAGATCAAGGCACTGGGATTCTCGAAGTGTAGATTATCACTGGCAGTACCTAAGTCAGCGGAGTATAGTGACATCAATGATTTGAACGGGAAGGGTATTGCTACTTCTTATCCCAAAATACTGAAGAACTACCTTGACAGTAAAGGGGTCACTGCCGAGATTCATGAGATCAGTGGATCAGTGGAGATCGCTCCGGGCATTGGTCTGGCGGAGGCAATTTGTGATATTGTGAGCTCTGGGAGCACGCTGTTCAGTAATGGACTGAAGGAAGTTGAGGAGATATTCCAATCGGAAGCCGTGCTCATAGGACAAAAATCACTTGCTGAGGAAAAGCAAGCCATCCTTGATAGACTTCTTTTTAGATTTGATGCTGTCAGAAAGGGAAAAGAGAATAAATATGTGCTCCTCAATGCGCCCAATGATAAAATTGACAAGATCATCGGACTGATTCCAGGCATGAAGAGTCCAACGGTATTGCCACTGGCTAAGGCCGGTTGGAGTAGTATCCATTCTGTGATCAATGAAGATACGTTTTGGGAAGTAATCGAGCAGTTGAAAGATGAAGGAGCACAGGGTATCTTGGTGGTTCCTATCGAGAAAATGGTGATATAATGAAACTCGAAGAATACCCAGCTCGCGATCAATGGTCGACGCTACTACAGCGTCCGACACACGATCAGTCCAAGATTGAGAAGATTGTTCAGCCCATATTGGATAAAGTCCAAAGGGGAGGTGATCGAGCATTGAAGAAATTTGCACTAGAGTACGATCACGTGACTCTAGAAGATTTGCTGGTAAGTCCTGAAGAGCTGGTGAAATCACATGGCGTGGTGCCTCAAGACTTGAAAGATGCTATCATCGCAGCTAAGGCCAATATTGAGAAGTTTCATGAAGCTCAGCATACTCCAGAGCTGGTCATGGAGACTATGCCCGGCGTGCTCTGCAAGCGCAGGAGTGTACCGATTCAGAAGGTTGGTCTTTATGTACCTGGTGGATCTGCACCACTTTTTTCTACTGTCCTTATGTTGGGCATACCAGCTCGCATTGCTGGTTGTGAGGAGATCATCATGTCTTCACCCACAGATGCCAAAGGACAAGTCAACCCAGCAGTCTTGTACACCGCCGACCTACTGGGAATCAAGAAAATACTAAAGCTCGGAGGAGCACAAGCGATTGCCGCGATGGCGTATGGTACCGAGTCTGTACCCAAAGTAGATAAGATCTTCGGGCCAGGTAATCAGTATGTGACGGTGGCAAAGCAACTAGTGAGTCGAGATACGGTGACTATAGATATGCCTGCCGGCCCGTCTGAGGTAGCTGTGTTTGTTGACAAGCATTCGAATCCAGCGTTTGCCGCATCTGATTTGTTATCTCAGGCTGAGCACGGTTTTGATAGTCAAGTGGTACTTGTATCGAGCAGTAGGAAGATGGCAGCAGCCGTGATCGCGCAGATCGATATTCAGCTCGAAGCACTACCGCGAAAGGAAATAGCCAAAGTGGCCTTGGAGAACAGTATTGCGATAGTCACTGAGAACAAGGCTGATGCGATCGAGCTGCTTAACGAATATGCCGCAGAGCATCTAATCCTCCAAGTGAGCAACGCAGATGAAGTCGCAGATCAAATCATCAATGCAGGATCTATCTTCATCGGACCATACAGTCCAGAGTCTGTGGGTGATTATGCATCAGGCACCAATCATACCCTACCCACGAGTGGCTGGGCACGGTCGACTGCTGGCGTTTCATTGGATAGCTTCGTCAAGAAGATCACTTACCAGAAATTAACTGCTGAGGGCCTACAAGCTATTGGTAGTATTGTGGAAACGATGGCTACCCATGAGCAGTTGGAAGCTCATCGCAATGCCGTATCCATCAGACTTCAAGCTATTCGAGAGGGCAATGTTTGATGCTCAGGCTTTACTAAGGCCGCACCTACGAAATTTGGTGCCGTACTCTTCTGCGCGCGACGAGTATTCCGGTAGTGAAGGAGTATTCCTAGACGCCAATGAAAATAGCCTTGGCTCTGCTATCGATAGCGCCTACCAGCGCTATCCCGATCCCTACCAACGGGAGTTGAAAGAGAAGGTCGCTAAGATCAAGGCTGTCCACGTTGACGAGATATTCCTTGGCAATGGCAGTGATGAGCCAATTGATCTACTCTATCGCGCGTTTTGCGAACCAGGTCAGGACAATGTTGTCATAACGCCACCGACTTACGGTATGTATGAGGTAAGCGCTGCGATCCACAATGTGGAAGTGCTCAAGGTTAACCTTACCGCTGACTTCCAGTTGAAGGCTGAGGAAATACTAGCTACCTGCAATTCGCAGACTAAGATCATATGGCTCTGTAGTCCAAATAATCCTACCGGAAATCTCCTCGATCGAAGTGCTATCCAAAAGGTAATTACGAATTTCGAGGGGATCGTCGTAGTTGATGAGGCGTACATAGATTTTGCAGATCAGCCTTCCATGACAGGGAGCCTCGATCAGCATCCGAATCTTGTTGTGCTGCATACATTTTCCAAAGCTTGGGGAATGGCCGGTTTGCGATTGGGAGTAGCATTTGCAAGTAAGGAGATCATTAACATACTTAACCTGATCAAGGCACCCTACAACCTGTCGCAGGCTACTCAGCAAATCGCCTTGCAGGCAATGGCCAATGAGGATCGCGTGAAGATTATGGTTTCACAGATCATCGAGCTGAGAAATGAGCTCTCAGATCAATTATCAGGTCTAAGTCAGGTCGAGCATATTTACCCATCAGATGCAAATTTTCTGCTGGTGAAGTTCCGAGGCGCTCAGAAGACATTTGAGGATTTGATAGCACAAAAGATCATCGTCCGAAACCGAAGAAAAGTGGTACTCTGCGAGGAGGGATTAAGGATCACCGTCGGCACCAGAGAGGAGAATAAAATATTGATTGACGCATTGAAGAATATGCCATCATGAAGAAAGTACTATTTATAGATCGAGATGATACGATCATCATAGAGCCACAGCCGAGTCAGCAAATTGACTCTTATGAGAAACTGGCCTTTGTACCAGGTGCGATTGTCAATCTGCACAAGATTGCGAAGGAGCTGGAGTATGAATTGGTGATGGTGACCAATCAGGATGGACTGGGTACAGACAGCTTTCCTGAGGATACCTTCTGGCCGGTACACAACCTGATGATGGACATTCTGGTAGGAGAGGGAGTCGAGTTTTCAGAAGTATTGATTGATCGTTCGTTTCCCGTGGATAATTCTCCTAACCGCAAGCCAAGGACTGGACTGCTAGGAAAGTATATGGAGGGCGAATATGATCTTACCAAAAGCTACGTGATTGGTGATCGCTGGACTGATCACTTACTCGCCGAAAACTTAGGAACTCAAAGCATCCTTATCGGAGATGGGAGTGTGGTACAAACAGATCGCAAGATGGAGCCTACGCTAATCGCCAAGGAATGGGAGGAGGTTTATAGCTTCCTGAAGATGCCCCCAAGAACATCGGTGGTCACGCGAGAGACCAAGGAAACGCAAATTAAGATTGAGCTAAATCTTGATGGCCATGGCGCAACTGATATCTCAACAGGACTGGGCTTCTTTGATCATATGCTTGATCAGGTAGGAAAGCACTCAGGAGCTGACCTCAGCGTCCATGTTAAAGGTGATCTACATATTGACGAACATCATACTGTCGAGGATACAGCACTGGCACTCGGCCAGGCCTATCATGAGGCACTAGGCGATAAGAAGGGGGTGATGCGGTATGGTTTCTTACTACCCATGGATGATGCTTTGGCTCAGGTGGCGATTGATTTTGGGGGTCGCCCATGGATTGTTTGGGAGGCAGAGTTCAAAAGAGAGAAGGTGGGTGATATGCCTACCGAGATGTTCTACCACTTCTTCAAGTCATTTTCGGATACGGCCAAATGCAACGTCAACATCAAGGTGGAAGGCCAAAATGAACACCACAAGATCGAGGGCATATTCAAAGCATTCGCTAAAGCCATTAAGATGGCCGTGAAGCGAAACCCAGATGAACTTAGCTCTTTACCCTCGACAAAGGGAGTATTATGAGCTCACCTAGAATCTAAATAAGCGACCTGACTCTGCAAATGGAATCCTGGAGAGAATGAGCAGAATTGCGATAGTAAAGAAGATCGCTTGTGTTCTGAATTTCTTGACGTCACCGTAAGATTTCTTCGCCTTAGTTCTTCCTACCTGTGCGATGATAATACCAATAATCATCACGAAGATGTGCTCAACAGCCCAGTAGCGTACAGCACTATCTTTCATAGCGGCTCCAAAATCCTGGAAAGCTGCACTGGTGATCGGACTTAAGAAAACATATAAGACAAGCCCTATGAGCAACTGCAAATGGAGTGTACCCACAAAGCTAGCGGCCAACCCATTGTCACCTCTAGAATAGGTGCCGCCAACAAACCAACCTGCGTAAGATTTGAAGATAACTACAACGGCGAGTAGTAGTGTGATCCATCTTAACCAGGAGTGAACAATGAGGAAAAAGTCGTACATGATTTTTTGAGGCTAAATTAATACAGGTTTCAGAAGGGAAACCTTAGGTAGGTGGAAAAGTTTGATCTTATTGTGACTTGAATGATGGCTAGTTCTTAAGCTTAGAAAGCTCAACCCTCAACCTCTGGGCTTCAGTTGCTTCTTGAGCAGCTATTAATGCTTGATGCTGTGCTATTTGAGCTTGCTTCTCGGCCTCTCTTGCAGCTAGGTCTGCCCTGGCCGCTTCCTCAATTGCGACGGCAGCACTTTGCTGTGCTCTAGCTTGACTCTCCTCAGCTCGCCAATAATACTCTTGGGCGAGCATTGTTTGTTTTAGCGCCTCATTCGCTTTGATGTATGAGAAGATTACTAAGAACATAATGATGATTGTCAGCGTTGGGTAGGCGATTTTATGAATCATGAGTCTAGTTTTTTAGTTTTCTCAATTCCGCTTCTAGGCTATCTGCACGCCTCTGAAGTTTCATCGCTTCGAGCCTTTGTTCTTCTGCAACGCTCATTGCGCGTTCAGCTTCCCTTTGAGCTATGCTAGCCTCTTTTTGACTAATCTCAACTCTTTTCTGAGCTGCAGTTTCTTGACGCAAGGCTCGATCCGCAATTGCTCTTTGCTTTTCTGCTGCCATCTTATATTCCACGGCCAGGTTCAGATCGTCCTCTGAATATTTAGACTGTTCTTCCAGAACATTAGCTTTGACTAATTGATGCTGAGCTTCCATCATGGCTTGTTCAGCTCTAGCCGCGGCTTCCGCAGCTGCTGCAGCACTTGACTGGGCAGCTTCTTGCAAGCGTTCGGCTCTGAGGTCCATTTCCTGGGCTAGCAAGGTCTGGTTTTCAGCTTCACTCGCTTTGATGTAAGCGAACACCCCTAGGAATAAGATGATGATTATCAGTACTGGGTAGGCAATTTTATGAATCATAACGATGTATTTTTGTAACAGTTCAATCTCATCAATGAGGTACTTCTTAGATTGAACATACGAAACAGAATCGAAAAGTACAATTCCATATTAGAATAACTATGAAGCATTTACTCACTATCCTTATCATCGCCTCTTTGGCAGCCTGTGATTCTTCTAAGCCGCAGGAGTCTCAAAATGCAACTGTTGACGCTCCTTCTTTCAGCTTTTTTGGAGAGCAAATCAGTACAGAGCTTGCCTCTTCACTGGATGTATTGAAAAAGGAGATTATAGGTCAGGACTCTATCAAGATTGCTACCGCTGGGGTGGTAAGGGAAGTTTGCCAGGTGAAGGGCTGCTGGATGACCCTTGACATGAATGATGGTTCGACAATGCGAGTCACTTTCAAGGACTATGGCTTCTTCGTGCCTAAGGACATTGCTGGTAAGGAAGTGATCATCGATGGCTATGCCTACAATGAAGAGACTAGCGTAGAAACGCTTCGACACTATGCCGAAGATGCTGGCAAAAGTGCCGAAGAGATCATGGAAATCACGGCACCAAAGCAGGAGGTTACTTATATCGCCTCAGGGGTAGCGATAGCAAAATAAATGGAACTAGACTTACGGAGTTTTCAATACCTTGGAAGTCTTATCACAAGTTGATTTATTAATCTCTTGCGCACTTTTGTAAAGTGTGCTGATCTACTGAAACATATGCAATGCGGTCACTCTGAGGAAGGTTGACAATGATAGTCAACTATCTTTTCAGGCAGAATTGAGCGCTGATAAATGCTCATAATAAATGGGAACGCTCTGCAAAAGCGCTCCAGTTAGCACAAGATGATTTAGCTGTAGTAGCTCTTTTGCTTTTTCCTCATGAAGATTTGGCGAAAGGAGCTCCCTGTCAGTCCACTGAACGCCCCAACAAGACCTCCGATGACGCCTGTCGCTAGGATGAGGTAAGTGACCTCACTCACAGGGAAGAGTTGCACTATTTTTTCCGAGAGGATACTGCCGGTCTCTACGTCTGTCTTCCAGGCAAAGGCCATCCATACCAGGCCCACACCGAGGAAGCCGCTAACAAACACGTTGAAGCCGTGCCCCGGAAGCAGAAATGAAATCAGCGCAGCAGCAATGGCAATACCCCACCAGGGGAATAGCATTCCTGATAAGTAAGTAAGCGCTGCGATGAGTATGATGCGTATGATGAATTTCATGGCTGATTAGTTAGTGTCTGTCTATATAGTCGAGAGTCTGATTCAGAATGTTCGAGATCAAGGCTTGTGAAGCTAAAAAAAGCGGAGTTTACTTGCGTAATCGAGCCGTCGTGGAACAGTATTTTTTCGGCGAGCGTAACGAAGATCTCGGACATTATGGATAGGCTCTAGTTAGGCTGGAGGGTAAGGGTGTTCAGGATACGTTCGTTGTTGCTGGCTGGTGCTGACATGAACAGAAGGGGGTAGTATTCACCCTCCGCCCAGTTTTCGATCATATGCCCGTACATGGGGTGACCAGGGTTGCCGGTCTGGCTACCAGGGTACACGCCCCATGCGTTGGGACCTTTTGGAGTCATTTCTACGACCATACGCCATGATGGACCATGTCTCTCACTTGCCGCATTGACAATATTGCGGTAGCCACCAATCTTGACATTGTCTACTGTAAAGGGCTTAAGCCTCAGTAAATGTTGGATCGTGGTATTCTTATAATTTGACCATTGCGGATCAATGCCTTTCTCATTTTTCCAGCTGTCCAGACTGTCTAGCGTCTGCTTGAAAGTACGCTGATAGAGTGCAGTTACGGTTTCTCTTCCGCCTGTACGCGTATCATCCATGTAGGCGTGCTCAGGGTAGTTGCGCAGCAAATAGTAGGTATTGTAGGTCGAAGGGCGGTAGTGAGCAAAGTCAAATTCATCAAACTCGTCCCAAACAGACTCGTACAAGTAGGTCCACCAAGTCTCAAAATAGGCTGGAGCTTGACGCTCCGGCTCAGCGAAGTAGTCCCAATCTCTAAGGAGATCGTAGACCTCTCGTTCTCTGCTCGTAAAACTCACTGTATCCAAGCTATCCAACATCATGGGGAGTGCCTCTGACGCCTTGTAGTCATAGTTGTCGTTCTGAAGCTCCATCATATCCTTTGGCCGGATATTTTGCATGACTTGAAGTCGATCATTGATGCGTCGATTGCGGTAGTACTCGTAGCTATAGTCGTAGCTGTAGTACGGATAGGTAGAGTCAGCCGGATGTTGGTTGGCCGAGCTTACGAAACCACGTTCTGGATTGAGCTCATGAAGTGCCTGTCGGTGCGGGATAAATCCGCTCCATTCGTGCCGGGAATTGGAGCCATCAAGCAAGTACTTACCCTGCTCTTGCCACTTGATCGGAAACTTGCCGTTGACCCAAAGTGCGATATCGCCATTGGCACTAGCAAAGGCAGCATTCTGAGGTGGACCGGTGTAGTAGTCGAAGGCTTCTACATATTCAGCATAGTTCTTGGCCTTGTTGAGCAGAGCGAAGGTGCGTTGCTCGTCGGAGGCATCATGTGCCGTCCAGCGCATAGCGAAGTTGAGCTGCTCGCCATCTCCCATGAAGTTGCGATCATAACTCACAGGGCCGTAGTGTGTGAATATGATGGTGTCCATCACATCATCCCCATCACGTACTTTGATCGTTTCTATAGACTGATCAGTTTTTAGCCATTTGTCATCATACTTATACTCCTTCCTTTTCTCATCTCTAAACTGCACTTGGTACCAATCCACCACATCACGTTTCGCGTTAGTGAAACCCCAGCTGATCGAGTCATTGAAGCCGATAATCACGAAAGGCGCACCGGGTAGGGTAGCCCCAAATACATTGTAAGATGGAGAGTTGAGATGGGCGACATACCATATTGATGGTAAGTTGAGCCCCAGGTCTGGCTCATTAGCCAGAATAGGGTTGCCCGAGCTGGTTTTGCTTCCAGCCACCACAAAGTTGTTGCTACCATTGTCCGGATTAGGATTTGAGATGGTCTTGTTAATGGTGAGGTTAGGGTAAGCAGTATCCGGTGCGATTGCCGGTAGGGGCTCAAAGTCAAATGGGGTACCACTGGTGATCACAGGGTCAATACCGGGATGCCTATCGGGAAACAACAAGTCGAAAGTTTGCTGACCCAGTGCACCTCGCAGATTTGTATTTTCTAAATCCCTTTCACCTCTTGACAGGTCATTGGACATCTGCTTGAGAAGCAAGCAAGTCTTGTAGACCGTCCAGGGCTCAGGAGTATAGTCAAGCAACTTGTACTCGATAGGTAGATCCTCATAGCTCAGTTGGTCGATATAGTCATTGATGCCATCACTGTAGGCCTTAACCATTTTGTAGACTTCCCGATCTTTCTTTAGTTGTTTTTCGGACAGTCGGGCAGCATGCGCCATGCCCTTTCTTCTTTGGGCCTTGTCAAAATTAACAGCCTGACTACCGATGACCTCAGATATTCGTCCCTCAGTGGCCAGTAGTTGAAACTCCATTTGCCACAGCCGATGATAGGCGGTGATGTAGCCTTGTGCATAAAACAAATCCTTGTCTGTCTTCGCAAAAATATGAGGAACCATGATGTCGTCGAACTGGATGGTGACCGGTTGATCTAATCCACCCAAACTCAATTCATCTCCTATATTCAGGCCTTCTTTTTCTCCATTTTGCCAAAATCCAGCAAAGGGATCCATGAATTTTCCCAAGGGTGGGATCTGGTCTCTTTTTGTATTTAAGAAATATAGCAGGGTAATCGTTATGACAAGTGACAGGACGAACCGGAAAGTCTTCATTAGGCTGATTTTGAAGCGAATATAGTGATTTGTCTGGAGATAGCTGAGGGTGAAATGATGCTAGAAAGCTCATTTATTACTATTATTGTTTTGATGGTAGAGAAGGGGATTTATCAGTCATTTATTAAGCCCGTTGGGGATTTTGTCCTTGCAGCTGTCCTACTCTTGCTGCTACTGCCATTGCTCTCCATTATTTCCATTACCAATTACTTCTTGGATGGACATATCCTTTTCGTTCAAGTGCGACCAGGTTTGGAGGGAAAACTGTTCTCGATCCTGAAGTTTCAGACAATGAAGACGGATCCTAGCGGTCAACTGACTGACGAGGATCGACTCACTTCCTTCGGAGCATTTCTTCGACGTTTTTCTCTGGATGAGCTACCGCAATTGGTCAATATCATTTTTGGACAAATGAGTTTTGTGGGACCAAGACCCTACCTTGTCGAATACTTACCACTTTATAATGATTTCCATAAAAAAAGGCATTATGTTAAGCCTGGTATTACGGGTCTGGCACAAGTCAATGGAAGAAATACCTTGGATTGGCAAAGTAGATTAGACTTTGATATCGAATACGTGAGAAATGTAAGCTTGGGCATGGATCTTAAAGTGCTCTTGATGACGTTTGTACAATTAGTGAGATTAAAAGACATCAATGAAGAAGGGCATATTGGCTCAGCGAAGTTCACAGGGTACATCCACTAAGGAGCAAATCTACCTGACACCCCCTCATATCGACGAGGAGGAGTATCAGATGATGCAGGAGGTGCTGCAAAGCAACTGGATAGCCCCGGCAGGCCCCCACCTCGAGCTGTTTGAGGACATGCTATCACTTTACTACGAAGGTAGGAGGGTCATGTTACTCAATTCGGGTACGGCGGCCATACATCTCGCTTTGAAGACGGTAGGTGTCAAAGAAGACGACTATGTGCTCTGTAGTGACTTCACCTTTAGCGCTACCGCAAATCCCATCGTATATGAGCGCGCAATCCCCGTATTCGTAGATGCCGAGACAGAGAATTGGGGCATGGATCCGGTATTGTTGGATCAGGCCATCAAGTCACTAGATAAAAAACCCGCAGCTGTCGTAGTAGTCCATGCCTATGGAATGCCCGCCAAGATGGAGGCCATCATGGAGGTGGCTAGGCGATATGATATACCAGTCATCGAAGATGCCGCAGAATGTGTCGGTAGTATGATCGACGGGAAACCTTGCGGACTGCATGGCGACTTTGGCGTACTGTCTTTCAATGGTAATAAGATCGTGACTACCGGAGGCGGTGGTGCATTGATCTTCAAAGATAAGTCCAGGTATGAAGAAGTCTTTGCCATGGCCGCTCAGGGCCATACCACTGGCGACTATCACTACTCCGTCTTAGGCTACAACTATCGCATGAGCAATGTTGCAGCAGGATTAGGCATAGCACAGTTCAGAAAGCTAGAAGAGAAAGTAGCTAAGAAGAGGTCGATCTTCGATCAGTACGCTAGCACTCTGGGTGAGATGGATCGTATCCGAATGCAGGAAGGCACAGATAGCACCTACAGCAATAGATGGTTGTCCAACATCGTGATCAATCTGCCCATGGGTAAGATTAAACGCCTGGTGGGTCAGCTTCAATCGAACATGATCGAGGCGAGACCTATTTGGCGACCACTCCATCTACAGTCCATTTATCCTAAGTCATTGTACAAAGGAGCTGAGATAGGACTTGACCTGCATGAGCATGGCATTAGTTTGCCCTCGGGCACCTCACTCTCAGAAGATGATCAGCAGCGTGTGATCGATGAGATCAGCCTATTTATCAAAAGCTGAAGGCTTCTTATAAAGTTTCTGCTTGGAGTATTTTGCTCCCTTGCTCTTGAACAAGTCAGGAGGTAAGTAAGCCTCCAATTTAATGGTAATCATATAGTACTTATCCTGGCTGAGTGCATCTCCTCTCTGAGCACCTGGCACCATCCTATCATAGAACTCCTGATTGATGACACCTACTTCATCCTTGCGATTGGAAAGCGCCGCTGGGATGGGCTCAGAATAAGGACCACCAAAAGTACCGGAAACATCATCCAGGTAGTCCGAGAATACTATGCGATAGCTGAATTCCGGAATGAGATTGATGAATTCATTTAGGCTGAGCTTTGCACCTATGCCTAGCGGCACGATGAATGCTGAGCCACCATAGGATCTACCCTCTGTATTGTAGTCCCTTAGCGCATAGGTAGTGCCATTGAGATCCGTCTTTGGATTGAAGAAGGTCAATCCCACTCCCAAGCTGATATAGGGATCAATGGCCTTGCGCTTGTAGTACATGCCCTGGTAGCTATTCAGGAAGTAGTACATGCCAGAGATATCAAGCTCTATGTTGCTCGACCTGAAGTTGAGATTGCGCTGAAGGCTGAACTCATCGTCTTCGGCTCGGGCGTCCGAGCCGGAGATATTGTACCACCGGGCTTCTACCCGCGCTGATATCTTTTTGAGCAACCGCGCTTCTACGCCAAAGCTGGCAGAGGCCAAACCTTTCTGAAATACTCGGCCATGCGATAAGTCTCCTGCATAGCCCACCTTCCCAGTACCGACATTGAATGAAAAGTACCGGTCATTGTACTGCCAGCCCATAAAGCTTTGGGCCAATGAGGACTGGTGAGCCAGCAAAAGACTGACAAGGATCAGTAAGTATTTGATAATGGTATTAGGCATGCACGAGCAAATTAGTCAAAAAACGATTTTTCAAAGGTATTTGTATGGTGTTTAAGGATTTATTGGAAATGTCGATTGATAACTACCGGTATTGATTGTACCATTACCCAATTCAGACTCTTGCCGTCAGCGGTATAGACTGAGTCATCTACTCGATACTTAACGTATGAAGCGAAATACAGAATCAGTAGAGATGAACAGTCACCTGACCGTATTGAGCAACATGACGACTTTGTTAATTCATCCCTGCTATCCTGAGTTTGTAACTCAGGAGTATTCCACTCTCTCCACTGGTCTGAGCGTCAGTCTTTGACCGAGGAATAGGGTCTTTTACAGTTTACCGATTACATTTTTGATCATCAGGGCAAGAGTGATGACAGCCCACCCTACTTGGCTTAAGTATATTACCTAAGTCTATCCAGAGTAACAGGCCTAGTACTCGAGTTTAAACTACAGACGTAAGCTAACGTGAGTACACTTGCTCATCCATAGTCATAGCGGAAAAAAAATCTAAAGCTTTGAAGACTTGATACATGAAGGCTCATTCAGCTAGCTCATCGTCTCAACATGCACACTCATCTAAAATTTTCAGAGCCACACCTTTTTTCTTCTATCTTCCCCACTTAACCGCTAATAGTATTACATGGTCAGCAGGCTGATAAACTTAGGCGTCACTGATGAACTGCCTATTTCGCAGGCGCAAGTAGTCAGATCGACGAATCTCATAGCCCTTTTTCCGATCACAGTATTTTTATTCTACATCGGGTACGGCATTTATCTACAGTTGCCGATCGTATACATTCTTTCTGCCATTATGATAGTGACTCATTTGGTGGTGCTCTATCTTAATGCATGCTACCATTATGGGCTGAGTAAGTTTCTGTTGATCACTATTAATGGATTGATCATTTGGCTGACCTATCAGATATTCAATGTTGATCACTCCGTACTGACGACATATTTTCCTATTCTGTTCGCATACGGCTTTTTTTTCAATCCTAGCCGAGAGAAGTATTACCTGAGCGGATCGATTCTTCTTACCTCTCTATTTGTAGTCTCAAGTTTCCTGCTTCCCAGGCAGCTATGGTACGGTGTTGATCTCTCGGAAAGCCAGGCGGCCCTAAGCAATGTTGTACACCTAGGGTTCTCATTTACACTATGTGCATTGATCGTTTACGTGATTTTCAAAAACAACTCCGGTACGAGTAAGAAACTTATAGAGGCGCGTAAAGAGGCTGAGCGATATAGCCGACTACAGACTGAATTCTTGGCAAATATGAGCCATGAAATACGTACTCCACTCAACGGTGTGATTGGATCGACAGAGCTGTTGCTCGACACTGAGCTCGACAAGCAGCAAAATGAATACGCTCAGACGATAGGTCTCAGTGGGCGAATGCTCTTGGACATCATCAGCAACATTCTTGACCTATCAAAGCTAGAGGCGAATAGGATGAGCCTCGAAAATGTAGATTTTGACTTCAGGTCGACCCTGGAGGAGTTGGTACAGGTTCAGAAGCCTCAGATTTTTGCTGACGAGCTAGAAGTACAGTTGATGATCTCACCAGATATACCAGAGGCAGTGTTTGGAGATGAGAAAAAGATCAGGCAGGTATTGACCAACCTGGTGAGTAATGCACGCAAGTTTACCGATGAAGGATATATCAGTATCGAGGCTTCAGTAGTCGGTAAAAGAGGAGAGGTGATTGATATAGCGATCAATGTAAGAGATACAGGCATTGGGATACCAAAAGAACAGCAGGACCGCCTATTTACCCGCTTCTATCAAGCAGACTCTTCCACAGAGCGACGTTTCATGGGTACAGGATTAGGGCTTGTGATAAGTAAAAATCTTGTTGTACTTATGGGAGGAAGTATCAAGGCAAGAAGTGTGGAGGGTGAAGGATCGGTCTTTAGTGTACTCTTGCCACTGCGATATGGCAAGCAGCCCAAAGCAGCCCCAAAGCAAAGGGTAAGGAATGAGGTGTCAAACTTAAACGTGCTAGTAGCCGAAGATAACGACATCAATCAAATGGTCATCAGCAAGATTTTGACCAATATGAAGCACAAGGTGGATGTGGCATCTAATGGTCTTGAGGCATACGAACTGGCGGTCCGAGAAGACTATGATTTGATACTGATGGATGTGCAGATGCCAAAGCAAGACGGTATAGTCACCACGCGTCAGATCAGGTCTAAACTCGGCGAGCAAAAACCCATCATAGCAGCCTTGACAGCTAGCGCAATGAAGGAAGACCAGGACAGATGCCTGGCCGCTGGCATGAACGCTTATCTGTCCAAACCTGTCCGAAAGCAGGATATTTCCAACCTCATCAGCGACTGGTTTTCCTGAGGGAAGGTTGATGAGTAAGCATCGCTATGCTTTCAGCAGCGGCGCACTAAGGCTTTCTTCATCTTTTATCTTACTGCATTCACTGGCTACACAACCCTCCGTATCAAAATTCGTATTTGTAAGAATTGATTCAATTACTACATTTGTGAAAATTGATATATCATGAAGGGAAGGAACCTTGGAGAATTTGAAGAACTGCTCATGCTGATGGTCGCCAACCTCTATCCAGAGGCCTATGGTGTGGCGATCCGCGAAGAACTGAAAAAGAGTGCAAGCCGCACCGTCGCAATGGGGGCAGTACATGTCGCACTCAGCAGATTAGAAGAAAAGGGCTATCTCAAGTCTGCACTTGCCGAAGCGACCCATGAGCGCGGTGGCAGGCGCAAGCGGCTCTTTAGCATTACCGCTGCTGGTAAGAAAGCGGTGCAGGACAATATGGAGCTACGCAACCAACTGTGGAGCACCGTACCAGAGCTCACCTGGAAAAATATTCAATTTGGATAAGCAGTCACACATACCACCCCGGTGGGGGGAGCGACTACTGCTATGGTTCTGCGCCGAGGATAGGGTAGAGGAGATACTGGGTGATCTCGACGAATACTACGATCTGTATGCATCGCAGTATCCGGGCTGGCGCGCCAAAGGCTACTACGCTTACCATGTGCTCAGCTACCTGCGCCTATACAACTGGAAAAAACGTCAAAACTCAAATAACTGGTCTATGTTTCGCAACTACATTCTGATCGCGTGGCGGTCTATTATCAAAAATCCCGGCTATGCGGCTATCAATATTATCGGGCTTGCAGTGGGGATAGCATTTAGTGCATTGATGTACATCTATGTGAGTAATGAGCTATCCTATGATAGCTTTCATGCAAAGTCTGATCAGCTCTATCGCATCATTACGGTAGATAAGCGTATACCTGATGACGTCCGCCGCTATGGTCAGATTGTTCCGCCAGTAGGACCTGCGCTTGTGGAGGATTATCCAGAGGTAGTCGGGCAAGTGCGGCTTTATCAACCTAATGGGCAAATCGTTTTCGATATCAATGGCGAGAAGCACCAAGAGCGAGAATGGTTTGTTACGCACAATGATTTTTTCAAGTATTTCGATTTCGAATTTTTATATGGAAATGCCCAGACCGCATTCGCTAGTCCCAAGTCTATGGTGATTACGGAAAAAGCCGCGCAGAAGTATTTTGGGCGCAAGGATTTAGTAGGTGAGGTACTCGAGACTGGTGGTTACGGCCCGGTGACCATTACAGGAGTACTTCGTGACCTACCGGAAAATTCTCATCTGAAGTTCAGTATGCTGTTTAGTGATATCGATGCAGGTGAAGACTGGGCTAACTATCTCAATAGCTGGCAATCATTTGGAGCCTACACGTATATTCTACTCGCCAAGAATTCAAACATTGCTGATCTAAGCAATAAGATGCCAGCCTTTGGGGAGCGATATATGGGTCCTATGGCTCAAGTCATGTCCATCGAGTACCAGGCGATTAGGGATATCTATCTAGCTTCTGAGCGGATTGAAGGCGGGATCAATGATAAAACTGGTGAGGTACACTATATCTATATCTATATTTTTGGTTCGTTAGGTTTTTTTATACTGCTTTTCGCTTCCATCAACTATATCAACATTGCTACCGCAAAAGCGACTTTTCGTGCTAAGGAAATAGGGGTACGCAAGTCCATCGGGGCTGCAAGAGGTCAGTTGATGATGCAGTTCGTCACAGAGTCTTTTGTAGTTACCGGTCTGGCATATCTCATAGCTACCGCAATTCTTTTTGGTGTATTACCTTATTTCAATGTCATGGCAGATACGAGTTTTGCGGTAGATCGACCAAGTTTAATGATTTACCTGTTGCCATTGACTGCTATCGCAATGACCATCGCTTTGCTTTCGGGTACGTATCCCGCGTTGTACTTATCCAGACAAAAAGCTGCTGATACGTTGAAGGGTGAAGTCGCAAGCGGCAAGAGTTCGGCAGGGTTAAGAAAGGGCCTTGTCGTATTCCAGTTTGTACTCACGATTGTCATGATCTTATCCACTATCGTGATTAGTCGCCAGCTCAACTATATCAGTGATAAAGAGCTGGGATTCGATGAGGATCGCTTATTGGTCATAGATATTAATTCCAGAAACGTACGCGCTCAGTTTCAAACGATGAAGAATGAGTTGGCTGCCATACCTGGAGTGGATGCGGTAGGCGTTTCGTCAAGAGTACCTATGGAGTGGAAGAATATCGGTGAGGTCTTTATGAAATCTGATTATTCTGAACTTGCTGCTAATGATTCTGTGAAATCCTATTTGATGGGGTTTGATGAAGGTATGAAGGAGACATTCAAGTTCGAGATGGATGAAGGGAGCTATTTCGAGAGCAACAGTGCCAATGACTCTACAAGAATTATTCTAAATGAATCGGCCGTCGATGCACTCAAACTAAAAGATCCAATTGGCGCACGGATTAGTATTCTTCGAGGAGGGAGTTCTTACGATGGTCAAGTGATAGGTGTTGTGAAGGATTTCAATTTTCAATCGCTACATCAAAAAATCTCACCACTAATCATCGGAGCATGGAACAACCCAGCCAGTATGATCGACTACTTCACGCTAAAAGTAAGTGGAAATGTAGCAAGTGTAATCGACGCGGCTGCTTCGGTACATGATAAGTTTGATCTGAATTCTCCTATGGAGTACCATTTTCTTGACCAACAAATGGACAAGAACTATGAGGCTGAACAACGTGCTGGATTGATATTCAAACTTGGAGCTGTCTTGAGCATCTTGGTGGCTTGTCTCGGACTGTTTGGCCTGGCATCATTTACCATTCAGAGGAAAGCCAAGGAGCTTGGGATTCGCAAGGTACTCGGGGCAGGAGATGGTCAGCTGTTCGTGCTATTATCCTCTTCCTTTGCCAAGCAGGTCGCCGTAGCAGTCTTGATTGCGACACCTATCGGCTACTATGTCACCAATGAGTGGCTGAGCGCCTTTGAGTATCACATCGACCCAGGAGTAGGTACTTTCATTCTATCAGGGCTGATTGCAGCGGTCATAGCATTGCTTACTATTAGCTATCGTGCGTACAAGGCCGTGCACAGCAATCCAGTGGATTCATTGAAGTACGAGTAGCGGCAAGATTTGGTGAGCTTAAAGGGCTTGAATACTAACAAGCCCTTCTTTTTTGACTAGTGTTTTAACTCTTTGGAAATAAATTCCTAAAAGCCCTCTTCTTTTTAATCTAAAGAATTCCCCGATGCTTGCATCGGGGTTCCAATAAAACCGTCATCCCCGCGAAGGCGGGGATCCAAATGAGAAATTTCTGTTTTGATCTTTAGATCAAAACATGTGCTCAACTTGATTGGGTATGAAACCAGCGAAACCTGCCTCGTCGGCAGACGGGTACCCCGATGGCTTGCCTCGGGGTGCCCGACCAGGGGATAGTTGGTTTCAAGAAATTTTTTATTCTGTCTAGTTCCTCCTGGCAGAATGCAGATAAACCGGACTTAAGAAGATTCTGCTAAATAGCGCAACTTTTATGGCTTTTTATCAATAGTTTAATTGCGCTAAACTTTATTTCTTGACACTAAAAATCTAGTTGTGATTTCCTTTCTTTACGTTTTTAGAAGAATCAAAAGCCGTTGGTTAGTGTCGTTTGAATGTTTCTTGCTCAAGAGGCTTCTATTGAAAGAAATAACAGCTCGTGTTGGTGAATTCAAAAAAAGACATTGTCCTGCTGCTGCCTTTTTATGGTAGATTTCCTGTTTGGATTGATGCATTTTTGAGGTCGTGCGAATTCAACCCACAGATAGAATGGTTAATCTTTAGTGATATCGAAAAACCAGCGTATCAACCTGAAAACGTACAGTTTATTCCTCTTGGTAAAGCCGGTCTTGCGGATTTGATTCGTGAGAAGACTGGGATTTTACATGACCTTGCAAACCCACATAAGCTCTGCGATTTTAAGCCCTTGTATGGCCATATTTTTGAGGAGTATATTGGCGATCGGACTTTTTGGGGGCATTGTGATATGGATGTGATCTGGGGAGATATGAACTCTTTTTTAAAAGGGATTGACTATATGAGCTATGATATCATATCCTCTAGGCAATATGCAGTAAGCGGACATTTTACCCTTTATCGAAATACCAGCGAACTCAATTTCTTTTACAAGCAGGTGCCAAATTACAAAAAGGCGTTTTCTGATAGCAACTATCAGGGTTTTGATGAAGGATACTTTTCATTTCACCTTTTTCAGGAAATCCAAAATAAAAACCTAAACGCGAATGCGTATTGGGAAAAGAGAAATTGCATTGACAGAGGAGAACTTCAAAGGCTACCAATAGGATGGTACTGGCGACAAGGTGAGATACGAAACATCTTTGGATTAAGGGGCAACTACCTACACATGATCGATTGGAAGCATACGCTAGAAAGAGTCGACCTCCAGGATGTTACTACGTTAAGGTTTTTCAGAATCAATCAATTTGGCCTCTGGATAAGTACACCATCACTATTGCACCTTGCCCGCATTGTAAAACAGTTCAATCCAATGTCTTTGCTTGGCTACTTGGCACGTAGAATTAAGCGAAACCTTATACCTATGAAAACTAATATTCGTCCCAATGTTCCAGAAGGTTACACTGTCCTTCATTAGGGCACCTCAAAAACTCGTTTTGAGAATTTGATCAAAGATTTTTTTGTGAGAGAAGACTCCTAAAACGGAGTTTAGCAACGCTAATTGAGTATTTTGGTAACCATGTATCAGGAAAAAGATCATTTCAAAAATCAAAGAGGGTATTTAGAGGTGCCCATTAGTTGAAGTTGTCAGAATTGGCATATGATAATAAAAGATGAGGCGCTCGATTGAGGTAAAAAAACCGATACAAGCTGTTATCGTATTTTCGGTTTTGGCTCTTCTTCCTGCGCTGGTGAGTGTAGTCCTACTTCCTGTTTATCTAAAAGAGCTCAAGCCAGAGGAGTACGGAACCCTGACAATACTGAATCTGATCGGCTCATTTTATGCAGCTGTGTCAATTGCTCAAATAAACATATCTGCGTCTACGAACTACTTTGACTATACCAAGGAACCGGACAAGCTCCAAAAATTCAAATCAACACTTTTCACTTTCTCACTTTCGATAGCTAGTGCTACTTTTTTTGTGTTCTGTCTGGTCGGTCTACTCTTTTTTGACTCCTTTACTAAATCTGAATCCATAGGCTTTATACCTCTTGGATTTATGGTTTTGGTGACACAGTATATGGCTCAGCTAAAATCGGTCTATCTGGTATTTGTCAAAAATGAGTATCAATTGAAGGAGTTCATAGCTTACTCTGTCTCGCTTCTTTTTCTCAATTCTTCATTTCAGTATTACTTAATAGTAGTAGAAAAGCTGGGCGTCACTGGTTCACTGCTAGGAGCTATGATCAGCAATATCATTGTGACCGTGACACTTCTGATCATCCAAAGAAGACTGATTGACTTTAGTCCTGATAAGCAAATGATGAAGAGTGCATTAAGGCTCTCCATCCCCTTTGTCCCAATCATTCTGATGAGTTGGCTTTTCGCATCCGGCGACCGGTTTTTGCTTGAAAGGCTTACGAATTTAACTACGGTCGGTAGATATGCCGTGTTGATTGGCTTGCTCTTGCTCGCCGACAATGTTTTCAGTTCATTGGGCAATGCCTTTAGACCAATTATTTTCAAGAGCTTCCAGATTTTAGGTGCTCGGGAGCTTACATCTATCCGGCAATTCGCAGCACTGTATGCCAAGTTTGGTCTTTTTACACTCTCCGGGGTAGTACTGGTAGGGAGCAACATTAGTATCATTACCAGCAATGAAAAGTACCTCTCCGTGGTTCCACTTTTTACTTTAGGTGCTTTGGTGCTTCTTCCGAAGCTCATTCTGAGGATTCCGTATTTGCAACTTATGTTTAATAAAGACACAAGGTTGATTGCCTGGATGACCTTAGCGTCGATGGTCGTCCTGGTGGTGTCCCTGACTGCTTTTATTCCTAGTCAGGGGATCAATGGGGCGCTGTATGCCATTGGCCTCTCTAATACTTGTTACCTTTTATTGTTCTACTTTTTCGCCCAGCGGAGATTTCCGCTCCCCCCTATGATATTCAGAGATGCATTACTCATCATTGCTGGGTATTTGCTCATTGTGGGTCTGTTTTACTTAGGACATCAAACAGGTATGTTTCCGATAAATCTCTACGGTCTTTTTCAGTTTATTGCTGTGACAAGTTTTTTACTTCTACTTTTCTTCAGATACCCAAATTCAGGCAACAAACTGGCTGGAGTATTTCAAAAATCAAAAACTTGTTGAAGCGTTTGAAACTACTGAACCAGATTAAAGAATATAAACGGCTCAAGGCTATCAAAGCCATTGAGTCGGAAAGAAGCGTCACAGACGATTTTTATGGAAAGGTCATGTGCTTATTTGCTAGTCCTCGCGGCGGGTCTACCTGGCTGCTGGAAACACTTATGAGAAGGACCAACTTCGTCCCGATCAACGAGCCGTTTTTTCAGGGAAAACTTAGGGTCGATGGAGCAATGCCTTCTTTTTTTGAGGGACGGCCGTATTTGAAGAATCTGAAGTACTGGTACCACCAGCCCATAGTGGATGAAAATGAAACTGATGAGGACAAAGAAAATTTGAGAAAGATATTTTCAGGAAAATATCTTAATCCTATCCTTACGCCTTATTCCAACCTTGCCCAGTTACGGAAAGCGGAAAAATTCATTATCAAGTTTTGTTACGGCAACCTCATGTTGCCATGGATAGTCAATCATTTTAATGTGGCAGCTATTTTCTTGGTTAGGCACCCTTGTGCTGTGATAGCTTCGCAGCTCAACGTGGCAGGCGCTTTTGACTATGTCATCAAACACCCAGGATTTTCGTTACCCACTTTCAAAAACTCAAATTATTTCAGCCAATTTGATGCTGTGCTCAGCAACCTGTCTCGACCCGAAGAGATACTGGCGGCCATATGGTGCATTACCATAAGTCACGTAATCAACCACGCGGATCATGGGGTCAGGTGGCACACGGTCAGGTATGAGGACTTGCTTCATGATCCAGCCCAAGAACTGTTGAAGATAGAAAAAAGGTTTCCAGAGTTTGGATGGTCAGACGGAAATTGGGAACAAATGATTACCCCAAGTAAGACTACACTGGACGAGAATCTAAAAAATCACTTACTTTTCGGTACTCAGGAAGAGAAGTGGAAAGATCAGCTCAGCAAGAGGCAGATTGAGAATACTCTTTCTGTCGTGAAAGCATTTGACATCAAGCTCTACAGTAGTTAAATATCCATTTGCATAACCAAGTATGATACAGATCGAGATTAATGGAAGACTTGGAAATCATTTATTTCAGTATGCTTTTGGAATTTCAGCATCCAGGCAGTTAGGCACTCGTTTTTCGTTTAAAAATGAAGACAGACTTGAGATAGACGAGTATTTTGAATTGCCCTCCTACAAAAGAGGGTTTTTAAAGATTCCCTTTTTAATACGCTTATATGATAGGGTGAAGTCTATGATTGATACTACCAGAAATGTAGTGGTGCTGGATGAGTACCAGACTCAGGTAGACCTAAAAGACAATGTGACCTACAGAGGCCATTTTCAGTCATATGATTTCTTCAAAGAGCATGAACAGCTTGTGCGAAGAGAATTCACAATCAAGGAGCAATTCACAAAAGACTTCAATTCCCGATATGGGGATATCTTTAGCACTAATGAAGTCATTGGGGTACACATCAGAAGAGGAGATTACTTGGATGTGCATCTTCCTGAGCTTGGCTCAAAAGGGTTGCAACTACCTATTTCCTATTACAGAAAATGCCTGAAAGAGATATGTTCTAATAAAAACTCCATTGTGTACTTTGCTAGTGACGATATAGAATTCGTAAAAAAGCAATTTGAAAATAAGCCCAATTATATATTCTCAACAAATGAGCTAATTATTGATTTTATTGCTCTGAGCAGCGTGGATAAACTAATTACATCAAATAGTTCTTTTTCATGGTGGGCTGGCTTTCTTAACCAGAGGTGTCAAAAAGTATATGCTCCCAAACATCACCTGGGTTTCAAAGTTGGTAAGACCGTGCCAGCAGGAATCATGTATGAAGGGTTTGATTGGGTAGATGTCTATTGATATCCCCGAAAAATGGGCCTGTTAGCCCAAATTGCAAGTGCAAAGAAACACTTTTGTGGATTAAAGAACCAAAATAGCATGCAGTCAAAATCTAAAAATGCTCGACAGGACATAGCAACTGCTGCACTCACAGTGCAGGAAAAGATTTTGTGCAGGATCTTCGATCGGGACAGGCCGTTCATTTTTTTTGATATAGGTGCCTGTGAGGGCCTCAGCAGCGTGCGGTATTCTCGGCTATTTCCAAAGAGCACAATCTACGCATTCGAGCCTGTTCCTAGAAACTACCAAACCGTCCTGGAAAACAAAGAGAAGTATGGGCTCGAAGACATGGAGGTTTTTCAAATGGCATTATCTTCTCAGAAAGGTAGCTCCAGACTTCACTTGTCTTCTGGAAGGCCTGAGCATGTCTCAAAAGATGATATGATAGACTATGGAAACAAGAGCTCATCTCTACTGGAACCGGAGAGACATCTTGAAATCTATCCGTGGTTGAAATTTGAGGAGAAGATAGTGGTGAGTACCGACACCCTTGATCACTTTTGCTCCGAACACGGGGTTTCTGTTATTGATTTCATTCATATGGATGTTCAAGGGGCGGAGCTGATGGTTTTAGAGTCAGGCAAAAGCACACTAAGGAATGTCAAAAGTATTTGGCTTGAGGTTGGCAAAGTAGAGCTCTATAGGGGACAACCTTTGAAAAGAGAGGTTGAATCATTCTTAGAGGAGCAGGGCTGGATCAAGGTTATAAGTACGGTTGGGAAAATCTCGGGCGATCAATTTTGGGTAAACAAAGCCTTCGCAAAAAATATGAACGCGTCGAAAAGGTTTTTACTATTGCTATACAGGATGAAAGCATTCCTAAATGACCTATTAAGATAAATAGTAGTCCCTAGAGACAACAGTCTCCAGAAAGATTTTTTAGAGACCTTTGATCTTTTCCTTGATCTGAGTAATCTCTTGATCGAGCTCACCAAGTGAAGCGGCCACAAAGGAATAAAAGTCAGAAGACTCCTCTTGCATTTCAACTAAAGCCTTCTCCATATTTTTTTGTCGATCAAGAATAAACTGAAAGCGAGCATCGGTATTGACCCGATGCTTGTCAAAACGCTTGATCAGTTCTTTGATGGTGTCACTCATAGAATAAAAATAGCCAGTTTATCCGAAACCTTTACAATATTGAGCAAACGGATAGCCTGAAGATTAGCCATAGGTTGGACTGGACCCAATGAACATTTGCATTTATTTCATAAGAGGAACTAAAGTTTAACTATTTCATTAGAGACCTGGGCGCAGATCACTCATACCTAATATTATCAACAGGATTGGATATGCTGACCTTATAAGTCTTAAAGCCAATCGTGATAAAGGTGATGATAGCGACGAGCAATCCACTTACCAGAAAAAGATACCAGTACTCGCCTATCGCAATACGATAGCTAAACTCTCCCAGCCATTGATCCATAAAGTGCCAGGCAAACGGTAACGCCAGCGTTGTGCCGATCATCGTGAGGATTACAAATTCTTTGGAGATCAGCTGAAGGATTTGCCTTCCACTCGCACCCAGTACTTTGCGAATGCCTAACTCCTTTTGTCGCTGTTGAGCGGTGAACGACACCAAGCCAAAAATCCCCATGCAGGCCAGCAGTACAGCCATTCCCGATAGGGCCTTAAATACGTTGGCTTGCTTACGCTCATTCTCATAGAGCTCCAGCCATGAGTCCTCCATCATCCTATATTGGATGGGGTAGTTGGGTGAAAACTCCTCCCAGGCACCCTCCACGGCAGCAATGCCTTCGTAGACCGAGGTAGTGTTGAGTTTGATCGCAAATACGCGATGATACGAACCCCTGGCAATGATCACAGGCTCCATCGGATCTTTGAGCGAGGCAAAGTGATAGTCGTCGGCTATACCGATCACCTTTCCCGATACCTCGAAATAGGGGAGGGTGACCGTCTTGCCCATGATTTCTTCAGCCGTCATATTAAGTGCTGCTAGTCCATACTCATTGATGATGACCGCTTCTTCATCGGAGGCTATGTCCTTATTGAAGTTCCTACCGGAAACAACATTGATATCGAAAACTGAGAGATAATCCTCATCACCAAATGCCGTCCTAAACTCATGTGTACCCTCCAGACCTTTGATCTCGACAACAGACCCGTCATGAAAGCCACCCGGCTCACCTGACATAGAGGAGACACTAAGAATTGCTGGCCGCTGAAGTAGGCTTTCTTTGAAACTGCGCCGGTTCGATCTGATTTCCTCATTGTTGATGCTTACCAGCAAAATCGCATCCTTCGTGAAGCCAAGGGGCTTGTTAATGATATAGTCGAGCTGACTTAAGATAAATAGCGTGACCGCTATCATGAAAATCGACATAGCAAACTGTAGGGTGACCAGCGACTTTCTAATGATATGATTTTTAGTGGGCGCCACGCTAGTTCCCTTGAGTACCCTAATGGGCTGAAACCGCGATATGATCATGGCGGGGTACACGGCTGAGATAATCAATATGGTCAGGATGAGCAGCCCAAGGAAAGGCAGTATTTGTGTACCCCACCAATCCATCTCAATGCTCAGGCCGAAGTAAGAACCGAGTGACTGTCCGAATAAGCTTATAGTCAGAATGGCCATAGCTGTGGCGATCAACACGATGATGAACGACTCCCCAATAAACTGTAGCAAAAGCCTGGAGCGATTGACGCCCAATACCTTGCGAATACTCACTTCCTTCGCACGCTTGAACGATTGCGCAATAGCAAGATTGATGTAGTTGAAGGAAGCAATGAAGAGCACTGCACAACCCACCAACACCAGTATGAAGATAGTACTTAGGTCACCATGGGATACTCTATCAAATTGCGTTTCATTGTTAAAATAGACATCTTCCATCCTTTCCAATGCCAGGCCAACTTTAGAATTGGTTCGCTCAAAATCCTCACCGAAGTACTTATCCATAAACATGGGTAGCTGTGCCTCTAGCTCTCTTACCTTACTCTTATCCGACTGCTTGATGTAGGTGATCAGACCATTACTCCATTTGTTTTTGAACCAACTGAACTGATCCATCATTGAGATGGGTAGGACGATATCAAACTCCAGCTGGGACTTAGTCGGGCTCTTGTCGAAGATGCCCGTGACGATGAAAGAGTATTCATTATCGAGTTGGATCGTCTTACCCAGGGGCGATTCATTGCCAAAATACTTGACTGAATATTCTTTAGATATTACGGCCTTATCAGGCTGGTTGAGCACATTGGCAGGGTCTCCAACGATGAGCGGGTAGGAGAAAAAATCAAAGAATTCCGCATCGGTAAACATTATACGTTCCTCATTATATTTTTTGTCTTCATAAGAGATCAACCCAGACTGTTGATAGGCGCGCATCGTTTGCTGGATCAAATCGGGATAGTCCGTTTTCAATGCCCCAGTATAGAAACCAGACGTCACACCAACATTGTAGTCTGTGCCGTTTGCAGTAGACTGTCTTAGTACACGGTAGATGCTGTCTTTATGGGTGTGGAAGCTGTCTACACTCAGTTCAGCGCTGATATAAAAGTACACGAAGATCGCGCTGGTCAGACCTAAGGCAAAACCGCAGATGTTGATTAAAGTGGTGGTCTTATACGCCGTGAGATTGCGTAAGGCCAGCAGTGGGTTGAATTGAAACATAGACGTTGTGTTGTTTTTGACTTTGAGTTTTTTGAGCATGGAAGGCCTCAGATAGCTGAGTACTTGTAGCCAGTAGGAGACCAATCCCACGGGCTGTTGCCGGGCCATCCGGTATTCGATCAGGTTGCCCTCGATCTCTTCTGATAGATCAGGCTTACATAGCCATCGAATCAGTCGGATGGAAAAAGGTGTGACGTTGGAGTCCCGGCTATCCATGAACCATTTTCAATGAGAAGCTTGACACCTGTCCCCAGAGATTTTCACGCATATCCCGAACCTGTGCGAGTACATTCTTGCCGACTGTAGTGAGATCATACACCCGCTTCCTTCTACCCCCTCGCTCCTGAGTGCCACCCGCTAGCTCAGAACTAAGAAATTCCTTAGCCTCCAGCCTTGCTAGCGTGGCGTGGAGTGCTCCCATGGCCACCGTCCGGTTGGCTTGTTTTTTTAGTTCTTCTTGTATTTTGAGGATATATGCTTCGTCTTGTAGTATCAAGACGCAGAGTAGTACGAGTTCTTCAAACTCACCGAGGTTCGTTCCTTTCATTTGTTTCTATTTTGTATATTCTCTTACGAAGGTAAGAAAGATATGTTTCTATTTTATAGAAAGAAATGAATTCAAACTCTTTATTAGACTTAGGAACTTGGTGTAACCTCCAGTGATACTACTTACTGTTCTCTGAGCACTAGAATAATTCTGTAGTCATCAATCTCTATCTGACCATTATTCTCATCTATATCAGGGTAGGGATTAGCTGCTACAAGCTCGACTTGGAAGCGGACGAAGTTGGGTGTGGCACGTTCGGTCTGACCAGGAGAGTGTTTGATGTCCATAGGGAGGATCACTCCACCATGCGATCCTTCCAACGCTACGGCAATCTCACCCTCCCATAGGCAGTCAACCCCGTTAGCACATCTGGAATCGTGGGCAATATCAATGAGTTGCACTGTGGCACTATCTGGTGATATGGCCGTTTGTCCGACACGTAGCGTGAACTCTTCAGCGTAATTAATCATGACCAGGGTGTCCAGATCAGTGTCTTCGCCACAGCTCGATAGGAGGATTAGTAATACAGTCGCCAAAAGTGGTCTCATCATTCTCATGAATTGGTTGTATCAAAGACCCGGTTGCGTTCAGCTTAGTTGGAAATGAATTTATACACGGATCTGATAATCCGAATTATTCGTACTTAATCGATCTCACCGGGTTGACGCTGGCAGCTCTGAAGGTGATAAAGCTAATAGTGGTAATGATTGTCAGCGCAAAGGCTATTCCAATCAATATGAACCATATCACATTGATGGTGGTAGCATAAGGATAATTAGATAGCCACTGGTTGATGCTATAGTAGGCGAGAGGCCATATCACCAGATTGGCAATGCCAATAAGGATGAGAAAATCAATAGATAGCAATGCCATGATCTGCGGAATGTTGGCGCCCAGGACTTTGCGAATACCAATTTCTTTGGTTCGCTCTGCTGAGATGAATAAGGATAAACCAATCACACCAACTAGCGCAATAGAGATGGCCAGGATTGAGAAGCTGGTAAAAACATCTGCAAACTTCTGCTCCTCCCGATACAGCGCATCAAACTCATCATCCAGAAAAGAGTAACGAAAGAGCTCGCCAGGAACCCATTCGGTCCATTTGTTTTCCAGTTGATCCAAAGCGCTCCTGAGGTCGGCCTGCTCCCCAAGTCGTATCGAAATGAGCGGTGGCTGAACTGTAACCACATTGTCTGGATGAATACCAAAGAAGACCATCGGACTGATTTCTTCGTGCAGAGAGGTTTGATGAAAGTCCTTCACTACCCCTACAATCCGCTGTTGAAAAGGTGCGTTGGTCACCAGTATGCGCTGACCGATGGGATCATCCCAGCCAACCATTTTGGCGCACGCCTCATTGATGACTACACCTGCGGTATCACTCTGGAGATCTGGGTTGAAGAATCTACCCGATACTAACTCCAGTCCATATGTGTCTGCAAAAGAGTAGTCAGTGGTAAAAGCATCAAACAAGAAACGCTCAGTAGCAGGTATCCCAATAGCCTGAAATGTACCACCACCACTCCGTCGACCAGGAGTATGCACGGAAGCACTTACCTCTGCGACATAGGTCTGATTCTTAATATCGTCCAAGAATGCCCTGTAGTTGGAACCGAGGTTATTGCCAGTATTGACCACCACCATTCGCTCCTTGGCAAATCCAAGCTTTTGATTCATCATGTAGTCCATTTGCTGGAGTATGAAGACTGTAGAGATCACAAGAAATAGAGAAGCAGCAAACTGAAAGGTGATGAGGATGTTCCTTAGTCCAAATTTTTTGCTGGAGAGTTTTAAAGCACCTTTGAAGATTCTGAGGGTATCAAAACCTGAGATAAAGAATGCTGGATATAGGCCTGATAGTATCCCGACTATTATAGTTAATGCGATTAGAAAAACACCCACTTGAATACCGGAGAAATCAGAAAAGGCTAATTCCTTACCAGAGAGCTCATTGAAGTAGGGCAGAAGTATCCAGGCACATAATACAGCGACGGCTACTGCCATCGCCGTGATCATTACAGATTCTGATAAGAACTGGAAGACAAGCTGGCTCTTGAGTGAACCCATCACCTTGCGTACGGCTACCTCCTTGCCGCGCTTCACAGCATTGGCGGTAGCTAGGTTCATAAAGTTGAAGCTCGCAATGAACAGAATCATGATAGCGATGATCCCAAAGAGATAGATATACCGTACATCAGCGTTAGGGGTGAGTTCCCGCTCAAGATTGGAGGAGGTATGTATGCCATCGATACGCTGTAGATAGTAGTTGTGGGTGTTGCCAGCGGCCACATATTCCTGATAAGTATTGCCAAGCACAGCCTCCACTTGGGGAGCCATATACTGCTCGATAATGGTGGGCATTTTGGTCTCGACCGCCTCTTTTGTATTGGGATCGGTCAGGCGTATGTAGTTGTAGAGGCTATAAGACCCCCAAAAAGTGTTTTGATGAAAGGGGAAGCTATGAAACGATAGAAGCACGTCAAACTTGAAATGACTCTGCTTGGGCGGATCCTTGATCACCGCTGTGACGCGATAGAGTGAAGTATCGCCGACCTCTATGAGTTCACCAAGGGCATTGTTCTGTCCAAAGAGCTTGGTTTTCATATGGTCAGTTAGCACTGCTGCACGTGGTTGCTTCAGTGCATCTGATAGACTACCTTCTAGCGCTTCATAGCTGAAAATATCAAAGAAGGTAGAGTCAGCAGCATATACATTTTCTTCAAAGAAGCTGCGGTCTCCTAACTTGATCCTTACTTGAGTAAAGGGCTCGAATACTCTGGTCGCTGCTTCTACTTCGGGGATTTCCCTGGCAATGGTTGGGCCGAGAGGTGCTGGTGTCGTGGCATATCCGGTAGACCTGTTTGGAAAACTGCGATCCAAAGCGACGCGGTAGGTGCGACCAGCATGCTCATGATATTGGTCGAAGTGGAGTTCGTCCCAGACATAGGCGAAGATCAGAATGGTGCAGGCTACCCCAAGGGAAAACCCGACCAGATTGATAATCGAGAAAACCCTGTTCTTGAGCAGGTTACGCCAAGCTGTGAGAATGTAGTTTTTGAGCATAGACATGTTTATCGAACTTGAAAACTAGACCCAATAATGATGATTTGATAGTAATAATTGGACACCACTTATCAAAGAAGGCCATTCAAGCGATGCAGGTTGAGGCTCAGTTCATTTGATCAACTCCTCTAGGCTGATTCTCAAGGTCTTTCGATTAGCGGTATTGCTTCTGGGCGCATAGCCACCGAACAAGTACAAGTAGCGCTCCAAGACGGCCAGTCCAGGTTTTTGAAACCCAAACCTGATATCAAATTGATCAATATCGTTGGTTTTCGAATTGATCATCAAGAGCTTATCGGCCTGCTCCTCACCGGCAATGACAAAAATGTGTTCGTTGCTGGTGGCTATTGAATGTGCATTGGAAGGATTGGGTAGATAGCCGACGGAAAACCACTTGTTTTCCGCCAGATCATACTTGATCACTTCGGAGGTGATGCCATCTTTGACTTCTCCTCCGATAACGTAGAGTTGGTTGTTGACAACTACTTCCTTGCTTCTCCGACCTTCCGGTAGGTTGCTTAGCTCCACCCATTGGGAGGTTACGGGATCGTATTTGTGAAGCTGCTTGTTGAACTCAAACTCTCCGTCTTCATTAGTCGAGTAGCCGCCAAAAACATAAATACTTTGTTCGTCGGAGGCTATTCCAGCCAAAGCTGCTCTGTGCGGGTTAGACTCATCATAGGTCAGCCTGTAGTTGTCCAGGTTTAGTACTTCCAGTGGATAGGTTGTGTACTCCTCTTCATCCTTCTTACTCAGTGCAAGTGTATAAATGCTATTGCTACCCTTCAGGTAGGTACTGGTCGATGCGCCCTTCACCGCTATATCTCCAGAAGTAAATAAGGCCTTAGACCAATCATCTGTGAAGGGCGAGTAAATCATAATGACCTCAGTATTTTTAATCTCTCCTCCTTGTACTATTTGACCCCCAACACTGAATATCGCTTTTTCAGAGGCACAAAAACCCATATCAAATACACCTACAGGAAGCTTATGCACTCTCTCGAATTCAAGGATGGATTGGGCTTGAACAGCTATTGCACTGATATACAGCAGCATCAAACCGACACCTACAACTCGAATTATTCCTAACCCATTAACCAAGAGTAACTTTAGTACCACAATGACAAGATAGGCAGAGTCGGTGAATTTGGTTCGATAGCTGGACGTGTTGAAATCTCCGCAGAATCCGTTCCGACTTCTAAATCTTAAGATTCACCGATTTTTTGAATGTTTATCATTCGATGTTGCCAAATTTCTTATCTTTCGATAGGGGAATGACTGATTTTTGATTCTCCTCTGTACTTTTCAAAATACAGCCATCGATTTTTTAATGCACTGATGTCTTGTTTGACAAGTGTTGTAAGGCTGAACGCCTTTAAGAGAGACTTATTAATTGAGTAGAGCATATGAAATTTCAGTTTAAGGGACTCACGCAAGATGAGGTCGTCGCTTCGCGTAAGGAGCATGGTAGCAATGAATTGACACCATATGTTATTGAGAGCTTTTGGGATAAGCTTATAGGCAATTTTAAAGATCCTATCATCATCATATTGATAGGTGCACTTGTCATCATTTATGTTTTATCTCTTTTTGGCCTTACAGAGTGGTATGAAGCAGTAGCCATAGGTGTTGCAGTGATGTTGGCTACCACCATTTCCACTTTTTCAGAATTCAAGAATGAAACATCATTTCAGCAGCTCCAGGAGGAAGCTTCGCAAATACAATGCAATGTGTTTCGAAGTGGACATGTACAGCACATAGCAATCTCAGAAATAGTGGCAGGAGACTATGTTTTGCTCCAGAGTGGTGATAAAGTACCTGCTGACGGAAGGGTAGTGGCCGGCGAGCTCAAAGTAAACCAGGCTTCTCTAACAGGTGAATCTGAGGCGGTCACTAAGATGGTGACCCATGGAGCCGACGAAACAGAAAAACCGGAGTTAGAAGATAAGCAACACCTTTTTAGGGGAGCAGTCATAGAGGATGGAGAGGCCGTAATGCTTGTCCAAACGGTAGGTGATAAATCATTCTATGGTGTATTGGCGAAGGAGCTCGCAGAAGGAGAAGCACGACTGTCGCCTCTGCAACTTAAACTCAAAGGTCTTGCGGATCAAATCAGTAAGCTAGGCTATGGGGCAGGCGTTTTAATCCTCTTCACCTTTATGTTCAATAAAATGGTTGTAGCTCAAGAGTTTGACTGGAGTAAAATTGTCGCTCATGCTACAGACTTTGAAGTGCTCATTACTGAGTTGATGAATGCCTTTGTATTGGCTATTATCATCGTAGTGGCAGCTGTGCCAGAGGGTTTGCCAATGATGATTGCGATAGTGCTATCGCTAAATATGCAGAAACTGCTCAAGGAGAAGGTGCTGGTAAGAAAGCTACTAGGTATCGAGACCGCAGGTAGTCTCAACATACTTTTTTCTGATAAGACGGGTACCATCACTAAAGGTAAGCTTGAGCCCAAGATGTTCATTGATGGTGCGGGCAAAAGCTTCGATTCCTATATCAGTATCGGTGAGCCGTTAGGTACCCTGCTTGGCTTCTCGATTCTTGAAAATACATCCAGCTTCATCGCTCCAGATGGAGAGGTTGTAGGAGGCAACATGTCAGAGCGCGCATTGATCAGCTTCATGGCGCTCGATGATATCAAAAAAATCAATGAATGGGAGGTAGACCAAAAGAACAAAATTCTCTTCAATAGCCAGCGTAAGTTCTCTGCTGCTGAGGTGGAGTTAAATGGTGAAATCAAGGGTATCAAAGAGAAGAAATTCACCTTGATAAAAGGTGCACCAGAGGTGATTCTATCAGACACTAAGAATTACTACAACGAAGATGGTACTGTAGCACCGATCCCAGATATGGAGAAGCTAGTCAAGGACATGGACGTATTGGCGGATCAAGGCATTCGATTGATTGCGTTAGCCACATCAGACGAACCTATAGGGGATGATGAAGCCCTGCCCAATCATAGTACCCTGGTTGGTATTGTTGCTATTCGTGATGAGATCAGAGAAGAATCAAAGACATCTATTGCGGCTGTGCAGAGGGCGGGGGTGCAGGCTGTGATGATCACAGGAGATAGAAGAGGTACTGCCAAAGCAATTGCTCAAGAGGTAGGTCTGCTCCAAAATGAAGATGATGTGATCCTGGTATCATCAGAGCTCAACGAAATGTCTGACGATGATATTAAAAAGATACTTCCGAACCTTCGGGTAATAGCTCGTGCGCTACCTACAGATAAAAGTCGGATGGTGCGGATATCTAAGAGCGTTGGCAAGGTGGTCGGCATGACCGGAGATGGTGTCAATGATAGTGCGGCACTCAAGCAGTCTGATGTGGGCGTGGCTATGGGTAGTGGATCAGAGGTCTCAAAGGAGGCGGGCGACATTGTGATCCTTGATGATAACTTCAACAGTATTAACAATGCGATCAGATACGGTCGTACAATATTCAAGTCAATAAGAAAATTTGTAGTTTTTCAACTTACAATTAATGTAGCCGCAGTAACCACGGCATTTTTCGGGCCACTTATTGGAGTGGATTTTCCCCTGACGATCATTCAGCTACTTTGGATTAACATCATTATGGATACTTTAGGGGCTTTGGCTTTTGGCGGTGAACCAGCGCTGCACAGCTATATGGATGAAGACCCGGTAAACAGGGATGAGAATATCGTAAATCGGTACATGTTTCAGGCAGTCCTGGTGGGTGGTTTGTTCATCACCTTCTTTTCGCTATCCTTTCTTACGATGGCACCATTTAAAGAGCTATTCCTAAGAGATGGTGTCTATGATGATCAAGTCTTCATGACCGCATTCTTCAATATATTCATCTTTATGGTGGCTTTTAATGGCTTCAATGTTCGGACTGACAAAATCAACCTGTTCAATAATATTGGTATGAATCCGGGTTTCCTGCGTATCATGGCGCTTATTTTCGCGCTTCAAATATTCTTCACCTACATAGGAGGTGAAATATTGAGGCTCGTACCGCTACAGCCCAAAGAATGGCTCATTGTTATCGGTATGGCTTTTGTTATTATACCTGTAGATATTCTCAGGAAGCTGGTTTTCAGGACGAAAGAGACAGTTTAAAAAAAACACCCACTTAGGTGGTTATATTCTGCTTAACTCTTCCAGCTCTTCACTGAAACCTGAAGAGAGAATAGGGAATCGGCACCAGGTTCTAGGATCTACATTGAAATCATCCAAATGAAATGAGGGGGCAATGCGCTCCCTTTTCCATTGGTTGATACTCCAGAGCCTGAAGAATTTATGAATATAGGCTTTAAGCGTTTTGGATGGAATCTCCCATCCGCCCGAGAGTGCTTCAAAAACTGCCACTGGTGATTTGCGATCGCGAATCGCCTGTCTCTCAATCGCTACTAGTATATCATAAGGCATAAGATCTACCTCATCTGTCTGGTCTTGGTCGAGGGGTCGAAGTTCAGCAGTTGGTTTTAAGCTATTCACTCCATGCAAGCCTTTGTAACCCAGTTCATCTTCGGCATACTTGAGCCACTTTAGGATAAATGACTTGTCAACCGCCGCAATAGGGGAGATACTTCCACTGGTGTCGCCATCCATGGTGGCATAGCCCACATCCCCTTCACTTCTATTCGACGTAGTGAGTAGTAAGCTGTTTTTGATATTGGCAAGCATCCATATGATGGGGGATCGTGCCCTCGCCTGGATGTTTTGGAGAGCTATATCATCTTGCTCCCAGGTGAGCTTACGGCCTAAGACTTTCTCAATATCAAGAGTGTAGTTTTCCACCTCTTTGTCTATTGTCCAGTGGCTGAATTGCGCCCCAATATCCTGAGCTAGTCCTTCAGCAGATTGAAAAGTATCAGTCGACGAGTTCTCAGTTCCTTGATACGCTGTGTGCAAGATAGCGCCCACCAGCGCTTTCCTTTGCTCATCAATCACCAGTAATCGGAGTTCTTGAGTATTTACTTTACCGCTCAGATTTAATCTATCGACAAAGGTTTCCAATCCTAATTCATTCAAGCCATGACGGACACTTTCTGCGACGAGTACTGCGATCGAAGAGCTGTCAGCGCCTCCGCTTAGTGATAGTACAAAGCCCTGACTTTTGCTTTTTCTTTTGTAATCAAATAAAGCAAGTGAACCAGCTCTTCCGAACTCCTCAATGCTTCCATGCCAGTCTTCTTTCACAGCGTGAATAGAGGCCGATTGGTTATCAAGGTCTACGTCTGTGCTGAGGAGGTTAAAGGCTTTGTAGGAGAGTCGCCTATTTTGGGCAAGCATCTCACCATGCTGTGCAATCATCACATCACCGTCATAGATCATTCTACCGGCCTCATTGCCAAGTAAGTTGGTATAGAGGTACGTACAGTTGAAGCGTTGCGAACTCTCAACAACTAATGACTTTCTAAAATCCGCTTTGCCGAATGCAAAGTGGCTTGCACTTGGGTTAAGAATAAGCTTTACTTGATCCTCAAAGTAAGCTGCGGGTCGATTTTCTCTCCAGGCATCCTCGCAAATCTCAAATCCTATTTTTTGATCTTTGTAAGCCGTAGTAATAGCACCGAATGGGACTTTTGTACCAGCCAGTTCAATGCTAGCAGTTTCCCCCATGGGCCATGAATCAAACCATCGAGGTTCGTAGTGCACGCCATCGTTGGCCAAGTGGTGCTTGGCATAGCACCCGACTATTTCTTCGTCATGAATAATGCAAGCTGTATTATAGGTGTTCTGACCAATGCGGATGGGCAAGCCTACAGTAACTAATATCCCCTTCGTATGGGGTACTATTTCTTTGAGCTTTTGTTGTGCCTTAGCAGGAACCCAATCACTGAGAAACATGTCTTCACAGCCATAGCCTGTGATGCACAATTCCGGTAGGCAGAGCACCTCAACTCCGATGGCCTTAGCAGCGGCTATCGCATCCAGAATGTTGCGAATATTGCCACTCCAGTCGAGAGGAGTTTGATTGAGACAGGCGCCACCTATTTTGATCAAAGCCATTGGCTAATTGAGTTTAAGAATATCGCAAGTTTTTAATGCCGCGTCTTGTTCTGCCTTCTTTTTACTCAAGCCATGTCCTTTCGCCATGATCTCTTCATCAATGAGTACTTCAGCAATGAACTGGCGCGTTTTATCAGCGGTTTCAGTCTCATTGACAACAAATTCAATTGATTTGTTTTCCTTCTGCGCATATTCAATCACAATGCTTTTATAATTCTGATTTGCATTGACCAGCTCTTCTAGATCAAAATGATTGGTGATGAGTCGATCAATGACGAACTTAGTACAGGCCTTATAACCCATGTCAAGGTATACTGCGCCTATCAAGGCCTCCATGGTATCACCATACATAGACTTGTGAGAGACATTAGTTCTGGAGGATTGATTGTAGTTGATGAGATCTTTCAAGCCAAACTTACGGCCAAGCCTGTTGAGCGATTCTCTATTGACGATACGAGATCGCATTTCAGTTAGGAAACCCTCATCCTTATAAGGAAATTTTACAAATAGGAGCTGGGCAACAATTAGTCCCAGTACAGCATCTCCTAAGTACTCCAGTCGCTCATTGGATTCTTTGAATCCTTGCTTATTTACCCTGGCGACTGAGCTGTGTCGCATAGCCAAATGATAAAGCGAGAGATTGTACGGCTTTCTGCCTACAATCGTCTTGATAGAAGCTGCTAGCTCCTTGTCCGCACGTGTATAGAATTTTAAAAAACTAGAAAATCTCTGGAGAACGCTGGGAAGCACTAATCTTCAAATTTTTTGAAGATAATGGAGGTATTGTGACCACCAAAGCCAAATGTATTGCTCAATGCTACATTTACCTCCCTGTCCTGCGCCTTATGAAAAGTCAAGTTGAGGCCTGAGTCGATGTTCTCGTCATCAGTAAAGTGATTGATCGTCGGAGGGATTTTGCTATGCTTCATAGCCATGATGCTAGCAATGGCTTCAATAGCGCCAGCTGCGCCTAGCAAGTGTCCAGTCATGGACTTGGTAGCGCTAATGTTGATTTTGTAGGCATGATCGCCAAAGACATTAACAATAGCCTTTAGCTCACCCACATCTCCGAGCGGAGTGGATGTGCCATGAGTATTAATATAATCAATATCTGTAGGTGCCAGATGAGCGTCCTCCAAGGCATTTTTCATGACTTGTATGATCCCTATTCCATCAGGGTGTGGAGCGGTTAAGTGATAAGCGTCTGCAGACATGCCGCCTCCAACCAACTCGGCATAGATTTTAGCACCTCTGGCCTTAGCATGCTCAAGATCTTCTAAGATGAGTGCACCACCACCTTCACCAAGTACAAACCCATCACGCTCCTTATCATAGGGTCTTGAGGCAGTTTCTGGTGAGTCATTTCTTTCTGATAAGGCTCTCATGGCATTAAATCCACCAATGCCAGCCTCTACTACTGCAGCTTCAGATCCACCCGAAAGGATAATATCAGCCTTTCCCAGTCTTATATAAGTGAAAGCATCATTGAGTGCGTTCGTCGATGAAGCACATGCTGATACAGTGGCGTAATTAGGTCCTCTAAGACCATATTTCATAGATATCTGACCTGCAGTGATATCTACAATCATCTTTGGAATAAAGAAGGGATTGAATTTTGGGGTACCGTCACCCTTAGCAAAATAGGCTACCTCGTCATGAAAAGTGCGTAAGCCACCGATACCAGATCCCCAGATCACACCGGCTCTGCTCTTATCGATTTTGTCAAGGTTGATTTCTGAATCAATTATAGCCTCATCACTCACGATCATACCGATCTGAGTAGTTGGATCCATTTTTCGGGCTTCTTTTCGGTCGAGGAATTGCGTCGGATCGAAATTTTTAATCTCGCAGGCGAACTGCGTTTTAAATTTTTCGGCGTTAAAACGCGTAATTGCAGCTGCGCCGCTAGTTCCGCTCACCAGTCCATTCCAGTATTCTTCTACAGTATTGCCAATTGGAGTGAGTGCACCTAAGCCGGTTACAACTACGCGTCTTAATTCCATTTAGAATGATTAAGTAACTATGCTTACTTTACGTTTTCTTCTAGATATGAGATAGCCTGTCCAACAGTCGCAATGTTTTCAGCCTGATCATCTGGGATAGAAATATTAAATTCCTTTTCGAACTCCATTATAAGCTCAACAGTATCAAGGGAGTCAGCACCCAGGTCGTTTGTGAAACTTGCTTCGGGAGTTACCTCAGACTCTTCTACACCTAGCTTGTCGATGATAATCTCCTTTACTTTCTGTGCTATTTCTGACATTATTTTAGTGTTTGGTTTAAAAATTCAGTGCAAAGAAATACATTAATCGCAATAATGGCAAAAAAAACAATCCAATCTTAAATTGCGCTTGGAGTGCTTTATAATGCGATTTGATATACTCTTATTTACTGAAAATCAATTACTTGCGTTTTAATGAAAAAGAATAAATTAGCGGCCTCTTTTGCTTATGACCTGGGGTTGATCGGAGTGATTTGTTCCCTACCGGAATACAAGGTGGTTTGGTGGATAAATCAGCAGACACAACTCCATTTGGTAAAGCAGGATGATATCGAAATTGAGCTAAAAGGACAGTCGGTGCTCACCATTTCAAACTTTTTTTTCGAGACTGACCATGTAACGATTAGGCTATTGAGCAACCGTCTGGTTGGTGATAAGACGGGCTCAAGAGTATATTTGGTCAATGACCTGGATCAATTCCAATATCTTATCACCATCGACGATAAATATGATACTTTTGACCTGCAAAATTTCATGGGTGAGTTGAAGAATATTGAGACCATCCAGTATTCGACATCTATCGATATCAAAAAGCTAAAGGACAAAGAGAATTTAATACTGTAAAATGGATAACACAATACTGTTCAATAAGACTAAAATCGTAGCTACCGTTGGGCCTGCAAGTAATAACAAGGAAACTCTAATCAATTTGGTTAAAGCGGGGGCTGACGTATTCAGATTAAACTTTTCTCATGGCACCCATGCCGATCATTTGAAGGTGATCAACCTTGTTCAGGAGATCAACAACGAACTTGGAACAAACATCGCACTTCTTCAAGATTTACAAGGACCTAAGATCAGAACAAATCTTATCAAGGGTGGTGAGGTGCAGATAGAACAAGGACAGCAATTGATCATTACTACACGTGAAGATGTAGAGGGTGATGAGAAGATCATAAGCACTACTTACAAAGCACTGCCTAATGACGTCAATGTGGGTGACTCGATATTGATCGACGATGGAAAGCTTGAACTTAAAGTCGAAAGCACTAGTCATGATGAAGTAGTTACCAGAATTATTCATGGCGGCTCACTTAAGTCGCGAAAGGGCATCAACTTGCCTGACACGAGAGTCTCGTCAGCTTCTTTGACTGACAAGGACGAAGTGGATTTGGCTTTCGGACTGACCCAGGAGATTGACTGGATAGCACTTTCATTCGTCAGATCAGCGGTAGACATCCATCACCTCAAAGAAAAAATAAAGGCGGCTGGAAAAAAGACATTAGTCGTTGCTAAAGTTGAAAAACCAGAAGCCATTAAGAACATCGACGAAATCATTGAAGCTACTGATGGCGTGATGGTTGCTAGGGGAGACCTTGGAGTAGAAATCGCGATGCAGGATGTGCCTCTTCAGCAAAAAAGGATTGTGGAGAAGTGCAATAAGGCCGGTAAACCTGTGATTATCGCTACACAGATGTTGGAGAGTATGATCGACAATCCACGACCTACCAGAGCAGAGACCAATGATGTCGCTAATGGCGTACTTGATGGTGCGGATGCAGTGATGCTTTCCGCAGAGTCTGCTTCTGGTCAGTTTCCAGTATTGGCGGTGAAGGCTATGGCCAATATTATCAAAGCGGTAGAGGATCATTCGTCGGATATCTATAACAAGTTCCACGATGACGGTGAAGATGATTCGCTTACCAGACTCAATGATAAACTGGTGAGGGCTGCTTGTCGTCTGAGTATGAGCGTAGAAGCCAAAGCCATCATAGGCATGACCAAATCTGGCTACACAGGCTACAAGCTTGCTAGCCACAGACCTAAGGCTAGTATCTTCATTTTTACTGATAAGAAGCCATTGCTCAGAGCAATGAATCTGGTTTGGGGTATCCGCGGTTTCCATTATGATAAGATGGAGGGTATTGATGATACCTTTGATCACCTTGAGGAAATCTTAGTCGAGAAAGGGCACCTTTTCACCGGAGATGTATACATCAACACTTCATCAATGCCACTTCACTGGAAGACGCATACCAACATGATCAAGATTAACGTGACGGGTTAGGCTCCTTTGAAGGCTTTACCAGAATAACTTGTTCTTTTTCAACTAGTACCTGCCCTGGAAGCAGGTTTTTTGCTTTTCTGACAAACTTCCGAGGTGTGTAGATCACAGGAGCAAGCGTGTCATGCTTCCTTTTCGAGTAGAACGCAGCAAGCTGGGCAGCTTGTTCGATAAGCCCTGGTTTGACAATCTGATTTTTTTGATGTCTGATGAGCACATGGCTGCCCGCGACATCACGGGCATGGAGCCACAGATCATCCTTGTGAGCAAACTGTCTGAGCATTAAATCATTGTCTTTGGCCGATTTACCAATTCTGATTTCAAACCCATCGATTTCATGTTGATAGAATGGCAGTCGCACTTCATTTTTTTGATTGGCTTGTTCAGCGCCATTGACCTTACTGAATTTAGTTAGGCTTTTCCTATCGGAAATCGCAGAGAGTTCATCAATGAGCAACGCCAGGTTTTCAATCTCTTTCGTTTTCTTCCGAAGGTTTGATTCAAGACTTTCTTTTTCCTTAGATTGATTTTTCGATTTGCGATAATACTGCTCTGCTTGCTTCTGTGGGCTAGCACCTGGTTTGAGCTTTATTTCTATAAGCTCATTGGTGTAGAAGTCTAATAACTCAACTTTCGAAGCTCCTTTGGTGATCGCATGCAGATTGGCCATTATGATATTCGCAATCTCATCGAAGGGTCGTTTTTGCAGTAGAAGCTCCATCTTTTGCGCGGTATTTCGGATGTACTTCTCTGCTTTCTGATATGCTGACTTGAGTTGTTGGAGTTGTTTGCTCTTATCTCGCTCGAATAGGTAGGTCTGATGATAGTACTTGCTAAGGGCATTGGTAGCCTCTATCGCCGACTGATGTTGGGAAAGTGAATTTCCTTGTTCGAAGAGCGAAAGAAACGGCACGCCATTTTCCTCGTTGATGAAAAAGTGTGCATCCTTGAAAGCCAATAATAGCTCGTTGATCTGGGACCACTGCTGTTCTGGGCTATTGTTCTCAAATCCTTTACTCCTCAAGTGCTGCAGTACCCTCGGGCCAAACGTCGGAAATACCGAGCGTAAATCGGGCATAGCTAACCATTCTTCCTTATTGATACTGCCTGGTTTGGCAATAGAAGTAGATGTTATGTCCTCATCCTTCTTGAGTGCATTATTAAACATACCCAAGAACCGTGATTCTTGATAAAGGATGATGTTGGAACGATTGCCATGGAGCTTGAAAAGGAGCGAATAACCAGATGAGAGATCCACTTTAAAACTCCTATCATTTGAAATGATGGTAATTCGTACCACACTTTTTCCGATGATCTCAGGGAACAGATCTATGGAATTCCTTCTAGCTCGATGATGAGCTGCAGGAAAGGAAAGGCAGCTAAAACTACCACTTAGATATGCCCTGATGTACTGCGAACCATTCCCATTACTCAATGCGAGAATCAGTTCGTCCTTATTCTGACTGTAACACTCTACAAAAGTTTGACCAGATAGAACTCCGTTAAGTTCTCTTACCAGATGCTGAAGAAAATGATAATTGAGATGCATTACAGTTCAACCTTCAAGCCATCCTGGGCCAGAAAGATTCCTTCTGGCAGTTCTTTAGCGACCTCTTTATGTTTCCCCAGCCGATGACTGATATGGGTGAAATATGTCCTTTCAGCACCTAACTCCTCAGCAAGATCTACGGCTTCCTCTAACGTAAAATGTGATATATGATAATCTTTCTGGAGTGCATTGAGCACGACGACTTTCGAGCCGATGACCTTCTTTTTCTCTTCTTCAGAGATGCTATTGGCGTCTGTGATATAGGTAAAGTCCCCGATTCGAAAACCGAAAACCGGGAGTTTATAATGCATGACCTCTATGGGAAGCACGGGAGTCTCTCCGACCTTGAATTCACTGTTGTCGATCTCTTGTGTAACCACGCGCGGTACTCCAGGGTACTTCTTTTCAGCAAAGACATAGGCAAACTCTCGCTGCAGTTGCTCGAGTACGCTCTTCCTACCGTAAATCGGCATATCCATCTTCTGCTTAAAATTGAAGCTGCGCACATCGTCCATGCCTGCCGTGTGGTCTTTGTGCTCATGCGTAAAAAGCACTGCATCGAGCCAGTTGATGCGCTCGCGGAGCATCTGTTGTCGAAAGTCAGGTCCGGTATCGACCACCAAACTCAACCCATCCACCTGGATATGAATAGAAGATCTTAAACGTTTGTCGCGAAAGTCTAATGATCGGCAGACATCACAGCTACATGCGATGACAGGCACACCTTGTGAGGTGCCCGTACCCAGGAAAGTGATGGTCAAATCTCGAGGGAAGTTTGTAGCAATTCCTGAAAGAATGCTCGGTTTTTGTCACTCAGCTTATGTGGCTCTATCTCGATCGACTTTAAGATTTCGAGGAGTGCATTGATCTTACCATCCAAGGGAAAGTACTTATTTACGATAGCAATCCGATTCTCATTAAGGATACAGTATCCTGAATGAAAGTTTCCTTTTTCATATCTGAGAATGTAATCTGATTCCGAAAATATATCCTCCAGCTTACTGAGAAATGACTTGGTGTACTTAATGGTCATCCCCGATGTATTTCTTCACTATTTCAACCAAGGAATCAAAGTTGAGCGGTTTCGGTAGGAAATCATTGATACCCATTTGATTGAAATCTTTCAACGTATAGTTCTTGGCATTGCCAGTAATGGCAATGATTGGAATACTGTTTTTCGAGTCATCTGACAGTGCTCTGACTTGTTTAGTGCATTCTATGCCATCCATTATAGGCATATTGATATCCATCAATATGAGATTGTAATCTTTCGACTCCATTTTCTTCAATACTTGTTGCCCATTTTTCACTGCGTCAATTTCATAGTTTTGATTGACGAGGATCCTCTTGGTGAGGTTTTGAATGACTGAGCTGTCTTCTGCTACAAGTATCTTTTTCATGGCACCAAGTATCTAATTGTTTAACTATTGATAATGCTTTTGTAGTTCTTCTTGAACTCTCCAAAGAACCGCTCCACTTTGCGTAAGTCTTTGTCTACATTAATATAATTTTTTTCCTTGAGTTTTTTCTCAACTTGCTCAGCACATTTTCCTAACCGCTCAATCCCAAAAGTTCCTGCATTACCCTTGATAGTATGCAAATGCGAACGAATGCCGTCAAAATTACTGCTTTTGTACATTTCCTTACACTCTGAGATGAAATTGTCTGTCTCTTCATCAAATTCTTCAAGAACAGATTTAATTAGATCTTCACCCCCATACTTAAATAGTTGATTTAGAGTGTTTTGATTAATGATAAGATCCTTGGACTCATCCTCTAATATTTCTGTTTGCACAGCTATGGCTTCAAATGAGATCCAGTCCTTTACCTTCTCAATAAGACTTATGGCTTTGATAGGCTTAGCCAAGTAGTCATCAAGTCCTTGCTTTAAGAATCTAGATCGATCCTCCTCCATTGAATAGGCCGTCATTGCTACGACGGGTGGCAGGTCGGGAATATTCAATTTTCTGATCTCCTCGGTGGTCTCTATGCCATCCATTCCAGGCATTTGGATGTCCATTAAGATGAGATCATATTTTTTCTTCTTGACTTTTTCAATAGCCTTTCTGCCACTGTCTACTAAGTCAACTATGCAGCCGGCTTTCATTAGTATTTGACTCGCCACCTTGCGATTAACAAGATTGTCATCGACGAGAAGAATAACCGGCTTATGTTCTATAAAATGGCGGCCAATGGATGTGTCATCAAGTATTGTTTCTTGGGCGAGATCTTGGTCCTTGACTTTATCAGCTTCGAAGGTGAACCAAAATGTACTGCCAAACCCTGGTGTCGACACTACACCAATCTCCCCATTCATGGACTTGACCAGCTCTTTTGATATAGCAAGTCCAAGCCCTGTTCCAGCGTAGGTTTTTTTCTGCGAATTGTCAATCTGGCTAAAAGTATTGAAAAGCCTCTGAAGATTTTCTTTGGCAATACCAATCCCTGCATCCTTTATCTCCCCTCTGAATACGTATTTGTTCCTTTTGCTTTCTTTGAGTCTAAGGCTGATGTTGATGTTTCCCTTGGCATCTGAAAACTTAATAGCATTACTCGTGAGATTAGACAGAACTTGAAGTAATCTGGTCTCGTCAAGCATTGCCCAAGTGGGAATATTTTCATCTATATGATAGTACAGACTTGTGCTATTGCGATGAGCTTCTTGAGAGTATAGATCGTAGAGCTTTTCGATAGACTTAGCCAAGTTAACCGGCTTTTTGCGAAGCTCCATTTTGCCTGCCTCTATTTTGGATAGGTCAAGAATATCATTTAGAATATTAAGCAGCGTCTCAGAGGACTTCTTTATCGTTTTGACATACTCAAGCTGTTCTTTATTGAGTTTAGTGCTGGCGACCAGATCTATCATGCCAATGATACCGTTCATTGGTGTTCTGATCTCATGACTCATATTTGCCAAGAATCGCTCTTTGATCCTCAAGGAGCGCTCAGCAAGTTCTTTGGCTACCATCAACTCATTATTTGTATTCATGAGTTGAGTGATATCTCTGGCAACACCTTCTATTCCGACTGCTTTCTTGCCTTGATAAACGAGCCTGATGTTACATAGGAATTTGATCTCCTTTGCGTCTTCGGATAAAGCCGTGGCATCAAAATTTCGAATCTTCTCATCTTTGTAGAGCCGTCGAATCAGATTTTGATCATAAGCCTCAGATTTAAAAAAATCTGTGATAGGTCGATTAAGTAGTGCTTTAGGAGATTGGCCGAGAACCTCTATGACTGATGGGCTGACCATCACTATCATTCCTTTGAGATCACATCTAAAATAGATGTCCTGAAACGATTCAAAGATGTTTCTGAACTTTTCTTCACTTTCCTGAAGGGCTACATCAGATCGCTTCTTCTCTGTGATATCATTAGCGATAGCAGAAATCTCCTCAATTGACCCATCTGGTAAGAAGATCGGGCTTAAGAATACATCTCTCCAGATCTTGTTGCCGTCTAAGTCAATGATTGAATTCTGAAAATTGATTGTTTCGCCCTTGAATACTCTATTAAACTTGTTGATCCAGGTGGACTTTACCTGCGATTTGAAAGACTTGGAGCTAAGCTTATCCATTCTAAGCCCTAGTTCAGGTGTTATGCCATAGTACTGTACCAAGGCGTTGGCATAGTTTTGATTAAAACTAGTAAACTCCAAGTCCTTATTGAGTGACCATATTTGGTGACTGCTACTTTCAAAAATCGCTTTAATTCTAGCACTTTGACTTTTGATTTTAGCCTCATTCCATTTCCTCTCAATAGCTAGTGACACCTGACTAGAGATGAAGTCCAGTAGCTCGAGATCTTTGAAATTGAAAGTTTGCTGCTCTTCAGTGGAATGAATTGAGATCACACCGATCACTGTCTTTTCAAACTGTATGAGTACACCCATCCAGATCCTGGGAATCTCACTATTCAGCTTGATGTTTTTAGTATCAGCGATCTTCTGAATGCCATCATCATAAATAATCAGCGGCTTATTGCGCTCGAAGGTGTATTCGGCCAGTAGCATGTTGATGGTATCATCTTCATGCGTACCGCTCAACTTTTCATTGTTACGTATTCTGTAAGGAAACTCTAGTCCCCCGTTATTTTTTAGGGCTACCGTAAAATTGCTAACATCCAATACCTCCTGAAGCACATTGAGAACGTTGCTGTACAGAGAATCCAAGTTTGAACTGCGTATCGTAAGGTTGGCAATCTTGTAATAGAGGCTCTGTGCTCGCTCAGCCCTAATCCTTTCAGAGATGTCAAAAAAAACAGCCCTGAACTCCGTAGGTAGATTGCCTCTTAGTGTACAGTTGACCGTGCCGGTCACATAGATTTTCTTACCATATTTTGATGACAAGACAGTTTCAAAGCGTTCCGGTAGGATACCGTTTTCTATTTCCCTCAGCTTTTTACCGGTTGCTCTCAGTACCTCTGGATGTATGACATCCTTGAGCCTTAATTTCTTAATTTCTTGATCACTGTAGCCTAGTCGAGACTTCCAGGCCTCATTGACGAAGGTCAATACCCCCGCAGCATTGAAGACCTGAATCAGGTCATTTGAATTATCAAATATCTCCTTGAGCTGGGCATTGGACTTTTGCAGCGCTTTTTCAACACTCACCTTTTCCGTGATATTTTCACCGACTAACGTCAAGCCGTAGTATTCCCCGCCTGACTTTTGGAGAATGGTATCGAACCTTATGAGTAGGGTTGGCCAAGACTGACGTATTACTCTCGCTTCGAAAGACCTACCGGAACGCTCGGAAAAAAGGTTGGAGTCTTCCTCAAGGTCAAATTCGAAAATATCGAAAATGTCTTTACCAAGAAGTTGCCCCTGTTCCTTCTTTAAACTTTTTAGAAGACCCTTATTGCAGAAGGTAATCTCACCTTGTGTGTTAATCGATAGGACCAATAGATGAGAATTCTGAAACGAATAGTGTAATATTTGTTCAGTCAATCCACCCGGTTCGAGGATAAGGTCTTTATTATTGCTTGAAGGTGAAGGCATGCATTTGATTAGCTTACTAAAGTTAGATAAAAAGTGCTAAAGATGACTTTGGATAGTGCTGACATGAACAAAGTACTAATTGTGATAGGAGGGCCGACAGCCGTCGGCAAAACGACTTTAGCAATTGAAGTGGCCCGACATTTTAAAACTGAAATATTATCGGCTGACTCTCGACAGTTCTACAGGGAGATGAACATTGGCACAGCAAAGCCTAACAGTGCTGAGCGTTCATTGGTGAGGCACCATTTTATAGACAACCTATCAATTTTCGATCAGTATGATGTTGGGATGTATGAAAAGGAAGCACTAAATACGCTTAAAAAGTTGTTCGAGGAAAAGGATGTCGCAGTGCTAGTTGGTGGTTCTGGACTCTTTATCCAAGCCGTCACGGATGGTTTCGATGAAATCCCTAAACCTGCTCCTGAGATTAGAGCGAGCATTAACAAACTCTTCGAAGAGGAAGGGATTGAAGTATTGCAGGCGCGCTTAAATGAACTTGATCCGACCTATTATTCCCAAGTTGATCAAAAGAATCCCGCTAGACTCATTCGAGCACTGGAGGTAATTGAGTCTTCAGGTAAGCCGTTTTCAAGCTTTCACACCAGAAAGCCTAATAAGAGGGATTTTGATATAATATGTATAGCACTGGATGTTGACAGAGCAGAACTCTATGCACGGATTGACCTTCGAATGGATCAGATGATCAAAGGTGGTCTGTTTGATGAAGCTGAAAAACTACTACCGCACGCTGATCTCAATGCATTACAGACAGTAGGCTATAAGGAGATATTTGGTTACCTAAATAAAGAATACGATAAATCAGAGGCCATTCGGCTGTTAAAGCGCAACAGTAGGAGGTATGCCAAACGTCAACTCACCTGGTTTAAGAAAGGTCAAAGGTTTGATTGGTTTTCTCCCCAGGAACTTTACCAGATAATTGATCACATCAACTTGAAAATCAAGGCATTACATGCTTAAAATTTGGACGAGCTTGATCAACTCCTGATCTAGTGGTTTGGACTTGCTAATGGCTAATTTGAAATTAGTATAGTGCACTTTGTTGTCCACGATACCCACCATCACATTCTTCTGTCCATTGACCAAGCCTTCCACTGCAGCTAGGCCTAATCTTGAGGCTAAAATTCTGTCGAAGGCCGTTGGGCTACCGCCTCTCTGAATATGACCCAGGGTTGATACTCGAATGTCGAGATCACCAAGGTTTTCCATTACCCTACCGGCAATATCATGAGCATTGCCTTGTTCATCACCTTCCGCAACTACTATGATGGAAGAGGTCTTTTGTCTATCACGGCCTTCCTTTAGAATGTTTATGACATCATCTATTGTAGTGGACGTTTCCGGTACCATGACCAGCTCTGCGCCACCACCGATACCACATTGGATAGCTATGTAGCCTGAGTGACGACCCATTACCTCGACAAAAAACACCCGGTCATGTGATGCAGCGGTATCTCTTATCTTGTCGATGGCATCTAATGCCGTATTGACTGCAGTATCAAACCCAATGGTATAGTCAGACCCATATAGATCATTGTCAATAGTGCCAGGACAGCCGACTGTTGGTATACCGTACTCATCGTAGAATATATTGGCTCCCGTAAAGGTGCCATCACCACCAATAGCAATTATTCCTTCAATCCCACGTTGCATCAATTGGTCATAGGCCTTCTTACGACCTTCTTTGGTCATAAAATCCTTGCTACGCGCGGATTTTAGAATAGTACCACCACGCTGCACCATGTTACTGACAGAGTAGGACTTCATTTTATAAATATCGCCTTCAATCATCCCGTTGTAACCATATTTGATACCATACACCTCCATTTTGAGGTAAAGGGCACTTCTAACGACGGATCGGATACAAGCATTCATTCCTGGGGCATCACCTCCGGAAGTAAAGACAGCTATTTTTTTCATGATTTATAGGGCACGGCTAGGCATAACCGGATTTTCTTTCATCCAATTCGGCTCAAGTATAACCAAAAAATGGATTACTTTGAAGTAGAGTTTTTATGCAAACGATTCCAATTCTCAAAGAAAAGTGAAGGTTCCATTCATTGACCTTAATAGGCAGCATGCCGCTATCAAAGACGAACTTGATGAAGCCATCCAGCGAGTGATGTCGAGTGGTAATTTTATACTTGGAGAAGAGGTTGCAGCATTTGAAGAGGAATTTGCTAGTTACACTGGTGCTAAGCATTGTGTTACCTGCGCCAATGGCACAGATGCATTAGAACTGGCATTTGAAGCCTTAGAAATCTTGCCAGGCGATGAAGTCATTCTTCCAGCATTCGGTTGGGTCTCAGCGTCTATGGCACTCAAGCGCATGGGAGCCATTCCCGTATACGTCGACATACACCCAGGTACATTTCATATCATGGTAGAGGAGATAGAACCCGCCATTACCTCCAGAACCAAGGCTGTCGTGATCGTGCATCTATTTGGCCAGGCAAATGAGGTTTATGAGGTAAGCAGACTTTGCAAAGACAAGGGACTATGGTTGATCGAAGATTGTGCTCAGGCACACGGTCTCTTTATCGATGGCAAGCAGCATGTTGGGAACTTTGGAGATATTGGGACTTTTAGCTTCTATCCGACCAAAAATCTTGGTTGCATAGGGGATGGAGGTGGTATCATCACCAATAATAGTGAATTGGCTGATAAGATTAGGGCTTTGAGAGACTATGGTAGGGTAGTCGGGAAGTTCACGATTGATGGTAGAAACAGCCGTATGGATGAGCTGCAAGCGGCCGTGTTGAGAACAAAGCTTCCTCATTTAGATAATTGGAATGAGCGGAGGAGGGAGGTGGCGAGGAAGTATGATGAAGTGCGAAGGGTTTTTGATAATTACACCAATTGTGTCTATTACAAATACCCTATCTTAATTGATAGTTCAACGCAGGTTTCTGATCCACTCCTCAGGTTGGAGACTCATTACTACATATTAGGTGATGAGATTACATTTGACCACAATTTGCGCTTTGCTCCCATATTTCCCGAAATGCATAATGATGAGATACATCTCATTACAACAGTTTTATCAACTTTGTCTTTATGAGGCTCTCCGCGATTTGCCAATCAACCTTGGTAAATAAACCCAAAGAAGATAGTTGATCCATCATCACATGTCCAACATTCCCAGTGATCATTTCCTTCTTCTCTATAAAAACATCTTTCATGACCGAGGTTATTCCTCCTACTTGCTTAAACAGTGCTTCCCTTTCCAATTTTGTGTATTTATCTCTGTTCAAAATTGGATGTAATCCATCTCCATGGTGTTGATAAAAAACAGAGTTATCAGTACGAACTCCAATAATTGAATCGGATCCGAAGACCAACATTGTATTGATGGCGTCATCAATTTTATACACATCAAGAAATGGATACTCAACTGTGATTAAGGTGATAACCCGAAAGTCTAATCCAGATCTGGATTCTTCTTTTACGATCTCTTCGATTGTGGGATTTAAGTTTTGATTGAATCGTGCCTCCGATTTTTTTCTGTGATGAAACTTGATGATATCCCCTGAGGATAGAGTATCAACTAAATCTTTTACACCTAAATCTGGTGAGGTAATTATAATTCGCTTGATGTTTTTAGATTGACAAACTTTTTTCACTTTTAATTCAAGCAGATTGACTCCCGATAGGGATGAAAAAGCAATATCGGTGGCCCCACCACGAACCGGTATAATAGCTATAGCCGTCTTATCATAAGACTGTTCATTTACAAAATCTTCGTTGATTCTGGCTCGAGTGCTGAGAATTTTATTTTCATCTCCGGTAAGATTGCTACCATGCTGCCTGTAGAAGAAAAGATTCTGGCTGATGTTGGAGACCTTAAAATGGCGAGTAAACTTGAGCCAGAGCTCATAACCATCTTGACAATTGTAGGATTCGTTATACCCACCCACCTGTTTTAGAAAATCTAAACGAATCATAGTACACGCGCCGTGAGCAGGCTGGTCGAGCAGCTCTACATCATTTTGAAAGTCATGTCGTTTTTCCTCGCCAATAATCTCGCCATCTTTGTCAACATAGTAGTAGTTTGGAAAGACGAGACCAAGGGCTTCATCTGATTCCAATTCTGCTGTCATTTTTTCGAGTGCGCTAGGTGCTAAGTAGTCATCAGCATCAAGTCGCATTAGGTACTTCCCATGAGCAGCTCTCATTGCGATATTGTTAGTGACGTTGAGGCCTTTGTTTTGCTGATAGATGATATTAATACCGCCCTGATTGCTGTATTTTTCAATTATTTCTCTTGACTTATCAGTGGAACCGTCATCTATAATGATCAACTCAAAATCAGCCAATGATTGATTTAAAACACTTTTTATTGCCTGATCAATAAAGTGTCCGTAGTTGTAATTGGTGATATATACAGTCACTAGCGGATAAGTCATATAAACCTTTTTTTGAGTGGTTTTGCAGGAACTCCTCCGAGGATTACATTTTCCTCATCAAAATTTCTATTTACTACCGCATTACTTCCCACGATGCTTCCACTATTAAGCGTTATACCAGGCATAATTGTAGCGTGGGTCCCGATCCATACATCATCTTCTATGTTAATAGGCTTGTGCGAATATCCTTGTTCATTGATGCTCTTTGAACCTGCAAAGTTGTGCATGCTGGTTTGCAGATAGACAAAACCTGAGATTAGAACATTCTTACCTATTTTGATAGAATCACCCCCATTTAGCACCGTATTGAGCCCTATACGCGTTTTGTCGCCGATTTCAATAGAAGCTTGATTACTCGTCAATAACCTAATTGATCTATCCAATCTTATGTCATTGCCTATGATTATTGAACCTTTTTTATGTGCCCGGATCTCTACGTTACGTCTGAGATAGACATTATCTCCAAACCTTATGTCAGATTCTTTATCTATGAGAATTCGAGGTAAGCCATCCGCCTTAAATGATTTGCCGAATGTGACATTCTTTGCTGAGTAGAGCATAATTGTCAATCTCCCAATCAAATTCGGCTGAATTCTCTTTAAATAAAATTGAACTACTCGGGCGATCATATTAATTGAAATGATCCCACGACAGTACTTGATTCTTAAAAAGATCTAGACTAGCTTTTTTACCTATTAGTTTGTCATGGTGTATACTTGATAATCCATGGCAAGGCCTAAGTATATGTAAATGTTCTTGCTTGATTATTGTGCCATGACTAATGTCTACGGCAGGATATACCGCTCGCCGAAATGAAACCAAGTGATCTCCTTCAACTGCGAGTGGTGCTTTAGTAGGTGTTCCTTGAAGACTCTTGATGATCTTTATTTTTTCAATGAGAGCCAATACTTCTGACTTAGTAAGTGAGACCTTGTGATCCCTGAACTCCTTTCCTTGGCGTTCGTCTGTAAAGTGGTATTCAAGTACCTGTGCGCCCATGGCGACAGCAATCTCAAGACCATAAGACCCCTCAGTATGATCAGAGTAACCGACTGGACAACTTGTGAGTGTCCTTAGCCGATCCATCACACAAAGATTAGCGTCCTCTGATGGAATAGGGTACATGCTAGTACACTGAAGTATGCATATTGAACCTTCCTCAAGGTAAAAGGAATCACATGATTTAATAAACCTTACAGCCTCAATAACTTCTATTTCGGTAGCGAGCCCAGTGGATATGAGTATTGGTTTACGCAGCTTGCAGATGTCCCGTATGAGTGGATATGCAGTAAGATCACCAGAACCAATTTTATAGAAATCTAGATAGCCATCAATCCAAGATAGTACTGATTTCTCCCAAACGGAGGCCAAGTAACCTACTTGATTGTCGCGACATAATTTGGCGAGTTCAATGTGCTGGTCGAAGGAAAGTTCAAATCTTTTGAAGTGTTTGTTACGTAGTGGACTTTCGATGGGGTTGACGAGCCCATCACCTGAATAAATCTGAAACTTCACATAATCACTACCTGAGGCAATAGCGAGTTTCGTGAGCTTTTTCGCATATGCAAAGTCACCTTCATGATTTCCACCTATTTCCGCAATAAGCAGAGGCCCATGTTTACCTTCCCAAATATCATTCTTCATTTACTGCGAGGTTCACGATATCTTGCCATCCATATGATGTATGAGGCATCTTCATTTTTGTTAACAGCAAAGAGACAAAATTTAAGTCTTCTTCACAATCTACCGCCAGCTTTAATCCATGTGCAGATTTAATAGTCTCATTGTATATGTATTCAAAATTACCAGCATCAGGATGTTCATAGAAATAGGATGTAACATGCTCAAGGTATTCCGCAGCGTCAAAATAAGCGGCTTGTTTTTTGTAAAACCTTGTATTGACCACTTCAACACTCATGCCGGTTGGAAATGTCCTGCCTTTTACATTAGTTACGAAATCATGACGCCCGGCAATTGCCAGATCCACGGCTGCATCGAGCAAATTGTGGTCTGCAAATAAATTGTCTCCATTTACTCTTACAGCATAGTCCAAATCGAAGCTAACGGCACAATCTAGAAATCTCCTGCTAACATTTTCAAGCGAACCCCTGAATAACTTGATGGGTTTCCCCTCGCAGAATTCTGCAATAGGATCGTCTGAAAGCTGATCAGAGGTAGCTATAACAATGTTCTTAGCATACTTGGATAAGGCCAATCTTTCAAGTATGTAAGCCAAAATCGGCTTGCCCTTGATTTCCATTAATATTTTCCCAGGGAGCCTTGACGAGTTATAGCGGCACAGAATGATGATTCCTACTTTCACTTTCTCTCTCCTATTTTCTTTGCCGGTACTCCACCAAATATATGATAAGATGGAACATCGGTTGAAACAACTGCTCCGGCTGCTATCACCGCCCCATGGCCGATGGTGACTCCTTTAAGGATTTTGGCCCCCGTACCGATCCAAACATCACTGCCAATTTGAACATCAGCAGTGATATTGGCTTGTTGATTAATTGGCAGATCACGAGATATTTCATGATCACTGTCAACGATGTAGACAAAAGGTGCAATCAAGCAGTTCTTCCCAATTATAATCGAAGAAGAAGAAAAGATAAATGTATGATATCCTACTGTTGTGTGTTGACCAATTGAAATGTGCGATGATTCGTTGCAAGCACATACTCTGGATCCTTCTTTGATCACAACATCATCCTCTATTGATACATTTTGAGGATATCTTAGCACTTTGACGTTTTTATCTATATGGACATTATTACCACATTTCCTTAAAACACTTTTATACTTCTTAAGCCGTTTATTATGTTTTTTTGTAAAAATTAGATGCTTGCGCAGTTGATCGTTCCTCATTTCACGCAAACTAAGCAAAGAAGTGAAGTTTTGACAACTAATTATACAAGGTTCTAAATAGTAGTATGTGACTAATTCAAAGAGATTTAGATATTCGTCAATTCATAAATTTCTGAAATTGATTTTGCTTTGAACTTTAAATCGCTTCGAAATCTATTTGTATTGCAGTTTAATTTTTCTCCTTGTCCCGTTCAGCTCAATTTTATTGGATTATGAGATCACCCAGATAGCATATATTGATTGAAAAAAATTGAGCTGACTGTTTCTCAAAAGTAGAGACTCAAGAGTCATCCTGCTTTACGAGCAATTATTATAATAGGGTTACCCATTTAATTCTCAAGCGCTTGGATAACAGCACCTTTGAAATTTCATAGGTTTTCTCTTTAGAAGAGAAAAATAGCTCAATCAAATTACCCAGATTACTTTTTTCTATTTTGTCTTGGTACCTATAATGGGTAACCCGATATTATAATATTTGTTGCTGGGTTACTGCTACCCTTTTAAAGTAAGTGCCCGATCATGTATTATTCTGCTAGCTACCTGAGATTATTGAAGATATAATCGATGAATCTATTTTTCTACGTATGAGCTATGTCACCTAGTAGCTTTGCAATTTATCTACAATCCTTTTTCTTTCTTTATTAGCTTTATCCAAATATTATTGAGTTGGATATAAATGGTAAATCAAACCTAATTACTGGTGGGATCGGGTCGTTGGGTCAAGGACTGACGGCTTATATTATTAAAACTTCTCCAAAGTTTAATCCAAAGAATTCCTCGAGGCTCTGCCTCGGGGTTCCAATAAAAACTAGTCATTTTTTTAGAGATGAGCAGAAACAGTAAAAAATGGCTCTTGCCTATCCTCCAAATAAATATCCTAACATCAGGTTTTTTATTGATAACATCAGGGCTTTGAGAGATTATGGTAGGGTCGCGGGGCAATTTACAATCGACGGAAGGAATAGCCGGATGGATGAAATGCAAGCGGCTATACTAAGAACGAAACTACCTCACTTGGATGATTGGAATGAGCGGAAAACGAAGGTGGCTGCCAGATATATTGAAGGTATTGATAAGTCCGAATTTTATCTGCCGAATACTGTGTTTCACCAGTTCATACTCCGTGAATGACAGGAAGTATTTCGGCAGGAGGTAGGTAATTGCGGAATCGGGACTAATATTCAATATGACTTCATCGTGGGTACGAGCAGCGAATCGTCAGATTCTAAGTATGCGAAGGTCTTGTCGGAGTGGGTGATTTTATTACCCATTTTTCCCGAAATGACGGATGAAGAAATCTCGTACATTTGCAGGCAATTAAAAGACTTAAGAAAATACATTTTATGACTTTAGGTAAGAAGGCGCTCCATCATTTTATTCCCATTGCTATATTTTTTGTATTAGTGAGCGTGTTTTTTGGGCCACTTTATACTGGCAAAACGCTTGTACAGAGTGATAACATTCAGTTGACGGGAGTTAATAAGGAGGTTGCTGATTATAAGGCGAAAGGTGAAGATATTAGCTGGAACAATAGAGAATTTTCTGGTGTACCATTGCAATCAGGAGCGAGTATTGGAGTCTTTAAGTTTCTGAATGGGGTACTATTCCAGTCAGTTATTCCAAAGCCGGTCGCGATGGTTTTCTTTTTATTTCTTGGTTTTTATTTACTCTTGCAAGTATTAGGTGTGGCTAGGTGGTTATCAGGTATTGGAGCTTTTGCTTATGCTTTCTCCAGTTTCAATATGATTAGCGTAGAAGTGGGTCATGACAATAAGGTTCTGGCCATGGCTTTTATCGCACTGATACTAGCAGGCGTGATATCGGTATACAAAGGCGAATTGAGAAAAGGTGCCTTACTCACTATTATCGGGGCAGGGTTTCAATTGCATTATGGTCATATCCAAATTACTTATTACACGCTCATTATCGTTTTGACCTACCTAATATTGGTGATTGTTAATACATCAAGGGATCATGAATGGAAAAGTTTTTTCAAGCGTTCAGCCGTTTTGGTTGCAGTTACTATTTTGGCATTAAGTGCTAATTTTTCTAAGTTATACTCTACTATAGAATATGCTGACTACTCAACACGTGGTGGGTCAGAGTTAACCACTACTGAAGATAATAGGAGTACTAGTCCTGATGGTCTTAGTAAAGAATATGCGTTGAGTTGGAGTAGTGGTAAGATGGAAGTTTTCACGATACTATTTCCATATTTTCACGGAGGTGCATCTCAGGAAAGTCTCAGTGAAGATTCTAATACTTACAAAGCCTTGGCTTCACGAGGTGTAGATAAACGGACTATTGATAGCGTTACTAGTAATGCGCCATTGTACTGGGGTACTCAGCCATTCACAGGTGGACCTATTTATTTTGGGGCTATTATGTGTTTTCTTTTCCTTCTTGCATTCTTAGTGTTGGACAATACTGTTAAGTGGTGGGTGTTGGGACTGACTATGCTTTCATTGCTATTGGCAATGGGAAAAAACCTAGAACGGTTTACTGATATTTTCTTCTACTATGTTCCGCTTTATAACAAATTTAGATCAGTGACTATGATCTTCGCTATTGCGCAATTGACAGTACCTATGCTCGGTATATTAGCTGTTGATAAAGTGCTGAAAGATGGTATCGATAAGAAAAAAATCGCCAATCAGGTCATACAGGCTGGTGGTTTGCTAATCGTGTTAGGACTAGGTATGATCTTCTTCAAATCTTCGTTTTTTGATTTCAAAGGACAGAATGATCTGGCATACGGTTTTCCAGATTGGTTGTTGCAGGCTTTGGTCAGTGATCGGAAAGGCTTGTTTGTAAGTGATATAGTCAGGTCTATTGTTTTTATAGGATTATCAGGTAGTGCATTGTGGTTGTTTTTGAGAGGGATCATCCGACCAACTCACGCGCTGGCAGGACTGGCCCTACTAGTGTTGGTAGACCTCTGGGCTGTAAATAAGCGATATATCGGTGAGGATGACTTTCAATCCAAAAAGCGAGTAAGTCAGATGCAGTTCCAACCTTCAGTGGTTGATATACAGATCCAGCAAGATAAAAGCTATTACAGGGTGGCCAATCTAGCTTCGGCTAACCCATTTAGTGATGGGGTTACGGCATATCACCACTATTCGGTATTTGGGTATAGTGCTATCAAGATGCAGCGCTATCAGGAGTTGATAGATCGATATCTTGGTAAGGTAGATCAGGACATATTGGGCATGCTTAATACTAAGTATCTGATAGTGAAAGGTCAGAATGGGCTTCAGGTACAACAAAATATATCCGCTCTAGGCAATGCATGGCTGGTACAATCTCTACGTTCGGTAAGTAATGCAGATGCGGAACTTGAAGCAATTGGTAGTATCAATCTGGCTATTGAAGCTGTCTATGATGAACGCTTTTCTGAGATCGTAGGAGAGTCTACTTACTCAGGAAATGGTATGTTAGAGTTCATTGATTATCATCCGGAGAAAATGGTATATAAATACTCATCCGAAGAAGTTCAGTTCGGAGTATTCTCAGAAGTATACTATGCACCAGGCTGGAACGCTTATATTGATGGAGAGGAGGTTGATCATATTCGTGTTAACTATATTCTTCGAGGAATGGAGCTGCCCTCAGGAGATCACGAAATTGTTTTTAAATATGAGCCTGCATCTGTGGTGTATGGTAACTATTTATCATGGTTGTTCCTGTTAGCCTTGATCATGATAGGTGTCCTTTGGACATACTCGAAGTTTAAACGGGAGAGTGCACAATGAAAGTTCCAGTACTGTTTCTGATCTATAATCGTCCGGGGAAAGCAGCAAAGTTACTTCAGGCCATTAGGAAATATAAGCCTTCTAAATTATACATCGCTGCTGATGGCCCTAGGTTGGAGAAGGACAGAGAGGCTGTGACCCGTACACGTGAGATTGCTTCTAAGGTAGATTGGAAATGTGAGGTCTTGACGCTTTTTAGAGCCGATAATTTGGGATGTAAAGTAGCTGTAAGTTCTGGTATAGATTGGTTTTTTGAGAATGAAGAGATGGGAATCATTTTAGAGGACGATTGCTTACCAAATGATAGTTTTTTTAAATTTTGTGAAGAACTACTAAAAAGGTATAGACACAATGAAAAAATAGGTATGATAGCTGGTACGAATCAGTTTTCTCACGAGGTTTTAGAAGTTCATGATTCTTATTTTTTTGGCACCAATGCTTCCATTTGGGGATGGGCAAGCTGGGGTAGGGCATGGAAACACTACGATGTGGAAATGAGAGATTGGCCAAGCTTGAAAAAGGACAATGACTTCCTAAGGAATCATACTTATAATATTCTAGAAAGACTCAGACGACAAGGGGCATATGATGATGTCTATAGGAACAAAATTGATACTTGGGATTATCAGTGGACTTTTACCAGACAAAAGGCTGATTTGTTATCCATAATCCCAGTATCCAATCTGGTGGAGAATATTGGTATGGATAGTGAGGGAACTCATTTGAAGAATAAAGATTACGTGGGGCATTTGGAAGCAAAAACTATTGATTTTCCCTTGCTTCATCCTGATAGTATGGTGCCGAACCATAAGTTTGATAGAGCACTTTCAAGACAAATCATATCCGAAGGAGTAATTTGCAATATTCTTTATTTGCTAATCAAAAGACCCTTTATGAATTTCTTAGCTTCAAAACATTGACCGCACGAAGTTTTTCAAGGTAGAATTTCTCCGTTTCAGATTTATGCTTGGCGAGTAAGGTTGATTGTTCTTCCGCTTGATCGATTGCCTGTTTTGCTGATTTGAGGTTTTCTTCAATCGGGATATTGGAATCCATAATTACAGAAAGAAATCCCTTGACTGTTTCAGACCTTAAGTCATGGCTTATCATGATTCCTGGGATGCCTAGGGAAGCAGAGAGTCCTAATCCATGAACTCGTGTACCAATTACGAAATCATATTGATTGTAAATATCTATATAATCTGCAGAATCATAAGAATAATGGATGGTATGATCAGGGAATTCCTCGGTTACACATTCAAGTTCATCAATATAATGGCAGACCATCTCAAATTGAATATCACTGAATTCATTAACAAGTCTCATGTAAAAGCCCTGTATATAGGAACTTATTTCTTCAGAAACTCTATTGTCTTTAGGGCTTTTGTGAGTAGCATAAATCAGCCCTATCTTTTTAACCCCATCGACTTTTCTCATCGTTTTTGAAGAAAAAATTGCAGGACAAGGCTTGTGAAGGGCATTGTATTGCCCCAATAAGTTTCCCGTTTTGTTATCTCGGGTAAGTATTAAATCGGCATTTTTGAAGACTTCTTTTTCGTAATCTTTGAATGAATTTAAGTCCAGAACTTCCCCCGTGCCAATTCCGAGAAATACTGTTGGTACTTTGTACTTTAGAATAAATTGGAATAGATCTCTGGAAGGCTCTCCATACCATGCTGGTGAACCAGCAAAAACAACTAGGTCTATGGCTTTTCCGCTACTAGACGGCTTGATGGAATTGTCTAGAAACGGTGAGAATAGAGGTATTCTAAATAAAGATCTGAAAACCTTATTTAAGAACTTTCTCTTCCAACCAATCACATACCTTATCTGAGGATGTTTGTTATAGATAATGGGGTTGAAATCAGTGATTTTTTTGAGAATATTGATGCATCCCATTAGGATAAACTCATCTCCAGGATTCCATTGCCTAGTAGTAGAAAATATAATATTTAGTCGCCTCACTACAGATTAATATGCAAATTTTGAAAGCGCAATTATAAGTACTATAACTAGAATAACTTCTCAATACTAGAAATTACATGCTCTGGTGTTACGGTGTTAATATTCAATGTAGAGATGAGCTTGTATTTGTTGATGACAAATTCGACTCCTTTCTCTGACAGTTCCTTATTCAACATAGGAGGATAAAGGTGAATAATCGGTTTGTTTAAAGATTCGGGATAGGGATGAAATCTGCCATAGTGATTTCCATTGGAGATACACACCGTCTGTACCCCGAGTGCTGCTCCAATATGTGCTGGTCCAGATTCATTGCACACGATCATTCTAGAACTAGAGGTAGTTTTAATTGATTCGAAGAGGCTGATCTGTCCGCAGAGATTTGTTACCTTATCAGGTGCACAGGACTTTATTACTTCACCTAATTCAAAGTCGGTTTTTGTGCCAAGGACAACTCCGTACATATTGTTTTTTGCGATCAGGTATTTCGCTACCTGTTTGAAATTTTCTGGGCTCCACATTCTGTAAGGTCTTCCTGCTCCAGGGAAGATAACAAAAAGCTCTTTTTGTTCGGTATTTAAGTTGATTTCCAACATCGGAGAAATTTTGACTTTCGTCAATTGGGATAAAAAATCAACATTGCGAAGATGTTCAAAAGTAATATCCGGAGATGTTTTAATTATCTGGCTGTACCATTTACTGGTAAGGCTTATAAGCAGAGCTGGCATATTGTTACCGGCATCTTTTGCTCCAATCTTTCGAGGTGCCGCACTACACCTGATCATGGCATCCTCCAGCATGGTGGTTTTTGAATTTGTAGCTACAATTATCGTTTTAAGACATAATTTTCTAATTTGATAAAGTTTTTTAAGTCTATAGGAGATGTTGGTGTTGAATTTCGCAGGATTTAAGGTAATAAGCTTCAGTTCATCTACTTGGTCAAGGTTTGTGTAAATGTCTTTGAGATTAGGAGGTATAATCAAGAACGGCTTCTTTCCATCTGTAGGAAGGTATTGAAAGAGATTTCGATATAAAATATGATCACCAATAGCATCCAGCTTAATAATGCCCGTACCCTCATGCAGCTTTTGTGTTGGTGCAAAAAGAACGACAGTGTCTATTGCATAGTAATATGCAAAGGACGCTAGGTTGAAAAACCGCCTTAAAAATAACTTGATATAAAACCAGTATCGTGACATTCTTGAAATGAGGTTATTAAAAGGCAGACATGAAAATGATAATTGAACTAATTAAAATATCATTGCCACAAACTTATGATACGTTTCCTAAGAAATTTGATTCTGATCTTTTTAAAGATCAATAAACTTGAAAGACAGGTAGATAGTGCCAAAATACTCACGGCAAACCTACTTTCAGCAAATAACCTCTTGAATCAGTCGAAAATCAATGAAGACATTAAACTTGCAGAGTTTAAGGTTTTTTCTCAGTGGGGCGATGATGGAATTATTCAATATCTAGTCGATTACCTTCAGATAAAACACAAGACCTTTATAGAATTTGGAGTAGAGAACTATAAAGAATCCAACACAAGATTTTTACTTATAAACAACTACTGGAAAGGTTTGATCTATGATGGCAGCCAGCGTAATATCAATGAGATAATGCGTGATGAAATATATTGGAAATATGATCTTGCTGCCGAGAGTCAGTTTATAACCAAAGAAAACATTAATGATCATATTGAGGATAGTGGATTCAAAGGAGAAATTGGCATTTTAAGCATAGATATTGATGGTAACGATTACTGGGTGTGGAAAGAAATCGATATTGTAGATCCAATTATTGTAATCGTAGAATACAATCCTGTTTTTGGTTTGGACAAAGCCATTACAGTGCCCTATGATCCGGAGTTTAATAGAACTAAGGCGCATCACTCTAATCTTTACTTTGGCGCCTCACTTCGGGCTTTATGTATGTTAGCAGAGGATAAAGGATATTCATTCCTCGGATGCACTCGATCGGGAAATAATGCTTACTATATCAAGAGCGGGCATGAGTCGGGATTGTCAATAAAATCTCCAGAAGAAGGATTCGTGATTTCCGGGTCAAGAGAAAGTCGAGATGAGCAGGGCAACTTAGATTTCATTTCAGGAGACGATAGACTGAAAAAAATAACAGGAATGAAAGTGTACAATGTGCATACTGATGAGATAGAATTGCTTTGAAACAAGTAAAGCTCTGTTTGATCATTATGTGCTGTTTTTTCAACAATATTTGTAGGAATTAAATAATCAACAATCGAGGCTAACAAGACTTCCTCACCATAGGATATTCATTCTGGCATTTTACTTTTTATAAGCTCCTGCCTTGAGAAACCTCATCACAAACTCGGCATGCTTCCAAAATACGATTAATGGATTGAAGTGTTTCATCATTATTACTAGCCTTTCTTTCCAGCAGGTCGTTAGATTTTTATCTGAGATACCTCCTTGCAAGTATTTGGAGATGGGCCGATCTGTTTTGAAGATTATTTTCGCTCGATTCATAATATTGAGCATCCAGTCGATATCTGCACTACAGGAATATTTCAGATCATAGGGTTCACAAAGTTCACGCCGGGGTATAAATGATTGATGACTCACTATTTGACCATTTAAAAAGTCTTTTTTGACTAGTGCATAGGGAAGTTTTCTGCTCGTGAGTTCTGTACGCGTACCTAGCGGTCGGCGATCTGGATTGATGATGATCGTTTCTCCATAGATCACATCTGGATCATTGTGGGAACTGAATATTTCAGATAGCGTAGAGGATGATGCTAGCTCATCACCAGCATTCAGAAAGAGGACATATTTACCTTTAGCTAGTGCGAGTCCTTTGTTCATGGCATCATAGACACCTTGATCTGGCTCGGATATTAATCTGTCAATAGAGTATTTACGGGTAACGCTCAAGGTATTATCGTTAGAAGCCCCGTCAATAATGATGTATTCAAGAGATTCAAAATTTTGAGCTAGTACGCTTTTGATGGTTGGTTCTATGTAATTACCTGCATTGTAAGTAATAGTGATGATGGATACTCTGGGAGAAGTCATTATCTAGTCCTTAAGGATAGCCATGTAATTGCAGTAGTGAAAGATTTCATAATGACTGTGGTAGCCGCCGATTGGAAATAAGCCACTTTTTGTGATACGAAACAGATTGTAATTTTCATCTAACAGATCATAGAAGTCTTTTAGAAAAACATGGGCATCAATCATTGTTCCTCCAAACTCGAACTGGATACACTTTATTTTCTTGGCTTTCAATAATTCCTCAGCGCCCCTGAGCACATTGATTTCGAAACCCTCAACGTCTATTTTGAGAAAATCTACAATTTCTATTTGGGCTGTCAAGGCAAAGTTATCAAGCCTTACCACCTGTATGGTTTCAGTAAACTGATCTTGGCTCTGAACGCCCCTATGACCCAGCATAGAAGAATGGGCAGAGGTTTCACTAAAAAAAATCTTTGAATCCTCATCAAGGTCGCCAAGTCCTAAATGGTGAGTAGTGATATTCTGAAAGCTTTCCGTATTGTAACAAAGCATCTCAAAGGTTGCTCTTACAGGCTCGAATGAATGAATATTGGCTCGAGGAAATGTTTCGACAAGTGCTATCGAATAATCACCAATATTGGCTCCTACATCAAGTATCGTTGGACTATCTCCCAGGTGAAACCTGAGTAACTTGAGTGCTTTGAGTTCTCCACTTCCTTTCAAATCTGCTGTACGTCCAAAATTCATCCCCCAGAGTCCGAAATAGTATAACCCAAGATATATGCGTTGCAAGCCATTGGCTTGAGGGATAATAGTTTTTACGAAATTTTTTAAACCCTTTAGCATTAACAAAATTTATTTCTTGGTCAATTCGAAGATTGCACAGCCAAACTTACAGTGAAAGTTGTTGCTCAAACCATCTTCCATTTTGACATTCCTGTGATGCTTTCCAGCATCATCAACATAGGAGAAATCATCAATTGTATAGCAGTCTGATAAATAGTTGACTAGCGTAGAAAGATGAAATACGCGATGGGCATTGAAGTGGATTTTTTCGGGACCAATAGGAGTTGAGAAATAGAATTTACCTCCAGTTTTTAGGAGTTTATGAATGTTTTCCAAACCCTTCCAGTGACCTTGTATATCTATAGGGTCACCATATCTACCTAATCCAAAATGCTCTATGACGTGGAGACAAGAGACTGAGTCAGCATAGTTTATCCATTTTTCGTCATTGCTCATCAGGTCAGCTTTGACAAAAGTAATATTGGGTATTTGGACCTCAGTCTCCCTGATGTCAAGTACTTCAATATTACGAAAGGAGGCAACATGTGCCACAAACCCATCAGTACGCGATCCAATATCTACGTGCTTTGAAGGATTGTTATTGAAGATCTTCTGAGCGACATTCAAATCTTGATGAAAATAATGACCGGACAGACTGCCACTCGTGTCATTTTTATCTTTGAAATATGGAATGGGCATTCCGAATGCTGCTGATCTGACTTGCTGTTTGTTTTGCTTTTTCAGTTTCCTGTAGTCATTCAAAACCCATGGGATACCTCCGAAGTTTGTGAATAGCTGTTCTGGATAAAAACCGAAATAATGAAATACAAAGAGCGCCCCTTTGCGTGCTTTTTTTAGCATAGCTTTTTAAATGACTGGCTGTAAATTTAGGAATTCGCATTGGCAATATTGCCGATCGGCTCAACTTGCTATTGTTTATAAAGTGAAACTTTTTATTGTCCCTTCTGAATAGATAGTATTGCGATCTATTTCAAGATATTTTCTATGACCAAACCACTTATTGTCTTCACCCATGGTGGAGGTAGGCTCGCCAATCAAATGATAAACCATGCTCACTTGGTAGCATTTCAAGCAGCGAATGCAGGGAAATTGGAAGTGATAAATCTTGCGATGGGTCCGTTCACTTCTTTGTTTGAGTCATTTTATCAAGGAGAGATTCCTTCGGTCCCTTTGGATATCAAACGAGCCAATTGGTTCCGTAAGATAATGTCCAAAGTAGTAGCTCCTCGTGAGTATAAAATGTCTGCTTACAATCAAATCCTAAGACTTTTGCATTTGTTTGGGGTGGTATTGCCCGGTTTTCAAAGCATTAAAGTGGGAATTGCTCCTGGCTTCCTAGCTTATCTGCCAGGGCAGACATTCAAACAATTTGATCTCTCCAGCGATGCTGTTAAATCCATCGTTTTTGGGTGCAAGGTTTCATTGTTTGCCGGATGGCCTATTAGGAGTTGGAAATTGTTCAGTTTGCATCAGCAAAGTATTAGAAAGGCTTTTCAGATAAAGAACGTCTATGCTGACAATGCGAATCAATTCATCAAAGAAAAAAGAAAAGGTCATGAGCTAGTGATAGGTGTGTTAATGCGTCAGGATGATTATCGCACTTGGAAAAGCGGGAAATATTTTTTTGAAAATGAAGTGTATTATCAATGGATGAATGAGGTGATACGAATTTTTTATGATCAGCGGGTCGCTTTTATTATTGCGTCAGACGAAAAGAAGGATATGGTAGAATTTAAAGCTATTACTGCTTTTCTTTGTACCGGACAAGCCGTTGGCTCGTCACATTTTATAGAGAGTATGGCTGAATTGTCTATGTGTGATTATGTAATGACACCACCGAGTACCTTTGGAGTTTGGGCGGCTTTTATGGGAGATGTCCCAATTATACCATTATTTGAGCGTGAGCAAAAAATTGAAGAATCTCAATTCTTGACTCATCACATTTTCGATTGTATTGATCATCCTCACATGTCTATTTCAATTAAATGAGTTGATGGTTGCTGCATCAGTAATTCATTTATAATCGCTTTTAAGTTGAAACAACTATTACGAAAATACCTACCAGAATCTCTTCAAGGAGTTCTTTTTGATTTCTTGAATAATCGTGATTTAAAGAGGTGGACGAATGCAGGAAAGCCTTTTCCGCCACCCAATGTGATCAAGCAAATGATGGTGGAGGAGTATTCTGAGAAACATCATGCGGAGGTATTGATAGAGACTGGAACTTATCTTGGCAGTATGATTTTTGCGCAGCGCCATAACTTCAAGCAGATCTATTCTATTGAGCTTGCAGAAGTTTTCTGGACTCAGGCTACCAGAAGATTCAAAAGTCACGACCATATCAATATAGTCCTTGGCAATAGTGCGGATCGTATGTCGGAGGTCATCGAAAAGTCAAAAGGTAAAATTCTTTTTTGGCTGGATGGACATTTTTCCGGTGGAGGCACTGCCGAAAGCCAATGCCCTGTGATGGACGAGTTGGATGCGATCATCAATGATAGTCGCCAACATGTCATTCTTATTGATGATGCGAGATGCTTTGGGGTCGATGACTACCCAACACTTGAGGAAATTGAAACTTTCTTAAAACAAAAAACAAGTGAGTATCAGTTGGACATCAAAGATGACGTGATTAGGATTGTTTACCAGAAACAATCAATTTCCAACCCAGCTCTATTATCGCATTAACATGAGTGGATATTTTCATCGAATATGCTAAAAATGTGAAAATCACAGTGGTAAGAACCGATCGGCAGGTAATGTCCAGATAGGCATTGTCGAGCTTTGGTAGATATAGCGCAACCAAAAACACCAAAGTGGAAAGGGGAAATATCAAGAGATGCTGTTTTGTATAGGGGATTAATCCGAGTTGCTTGTAGATCAATACTTGACGAATAACTTGGGTGAGTGAAGTAGCGGCCAATGTACCAAGCGCTGACCCAACAATTCCATATATAGGGATTAGTAGTAGGTTGATCACGATCATAAATAAGGCACCTGAAATAGATATGAAAAGGTTCCATTTGTAGAAATCAGAGAAAGTAATTAACTCTGAAGTCATGCCACAAAACATGGTGAATACCCTTGCTATTACGATCACCACAATCACCCAATAACCTTCCATGTAGGTATCACCTTTAGGGATAATAGCGAAGAGCCCATCCAAATTGGTAATAATTCCTATAGCCACCAAAGCACCAACTAATCCTAAATTCAAGGAAGAAAGTTGGTAGTTGTCCCTAAGACCATCCTTATCATTATCAGTGAAAAGCTGTGACAATACAGGAGATAGGATTTGGGCCATAGCTCGTTTTGGCAACTCTATTATGGTGGCTATGAAAACTGAGATCGTCAAGATAGCATTGGCCGCTAAGCCCAGATAGGAGGCAGTGATCAGGTAACTCACATTCATCAGCACAGAGGAACTGGTAGCGACGAGAAAGACATAGACTCCATAGTTGAACATTTTGTATATCCATACTTTGGGTAAATGAATGAAAGATAAATCAAACTTTACTTCAAATTTGATGAGGATGTAAAGGAAAATGACACCTGTTGCAGCCACATAACTCAGTCCTATTGATAACACCAACATTGGGAATGACAGGTATTCCAGTCCATAGATTGCAATCAATGTGGTACTCGCCAGCCTCAGTGCAATTTCTTGAATGAAATTGGTAAAGATGATCTGATGTCTGGACCATAGGAAGGAAATGAAATAATTGAAGAGACTTTGCGAAAGAAATATAATAATTGTTATATACAGATAGTCGTTGTAGAGGCTTGATTTCTCTTCATAGAAAGCCTCAATTGGTTGCCTGAAGAGAAATATTAAAGAAGCGAAAAGGATTCCGCCAAATAAAATTATGGTGAGTTGGAAGCTAATGATTTGATTACTTAGCTTCTCGTTCTCATTGAATTCAGGAAAGTACTTGGTATAAACGCCGTTCATTCCAATGAGAGCAAGCGGAATGAGGATCATTCCGTTAGACTGCACTAACCGAACCAATCCAAATCGCTCAACATCCAAGAAATATGGAAACAAGATGAGTGAGTTAATATAACCAATCCCTATTCCTAGGTAGGTAATCAATGAAGCCCAGAAGCTTTGTCGAATGACTATCCCCATAGACTTGCCAAATCAGGGTAGGGAGAAGAATGCAATTGTGTGGATTTTCCAAGTCATAATACTTCTGCAAAAGTGGTGATTTTGAAGAAATCAATTTTACTATCTTAGATAATATCTGGATTATTAGTTTTGGGGCTTAGTCAGGTTGTCGCATCTTGACAGCAAGTTTTTTTTTGAATAACACATCTTCATGAAGGTAGCAATAATTACAGGGTCTGCAGGGCTCATCGGTAGTGAATCTCTAAAGTTTTTCTCTTCGCGTTTCGACAAGGTCGTAGGCATTGATAATGACATGCGTAAGTATTTTTTCGGGGAAGGTGCTTCTGTGTCTTGGAACAAAACAAAACTACAATCGTCCATTTCCAATTACATTCATCATGATGCGGATATTAGAGACGTCAATGCTCTTAAAGAGATTTTCAAAAAGTATGGTTCTCAGGTTGGTTTGATAGTCCATACAGCGGCACAGCCAAGTCATGATTGGGCGGCTAAAGAGCCGTTTACAGACTTCACTATCAATGCCAATGGAACGCTTAACCTATTGGAACTGACTAGACAGCATTGCCCAGAGGCTGTGTTCATATTTACCTCTACCAATAAGGTCTACGGAGATACACCCAATTTTCTACCTCTGGAAGAGCTTGAAACTCGTTGGGAAATCAATGAAGGTCATGAGTATCACAAAAATGGAATAAATGAAAATATGTCAATCGATCACTCGAAACACTCCATATTCGGTGCTTCCAAAGTGGCAGCAGATGTGCTGGTGCAGGAATACGGAAGGTATTTCGGGATGAATACATGTGTATTTCGTGGCGGTTGCCTCACAGGCCCTAGTCATTCTGGAGCTCAGTTACATGGATTTTTGGCTTACCTAATGAAATGTGCTATTTCAGAAACACACTACACAATCTTCGGCTACAAGGGCAAGCAAGTAAGAGATAATATTCATAGTTCGGACTTGGTAGGTATGTTTGATATGTTTTACCTCAATCCTCGTCCTGGCGAAGTGTATAATGCAGGCGGAGGGAGATTTAGCAACTGCTCTGTGTTGGAAGCCATTCAACTTTGTGAGGAGATTTCAGGAAATCAATTCAACTACTCTCTTTCTGAAGAAAATAGATCAGGCGATCATATTTGGTATATCTCAAATCTTAGCAAATTCAAAGATCATTACCCAAGTTGGTCTTGGAAGTATGATTTGAAAGACACTATGTGTGAAATGCATGAGTCCATGAGCAATAGAGCTGCTAAGTAGTCGTCCCTTAAAAAGTGGGTATAATCAATTTGAAGTGTGGGAACTGATAGCATAGCCATAAAGTTTGGAGTCAGGTTTTGATCATTTCCTGGTATTTGGTGATCCACCTTCGGCCATTGAAAGCTGAAACGGCCATCAGTAGATTGTGCCGATCTCCATCTACACCTAATTGTAGGCACTAATGGAACTGTAAAAACTCTGTCTGATGACGATACCCACTGATCAACTCAATTTTGATGGCGAATATCCTGAAATTGCGCTGGCTAACCTATCCACATCTTCGAAATCATTGTAGAAATGAACCGATAGGCGGATATAGTTTTCTCGGTAGGTGATGATGATATTCTGTTGGGTGAGCCATTTTTGAAGTTCAATATCCGCTGCGACAGTGATGATACCTGATACAACTTGCTGGGTTTCTCTCAATATTGGTGTTTTGTCCAGCTGACCCAGGCTATTTATTAGATACTCTCTTAGTGATTCAATTCTTTGATTAATATTCTGGATACCGGTCTCCTGCAATTCTTTCAGCGCTTGACCAAAGGTGATAAGATTCAAATATTTCAAGTGTCCGAGCTCGAAACTAGGAGCACCGGTCTTCCAATTAGATTGTAGTGTTGGCTCCATGCCAAAGTCGACAAGACTATTCCAGCCCATTGCTTTGTGATGGAGGGCACTTTGGATTTCATCGGATACGTACATCACACAGGTACCGTATCCACCCGTGAGCCACTTGAAAGTGCTTGCCATCAAAATACTGATATTATACTTCTTGACATCCATAGGAATAGCTCCCAAGCCTTGTGTAGCATCGACCACAAGTATTGCTCCATGTTCCTTACAGAGCTGCCCCAGAGTTTCGAGATCTGTTGTGATGCCAGAGTTGTAGTGAACCCAGCTAATTATAACTACATGAGTGCCTCCAACGATAGCCTTTTCAAAATCTGATAGATCGAATGAATGGTCTTCTGCTCGCTTTATCCATGAGATATCATACGCATGACTGATCCATGGTAAAACCACAGATGGAAATTCATCCTCAAGTATGGCCACTGTCTTTTTATGGCCTAGGGCCTGGGCCGTAAAACTCATCGCGATTGATACATCCGGAGTGAAAGCAACTTCTGATATGGCGGCATTAATGAGCTTCGCAGTATTATTGCGGCTTTCTTCAATGGTCGCTATCCAATTGCTTCGGTTTAATGTGGCATTATTTAGCTGATCTTCGGCGAAAGTTTTCATCACCTCCGCTGTTCCTTTTGATATCGCTCCTGAACTGGCAGTGTTGAGGTAGGTGCACTTATCCAGCACAGGGTAATTCGAGCGAATCTTTTTCCAGTCTATATCCATCATTAGAAAAACCAAAGTTTAATGGCCATTACCGACACTGTTATGATAAGAATGATCCGTATCCATCTGTCGTCTTTGTCTGCCGACCACCGGCTGGCTATCCATCCGCCCGTGGAATTTCCTACAGCTAGGGTAAGCCCATATGCCCAATTGATCATGTCTTGATAGATGAAAACGCCCAATGCAGAAATAGTATATATCAAAACTACAAAGACTTTAATGCTGTTGGTTTTGGCTAAGGACAGTGCATTAATATTGGTAAGTGCAGCCATGATGATAAAGCCTACGCCTGCTTGAATAAAGCCACCGTAGATTCCAATGAAAAAGAAAGTCACGGCACCAATGATCTGGTCTTTGGGTTCCATCTTTTCCGATTGACCAACTTTTGATCCTGGCTTGAAGATGGTCAACAATAGCACTGCTATCATAATAATCGCTAGAATACGATTGAAGACTTCCCCTTTGATATCCATGGCAAACTGCGCACCAATTATCGCGCCTATGATCGCTGTACCTGCTAGCCAAAATGCATATGGAAAGGCCGAAACTCCTTTAGATCGAAATCCAGCTACTGAGAACATATTCTGCGAGAAAATGGCAACTCGATTTGTTGCATTAGCCACATTTGAGGGTAGTCCCATGAATATCATAATCGGGAGCGTCAACAGAGAACCACCTCCAGCGACGGTATTGATAAATCCCGCAAATACTCCTGCACTCATCAGAATGACGATACTCAAAGCATCTAATTCCATTTGAGAAGGTTAATCGTGATTGCTGGGAAAATACTCATGCTAATGTCAATTACTACCGCTCAATTCAAGACTCAATGGGAGGAGAGTAAGGTAACACCTCGAGCTGATCAGGACAAATCTCAAGCAATTGTTCATTTGTCAGACCTAGCAAAGGATGCTTAAACTCTGGGGCGATTTCCGATAGGGGGGCAAGCGTAAACCCACGGAGGGCTATACCCGGATGTGGTATAATGAGGCTTTTGGTATTATGGCTTTCCTGTCCAAAATACAGTATGTCGATATCAATCGTGCGCGGGCCCCAAAGCTCAAAACGCTCTCGTCCAAGTGCCTTTTCTACGTCCTGGCAATGACCCAAGAGTTCTAATGGCGAGAAATCACTCTCGCATTTTAATACCTGATTGAGAAAGGAAGCCTGATCAGTCTTACCCCAAGCTGCTGTCTCATATAGTTTTGACGTGATATTGACTTTCAAGTTGGGATGGTCAAGCGCGGAAACAGCTTTGCTGAGTTGCGTGCTACGATCACCAATATTGGAGCCGAGCAGAAGATATATTTCTTTCATCCTTTTTAATTGAAAGCAAACCTATTGAGGTATCTTTTTTAGCTTTGTCTCTCGCAAATGTAGATAATATGGCCTTTTTAAGAATTGTATTAGGTACCGTCATTGGGCTGTTTGTTTTTTTCTTTCTTCTGGTGCTGATGCTGGTGGGAGCGATAGGCGCAGCATCGACTGGTGAGGTAGCTACCGTCAGAGACAATTCCATACTCTACCTCAATCTTTCTGGGCCGGTTGTCGAGCGGGTAGCTGAGGATCCGTTTCAGGATTTGTTTCCAGAGAGCGGCCCTGTTCCCATTGCTTTGCTACCGCTAATAGATGCAATAGCGGAGGCCAAGGATGACCCAAGAATAGAAGGTATCTACATGGAGCACGGCTTTATTGGTGCTGGCTATGCAAGCCTTCAAGAGATCCGTGATGCTATTTTGGATTTCAAGCGTAGCGGGAAGTTCGTTTACAGTTACGGTGAGTATTTGAGTGAGGCCGATTACTACCTGGCTTCCACAGCTGACCAACTTTACCTCAATCCAGAAGGCTCCCTAGAATTCAATGGCATTTCTGTAGGCGTGAGTTTTTTTCAGGGCACGTTTGAGAAGCTGGGAGTCGAGCCACAGATTTTCAGAGTAGGAGAGTTTAAGAGTGCTGTTGAGCCATTCATTCGCAAGGATCTGAGTGAGGCCAACCGACTTCAGATCAACTCATTTATAAGTTCTATCAATGATCACGGCATTCGGTCGCTAGCGCAAGAATCAGAGTTGAGCGTAGATGAACTCAAGAATATATCTGACTCTATGTTGGTTCGCCTACCGGAAGACGCAGAAGCGTATGGTCTGGTGACCCTAGTTGCTTATGAGGATGAAATGAAGGATTTGATTCGCGAAGAGCTAGGTGTCGATGAAGATGTGAAGTTGCGTTTTATCAATTCCTCAAGTTACATACAGGCACTCCAAATGGACAGTGATGACTACAGCTCTAATCGAATCGCTGTAATAGTTGCAACAGGTAATATTGTCATGGGTGATGGAGGAGAAGATGTCGGTGGTGAGAAGTTCGCCAGAGAGATCAGGAAAGCTCGAGAAAATGATCGAGTAAAGGCCATTGTACTTAGGGTAAATTCACCTGGGGGTAGTCTTACGGCTTCAGATATTATCTGGAGGGAGATCATGTTGACCAAAGGTGTCAAGCCCATCATAGCGTCAATGTCAGATCTGGCAGCATCAGGGGGTTATTTCATTGCTATGCCTTGCGATACAATTGTCGCACAACCCAATACGATCACTGGCTCTATAGGCATCTTCGGTATGCTCTTCAACTTTGAAGAATTCCTAGAAGACAAATTGGGCATTACCAATGATGTGGTGAGCACCGGAGAGTTTTCAGATATTTTCACTGTATCCAGATCCTTGACCGACTATGAGAAAAGCATCATCCAGGAAGGGGTTGAGCGGGGCTATGAGACCTTCACAACCAAAGCTGCCGAGGGACGAGGAATGACTGTATCGGAGTTAGAGAAAGTAGCTTCCGGTAGGGTATGGACGGGAGAGCAGGCACTGGGTAATGGGCTAGTCGACGTATTAGGCGGCTTCAATACTGCCGTCAATATCGCTGCGAAAGCTGCAGGGGTAGAAGATGACTATCGCCTAAGCTATCATCCACCTATGGAAAATTTCTTAGAGCAACTCATGAATAAGGCCTCTGGTGAGGTAGATGCATATTATCTTAAGCAGCACTTTGGCGAAGTAGCGCCATATGTTGAATCTATTAATAAGCTCAAGTCACTTCAAGGTATCCAAGCCAGGCTACCATTTGACCTGAAAATACAATAACACTGAATATGAGAAACAACTGGACCCAAGAGGAAATCTCTGAAATCTACCATAGTCCTTTAATGGATTTGATCTACCGTGGCGCAACAGTGCATCGTGAGCATCATGATCCGACCGAAGTGCAGGTATGTACGCTACTGTCGATAAAGACAGGTGGATGCCCCGAGGATTGTGCATACTGTCCACAGGCTGCCAGGTATCAGACGGATGTCAAAGTTCATAGACTGCTAGATGTAGATGAAGTGCTGGATAAGGCGAGAGAGGCCAAAGTCAATGGCTCAACGAGGTTTTGCATGGGTGCTGCCTGGAGAGAGGTTCGCGATAATCGCGACTTTGATAAGGTGGTCGATATGGTCAAGGGGGTATCCCAAATGGATATGGAAGTATGCTGCACACTGGGTATGCTTACGGATCAACAAGCTGAGCGACTTAAGGAAGCAGGTCTATACGCTTACAATCACAATCTTGATACTAGTGAGGAGCACTACGGCGAGATCATCAGCACTCGTACATACGATGACCGTCTCAACACATTGGAGAATGTCCGCAACGCAGATATCTCGGTTTGCTCAGGTGGTATCATCGGTATGGGTGAATCTGACCAGGATCGCATAGGCATGCTACTTACACTTGCTACGTTACCTAAGCACCCTGAGTCAGTGCCAGTCAATGCCTTGGTTCCTGTAGAAGGTACCCCAATGGAAGAGATGCCCCGTGTATCGGTATGGGAGATGGTACGTATGATCGCTACCGCAAGGATCATCATGCCTAAGGCGATGGTAAGACTGTCAGCCGGTCGTGTCATGATGAGTCAGGAAGAGCAAGCAATGTGTTTCTTGGCAGGAGCCAATTCCATCTTCGCAGGAGACAAGCTACTGACTACACCAAACCCAGAGGTGAATGAAGACGAGCAGCTGTTTCAAACCCTTAATCTAAAGCCCAGAAAAGCTTATAAGAATCAAAAACAGCCGGTAGAGGCTTAACACGAGTCGTCGGACGACTCTTTTAACTTGATTCTAGGTATCCTGATGCTTTCTGCTACGAACGTGCAATAGTCGTCCGACGACTTCTCACTATTTACTGGTCAAATCAATCTGGTAATTCACCTCCAGCTGAAAAATCAGATTAGACTCGACATGGATTTGATCTGACTTGGGGAGATACTGCCAGTGGTAGTTGAGGAGGGTATTGAATTTGGGAGTCCATCGGTAACCGATTCCACCTATCAGCCAGTTTTGATTGAAAGTGGTCTTGGCATTCTGGCCAAAGTTGAGCCAAAGCTCTTCTTGCACCTGCGCCAGCCATTTTTGCTGTTTGCCGAAAGGATATTGAAGTCGGATCCTGTATCTGAAGCGATTGTAAGTGTTGAATGCGTGATGATTGCCATCCGGTAGCACAGCAGTGCGCCAGCGCTCTTCGACTCTAAATCTGTTTTGTATTTTGAGCCTTCCAAGACTTGACGAGTGCGCAGCTCCTAAAAAAGTATTGTGCTCCATCATTTGATTGGCAGATGGCTGGAGCCCGACGGGATAGAACTTCGCAAAAGTGTAACCCGCATGAATCGTCCAATGGCTGCTTGCTTTGAAATAAATTAGTGGGCGGAGAAGGTAATCCGACTGCTCTTCAAACCAGTTGACTCTTCGATAATGAACTTCACTAGCCAATGTGACCTTTTGGCTGATAGGATAAAAGCCCTGGAGGGAATACCAAGTCTCGTGATTAGTGGCCACTTCTTTTGGCTGGGCAAGAACTGCTAAACTCAGGGTGATTAGAAGAAGCGTGGTGAGGAGTCTTGATTTGTTCATGTCGAGGACAAATTTCACCGAGATGATATGGAATACACCTGATGCTCATCAAGGGTACCCAAGGTGCAATCGTAACCACATATGAGGGATGTCATTGATCACGATTGCATAAGAATTATTGCACCAAGGCTATTTCGCCATTCAATGAATCTGCGAGCTGAAGACCTACGAAGTTTTGGAAACTTCGTAGGTCTTGCTGCTAGACTTCCGGTGTGCGAGGGTACGGTATATGACTCAGGACCTTGGGGTATTGGCCACAAAGGCGAAGCACGAGACCGAAATGGGCTGTGTGAAGGGAGGCTCGGGCCGCCGCGAGGAGGGTGTGGCGCCTATGCTGAAGCTTCAGCCCAAGCATGTGCGTGAGCTTGGTGGGAGGGTAGTGCGCCTCAAAGTAGATCACAATAAGCACGTCTCATTTATTGTGGTGATGCTAGGCAGATGAGTGATAATTCTCTAAATTTGCGCTCCCGTTCGAGTGAACGGGTTTGGTACGCCAAATTTATATACAACTAAACCTGTCCTGAGATGGCTCGCCAGGATGGTAATACAAGGGCCGCATAATTATTATGGCTGACGATAAAGAAATCGAAAAGACTGAAGAAGCAAAAGTAGAAGCACAGTCTACTGAAACCGCTCCTGAGGAGACAAAAGAGGTGGCTGAGGCTGCTGCTCCAGAAGTGGTGGAAGAAAAGCCTGCTGAGGAAGCACCAGCTCCTAAGGCAGCAACTCCAGAACCTGCGGCTGCTCCCGCACCTGCTCCTGTAGTAGAAGAAGAGCCCATTGATTGGGAAGATAACTCCGGTTTTGGTGAAGAGTACTCTGAGGCACGTCGCAAGGAGATGGAAGCAATGTATGAAGATACTATGACGACCATCACTGAGAAAGAGGTGATCGAAGGCACAGTACAAGGTTTTACTGATAGAGACGTGATCGTCAATATCGGCTTTAAATCCGATGGTCTGGTATCCAGATCAGAATTTCGAGATACACCTGATCTCGCCAAAGGCGATATGGTACAGGTATATGTCGAAGAGCAGGAAAACAATCTAGGACAGCTTGTACTGTCCCGCAGAAAGGCGAAAATCGTCTATGCTTGGGAGAAAATCCAAGGTGCACTTGATCACGATGAAGTGATCGAGGGTATGGTGAAGCGTAGGACCAAAGGTGGTCTTATCGTGGACGTATACGGTGTAGAGGCCTTCTTGCCAGGATCACAGATCGACGTGAAGCCAATTCGCGATTTCGATGTGTTCGTCGGTAAGAAAATGGAAGTGAAAGTAGTGAAGATCAACTACTCTAACGATAACGTAGTAGTATCACACAAAGTACTCATCGAGAAGGACCTTGAGAAGCAGAAAGCTCAAATCCTTGGCAACCTTGAGAAAGGTCAGGTACTCGAAGGTGTGATCAAGAATATGACCAACTTCGGTGTGTTCATCGATCTTGGTGGTGTAGATGGTCTGTTGCACATCACTGATATCTCATGGGGTAGAATCAACCACCCTGAAGAGGTGCTCAACCTTGATGAGAAAGTGAATGTAGTAGTACTTGACTTTGATGACGACAAGAGAAGAATATCTCTTGGCATGAAGCAATTGACTTCTCATCCTTGGGATGATCTGGACGCTGCTCTTGAGATCGGCTCTAAGGTCAACGGTAGGATCGTCAATGTAGCCGATTATGGTGCATTCTTAGAGATCAAGCCAGGCGTAGAGGGATTGATTCACGTATCCGAAATGTCATGGTCGCAGCACTTGCGTAACCCTCAGGACTTCATCAACATTGGTGATACGCTAGAGGCAGTGATATTGACCATCGATAGAGATGATCGCAAGATGTCTCTTGGTATCAAGCAACTCACCGAGGATCCTTGGACTAAGCAGAACGTTTTGACCAAGTACGCCATTGGCACACAGCACTCTGGTATCGTGAGAAACTTGACCAACTTCGGCTTGTTCATCGAGCTAGAAGAAGGTATCGACGGTCTTGTACACGTATCTGACCTGAGCTGGACAAAGAAAGTGAAGCACCCATCTGAGTTTATTAAGGTGAGTGAAGAGCTAGACGTGGTAGTGATGGAGTTGGATGTGGACAACAGAAGACTTGCACTAAGCCACAAGCATCTTGAGGAGAACCCTTGGGACACTTTCGAAGGTGTATTCAGCAGAGGATCTGTACATAAGTGTACTGTGATTTCTCAGAATGACAAAGGCGCTACACTAGAGCTTCCTTACGGTCTTGAAGGTTTCGCGACTAACAAGAACCTCGTAAAAGAGGATGGATCTAAAGTAGAGGTAGGTGAGACAATCGACTTTGTGGTCACTGACTTCTCAAAGGATGATAAGCGCATCGTGCTTTCTCACACGGGTACGTGGAAAGAAGTACAGCAAGAAGCTGGCTCTTCTGCGGCGACTAGAAAGAAGAAGCCTACGAAGACTGGCGTTGATCGTGTAAACAAAGACTCTGAGAAGTCCACATTGGGTGATCTTGAGTCGCTGGCTGCACTGAAGACACAGATGGAAGATGCTGCTAAAACTCCTGCGCCAAAGAAGGCTGCTCCTAAAAAGGAAGCTGCTCCAGAAGCTGAAGTGAAGGAGGAGGCTCCTAAAGCAGAGACTAAGGAAGAAGCTCCCAAAGCTGAGGCGCCTGTAGAGGAAGCTCCTGCTGAGGAAAAGCCGAAGGCTAAGAAGGCCGCTGCTAAGAAAGAGGAGGCTAAAGCTGACGAAGCTGCTGCTGACGATTCTGCAGAGGAGAAGAAGTAATAGATAAGGATGGGGATTATTGAGTGGGTGGATGTTGTCCGCCGTGTCAATAATCCCTAATTTTACCATATGGTCCTGTGGCCGAGCGGCTAGGCAGAGCTCTGCAAAAGCTCGTACAGCGGTTCGAATCCGCTCAGGACCTCAAAGTCCCGTCGAAAGGCGGGACTTTTTTGTTTTGAAGATCTTGGAACTACAAGTCAAATAAGTAGGTGTCTTTTTTTGAGTACAGTTTTGTTTAGTGTGACCATGACATTAGCTTGACATTTATTATAAAAATTAGAATGAATAGTATTCTTCGCTTTAAGCCTATGAGTATCATCTACTAAAATGGCAGAAGTGCCGAAAATACCGTCAGTCAGTGTAGTCATGTCTACATACAATAGGCATTCTATAATTACAGAAGCAATTGATTCCATTCTGAATCAAACTTTCACTGATTTTGAATTCATAATTATTGATGATCGTTCAACAGATGACACATGGGTGTCACTTCAAGAAATAGCTAAATGCGATGACAGGATCATAATTGCAAGAAATGATCAAAACTGTGGTTGTAATGTGAGCCGTAATAAGGCCATCGATATCGCTATGGGGAAGTATATCGCGATTGTTGATGATGATGATATTTCAAAGCCCGAGCGCCTTAAATTGCAACTTAATCACCTAGAAGACAACCCATCAACGGCAGTGGTGGGCAGTCAGATTCAGACATTTTCTGAAAAGAATACGAGATCCACAATTTATCCAAGTTCTTTTTTAATAAAGAAACTCCCAAGTGCACCAGATCTACTTTTTGAAGATGTTTTTTTGGGTAAATATGTCTTACCGAATCCAACGCTCATGTTCCGAGCGGATGTATTAAAGAGATTTAAATACCCTAAAGTCCGATATAATGGGGCGGATGTTACATTAGCCCTGCAATTAGCCGCTAGTGGATTCAAATTGGATCTAATTGCGCAACCCTTGGTCTTAATGCGCCATGGTGATGGCCATAATCAAATGACTTCTAATATCTATAAAGTGATGCTGGGTAGAAGAAGAAGAATTCGGGATATCCTCATATGGCTCGATGATTGTGATTTAGACGGGTTCAGAAATTTATACCCTCAAGCTCTTTTGAATGTCAAGGTGAAGTATTTAATTGAACTTGCCTCAAGAAAAAGTGGAATTCAAAGATGGCACCAAATGATAAATGCCTTTTATTTAAATCCAGTCTATGTAGTTTTCTTTTTGCTAGCAACGCTATCCAGGAGGTTAGAATTCAAATCTTGAATTGAGTACACTTGTCTAAAACCGATAATAGTGGATTCATTGACATAGTTTAAATGAGTTAACCTAGAATAGATGTTGATTTCAACAAAAAAACACAACTCCAGCACCCTTCTCAAACAGGTTACTCCACGTAAAAGGGATTACATATTGGTACTTTTTGTGGTATCAGCGTTTTTTGTCTCTTGTAATAAACCCCTAGATGCGGATGACCGAATTCCTAACTCCACTCCGATTACTACCTTTAGTATTGTAGGATCTATCGGACATCAATATTTTTCTGAAGTTTTGCGTGAGAACGTTGAAGAAATAGATTTAAGATATGTGAGTTCATTGAGAAACTCTGACGGCTCAAAGGTTAAAATAAGCGGACACAGGTCATACACTGAGGGAAATAAGAGTTTGATAAAAGAAAATAATTTAAAGGTATTGTTTATATATCGGGATCCTCGTGATAACCTCACGAATTTAGTTTATCGGTCATTATATGATTGGGTGCCAAGCAAATGGAAAAAGCCAGGAGTACATCCAAATGCTCTTAGCTTCCATCGTAAAGTGAAACAAGTAGATACGGTTGATACGAAAAATACCTTTGTAAAACTGTTTGTTGAACAAGCAGGAACACGTACTGTATTAGATAGTATTTTCTCAGTATCCGCATGGAAAGGACACCCACGGGTTTTGTCCTTGAAGTTGGAAGACCTTTTGAAGATGCACGGGTCTACTCATGAAGACCAGTCATCTGCGTTGAAAGAAGTGCTAGATTTCTTGAATATTCCTTCAACCGATAATCGAATCAAGAGATTAGCAAGGAAGTCGAATGAATTTCGAAAGAAGAAATCGAGAAAACATGAATTCTCAGTTCCATGGCAAGAGCTCTTTTTAGATTATGACAAATCGTTGTTTAAAGGATATTGGGGTAGAGTACTGATTGATTTGGGCTATGAACAAGATTATGATTGGTAGACGTGTCATGAGAAGTAAAGATCTAGATTTGGCGCTGGCCGGACTGTTGAAAGAATGTTTGATTACCAGCATATTAATCTCATAAGTATTGACTTTATCAAAAAAAACTGCTGTTTCTTTCTTGGGATACCTTGAGGATTGGTTCATACTTCATAGGGTATGGTGGAATCAAATTCAAATATTGAGGATGATATATAGTGAGCGGTCATGTATCCATATTGAAATCCAGCCTTTAGGTGGTGGTTCGATTGAACACTATTATCATTTCGTCTTTGACTTGCTCCTTCCTCTGAGCAGAGGCATGTCCGGAGCTAAGCGAGAGGTCGTTTTCTCAGTCAAGAGATTTGGACCTTTAAGTCTTGAATTACAAACGATATTTCCTGGTAGGGTTATCTTGACTGATAAAGAAGAACATGTCAGTGCTTTACCGCTGCTGGGGATGAACCCACACGGCTTGAAGCGAATGAAATTTAATCTAGATAGTTTTTCATCTCAGATGATGGAAAGGCTTCATATCGAGGGAACCAATGTAACAAAAAAGATAATCCTAATAGAGCGGTCAATACCTCATGACTATTATCTTCAAGACGCAAAAAAAAAAGGTACTGGTACCGAACGCCGGTCAATTAGGAATCACGATGAATTAATCAAATTGTTACTGAACGTGATATCAGCGAACTATGTGTTTGAAAATGTAATACTGGAAGGCATGTCCTTCAAAGACCAGATTAGGTTATTTAGCTCAGCCACGTTGGTTATAGGGCAGCATGGTGGAGGATTGACGAATGTGGTCTGGATGTCACCAGCTTCACATGTCATTGAATTGGGGTTCAGGTCTCGTCCACATTTTGCAAAGGTATGTAAAGCAAAAAAGCATAGTTATTATATCTACAAAAATTATAAAGCAAAACACATTAATGTAAAAATCAATCACTTCAAGAAATGGCTGTATTCAATTGAACCCTTACAAGAGTATTTGAGGCACTAAATTTATTATGCTACGTGCCTAATGAAGCGAATCATTTATACTCAAACTCATATTTGAAGCTGGTGATATCTTCCTTGCACATCTCGTAAACCATATCCCGGGAGGAGTCATTATACATTTCTGAATTAATGCCATTAAGATAAGCTCTCATACTACTTTGTATGCTATAGCATGTTTAATGGTAGGTTTGGTTTTACGAGGATAGGCTTGGTTTCGCCTGGAGTATTCCACTTGCCGACTTACTTTTCTGTAGAACTGATCAAG
>JAVKDO010000058.1:0-13137 GCA_040222235.1 Cyclobacteriaceae bacterium
TTGGTATAACTCTTCGGTCGTTTTTGTTTCTTCTGTGAGTTCTGACCAATTGAGTATTTCTTCTTTTTGATGTGTTGTCATTATAATTCACCCTAGTTAATTGATTGAATTATATCATTAACTTTATTTTATGGCAAGTGATAATTCAATCGAGAAGCACCACTTAGGGAGGTTATCATTTACGCCCAATACTGTCAGATTGATCAGAGAGAGGTCATCTGTTTTTGATGCAGCAGCCAAACAGTACAACAGTCTTAGTGGTGTGCGAAAGCTCGAACCTGATCTTAAAATGACTGGACCGTATAAAACACCTGACAAGGGTCTACAGGATTTGAAGAAATCAATATTAAGTGATCTTGACAAAAGGAAAGAACATTATAATCAACTCATTCAGGGAGCAATTGAACAGGACTTTAAAGACCGTGAACTTGATGATGAGCTTAAGTCAATGAAGGATTACGATATTCAAGAGCTTCTTGATGATGAGATTCAAAAACAGCATGACGTTGGTAAAGGGGTTGAGCTTATTCCTACTTCACAAATCGATCAATTTCTTAGAGATCATGGGTTTGAAAAGGGTAAGAGCAAAGGCACAAACAGGCAAGAGAAGAGTAGGGGTGATACGGCTGAAAGGGATAGTAACTCTGCTCGCTTTACGGCCGAGCAAAATAGTCGCTTAGAAGAATTTAAAGCGCAGTATGACAGCTTTGAAAAAGGTTTTGAAAAAGACGCGGTTGAAAAGAAAAAAGAAATTGATCGAAACCATGATGCTAAAGATCATGATAGGTAATTGCCTCTAATTTAGCGACTGGGTTCGGAAGGTGTTTCACGACCTTGGTCACGATTGTCTTTACCCACTTCTTTCGTCATGCTTGCCTCAAATCGATTTAAGTCCTGACGTAAATTATCTTTTTTGATTTCTTTACTATGGTCAATCTCGTATTGCTGTATTCCATGAGCAATGGCCTTAATACGATTTCCACCAGCATTGATATCCTTGAGCGCATCTGATTTCATACCCAGTTCGCTGGCAAGCATATATCCTTCGTTAAAGGCCTTTTTGTATTCCTGATTTACGTTTAAATCTTCTTCCATCAGTCGTATGGTTCTATGGCGTGTTTTTGTAAATAATCATCAATGCTATTGCGGTCATAGAGGATGATCTTTTTTTCAGGTTGGGAGAAACGAATTTTCTGTTCATCTCTCATTTTCTGTAGGGTTGCTCTGGATTTTATCCTCAGAAGGCGCATTGCCTCTTCACCGTCAACCCATCGCCATTCTTGAGGTTGTTTGGCCAGTCTTTCTACAACTTTGTCAATAAGGAGGTAGAAAGATTCTTCTTCGATTGTCACTAAAGATATCGGCATAACATGGTGCTTGACTATGTTAAATTGCTAATGCTTATCAATAAATCCAAGGGAATTACCTTTTCATCTCTAAATACAAAGATAAAGGCAGTCAGAACCCGTCAAGGGTATATAAACGGTGAGTGCCTCACCGCCCTTGACTGAACCTGACTTTGCCTTTGAAAAAGCATTTAAGAGTTAAAAAGGATAACCATCTGACAAATTGGTATCTGAAATACTCAAATGTTATTCAATCCAGCCAATAATTTAGTTTCAAAATACTTTCTTACTGAAAATGAATCGCTTAGCTACAAATTTTGAGTTCTTTTTCTACGAAAGGATAGATTTAGAAAGTCCAACATATGTTCATTTGTGAAGAACCCAAATCGAAAAATACTCATTTCTAGGTATTTTTTGAGAAGAACTGAAGCAGTACATTTGCTGTTTAATCAAATATAACGGTTCAATGAGGAGTCTATTTTTGGCGGTTATTTCCCTAACCACGTTCCTGCACGCTGGTCTCAGTCAAAACGTAATTCCATCATCATCTTCATTACAGGCGATACGCGGAGCAAACGCCAGTGGGCTGTATACAGGTCAGCCGAATGTATATGTTCCTCTTTTTGAGTTGCCAGGAAGACAGATGACATTACCAATCGGTCTTAGCTATAATGCAAGAGGAATCAAAGTAGATGAGATCTCCGGGCCCTTTGGAATGGGCTGGTCCTTACAGGCGGGTGGTATGATTAGTAGAATTACCCGCGGATTGCCTGATGAAGACTTAGCTGGCATGTGCTCTCGAGATAATCATGACATAGCCCTCTCTAGCAATGACGAAATTGCAGATGGCCTTGTGGATGGTGAGCCGGACATCTTTTATTATAGCTTTCCTGGTGGCTCTGGAAAATTCTTCATAGAGTATGATGATATTAGCGAGGAAGCAATTGCCTATACCATTCCTTACCGGGATATAAAAATTGACCTAACACAGTTTTGTTCTGAGGGCATAGCGTTTACTATCATTGATGAAGTTGGAACTAAATATTATTACAGCACCCAAGAGTCCTCGAAAACAAGTATATCGACTCAAGTAGAGAACAACATACGCGAGGTTACGGGTCTACCTGAAATTTCTACATGGCACCTAACTTCTATCCATAATGCCAACGGCAGGAGAGAGTTTTCTTTCACTTATTTTGATGATAGACCTAATACTTTTGCAGAGCGATCCAGGATTGTGACTGCATATAATGTATTAACGGATCCAGGGTATTGCGCGGGCTCATCACATAAACTGACGACCCAAACTATCGAAACGTTCAATTATTTGAAAATCCCGAATTCGATAGAAAGTGATTTTGGTCGTATTGATTTTGTTTATAGCGCAGAGAGATTGGATTCCGAAGATAAAGTAATCCAGCATATCAAGTTGACCAATCAGGATGATGAAGAAATATCGAGATATGCTTTTGATATGGATTATTGGAGATTTCAAACTCAAGGTAATGGTAATAACCATGAGCTTACTCTTGACTTAGAGGCAAATGGAGAATGCGCAGAAATGAAATGTCAACGCTTATACCTTGATAGGGTACATCAGGTTGGCGGAGACTCATCGATTGTTTTTCGTGATTTTAGTTATTACGACGCTTCTGCACTCCCGCCAAGAGGCTCCAGATACAAGGACCATTGGGGTTATGCCACTTATAATGCTAGTCTGAATATATACTCAGGTGATCCAGGCTTTGTTCCAAGAATAAAAGTGGGGACACGCTATTTCGGTGGCGTTGATAAAGAACCGACATCCTCGTTAGGCATAGCACAAAGTGGTTTGCTTAGTTCTATGGTATTACCAACGGGTGGGTCTGTCAGTTACGAGTATGAAAAAACAACGGGTAGTCCAATCGCAAGTAGCCCTATAGCTTTTGAATCCTGGTATGATTATTATAATTCCACGATGGGGCCGGGAGTACGAATAAAAACCATCACAGTTTCAGCTGGGGATCAGTATAGCAATGATCTTGTTACTACCTATCAATATGAAGGAGGACGTTTTTATAAGCCCTATTATGCATGGAAAATTAATGAGGGGCCAATTGAGGTTGATGGGAATGTTCTTTACGATTGTGAGTATAAGGTCTATTTAGTGATTTCCAGCCAGAGCCAGAAAGCGCTGTATGATCTCAGTGGAACGCCCATAGGTTATAATAAGGTAATTGAAACCAGGTCGGATGGTGCCCGTAGCGCGTACTTCTACACCAACCAAGAATTTGAGGATATAGCACCTAGTGTTAAGCGCTATGTATATCAGGGAGAAGAGGAATACCCATTCTCAATAGACATTTCCCCGGAAGGACCGCCTTTTACCTATTACAACTCCCAAAGTTGGAAGCGAGGCTTGCTTAAAAAATTAGAATCCTATGATTCAGAAAATAATTTGGTGTCCAGAACAATTAACACTTTTGACCTCTCTCGTAGCAACAAAAAGATGGTGAAAGCAAAAATGGTTCAATGGGAAGTGGGGCAAAACTTTATCCTATCTGAGTATGATTTAGTGTCTCATCCCTTCCATAAATCTCAGACGGAATCACTGGTAAGCGATCAGGATCATAGAGGTAATTTGCTAACCCAGTCTACCACATATATCCACGAGGAAGAATACAATTACCTAAGAGAGAGAGCGATGGTTTCAAGCGATGGAACCGTGCATAAAACAGTCTATACTTATCCATTTGATTATTCCGCCAGTGTTACTTCTACCAATCAGGAATCCAGGGGCATTTATGAACTAAAGAGCCGGCACATGCACGGTGTTCCATTGGAAATTATCAAATATCGTGGCAGCAAGGTTGAAAACGCCGTTTTCAATAGTTATAAGAAGTATGGTACCAGTGTCTATCCCTTCCGCACGTATGCTTTGCAGAATAATGACCTGCTGGGTGTCTCATCAGCCCCGGAAGACTACTCGATAGCCTATATCTCAGCCATTGACGATAATCTTGTGATTGATGAAAAATTGAGATGGACTACCGAGAACCTTCAGTTTCAGGCTGAAACAGGTAATCTGACTTTGTCACAGACTTACGATGGAATGATCATCGAAAGGGAATACGACATCATTTATGAGAATAATTATCTCACCAAGGAGTTGGTTTATCCATTGTCATTAGTGAGTTCCTGTGTTTCTGGCGGTAACATTAATATCGGATGTGTACTTAATGAAGATAAGCCTGGTGCCAGGGTAGCAACTTATACTTATAAACCACTAGTGGGCCCATTAAGTGAAACCGATATCAATGGAAGAAAGACACATTATGAGTATGACCACTTCAACAGGGTGAAGCTGATTAGGGATAACGAGGACAATATTGTCCAGAAATACGAGTACAAGCTGTTGCAACAATCAGGCACAAATCCTTGAAAGCCTTTTTAACGATATCGATCCTTTTTTTTCTTGCCAACCTAAGTCATGGACAGATGACGACAAATGTCAAATTTGGAGAAAAGGAGCTTTCAGGTTTTGAGAAATACCAGAAAAATTGGAAAACGTTGAAACGGGATAGCCTATCAGTCATCAAAGCCTATGACGAAAGGCTTAAGGAGGAAATGACGTTGTTAAAGCGACAGGTTAAAGACCATAAGAAATATCAACTCTATACCCATTCTATTGATAGCCTTCACGAATCATTGAAGAGTGTCGAGCAGCAACACGATAGCCTAATGTATGTTAAGAGGAATATTGATTGGAAGGAAGTCTATGAAAGGACAAAAAATGAGATTGATCATCAGCTGTCAGACAACCGCATATATCAAGAACTTTCGGAATACGAGGCGCGGTATGCAGATCAGCTCAGTGTGGATACAGTTCTGCATAAATCACTCACTAAAATTGAAGAGCGAGCGGGTAATGAGTTCGAAAACTATGCGAGCACTGAGTTTGGAAATGAACCAGACATTCAAAAACTCTCCGGTGAAACTGAGGCTTTGGAGTTAGCCAGGCAGGCTCAAGAACTTATGATCTCAGACAAAGAGAAAATGCAAAGAGCGTTTAGCAAAGTTTCACAACTATCTGCTAGAGAAATGTTTGTCGCCAATGAAGAAAAAGTGGTTGAAGCAATCCAGGTGCTGGATACGGCAAAGCTCAAAGACAAGCAGCTTGGTACGTTTGAAAATCCGAAAGCAAGTCGATCATGGTCAGAGCACTTTAGCTACGGAGGGAACTTACAAATAGAAATATCTGAGACAACACTGATTGACTTTTTACCCTGGATAGGTTGGAACATACGAAAGCAATGGATTTGGGGTGTAGGTGCGAATTACAAGGCAGCATGGACATTTGGAGACGGACTGGAATATATTCCAGAACAAGAGCATATAGGAGCAAGAGTATTCACAGAGTATGACTTCTGGAAGGGAATATATCTGCATGGTGAGGCGGAGCGCCTCTGGCAAACATTCAATCTATCCGAAGCAGAGGAGCCCAACACTACTCAAGGAGCAAATGGATGGTTATTGGGGCTTGGTAAGACCTACCAGATCAAAGGTAAGCTACAAGGCAACTTCCAGGTACTTTACAATTTTGGATACGATGAACAAGGGCCGTATCACAAGCCCTGGATAATAAGGTTTGGATTAAGACATAATTAACACTATGAAAACAATAATTACGATTAGTTTGCTAAGCGTGCTTTCTTTTGGAAAGACTTTAGCACAAGCACCGACAGATTCTGAATGGATGAATTTTTGGGAGAATTTTCGAGGTGCTGTAAATACAGGCGTTCCTGAGAAAGTTTGGGATTATATGATATTCCCAATTCCAGGGAATGGTGTGGATCAAGAGTCTTTCCTGGTAGATTTTGGAACATATTTTCCTCAGTCTGCGCTTATTGGAATTATTGAGTATGATCCTGCCGATTTGGTATTAGTAGAGAATCACTTGGATAATATGGATACCAATGACTCGAAACTAATCCGAATGAGAATCGAACGAAGTGGATTTACCTCAGAATACTATTTTGGACGAGTGGATGACACCATTTATTTACTAGATGTTAAATAATGAAAGTGATGAAAAAACTTTTGACTATCAGTTTTTCGCTTTGTGGTTTTTTGGTAGCCCAAGGCCAAGTGACCAATTTTCCATACACTGAGTCTTTCGAAAATGGACTTGGCCTGTGGGTTCAGTCTGGCATTGATGATATGGATTGGACCAGAAAATCTGGAAGTACACCGACTGGTGGTACTGGCCCTTCTGCAGCAAGCGACGGTACATATTTCCTTTACACAGAAGCAACAGGCAACTACAACAAGGAGGCTGTATTAGAATCACCGGAATTTATTTTTAACTCGGTTGATTCAGCAAACCTGTCTTTTGGCTATCATATGTGGAGTATCAACTCTGGATGGCTAAAGATTGAATTATCAATTGATGATAATGGATGGAGCGAAATCTTCTATCGTCAGGGCCATCAAAGTTCAGATTGGATTAACGAAAATATACAACTGGCTCAGTTTTTAGATGGTTGCTATCAGTACAGTTCTGTAGGGGTCAAGATTCGAATTACTGCAAGAACTGGTCCCAATTACGTGAATGATATTGCTATAGATAATGTTTCTGTATCAAATCTTATTACCTCGGAGACCTCATCATCGATTTATCCTTCAATCGAGGATTTTGAGTTGGCAGGATCTCAAAATGGACAATGGCATAATTCTGGATTTGGGACTGGCTGGGAGCGTGGAAGTGGCCCAACTCCCACAAGCAATACAGGACCTGATGCCGCCTATTCTGGTAATTACTACCTTTATTATGATGCTAGTTCGTTTGGGTCTGAAAATCAGATTTATGAATCTCAAAATTATGTATTTGGTCCCGGAGATCTCCCTGTAATTGGTTTTGCGTATCATATGCAAGGTTCAAATGTTGAGAGCTTAAAGCTACATATGACAATTGGGTGTGATTTACCAACCACTATTTGGGAAAAGTCTGGTTCTCAGGGCAGTAGTTGGATAAAGGAGATCATCGACCTTACACAAATCATCCCATCAAGTAGCATTAACCTTGTTAGTTTCCGTTTTGAGGCAGCTAGTAATAGCAACACTTTGGGTGATATTGGTCTTGATTTGATTGAAGTTAGTGATCAGGGGTATTTGCCTTCAGAAACCATACCTCTAAGTTCAAACACCTATTGGACACAGCAAGAAAGTAAAGGCCTGTTCTTAATGAACGGACAAGTAGCTATTAATACAGACACAATTGCAACAGATTATGCTCTACAAGTAAATGGTTCTATTAGTGCTGAAGAAATTAAGGTAGAAGTGCAAAATGTGCCTGATTACGTTTTCGAATCCGGTTATTCTTTGCGCTCTCTTGAAGACTTGTCATCATTCATTAAAGAAAATGGCCATTTGCCAGATGTGGCCCCGGCACAGATCTTAGAAAAAACAGGAATAAATTCTGGCGAATTCAACATGCTTCTGTTGAGAAAAATCGAAGAATTGACCCTTTATATGATTGAACTTCATCGTGTAAATAAGTCTTTGATGGACCAGAACGAGTTATTGTCCAAAAAACAGAGTGGCAAATAAATCAGTCAAAATCAAAACAGGCATTTTCTAACTATTGCGGCTATGGTTTATTCATTCTCCAACTTTACAATTAAGAGGTTAGCAAGGATTGCTACTATTCTACTTATAGTAGTATTTTTTCAGGGGAATGCGTTTGGCCAGGTGAGCTTTTCCATTCAAGACATCACGACTGTTCAGCATTGTGATTTTGCCGAGTTTGAAATAACCTATAATTCTGATGGCTCAGTTCACCAAGGTTTGAAAGACCTGGTCTGCAAGGACAAGTTTGGAAATATTATTGCTTGTCCTTTTGACCCGGATGATGTGGAAAAGGGGTTTGATAGTGAGTTTACCATTACGGTATACAAGAATTTCACTCCTCAGTTGACTAATGGGGATGAAGTTCACATTATACCCTTGGATGATAATGACCAGGAGTTGGAAGCGTTCAGCACACAGCTGATTTGGGATACGATCTATGACCCACTACCTGCTCCGGTGTTTTCACAAACAGAATTTTTCTCCTGTGCGGGGGAGGTTATTACAATCAGTGCAGTAAACCTTTCTGAAAATTTGATTTGGTCAACCAACAGAAATTTTTCTACTGATGTTTTAGATGTTCCTAATAATACTCTAAACAAGGTTGTAAGCGCTTCGGATGATTACTCTATTTATGTTTCACAAGTAACGCCTACTTGTCAGGGTACTCAGTTTGCTACAGAGATTAAAATAAAGGGATACAGCACTCCGGCCTTGTCTATTGATGCCGGGCAAGTGCCGCAGAATGATTTTTGTAGTACTGCCAATTTAGATGTACTGATGACCAGTCACATTGCCTCCTATGTGGAGTGGTCGGTTGATTCCAGCGTTGCTGCTGTCTTTAATAGTATGCCAACGAGTGGAATAGTAGATGAGGAAGGCAATGGCAAGTTTCGTTTTGATAAAACTTTTCAATTAAGGCCAGAGTCTATGACGCATCCTTATACTTCAGTGCCCCAAGAGGTTACCTTCACGTTTACTCCCTACAACTCTGAGCACTGCGCCGGATCAACGAGGGAATTTACGATAACGGTAAACCCGGTTTTACAACTATTGCCTGAGATATGCTATGAGGTTGATTACGTGGGCGACTCAAGACGCTTTACATTAACTCAAGATCCGCAAACTATTGGTCTACTGTGGGAGAGTAGCAATAGCGATATGGGAGGACCGTATCAGCCCTACACTGACAATACTACTTTCATGACCATTACTCAGGATACCTGGTTTCGGGCTAAGATTGATCAGAACATTCACAGCTGTGCCACTACAGCCAATACCAATACAGTCAAGATTATTCCTGATGGCATCTCTAATTGCGATGGAACAGAAGGCCCTTGGCAGGGTGGTGGGGAAAATAATAGCTGTGATATATTTCTAGACAACCCTTTTGAAATAGATTTGCTCCGTCAGGGTGATGGACATGAACCTTTCGAATTCAAAATTGAATCTCACAATGGTGAGTTCGAGTTGACAGATATCAGCGTTTCAATTAGCGGAGATACTGCAGCGGTTACAGGAGAGTCAACAGTTGTGCAACAGATCGGTAATGAATTTTTTGTTTCGCACAGTTTGACAAACACTGCTAGTTCTAGTGCTGCGCTTACCTATACGGTCACGGTAGTCGAAAAACATGGATGTGATACTACTCAAGAAGCTGTAAACATAGAAGTCCCCCCCTCATCGATATGCCAGGATCCGTTCGGAATATCCTCCGTATCACCCTTACAAATAAGTATTTGCTCAGGAGACACCATATCATTTGATGTGTCCACCATCGGGCAAACAGATTTAAACAACGTAGCACTAAATATTCCCAATACAAATATTGGAAGAGGACATCTGGTGACGACAGGGAACGATAGTGTCTGGTCGATTTCCGAAGTGCTGATCAACAATACGTTGAGTGACATCACCACGACTGCCATTTTAGTAGTTCCCGGAATAAATGGATGTGCTACCCCAACTGAATCCATTCAGATAACAGTCAAACCTCAAAATAGCACAGGTGAGTTGCTCTTTAACGACGAGACTGAGCCACCGGCATTTTTTAGCACTGATGGTATGCAGACGATATCCTTGTCTATGGATGAGGGGCATGTTGGAGCTCCTGTCGAAATAAAGGTGTTACCGGAGGGTTCGAGCACATGGCAGACTAAGGGTCAAATATCAGTTGGTGGGAGCCTGAACGTAGATTTCATAGGAACATCTTCGGTTAAAGCAGTCAGTACATCCACTTCCAGTTGTATTTCTCAAAGCGAGTCAGCTGTTGAGGTGATTTCCTTTTCTGCAACTGCAGCCTGGGCCAATGGCTTTCCTGATAATTATACTATCTGCAGCAGTGCTGATGTAGACCATAATATCACTAGTAATATTCCCGGTGTTCAAATCAACTGGGTCCGAACTGTAGAATATGGAGTGATAACTGATGGAGGAGCGAATCCTAGCAACTACATCAGCGGTACACTTGGAGCCAACGGGCGTCTTTGGCAAGTGCTAAGTAATTTCGAAACCTCTGATGCAAAAGTAAAATATACGATCACCCAGATTCACAATGGACAGGAAGTGCTTTCAGACGAGTTTGAGGTTATCGTTCACTCCTATGAAGAAAATAGCCAAATCGGAATAGCCAATACTTCCCCCAAATCCATTTGCGGAGCAACCAGTGGTATGGTCAAATTGGCAGGCATCCATACTGGGCCCTATCATTGGGAAAGGCTAGACCTGCTAACCTACGATCAATACAGCAGTAATATTGAAAACGCACCTTGGCAACTTATTGCCACGCCATCTGATTCTCAATATGTAGCTGAGAATACTGTCTTTAGAGTCGTAGCTGATGGTAATTGTGTTTTGGGACCTGATACGCAGGAAACTACTGTGCACGTTGTGACCAATCCACCTCCTATGATTTCTAATAAGGCGGACATGAGCGATGACATAGACATCTCTATATGCACCGGTGAAAGCTTCAATCAACCCATATTGCTTTCCAATAACTTCGGCGTGTATGATTGGTTTGCCAGTGTTGTACAAGGGTCGATTCAGATCGATCACTGGACGGACATGCAAGGCCTCAATCGTAGGAGTAACAATCTGGTAGATGCCCTCATCAATACAGGCAGCACGGATGCTATCGTTGAATACAAGATTTATTCAAGAATTCATGGCTGCTATGGGGATACCGCTGTTGTGAAAGTAAAAGTATCCCCGACGATCACTACAGGTCAGCTCACAGCCAGCACCACAATGCTGTGTAGTGCAGATTCAGTAACTATCACACATGCTAATGCCATTGGCTCAAGGTTTTTATGGTCGAAATGGACCCCAAGCCTCGGATGGAAGGATCTGGGCACGGATTGGTCAACTAAGAATTTCTTCGTAGATGAAACGGCAGTTTTCAAGGTTGAGGCCTACGGTGATTGTCTCGATTCTCAAGATGTAGTGGCCTACAGCGACACCATTCACTACGTGAGCCCAACCTACTTGTCTGAGGCTGATATCTATATAGAACAGAACCTAGCCTGTGACACGACCATTGTGAAGAAGGTGGGTGATGATTGGACAAGCTGGTTTTGGCAGCCGACTGACAGTAGCTATTCCGAGGTGGATAACAACGAGCTCAAAGTAATGACCAGCGGGATCCAGCTCTTTCTCAGAAAAAAAGTTCTTGACTGCTGGGGGCCAATTAAGACGATCAACGTCAGTTATCTCGATCAGCCCACTACGCTGGCCAGCGATATTCACCGCTTCGGTGAAGGCAAAGCAGCACTCAGGGCGACACCTTCCCCGGGACTCAGCTATAAGTGGTCAGGTACAGGGGGCTTTGTTGAAGAAAGCGAAAGCGTGGTGTTTAAAGAGGTTCCGCTAGGGGAGACCAACTTTAACGTTGAGGCAATATCTCCTGAAGCATGCTCCAGTGCTGTGCCCGTACAAGTAAAGGTAACAGCCCATCCAGTACCAAGATCTGCCATGAGTGGACCGCAGTTCCTGAGCAGCTCCGAACCCACAAGCATCCTACTCAACCAGAGCTATAGTGATATTAAGTGGTACAAGGACGGTGAACTACTCTCAGGCGAGACGAATACCTCGCTAAGTGTTGTTGAAGCTGGCGCATATTGGGCGCGGATTACACTGCCCGATGGTACCGCCATGAATACCGCACCGACCAGGGTGATGAAATGGAGCAATGATAAACTTACTAGTCCGCCAGCAGGTGATCCTCAGCCGCCTATGTCGTCCTTAACAACTGGTGAAGACTTAACCTCAATGAACTATACAAGGGTATTGGTAGCACGCACCGCAGAGGCAGATGAGAGCCAGGTCACGATAGGCAGCCCATTGGATGATGTAGCAGTAGTCACCGCTCACACTGATGGACTGGGTCGCCAAATACAGTCAGTAGCTCGGGGCTCCAGCTTTTCAGGCAAAGATCAGATCAGCATAGCCAACTATGATGCCCTGGGTAGAAGCACCCGTCAATATATGTCTTATACGGCGGGTACCTCAGATGGGAGTTTTCAGGGAGACCCATTTGCTGACCAAAGTGACTTTTATGACTCACCGTCTACAGGTATAGCGGCAACCATGCGACCTTACTCGGAGGTGCTCTATGACAACTCACCACTCAACAGGATAGTAGAGACTGCAATGCCTGGAGATGCATGGAACCCAGGATCAAGCTGGAGTGACCCTGAGCGGAAAACGACTACTTACAATCAACGGTCAAACCATTCAAAACGAGATGGCGATATCGAGCGCTACTTTCTCGATGGCGTAATGTTGGACAGCTATGGCACCTATGCCAATCACACGCTAAGGGTCTCTGAGACACTCAATCCTATGAAGCAAGTAGTACAAACATTTGCCAATAGGCGGGGGCAGACAATTCTAAGGCGCGTCAAGGGCGAAAACGATCTTTGGGCCGACACCTACTATGTCTATGATGATCTCGATCAGCTTGTGCTCATACTCACTCCTGAGGCTGTGCGTATCATCGGCACACCGGATTATGCTAATAGCACCGGGATTGCTATTATACAAACAGACACCACCTTCAGTGCAGAACCTGAGGAGTCCTATGTATACAATGAGGGTTCTGCACTGAAGGTGGTGTCTGTTTGTATAATAGCAATCCCGGTGCTATTAGCATAATCCGGTGTGCCGATGATACGCACAGCCTCAG
>JAVKDO010000059.1:0-10134 GCA_040222235.1 Cyclobacteriaceae bacterium
TCGAACCTGAATATTTCCTGGTAGTTTCCGTTAGAAGTTTTCTTAGCATCGAGTTGGATTTTCAAGTCCTTGAGTGGCTCTACCGTACCACGAAGATTCAAGTCCTCGACCCTCGTTTGAGAAAACGGCATGGTTAAAAAACTGCTTCTGGCTATCCAACCCTCTTCTGCAGCCTTAAATCTGATGTTTGGATCCTGACTACCCGTAATGAAATCCCAGCCAGGCGCTGCAAAACCTTTATCGGCCCCAAGTAGATATGGTGATGGCAGGAAGCCCGGGAGGGTGGTGCTTTCGCGTATGCTATAAGTGAAATTCACCGATCTTACTGACATAAGCAGCCGGAGAAATCCTTTTCCCGCTTTCCCTTGCGACTTTTTCAATTCTAGGGTGTCTGTTTTTTGCTGTGGTCCAGCCCCACGCGTGGATTTACGCCGAGACGGTGTATTCACTTCTTTTAGGATCGGAATTTTATTGTAGAGTTTGACAAGATCAAACTTGCCATTGACGTCCCTTGTACGGTTGTTACTAGCCACATTACCCAGCGTATCAGACTGTCCAACGGCCCCCGCAATCCAATTATACCCAGCGGAATAGCGCACATCAGCATTTACCCAATCGGTGATGGGTATTTTGTCCAGTGGCAAACGGTAGTTGGCTGAGACAGTCTGATTGTAGTTTTTCATCCGGCCAAAGCGCTTCACATTGTTCCAGATAGAGTCACGCTTGATCTGATTGTCTATATCCCCCTCTGGCTCATCAATGATAGCGTTGGCCCTAGCGGAATAATCAAGACTCAGGCTTTTGAATAGATTCCACCTTAGGTTGTAGTTACGGTTAAATGTGAAAAACTTCTCGAAAAAAGGATCAATGCCATCAGTGGTCAGATCCGCATTTCTAAGCTGAGTCTTAATAAATCTACGATCTAGATCTCCGCGAACTGAAAGATTACTAGGTATCGGATTGATATTAAAGTCTTTAATCAGCTGGAGGTATTTCCCATCCAAGGCTGCTATATTTTTGAATGGTTCTATTGACTTCTCCTGTGGAGCAAAGTTGTAGGCCACACCCCCCTTGTATTGTTTCTGTACATAAGATTCAGTATTGACGCTGCTGGATCTTAAATCACTGAAGGAATAGCTAAATGCTAAATTTTCTACATCCCACAAGTCTTTCCTCGATTCTGGATTAGTCCTTTCCTTTCTCACATTTGTGAAATTGAGGGCGCGCCGTTCCGATCTGTCTTCAACAAGCTGTCGATAGTTGGCAGCTTCTTCATTAGTATCAAACCCATCCAAAGAACCCTCGAGTGGGATATCTGGATCCAACGGGTCAAATCGCGGGGTTATTCGCTGTTTTTCGAGACTTACAAACATCGGTATCTTGATGCCGTGATCTCCTGGAAGCAGTTTATCCAATTGCATATTGGCTGACAGGTCATACTGACTAGTCTCCTCCCTTGTTCTCTCTGCGATCCTTTGCTGGATGCTACCAAAGCCAAAGGAAGTATATCGGGTAGAGGCCGATACCGTACCCAGATCGGCCAATTTTGCTGATAAGCGTGCATTAGCCGCCCAGCCCTTCTCTCTATTAAAATCTGTCACGCGAAGCTCGTTGGCCCATAAACATATAGACTTGGGCGCCCTGTCATCACTGGCGGGATTGCGCACCCCTATCATCATAGTGAGTACGGTGGTCATATCTGGTCTACCGACAATACTCAAGTTATACTGTCCATTTTCAGACTGGCCTGTAAAAGGCAACTCTACACTGAAGTTCTCTCGATTTCGTCTCGATTTGAGGGCATAGAGTTCATTTATACTAAGATCAATTTCATTCTCAAGCGGCCATACTTGCCGGGCAATATCCCCATCACCACCACTTATATTCCCCGGAGTGATCTTGAGGGGTACCTCTACCTCATAGTAGTTTTCAGTAAAGTCTGTGCCAAAACGAATAAAGGCGGTGGTCTCATCATCTTCTACCCGGTCACCGGAATGCGCTTGAGCATGGAAAAACATTTTGATCTGACCGTAATTGATAAGATCCAGCCCAACATTCTTATACACCGCCCGAGCATCGCGATCTTCAAGATCGTCAACGCATATCTGCAATGACTGCTCATTGGTGCGTCGCTGGATGACTGTGGTGTTATCAAAGTCTCTGTTGATACCGGGGGGTACTACGTAAGGGATTTTACCCTCATCCGCTATACTGTTCTCTTCAATATTCACCACCGACACATTAAAGTCTGAAGTATATGATTCTGGTACCTCGTTGAAGCCTTTCTCATTGAGTCCTTCAAGGTATTTCCTCCATTGGCTACCTACTAACTGGAACTTCACCATTCTCATGACCGCCGGCTGTTGCCATCCAGTCATCATTGTTCTGACAAACCTCATCGATTTGAATCCAGATATATCTCCTTGAATACGATCGGGAGTTCTGATGGGTATCCTGAAAAGGTACCATGTCGCCTCTCCTGATTGGTCTTGAATCCGATCTACAATGTTGTTTTTACCAACCTCAAGCTCTCCCGGCCTTAGTTTTACAGTATACTCATAATACTCCTCTAGATCTGATAGCGTATTGTCTCTATTCAAGTCCTCATTCTCAGGTGTGGGTGACCCTTGACTCGTATTACGAGCAGATGCATTAATAGCTGTATTGGACTCCATGCCATTAAAATTCTTATACCGCTCGACTACCTTGATGTCATTTGCGTCAAATTCATCTCCCAAATAATAGCTGTAATTATCAGCCGATACATCTCGCTGGATTCGCTGAAGCGCCTGGCTATTTACCGATAGGCGATCCAGAAAACTCTCGCGAAAATAGTCTGGCTCATCTTCACTCTTCAAACCATCAAGTCCCACATCTTGATTTTCACGAGTTCCTGCATTGTTATCAAAGAAGTCATTTAGATATTGTTGATCCGTAACTCTTCCCCACTCATTCTGAATAGTACGCTCCACATCATAGTCTGGTGGAAGGCCATTCTCAAACGCATGTCGCCCATCTCTTTGCACGTCTTCTGATACATTGCCTAGCTGAAAAACCAAATCACCACCGGTGACATTATTTTGGTTAAATACACCATCCAATACGCGTCCATTTTCCCCTTCAATGAAAGGATCCATCAGCCAGAATTCTAAATATTCGACGTTAGTTTTATCAAAATCCACCTCATTGGTAATAGCCTTCGTGATCGCACCGTAATTGCTCTGTGGATCTTGCAGAAGCCCATTTGGCGTGAGGTCTGGGTTGTAGTTATACTGTCCACGCTCGCTTGGGAAGTAGGCCATATCAAAAACAGCGAGATTCGTATTGACAAGTTGTCTGTCTTGCTGTCTGAAGATCTCTTGCGGTGAGATAGCTCGCACATAATGATTGCTCACATCTTCCCTTGTGATATTTTCAGGTTTGAGCGGACCACCACTCAAATAGAACACCGGATCTATGATATACCAAGCCAGCTTTGCTCGCTTATAAGCATAGCCTAAGTTGTCCGCAGTTTGACTGCTCAGATCAAAGCGGTCGTCTGGAGTTTCGGGAGTACTGGAAAGCATCCATGACAAAGGTGAGTTTCCAAGATTGATCGGTGTGATAGCTGTCTCGAAATCATCGATGTAAGAGGTTCCTTCACCGTCAATAAGATTTGAAGTTCCGGGTAAAATCTGGGCGAATTCTCCACTAAAACTGATACGCGACTCTTCCTTTGTACTTACAAATGGAAGTGCATCTACCATCTTAGTAAGTAACCTGCTCTCTTTATCAAAATTAACATCAAAGCCGTACTTGGTATTACGTGTAGGTTCATCTCCGACCTTGAATCTGGATACCCCACCAGCTCGCTCATTGAGGTGCAATATGGTTGCACCTATGCCGATATCATCGGATACCCTATAGTCAAAGTGAGCTCCGGTGAGCCATCTGGTTTGGAAGTTAAATAAGTCTGCCTTTTCATAAGTGATTTGTATCTGCTTACCAGAATTGAGGACACCCTGATTGATAATTCGTACCCGTCCAAGGTTATAATCAACAGTATAATCAAGCCCCTCGGTCAGAGGTGTATTACCAGCAGTGACCACCACCGAGTTTTCAGCAATGTTGATTCCAGGCAGTACAATCTCACTGGCCGAGCCAGACATAAACTTGCCAAGAATGAAGAATTTATCCTTAGAAGCTATTTGTTCTGCATCATTCCGAGTAGTTCTATATAGCGTATCATATACATACTTACTTATCAGGTTCTGTTCGGAAATAGGATCAAAATAGGTCTCTAGGGTTCGGCCAAAAGGTTCAAGTACTGGGAAGATGATATTACCATTCCGTGTATCAATAGTAATGCCTTCCACAAAATCAAAGTTGCCATCTGGGGCAGGATCATTGTTGGGGTTCAGTTGATCAAGACCAAGTAGCCTTATTAAAGGTTGATCTTTAGTTCTTGCACCTTCATGCAAAGATGGGTTATCAATACCTGTAAGATCATCTCGATAGTGAATCCTCAGCGTAAAACCTTGTCTATCAACTTGGCTAGCATTGAGATTATAGACGTTCTTCATCATCAAGTCCCAAGTCGGCACTTGGGTATTGATCCTTGTTGGCCGAAGGAGTTTTAAGATAATAGCGTCACTCTCGGCCCTATTTTGATAGTCTTCTGTGAGTTCACCAACTTTATAAGTTCGTCCATTGTAGGTGTACTCATATGAGACCGCCAGCACCTCATCATTTTGAAGCTTGCGAAGTAAAGAAACATAGCCCAGCTCTCGGTTAACTGTAAACTCGCGTTCATCAAGTCTGCGAGCTGAAGTGACACGCTCAAAATCTGTAGACTTTCTAAGATCATACTCATCCTCCAGCAGATCACTGACCTGATCAATATCCCTAACCCTAGGGTCATCATTCAATATCTGGAAGAGCGAGTTCGCGCCATTACTGTTTGCACCACCAATCCCATTGCCGATGTTCGGATTATCAGGTCTTCCAATCACATTACCTTCGGCCAAGTCCATCAGGCCAACGAAGTTTCTCAATGTCTGCGTATCATTATTCCTATTTAGAGAGTAGACTTCTACTCTGGTGATGTTGAGTCCAGAAATAATTTGCGGTAGTCCTCCGAGCCACTGCTCATAATTTTGACGAAAGAAGTGACCCAGGAAGAAATGCCGGTTCTCGTCGTAGTTTGAGGCGCGCACCTCAAACTCTCTACCCTGAAAGCCACTCTCGACATTGATTACCTCGCTACGGCCCTGCTGTCTGGAAGCAACGCCAGTGACGAAGAGTTTTCCGAACTGCAGTTGGGTCTTTACTCCAAAAAGGCTTTGGGCTCCCGTAATCAAGCTGTTCTTGACAGGCATACTGACATTACCAATCTCGATCTTCTTAATGATGTCCTCCTCATATCCGGTAAACTCCACTTTCAGGTTATTTTGAAAATCGAAAGAGTTGTTGTTATCAAAATTCGCAGTGATGGCAAGCTTCTCTCCCACCTTGCCTACTACATTCATGCTCATTTGCTGATTGTAGTTAAAGCCTCCATTGCGCTGCTGTCTTACGGGGATGCTTGGGTTTTCAACCTTCTGCCACCGGCCGCCAAAGTCTAAGTTCACAAACCCATTTGGCTGGATATCCACATAGCTGCCCCCGAAGATCCTATCAAGCACCGGGCTGATGTATAGTTTCGGAATTAATTGACGACCACTCACTGCACTCTCACCATCAAGACCGGATGATTTTTCTTTCCAGTAATCTTTGATCAGCTTCTGGTTCTGATATTCATTGAACTCTTCAAAAGTCATCGTCGACGTAGGACGATAATTGATGTCTCCAATCTTCTCATAGATCGTATAATTCATACCCGTGTCTATCTCTACGTCGAGTTCGAGACTAGCTGGGTCTTGCAGTAGAAGAGGAGATGGGCTTGTATAGTTGGAGAAAGGGTCTCCGAACCTATCGTACTCTTCGAAAGTAGGTTGGGGAGTAGGCGTATAAGGAACGTCAAGGGTGTCGGCAGCTACAGAATCAGCTGAAATAGTATCTTGTTGGTTTTGGTAATATCCAGATGGTGGGTATTCCTTACCAGCACTAGTCCAGATTAACCCAGGAGTTATCAAGATCAGGTTGACGAAAAAAATGTATGCTTTGATACTCCTCAAAACGGTTCTCGATATTTCTTATGCCCTTTTCAATGTGCGTTTTATGAGGTCTTCAATCGTAATCTCTGGACCTGTCTCTCTTAGGATCAAATCCACCTGTTTAGCGGCTGCAGCCTTTGGGATGCCCAAAGTTGCCAAGGCGGATAACGCTTCCTCACGCAAACTATTGCGCGGCTGAACGGCAAATTCAAGGGTCTTATCAAGCAGCCCTTCTTTTTTCATTTTATCCTTTAGCTCAAGGATTATGCGCTGCGCAGTTTTCAGGCCTATGCCCTTGACTCCCTGTATGGTCTTGACATCTTCCTGAACGATCGCTTGCTGTAGCTCGTCAGCAGATAATGAGGATAAGACCATCAACCCAGTACTTGGTCCAACTCCGGTGATTGAGATCAGATCGAGGAATCGCTTTTTTTCCGATACGTCAAAGAAACCGAACATCGTATGCGCGTCCTCCTTGATATGCAGATAGGTCTGAATCCGTACCTCCTCTTTGTCCTTAATCGCGGAGTATGTAGTGAGTGAAATCTTGACTTCATAGCCTATTCCGCCAACGTCTACAATGACGAACGTGGGATCCTTATAGGCAAGCTTACCATGAAGGTATGTAATCATATTTGTTGTCTCGAATCAGCTGTTTGTGCGTCTACCACTGCTATGGCTACCATATTGAAAATCTCCCTCACCGTACTACCTACCTGTAGTACGTGCACTGATTTTTTCATCCCCATGAGGATCGGCCCGATGGCTTCCGCACCACCGAGCTCCATCAATAACTTATAAGCGATATTTCCAGACGCTAGATCAGGGAAAATTAAGGTATTTGCTGGAGTACCACAAAGGCTGCTGAAAGGATAATTTTCTTCCAGAATCTCCGGGTTTACGGCAACATTTGCCTGCATATCTCCATCTATGATAAGGTCTGGCCATTTGGCTTTTGCCTTCCTTACGGTCTCTACTGCCTTCTTAGGCACATCCCCTTTGGCAGAGCCAAAGTTGGAGTAAGACAATACTGCCACCCGAGGTTCGTAATCAAAATACTTGACCACCCTTGTACTCAGCCCTATGATATCCACCAACTCGTCTGAAGTTGGGTTGAGGTTGACGGTAGTGTCGGAGAAAAAATAAGTGCCCTTCGGAGTATTCATGATGTACAAGCCAGCCACCCGATCTACACCCTCCTCACATCCGATGATCTGAAGTGCGGGTGATATGGTTTTTGGATAATCGTTGGACAGACCAGAGATAAGACAATCTGCCTGACCTTGATCGAGCATCATCGCAGCAAAATAGTTGTGATCGTAGATCTGCTGGTTAGCCTGATATCGGCTCAATCCCTTGCGCTGGCGCTTCTCAAATAGCAATTCAGCATATTCGGCAGCACGCTCTCGATGCTCTCTAGGATCTATGATAGTGCAGTTGCCAATTTCCAGCTCATTTTCTGCGATAAGCTTCAATATGCGCTCTTTATTGCCCAATAGAATAGGCTCGGCGATGCGCTCATCCACGACCATCTGAGCCGCCTTCAAAATTTTTGCATTCTCAGCCTCTGCAAAAACCACCTTTTTGGGATCCTTTCGAGCGCGTGATACCATTCGAGTCATGATGCGCTGATCTATACCGATGCGCTCCTCGAGTTCAGTCTTGTAGGCATCCCAGTCAAGGATATCAATCCTGGTCACCTTGGAGTCCATAGCTGCCTTTGCTACTGCTGGGGATATCGTGGTAATGAGTCTTGGGTCGAGCGGCTTAGGAATAAGGTAGTTTTTACTAAACTTGATGGGCTTGCCACCATAAGCCTTAATCACCAATTCGGGTACGGGCTCTTTCGTCAAATTAGCTAGTGCATTAACAGCTGCCATCTTCATCTCCTCGTTGATAGAAGTAGCTCGCACATCGAGGGCTCCTCGAAAGATGTAAGGAAAGCCAAGCACATTATTCACCTGATTAGGATGGTCCGACCGCCCGGTCGCCATGATAATATCTTCTCTAGTGGACATAGCCAGACTATAGGCGATCTCAGGATCAGGATTAGCTAGTGCAAATACGATTGGGTCTTTTGCCATCTGCAAGAGCATCTCTGGCGTCACGACATCTCCTTTGGAAAGGCCTAAAAACACATCTGCATCTTGCATGGCGTCCGAAAGGGTATGTAGATCCCGCTTCGTTGCAAACCGCGCCTTGTCTTCAGGAAGTTTTTCTCGATCTCTTCGTATGACACCTTTGCTATCGCACATCACTATATTACTGACCTTGACACCCAGCATGGCATAAAGGTCAGTGCAGGCCATAGCGGCGGCACCCGCTCCATTGACCACCACTCGAATCTGATCTATTTTCTTATCAGCAATCTCTAGCGCATTAAGTAATGCTGCACTCGAAATTATTGCCGTACCATGCTGATCATCGTGCATGACGGGGATGTTCATCTGATCCCTTAGCGCCTTCTCTATCTTGAAGCTCTCTGGTGCCTTGATATCCTCCAAGTTGATCCCCCCAAAAGTCGGCTCAAGGGCCTTGACGATCTCAATAAACTTGTCTGGATCCTCTTCAGCGATCTCAATATCAAAAACATCGATCCCCGCAAATTTCTTGAATAATACACCCTTACCTTCCATTACGGGCTTGGAGGCTTCCGGCCCTATATTGCCAAGGCCCAAGACAGCCGTCCCGTTGGAGATGACACCAACAAGATTGCCTTTGGCGGTATACTTATAGACATCATCCTTGTAATTGGCGATCTCCAGACATGGCTCAGCCACTCCAGGGGAATAAGCAAGTGCCAGATCATGTTGCGTAGATAATGGCTTGGTAGGTGTGACTGATATTTTACCTGCCGGAGCGTCTGAATGGAAGTCCAGCGCCTCCTTTTTTCTGAAATTATGAGCCATGATATATTAGGGTGTTGATGAAGCGGTCGCGGCTTTTAGCTCGCTTTCCATTTGGAAAGACTTGAGGATAGTATTCATCTCTCTCATCAATGGAAACTTGTCCTTGGAAGGCGCAAATACATACGCCTCTACATAGTAGAGGCGATTAAGCTCCTGATCCACAAAAGTATAGCTTACAAATGGGCCTCCACCAGAGATATCACTCAGTTTCCATAAGCCTCTAGTCTCTAGCGCAAACTTCCCTTTGAAGTTAATTTCCTTCACCTCGAAATCGAGCTCAGGTTGGTAGGTCATGTAGATTTCTGGTTTTTCAGCATCTCTCATGAGTGTTCCCGTGATTTTCTCACGAAAAGCGGTTATGTCCTTGGTCTTAAACAACTCATCAGAGGTATATGGCTCATGGTAAACGAAAACATTCTTCTCGTACTCTAGATCCAGAAACCTTAACCAAACGAAATTTGGTAAGTTCTTAGCTAGATCATAGCCCTCTGGGATCTTGAAACTAAACTTTTGATCTTCCATCAATCTCTTCTCGATGTTCAGTTCTCGTCGAGAAAAAATCTTATTCGCAATGCGATCAGACTCGATTTTATTGAAATGGCTAACGAGACGATTTTGATTCTCCTTGATCTTACTGATCAAGGATTCCTCATCTTTGGAAAACAAATAGAGTATCTCCTGCCCACGAGCAAATTCGTCTGTACGAGTCGTCATGAAAAGATCTGGCTCAGAATTGATCCTGTTAAGCGACTGTGCAGTAAAGTCCTTTCTCAGTGCACGAGAATCTGGGCTATTGCTCTCAAGGGTCATTACGATCATCACATTCTTTGCAAACTTCAGCACACTATTAAATTTCCGAGGGCTGATATACTTCAGATCGTAGTAGGCCTCATCCTGTGGTAGGCCTGGAACACTCGCAGCAAAAGTCTGACGTACTACCTTGCCCAGCTCTCCTTGCCATTTGGCAGAATCCATCAGTACCAGCATTTCCCCAATGTTGCCTCCAGCATCTGGCAAGTAGTACTTCTCTTCGGAATCGCCTGTTTTCTTGGAGCCATCGTCACAAGCGCTTATCAGAAAAAGAATCAATA
>JAVKDO010000060.1:0-11724 GCA_040222235.1 Cyclobacteriaceae bacterium
ATCAATAGCGACGTGACTATTCCTCCAAAGAATTGTCTGTAGTTCATAGTATTAGATTTTAGATACCTCAAAGGACAATTTATCGAGAAATGGAGTGATTTCCCGTCCCTGAGCCGCTTAATTACTGCTCGCTAATGCGAAGTACCTGACCTACCTGGATGCTGTTGTTTGACAGGTTATTGAGGCTCTTGATTTTATCAATAGATACATCCTGATACTTTCTACTGATCTCCCAAAGTGTGTCGCCGTACTGAACCTTGTAGTAGCCATTGTTAGCCTTTGCGGTCTGAGGCAGATTTTGGACGATGTATTGATCTTTGGTCTTGCTGCTATATTGCGGTAGCACCCAGATATTCAATCGCTGACCTACACGAATCATGCTACTGGAGAGGTTATTCCATTTTTTCAGATCGACGACTCTCACACCGTAGTTACCGGCGATCTTGCCTAGCACATCACCACCTCTGACCCTGTAGACTTGTCTTTCTCTTCCATAGGTACTTCCAGGTAAGTTGCGCGCAAGGTGTTCCAGCTCCATCTTGCCGACCTTGGAAGCACTATCGTAATACGCCAATCTATTCTCAAGCACCATCGGCTTGAGCTCTGCAGGAAGTCTCAGCGCAAAGTCTTTTCTTCCTTCGGGAATGGCACCTCTCTTGACCTGCGGATTGAGTGCAATCATATCGTCTAGACAAACGTTGAGTAGATTCGCGAACGTCTCCATGTGGAAATAGTCAGACACCATGACTGTATCATATGCGGGCATATGATTTTCTGGCATCCATAGGTTGTGCTCCTCAGCGTAGTTGATACTGTAGATCATTGCCACAAACTGTGGGACATATGATCGGGTCTCTCTTGGTAAGTATCTATATATCTCCCAAAAGCTTTTCTTGTATCCAGATCTTCGAATCGCACGACGCACATTTCCTGGGCCTGTATTGTAGGCGGCTAGCGCCAGTTCCCAGTCGCCAAACTGCTTATGGAGTGATTTAAGGTATTTGCAAGCCGCTTCGGTAGAAGCGTAGGGATCCATGCGATCATCGATATACCAGTCACTTTGTAGCCCAAATATTCGACCGGTACTTGGCATAAATTGCCATAAGCCACCCGCGCCAACTCGCGAGAGGGCATTAGGATTTAGGCCACTCTCTATGATAGAGAGGTACTTTAGCTCATCAGGAAGATCATATTTCTTGAGGTACTCCTCGAAGATCGGAAAGTAGATATCCTTTTTAGCAAGGATACCTCTGGTATAGTCCCTATTCCTTATCGTGAAATAGTCAATGAACGCCTTAACCCTGTCATTGTAATTGAGGGGTATCTCACCCCCTATTGACTCAAGCCGCTCACCAATTTGGTCATAGGTGAAGTCTGGCACATAATCGTAGTAATTCACCTCATCGTCAGGAAACTCCTGGGCAAAAACAGCAGTCACAGTAACGATAACTAATAAAAGATGTATGAACCAGGTTTTCTTCATATCCGGGGATACCCATTAATCATTACGCCAATGTTGGGTATTTATTAGACACTTGCTGAAAAAGATGTGAAGATCATAAAAGATAAAACCGACGTATTGCCGGTTTGACATAGCGATCCCAATGAATCACCAGACGTTCTAGAATTTTATTTCTGAGGCTCGTCTTTGACGCCCTCTTCTATCTCAGTCTTGATTTCTTTGGTAGCATCCTTGAATTCTCTGATGCCCTTACCCAGACCTCTTGCGATCTCAGGTATTTTCTTAGCACCAAAAAAAATGATTACAAAAAGAATAATGATGATCCATTCCCATCCACCAGGCATTCCAAAGGCTAATACAGTTTGCATATTCTTAAGCTTTCAGCATTATTAATGTACTAGTAAAGATAGCTAATAATATTCAGGGGCTTGAGCCTACCGTAGAAATTCCGTAAGCAAATAATCGTCGTATGACCCGATCACCTAGCAGTTAGCCACTTGGCCGGATCAAGCTTATTGCTACTTTTCCATACCTGGAATTGCACTTCCGACACTCCCTCAGCATCGGTAAATACCTCTCCTAGTTGATCTCCAATATTAATCTGCTGCCCCTTCTTCACATTGACTTTTTTAAGCTTTGCATATAGCGTGTAGTAGTCGCCGTGCTGTAGGATCACAACGCTATTCATTCCGGGTACGAAAGCCACTGTAGCCACCTTGCCACTAAACACTGACTTTACTGAAGCATCCTTATTGGTCTGAATGTCTACCCCCTGATTGTCCACCATGATGCCCTTGAGCACAGGGTGGGGTTGCTTGCCAAAACGTGAAGAGATGAAGCCGGCATCTACTGGCCAAGTAAGTTTATTTCTGTTCGCTTCAAAGGATGTGGAGACCTTCTCAATTGCGGCGACCTGCGCGGAAGACTTAGCGGTAGATTGCTTCTCAGCTTGTTCTTTCTTGATCAGGTCTGCTATCAGCTTATCTAGCTCCAATATTGACTTCTTCCTATCCGCAACCTCTATCTGAAGTTGCTTTTCTTTCTTCCCAAGTGCAGTGATCAGCTTTGATTGTTTGTTCTTTAGGCTAATGAGATTCCGATTTTGGCGAATCTGCTCAGTGAGCAACGTGTTTTGCTGTTCCTTCTTTGACTGCACATCTGTGCGCTGTTCGGCAAGGGCCACACTAACCACCTCAATCTGCTCAACTTGAAGTTGGCGAGCTTCAGAATATTGATCCAGATACTCTAGTCTTCTGAAGAGTTGATTGAAAGTGCTAGAGGAGAAGAGGAATGTCAATGTCTGGTACCCCCAATTTGACCGATAGGTGGCATATATCATGGCCGCATACTCCTGCTTGAGGTTGATCAGGTCCTGCTGCAATGCATTCACAACGATGGTAAGGTCACTAATCTCTCCATCCAATAGGCCAATTTCTTGCTTCAATGAGCTAATCAATGATTCTCGAGATTGAATCTGTTTATTGATGGCAGTGAGCTGTCCTAGTGAGGCTTTCCTTTCGGACTCAGTTTCCTCCAGGATTTTCTCAGTTTCAGCAATTCTTTGGAGGTTTTCCTTGCGATCTTTTTCGAGCTGTGACTTTGACTTTTGCGCAAAAGTGGTGGGCATGGACAGACAAAAAAGAAGGCCTGAAATCAACCAAAACCTATAATTTACGCTCATACTTCGAAGGAATGTTAAACGGAAATCTAAGTCTTTTTGTCTCAATGACCACTTTGTTGTGATCGAGATTGACCTGTGTCTTGAGGTTTCCCGCACCAGAGGCAGGCGTATAGTTTAGCGAGATGATGGCTTGATAAGGAAAATCAAATTCATCCAGCTTATCAAATTCTGAGTAGTTGATGGCCAGAGAATTCTTCGTTAGATCATCTACCATTCTGATATTCTCGATCTTCAGTGTATTGCCATCTATTCGCTCCTGCACTTTCACAGGCCCGGTCAGCTGGTCAAGTAGAAAGTCTGTTCCTTCACGGTAGGCTTGGTCATCACTAGACAAGGGCTGGCTTGAGTTGCCCAGTATGAGTGCCTCGATTAGATGATAGCTGAGATTGAAGTTGAACTTCTTGCTGAGCGCATCAAAACCGTAGACTGAGTAGGTCTTGTTGATCCTGTCAACCAAAACCATCGAATCTTGAGTAATAATACCCCTGGCTACCTCGATACCCAATGCTGGGGTCAAGGAAAACCAGATTAAGCTGTCTTTGCGGATTCTGATATTTGCGGTAGCCGAAACATTAGAACCCTCAGTCTCAAATTGAAGTTTCGTCTTTGCCGATAGGTCTTCAAACTCGATATCTGCGATCTCGAATTCCGACAGGTCGACAATATTGGTATCTGTTAGTGCTGGGTTTCTTTTACAAGAGAAAAGAATTAGTGTCAGCAAGCTCAAAATGAGCAGTTTGCTATTCATATAGTTTGCGGTCGGCGATTTTCTTGTCGAGATTTTCTGAGGCATCATCCATTTCACTGGCGATCTCCCACTGGCGAACTGCATTTTCTACTTCCCCGAGTTGATATAGGACATCTCCATAATGCTCCACAATAGTACCACTCACATTTTCATCAGCGATCGCTTTTTCCAAATAAATTCTGGCCTCCTTGTAGTCACCCTTCACGTATAGCACCCATGCATGGGTATCGAGATAGGTGGAGTTATCAGGGTATTTCTCCACCAACTTTGATGACATGTTCAAAGCCGCCTCCAGGTTTTCTTTTCTCAGCGACAAGAAGTAGCTGTAGTTGTTGAGTACATGGTCATTGTCAGGCTTGATTTCCAAGGCCTTGTCATAGGCCTTATCAGAATTGACATTATCATCAATACCGTTATAAGCATCGCCTAGCTGTCCATAAAACACACTATGCAAATCCGGGTTAGCGCCGACGAACTTAGTGCCTTGTTCAAACAGTCGAATCGCGCTTTTATATTCCTTCTGTATCAGATAGGCCGTGCCTCCATAATAATAGAGCGCAGATTGATTGGGGTAAAGCTCCAGTGCCTCTTCGGTATGTTCGATCACAGCGTCATATCTACTCATAGACATCTCCAGATTCAACACATTTTGCCAGAGTCCAAAGTTGGATTTATCACGCTTGAGTACCTCATTATACATTTCGAGGGCTTCCTCATTCTGACTTAGCTGAAAGTACAAGTCCCCAGCGATCGCATAGGCACTTGATTCATCAGGATGTGCTTCGATCAGTAGTTGGCTAAGCGTAATCGCCGGTTGCTCCAAAGCTTCGTTGGGAAGTTGGGCTATATAGCCCGCCAACATCTGGACCTTAGCCTCAAAGTTGAGTGACTTATCACCAAAAGCACTTTTCAAAAGCGCCATGGCCTTCTCAGTATCACCATTCTTACGATAGATTTCCGATAGGAGAATTCCCGCTTGAGAATTACCAGGATCATCAGCTATTACTACTTCCAGCTTCTCCTGTGCTTCGTCGAGCCTATCGTTACTTATGAGAATTTCGGTAAGGGAGATCACATATTCATTAATCCCTGGAAACTCCGCTATTAACTCTTCTCCTTCTCTTATTGCCTCATCCAGTTGATTTTGACTCAGATATATTTGCTGCTTCTGTACCGTGATCTGCTCCATTGGACCAAAAGCCTTTTTAGCTCGGTCATAGGTTTCAAGCGCCTTGGCCAGGTCCTTTTGGTAGAGATAGATGGCCGCCAACTCGAAGAGGTATTGCTCTGTGTCGGGCACATTAGCTAGCAATGCTTCGTAGGTACCAGCCGCCTCAGAAAAGCTCGACATACTCGTGTACAGATTGGCTGCCACCAAGTAGTAGTATTTATTTGTTGGGTTAAGCTCCACCGCCGCAGTGGCAAATCCAAGGGCTTTGACGAGCTCGTTATTCTTGGTAAGCACATCCGCCAGCTTATAGTTGATAGCGGCATTATCCGGCTCTTTCTCATAAGCCATCATGAAGTACTCATATGCCTTCGCAAAATTGTCAAGCATATAGTACTTTTCACCTTCAATGAAGTAGTACTCAGCCTCCAGCTTATCATTATCGGAGATTTCTTTGGGTACAGCTGCAGATGCTTCCTTATCCTTCTTTTTTTGAGCTGTTACCACAAAATGGCTCATACTCAACGCTACAATCAACCCACAGGCCGCCAGCCTAACTATATTTCGCTTACCCTTCATTAAACTTTCATATCTGTATAATCTCCTACACTCAAATCTCTTGGAGACATCCTAACGGAAACGAAATTCCCCACCATTGAGTTTTCTAGGTTTACATGGTCAAGATTGCTGTTGCTCTGGACTATACTATTGGCAATCCTTGAGTCTGCTATATTGCATCCGTCTCCAATGGAAACGTGAGGACCGACCACAGTATTTTTCAACTTGACATCTTTACCAATAAAAACCGGAGGTATAATCACACTGTTTTCAGAAACCAGGGATTTATCAACCAGTTTATTTCTATCCAGAAAATCAAGATAGCGACTATTGGAGTCCACAGTGGCATTTTTATTACCACAGTCGAGCCAGTCCTTCACCTCACCCGGCTTGAACTGAACACCTTTAGATTTCAGATTGTCCAGGACTGTGGTGAGCTGATACTCTCCACCAGCCATGATCTTGTTGTCAATCACATGAGCGATTTCTTCCTTGAGCTGTTCACCGCTCTTGAAATAGTATATCCCGATGATGGCCAGATCTGATACAAAAGAAGCCGGCTTCTCAACAAAGGCTGTGATCTTACCTTCATCATCTAATTGCACAACGCCAAAAGCGGATGGATCATCAACCTTCTTCACCCAGATGATACCATCCTGTGATACGTCAAGCTTAAAGTCAGCTCTAAACAAGGTATCCGCAAAAGCAACGATCACATTGTCCTTCATAATTGGCGAGGCGCAATATACCGCGTGTGCCGTACCAAGGGCTTCCTCCTGATAAAAAATATGTCCTTGTGCGCCAACAGACTTAGCCACAGACAGTAGATGCTCCTCCACTGGCTTGCCGAAGTGACCAGTAACAAATCCAATATTGTCGATCTTCTCGTTGCAAACCGCCGCGATATCCTCCACCAATCTCTGTACGATCGGCTTACCAGCAATGGGTACAAGGGGTTTTGGCACGGTGAGCGTATGAGGCCTTAATCTCTTACCCATCCCAGCCATTGGTACTATTATATTCAATCCCATATAGTGAGTTAATCTTGGAGTCTCAGGATACCCGATAGCTTATTTTAAAGCCGGTCTCATTGAGAATTATATTTTAGGCTGGCAAAAATAATTATTTGAAGCTTAACTTCTTGAATTCGAGATAATATACTCCGGCAGACAGCAATCCAAGCACGACTACATTAGAAATTGTCTGAATCACTAGGCTGGGCCAAGCGATTAATTCATAGGCAGCAACCATACCTCCAGCCAAAATCAAGTAGACCATGGCTTTAGTCAGTTTATAAGGGACAGGATAAATACGGGCTCCCCAGATGTAACTAATGGCTGTCATGCTTGCATAGGTGATCAACGTCACGATAGCGCTTCCCAGATAACCCATGATAGGAATGAGGATGTAGTTGAGCACCACTGTCAATAATGCCCCCGAGACAGAGATGATCGCTCCATAGTGAGTCTTATCTGTGAGCTTATACCATAGTGAGAGGTTGTAATAGATCCCGAGGAAGAGACCGCCCATGAGCAAAAAAGGAACAACGACAAGGCCTTCATGATAGGCAGGGTTTCTTAGAAAGAGTGTCGCCAGCAGCTCTAAATTGATACAAATCGCCACAAAAATCAGAGCGCCAAATACGATAAACTTATCTGTCACCTGACTAAAGAGCTTGGGGGAATTCTTATCAGCCGCTTGATTGAAGAAGAAAGGTTCGGCAGCATACCTGAAAGCCTGAATACCCAGGTTCATAAATATCGAAAGCTTATAGCACGCCCCAAAAATGCCGAGAGCATCCAACTTGGTCTGGTTGTCATAGAATCCTTCTGGTAGGAGATACTTAAGCATTGCTCGAGAAAGCATTTCATTCGTCACAGCCGCAAAGCCTATGATTAGCATCGGGAATCCATAAAGGAGAATCTCGCGCAATGCTGACTTGTCGATTGCCCATTGGATTCGGTTGAGCTCTTTCCATAGCATCGGTATGAGCATGGTATTGGCAATCAGGTTGGCCAAAAAGACATAACCTACCCCAAGGTCTGGAGAGAGACCAATTCCAAAGAATTCAAATCCGATTGCCGGAAGAGCCAACAAGAAAAAAAGATTGAAACCAATGTTTAAGCCAACATTGGAAAGCTTGATGGCAGCAAACTTGACTGCCTTTCCGCGTATTCTCAGATGTGCAAATGGAATCGCGACTATAGCATCTACGGCCATGATCACACTGAGCCAGTACAGGTAGTGCTCCTGACCTGGGTATTGCAGGAGTTCGACAATTGCGGTAGCGCAAAAAGAAATACCTCCGGAGATAACCAGAGATATAATGACAATAAATAAGACTGAACTACTGAAGTAGGCCTTTTCGTTTTCCGGCGACTTGCTCGCAAATCGAAAATAGGAGGTTTCCAGACCAAAAACATAGAGGATATTGAGGAAGGCCACATACGCGTAAAGCTCAGTGACAACTCCATACTCCGCAGGTAAAAAGACTGAGGTATATAGAGGGACGAGAAGGTAGTTGAGTAGACGGCCAGCTACAGAACTTAGGCCGTAAATGGCGGTCTCACTGGCCAGTTTTTTGAGTTGGCTCAAGCAGTCACTAGTTTATTCGCCTTTGAAGTTAGGCTTGCGCTTTTCCACAAAGGCGGCCGCACCTTCTTTGAAGTCTTCCGTGCCACAGCATCTCGCAAATGCATTAGCCTCTGTTTGGTAGCCATTCTCTTCCTTGTTGTACACAGCATTGACACAGTCGATCACAAGACCGATCGCTATGGGTGCTTTCGCTGTGATTTTCATGAGCATCTCATGACATTTTTCAATTAGGGTCTCCTTATCAGGAAAAACATGATTGACGAGCCCGAGTTCTCTGGCCTCATCAGCATTGATCATATCACCTGTCATCATCAGCTCCAATGCCTTACCCTTTCCAACCAAGTGCGTAAGTCGCTGTGTCCCTCCATACCCAGGAAGGATCCCGAGATTTACCTCAGGCTGACCAAATCTGGCATTGGCACTTGCCAATCGCATATGACAAGCCATCGCCAGTTCACAACCTCCACCTAGCGCAAATCCATTTACCGCGGCAATCACTGGTGTATGACAGTTTTCTATCAGATCAAATATCTCTTGGCCACTCTCGGAAAACTTACGACCGTTCACTTCATTTACCTCAGCAAATTCCTTGATATCCGCACCCGCGACAAATGCCTTTTCTCCGGCACCAGTTAGGATCACGCCTTTTATATCTTTATCGTCATAGATTGACTGAAAAGTCTCCTTCAACTCAGCCAGCGTATCATGATTCAAAGCATTAAGCTGGCTCTCACGATTTATAGTGATCGTAAGGATGCCGTCTTTTAACGCCAGAGATAGGTTTTTTAGGTCACTCATATATTCTTAGCTGGTTTGAACTTCAAGTATATCTATTATTAAAGCCGGAATCAAACCTAATATGAAAAATGGGCTGTTTTGAGCAACATGTCCGCTAATAACGACCATTCGTCGAAATGTGAATAAGAAACACGAAACTAACATGCCTAACATACGTTACTTGTCATTATTTTTGATTCATGAAAATTCTTTACTCTTTTATAGTGCTGACTTTTTCAGCGTTAACTGCCCTGGCACAATTCGAGACAATTGATGATGATGCTACCAAGGTTAGAACTTGGGAAGCTGCGTCCTCCTGGAGAACGGATGGTGGTTTCGTTGGCCAACCTGGTGGCACATTACCAAATGTGGATGCAGATAGTGAGAGTATTACGATAGCCGGCTATGTGACCAGAACTGGTAATTTGACATTCCTGAATGATGGGAATGATGCCGGTCAAAATTTCACTGTAGAGGATACATTAATTGTTTTCGGAGATGTCGACTTTGAGAATAACTCATTAGACCTTGTAGTTAATGGTGTTATGATCGTTTTTGGACAGATGCTCATCAAGAATCAGATTGATGTTGGCAATGGAGGCACCCTGTACGTTCGAGATGATCTCACTTTTTCTGGAGGACAAGGCGATTATTCGAATACTGGGACAGGAAAGCTATATGTAGATGGAACGCTGAGCGGTGACGGTGCACCGCCATCCAGCGAAGACTTAGACCTTAGCACCCTGGATGATAACGGTGACAATGACGATCAGGAACTTTTTAATTTTATTTCAGATGGTGGTGGTAATGGTGTTCTGCCTGTAGAGCTTCTTTTTTTCTCAGGATTTGCTGACAATGCTCAAAGTGTCAACTTATCATGGGCCACAGCAACAGAAGAGAATTTCGAATACTTCGAGATCTCTCATTCAATTAACGGTAAAGAGTTTGAAGTTATAGGTACTGTAGCCGGCAATGGCAATACTACAACCCGTCATGACTATGCTTATCAAGATCCAGCACCCTATTCAGGTCTGAATTATTACCGTCTTAAGTCTGTGGATTATGACGGATACACTGAAATATTTCCATTAGTAGCAGTTCAGGTTAATCAGCAGCTTAGACCTCAAGTTTTTCCCAACCCTTCTGATGGCCTTCAACTTAACTTTAAAGGTCTAGACGCATTAAACCCTTTCGACATTGAAATATTATCTCTTGATGGAAAGCAACATTCTCTTCAGCAAGGTGTAATGAGCAACAGTGTTTTGCTGAGTCCTTCGTTAAGTCAGGGGATTTATATCGTTAATACTACTGTGGGAAATCAGACATTCTCACAACGTCTGATTGTCAAATAGAATGGGCTCACAACCCAAATTAAGCTCTCGTACATTCTCCAAATTGCCGCTGGTAAAAAACTCATTTTGCGATAGCGCAACAAACATCTAGCTTTGTGATTAATAGTATTACTATCACAAAAAACAGCATGTCTGAAAAAAAGAAAATCACGGTAGCTCATGGCGATGGCATAGGTCCAGAGATCATGAACGCGACACTTAGAGTACTCGAAGCGGCTAATGCGCCCATCGAAACTGATGTCATTGAAATAGGTGAGAAAGTCTACTTGAGTGGCGAGACTTCAGGAATCAACCCTCACGCTTGGGATTCATTAAGAGATACTCAGGTTTTTTTGAAAGCTCCCATCACCACGCCACAGGGCGGTGGATATAAGAGCTTGAACGTGACTATTCGTAAGACATTGGGGCTTTTTGCCAATGTCCGCCCGGTGAGTTCTTTGCATCCTTTTATCGTGACCAAGCATCCTAAAATGGACCTTGTCATTATCCGAGAAAATGAGGAAGATCTCTATGCTGGCATTGAGCATCAGCAGACACCAGAGGTGGTGCAGTGCCTTAAGTTGATCACTCGCCCAGGCTGTGAAAAAATTGTCAGGTATGCATTTGAGTATGCCAAAGCACATGGTCGTAAGAAGGTGACTTGTTTCTCAAAGGACAATATCATGAAGTTGACCGATGGTCTATTCCACAAGGTCTTCAAAGAGATTGGTAAGGAGTATCCTGAGATCGAGCAGGAGCACATGATCATTGATATCGCGTCTGCTTTGCTTGCAGATCAGCCAGAGCGGATGGATGTGATTGTTACGCTCAATCTGTATGGTGATATCGTTAGCGATATTGCTGCTCAAATATCTGGCTCAGTAGGTCTTGGGGGTTCAGCCAATATTGGTGAGAACTGCGCGATGTTTGAAGCTATCCACGGATCTGCTCCAGATATTGCTGGTAAGAGTATGGCCAACCCATCTGGCTTGATCAATGCGGCTGTGATGATGTTGATGCATATCAACGAGCCAAAGGCCGCTACGATGATCAAAAATGCACTATTAGCAACATTGGAAGACGGCATTCATACAGCAGATATCTACGGAGAAGGCAACAGCAGGATGAAGGCGACCACAGAGCAATTTACAGATGCGGTCATCGAGCGTCTTGGTCAGCGACCTAATCAACTCGTAGCTGTTGACTATAAGGAGGCATCCAAGCTGCAGGCCGCTGTGAAAGACAAGAACTTGCCAAAAGTGCAGAAGAGATTAGTCGGTGTAGATGTGTTCATCGATTGGGACGAGTCTACACGTAATCCTGATGTGATTGGAAAGAAGTTAGAGACCATTAATTCGGATGGCCTTAAACTAAAGATGATCACTAATCGTGGCGTTAAAGTCT
>JAVKDO010000061.1:0-3377 GCA_040222235.1 Cyclobacteriaceae bacterium
GCCATCACATGATCAACGATAATGCTGGCTTCATCGGCGGCACTATCCTCGATGTGGCGGAAAAGGGCAACTACCGGTTGCCACGGCAGCTCTCACACAGCTACCTTTTTTACCTATCGGGAATAGTGGCGCAACGGCATCTACAGGCGCTTGTACCCAATTATGAGTTGTATATCATCAGGAGAGGAGTGTTCAAAGATCGGCATGACCTGCTCCCAAAATACCTCGATCCTTATATCGCGGGTAAAGTGTCCCTGCATGACGCTACTGTGTCGCTGATGGAAGATTATTGGAAGGAGGAATAGCGGTTATCATTTTAGCGATTGTTACTAAATTCACTTGTCAACTTAGTTCGAAGACGGCTCTTTTCTTAACACGCTACAATATGATTTCCGATAGAAAACTCTTGATTTTATTAGCAGGCCTTTTGACGCTTGTGTTTTTTGAGTCAGGCCAGCAGTACTACTATGTAGTCACATTTGGGCTCAACAATGACCCTGTCAGCTACTGGGATATATTGCAAGGGCATGCCTATCGATGGGGCATCTGGCTATTGCTATCTACGCCATTTTGGTACTGGCTATCCCACAAGGCACCCGCCAATCGCCAATGGTATACCATCATCCCACATGTTGCCACTGTCTTCATTATGCTCAATATCAACTTCCTCTTTATGAGCCTGCTGCAGGTCTGGCGTTTCGGTGATGCTTACACCATGTCCGACTTATCAGAATTGTATGTGTTTTACGGCTATCAAAAAGGCCCGATTTACCTATTGGCCTACTTGCTCACCTACTTTTACCTTTTTTACGAGCGACGGACACAGGCTTATGAGTTGCTGGTACAAGACCACCAAGATCTTAAGCATTTGCTTGAGTTGGATAAGGCTGACTCATCGACAAATGAAATATCAGTCCTGACGGCTAAAATAGGGGACTCCAAGCACCTCATTCCTATCGAGCAGATCATGTTTATCGCTGCTGACGACTACTGTGTGAACATCCATACCGAGGCAGGTCGCAAGTTCGTACTGCGCGCTAGTCTCAAACAGCTTGAGCGGGATTTGCCGGAGGGCTTCATCCGAGTACACCGTAGCTATATGGTCAACTTTAAGTTTATGACGGAGCTCAGGCTGGGAGACACTCGACCCCACCTGCTTGTCAATACGGGACAGTCTATACCTGTTGCGCGATCAAGATGTGCTGAGCTGAACGGGTTGGTGAATAGGCCTATGCGGCCTGCGGTGTGACACGGGAGGAACTCTGCCTTGGGTCATCTCATAGTTTGAGTCCAAGCTTGTACGCCTCCACGAGGATGTCGTCAAGATAAGCCTCTCCCTGATTCGCCAATATGATGGCACCAACGCCGGTCAACGGGTTAAATGCCATTATGGTCGCCACCCCCTCTTCTCCGCCATCGTGACCCCACAGGTTATTCTCCTCATCAAAGAGGAACATATGTAGTCCGACCTCATTGTCAATAGCAGGAATTTGTGGAGTGATCATCGCTTCCGCTGTACTCTCTTCAAGTAGACGATACCCGTTGCTGATGCCGCCCTGACTGATGGTCGTCAAGAGCTTGAAGAGGTCTCTCGCAGTTGACCTGAGCCCTCCGTTGGGATAATCTGTGAAAGTATAATGGTCAACTGCTTGAAACGTGCGGTTTTCATAATTGTAAGGCTGAACGATCGTTTGTGTGATCTCATCGAGTCGCCAGAAGGTATTGGTCATTTCGAAGTTTTTTGATGACTTGCTCGAGACGCTGTTCCCCGAAGTAGGAATGAGAAGGTCAGCTTCTAAGAAAGAGTTATCCATTCACTTGCAGAAATTGGAGCTGACATTGGACGAGCTGCTTACCAGAAATCCGATAGGTGCGAAACCAGATTTGGTTAATACTGCGGAGCTATTTTTTGTACAGCTACCGCAAATCCATGAAGCGATCTGGCAGGATATCAGGGCGACTTATGAAGGCGATCCAGCTGCAAAAAGTATTAGTGAAATCGTAAGGACGTATCCTGGTTTCTATGCGATTTCTGCTTACCGAATTGCTCACGCACTCCATTTGCTGGGGGTGAGGATTATCCCAAGAATGATCACCGAACATGCCCATAGCAAAACCGGCATAGACATACATCCTGGAGCTGCGATAGGCAGACATTTCTGTATTGATCACGGTACTGGCGTAGTGATCGGGGAGACTGCCATAATTGGAGATCGAGTGAAGTTGTACCAAGGTGTAACTCTTGGAGCATTGAGTGTCGACAAACGAGATGCCGAGAAAAAGAGACACCCAACCATTGAAGACGATGTGGTGATCTATGCTGGTGCGACCATCTTGGGAGGAGATACGGTGATTGGACATGGGACGACCGTCGGTGGCAATGTATGGATTACCAAAAGCCTGCCCCCAAACAGCAAGGTCTACTACCAGGTCAAAATGTACAATAACGATACGGAGCAGACCGACCTCTACCTACTAAAGCAATCTTAAGCATGAAACTATTTGACCTAATCGGGAATACCCCGCTTGTGGAGCTGCAGGTAATCCCTGAGAATAAGAATGTGAAGCTCCTTGCCAAAATGGAAGGCCAAAACCCTGGCGGTAGTGTTAAGGATCGTGCTGCACTGAATATGATCAAGAGTGCGCTTGACCGTGGAGACATAAAAAAGGGTGACCAACTTGTAGAGGCAACCAGTGGTAATACTGGTATTGCGCTAGCGATGATCGCCAAGGTGATGGGTGTGGAGATGACGCTCATAATGCCGGATAATTCTACCAGAGAACGAGTTTTGTCTATGGAGGCCTACGGAGCAAGAGTTATCCTAACACCTGCGGCCCAGACCATCGAATACTCGAGGGAACTGGCAGAGAAAATGGCTCGAGAGGACGGCTATCATATGCTCAATCAGTTTGGTAACGTAGATAACTACAAAGGTCACTATAAGACGACTGGTCCTGAAATCTGGAGAGACACTCATGGCGAAGTGACACACTTTGTTTCTGCTATGGGCACCACTGGCACTATCATGGGTGTTAGTCGCTACTTAAAAGAGCAAAACCCTAATATTCAGATTGTGGGGACTCAACCTACTGATGGATCTAAAATCCCCGGAATACGTCGATGGTCACCAGAGTTTCTACCAAAAATATTCGAGCCTGAACGCGTTGATCGGGTGATCGATATAAGCCAGGAGGATGCTACAACTATGACGAGAAGACTGGCGAAAGAGGAGGGCATCTTAGCAGGAATGAGTACCGGAGGTGCTTTGACGGCAGCCTTGCAAGTGTCAAGTGAAATAGATCAAGGCACCATAGTCTTTATCAACTGTGATAGGGGTGATCGGTACCTGAGTTCGGATTTGTTTGGGTAGACGCTA
>JAVKDO010000062.1:0-35802 GCA_040222235.1 Cyclobacteriaceae bacterium
ACCGCCTCTACCTACGCAACCTAGCGGTAAAAGATGCTGAGTTCGTATTCAGGCTGCTGAACTCTCCTGGATGGCTTGAACATATCGGAGACAGAGGCATTCAAACACTTGAAGATGCTATCCGCTATATCAAGCATAATCCGTCCAGAAGTTATAGACGCTCAAAATATGGATTGAAGGCTGTATTGCTCAAAGAAACTGATGAGCCCATAGGAATCTGCGGTTTAATTCAGCGAGACTACCTCACTCATCCTGACCTTGGATTTGCGTTCTTGCCAGAATATGCCGGAAAAGGCTATGGATATGAATCAAGCGCTGCGGTATTGAGTGAACCTAAGATTCGATGGCCCGTTTACGCAATGACAGGTCCGGACAACCATGCCTCACAAGGATTACTGAAGAAGCTGGGGTTTGTATCAGAAGGCACCTTCTTGATGCCATCAGACCAATTTGAATCCCTGATGTTTAAACTTTACAATTTCACCAAATAAGTCGCACTATGCCCCATTTCCTAATTGATTGCTCGGACGATGTAATTGTAGAAAGATCAAAGGTCGAGATCATGTCTGCAGTTCACCAGGCTGCTGTAGATTCAGGTCTTTTCGACCCCAAGGACATTAAGGTCAGAGCAAGGCCATTTGACGAATATATGGTTGGTGGAGCTACTGAGCCTTTTATTCATATCTTCTCGCATATCATGCAAGGGCGCACCACAGAGCAAAAGGCAATGCTTTCAAAAAAAGTCGTAAGGGTAGTTTCGGATATGTTTCCGAAGGTCAACTTCATCGCTATGAATGTAGATGAGTTTGAGAAAGCTACCTATTGTAATAAAGCGATGCTCTAATGGTGAACGTCAAACTTTAATTTGCTATCAAAAGATAGGGTCATAGAAATCGGCACAACTAACAGTAGCTTCTACAATTTCATTACCACCTCTATTGCAACCCAAGTTGACTGAGCTTAGCGAGCCCAACTCAAGAATGAAGCTTTCTGATGTGCTACCAAACGAAAGCCTGACAGAAGCTATAATATCAGAAGTGGAGGAGTTTCTAATCATAATAAACTTACCTCTAGAACCACAATCATCTCCCTCTGAAAATTCTAACATATTCAAAGCCTCAGTGTTGGAACTGTCGCAATTATAAACACTCACAAAAACCTCCTTTCTATTAGTAATAGATTCTGCACCTCCACGGCCATTTCCTTCATTGCCAACAATGGTAAATGTTTGGTCATCAATCTCAGTAATATTATGCCACCATGAAAACCGATCTCTAGTATAACCAAATTCGTTTGTTATAAGATCAAGGCCGTAACCCAAACCAAAATTATCCACAACATCATTACCATCGACATCCATGCAAATCAAGTTGTTAAATTGATTGGCATAAGAGTCGTAGGCTCCATTTCGCTTGAAAACATATATATCATCTATGTGGCATTCACTAAGAGCTTGCGGCCCATCCGGCTCCCGAATACTGAGAAAGATCCTATGAAAAAGTCTGCCTTCGGGCTCTGACTTAAATCCGGCGATAATGTCCAGATTCGTTTTCATAACTTTCTCAGATTCCCTAAGGCTTTTTGTTATGGTTTGTTCTCCTTTAGTAATAGTCACAGCGACAAGATATTCTCCATAATCGTCATATGTATGAACTCCACAACATTCAGAAGAGGTTTGTCCATCTCCAAAATTCCATAAATAAGTCACCTCAGGATCAGATTCAATTTTGTATCTATAAGTCCTGAGAGTATAGTCGTCAAATCTTTCAAACTCTATACTAAAGTTATCTTCTAAAAAGTTGGGATCAATCAAGGAGTCTTCAGTTCCACATGAAAGAACTAAAACTCCTAAAAAAATGAGAGCACACCATTTAAGCATAATGTAAATATAAGCAGAAATCTCAATAGATATTTCTCAAGGATAATTCTATCTCGATCACCGATTGTATTCAAACCACTGCCACAGCATAGGCTTCTTCCAGCACATTGCCGAGATACTCAGCTACACGTCTCATGCCTGATCTGCTGTCCCCAGCTACGATCTCTGCTTCGCGATTGTAGTTGGTGTTAGTATTAATATCGTAGACATATCGCTGACCATACTCGTCTTTGACAAACTCGATACCAGCGATATCTATTTTGTATGCCTTTAGGAAAGCTTCGAGCATTGGAATGTCTGGGTTATCACAATGGTCTAAGACCTGGAATTTTGGCTTTTGACCCTCCCCTGGAGTAGTAGGGCAAAAGTCATCGCCAATGGCACATGCATCTGCCGGGCAAAGCTCAAAACCCTCGCTTGTATCAACAGCCACAGCGTAATAGAACTGACCATTAATGAACTCCATTCGGACGATCTCTGAGGTCGGTGATTGGATATACTCCTGCACTAGCCATAGACCATCTAGTGACTCAGTCTCATTATTTTCCGATAGGAAAGACTCAAGCGCAGCTACCGACTGAAACAATTGTACACCCGAGCCTTTACCTCCTCTGTTTGGCTTGACGATGAACGGCTGTCCATCAAAGTGCTGTGCCAGCTCCACCACCTTAGCTCTATTATTTGCAACGTAGGTAGCTGGCACTTTGATACCCGCCTTTTGCAAGGCAATGTACTGCTTGACCTTACTCACTTCCAGCGCGATGGTCTGATGACCGTTGATGACAGTCCTGCCATGAGACTCCAACCAATCGATAATTGGTGAGGCCAGTTCTACCGCATATCGATGATCTCGGGTATGGGCGGAGGCACTCACACGGCTATAGAAAACACCCTCAGGCGGAGTTGCATTAAGGTCAAAACCTCCTTCGTTGATAAACCAATCTACGTAGGGCACTCCTTGCTTCTCCAACTCCGCAAATAAAGGCACCAACCATTCCGGGTTGTCATGGATCACGTAGACCTTTGGATCTTGGCAGTATTCGGGATGAAATTGTATTGTAGACATAGTCAAAGCATTGATAATAGATTTCACTTAACGCGACTCGTTGGAACAGGTTTGTGTTTTAGTATTATTATTAAGTTGAGTGCTACTTATCGTCGGCTGGAGAACACAGCCGTGAATAATCATCATTTTCTGATAAGTGGGCAAACGTACTTCATGAAGTTAGCAATTTTCGGGTTTTCCTTATCTTCCCACACCGCTAGGTTTGTAGGATGAGTTCAGATTTAAATATCAACTATCAAAGAATAGCCAACGCGATCCACTATATCAGGGATCACTTCAAGCAACAGCCGGATTTGGAGACTATTGCTGCTCATGTGCATCTGAGTCCGTTTCATTTTCAACGACTGTTCAAAGAGTGGGCGGGTGTCTCTCCTAAGAAGTTCATGCAATACCTCAGTATTGAGTATGCCAAGCGCATGCTGAAACAGGATGATCATCTTACACTTTTCGAGACAGCACACCACACAGGACTTTCGGGTACTGGCCGTCTTCATGACCTCTTTATGACTATTGAAGCAATGACCCCAGGAGAATTCAAAAATCAGGGTGCCTCGCTGCATATTAATTATAGTGTTGCGACCACACCATTCGGCCAGGTGCTCTTGGCCTCTACTGCGAAAGGATTATGTCATATTGCTTTCATAGAAGATGCAATTAAAGCATTGCAGGAGCTCAATCAGCGTTTTCCAAAAGCTTTCCTATCGGAAAAACGTGAGTCAATTCACGAGCGAGCACTTTGCATATTCGATCTCACCAGTCAAACTCCTGGGAATCTCAGGCTTCATCTCCAAGGCACGGACTTTCAGCTCAAAGTGTGGGAGGCATTATTGAAGGTACCCTTTGCAGAGCTGGCCACTTACAAAGACATTGCTACTGAGATCGGCCAACCCAGTGCGTCAAGAGCGGTGGGTACCGCGATCGGTGCTAATCCAATCGCCTATCTCATCCCCTGTCACAGGGTGATTCAAGCAAGTGGGGTCATCGGAGGTTATATGTGGGGACCCACACGGAAGGCCGCCATTATCGGGTGGGAAGCAGCCAAGAGCTACAATGCAGAAGCATGATTGATCATTCAGATATCACTGATGGTCAACTCAGGGAACAAATATGGAAACGAACCATTACACTAGCAGGCAATATGAGACTTAGAATCTTTGGGAAACTCAATTGTCAATCGGGAAAGCGAATGAAACGAAATAACCGGGTTTTCTTTCAAGGCCAAGAAGAGGCCATTGCAGCAGGCTTTCGGCCCTGTGGCCATTGTATGAAATCGGATTATCAAAACTGGAAAGATGGACTTGTTTAATCAGTCAGACGCTAACCTTCTGCCCTTCGGAGGTGAAGTCTACTATCATGACAATGTCGTCAACTCTCGAGAATCGGATAACTTCTATCAAAAGCTGATGACCGAAATCGAATGGCAAAACGATGTAGCTATCATGTTTGGCAAGCGGATCGTCACCAAGCGCAAAGTGGCATGGTATGGCGACATCCCATTTGACTATACCTATTCCAAAGTGACCAGAAAAGCCCTTCCATGGACTAAAGAACTACTCGCATTAAAGGAGAAATGTTCGGAGGTCACGGGTAGCGACTACAACTCCTGCCTACTCAATCTCTACCACTCTGGTGATGAAGGCATGGCCTGGCATAGCGATGATGAAAAGGAGCTAGCTCATCATGCTTCAATTGCTTCACTCAGCTTTGGTTCTACACGCAGGTTCGGCTTTAAACATAAGAAAGTGGATCAGAAAGTTTACGTAGTATTAGAGCCAGGAAGTCTTCTGGAAATGACCGGATCCACTCAGGAGAACTGGCTTCATCGGTTGCCTCCGACTAAGAAGGTCAAGACGCCAAGGGTGAATTTGACTTTTCGTAAGATGAATCTGCCAAGCTCGACCCAAGTTTAATTGCACAAAGCTCAAATCAGTATCCAACCCTGACAAGTCACTTCCTAGGCTTGCTAGCTGAGGATAGCGTCTTATATGAATTGGTCAAAATACTATGAGAATACCCCTCCGCCCTTCTACATGGATAAGATGCCTACGGCATGACTGCATTGGGGTACCTAGGTGTTCTCGCGCAGAGAGATAGTCTAATCCGCGGCTACTGTTGATTTATCCACTGCGATTATCTTGTCGATCACAGCCTGCATCTGCTCATACTCCGCATAGCCATTGTTGATCTGATAGAGCTGATCCCCAGACTTGAAAAGAACCGTCGGATAGCCCCTCACTCCCCATTGTCGGTTGAGTTGAAACTCCTGATGAGTCGCATACTTGGTCTCCTCACTTTGGAAGCTCTTCAAGAAAGCGCCAAAGTCAATCCCAAAATCCTCACAGATCGACCTGTAGAATTCAGGCTGGTTTGTATCTTCATTATCAACATAAAACTTTCTGGATACCGCCTCATATAAAGCTAACTCCTGATCAGGTACCCATGCCCTGGAGGCTACTACCGCGCGGCAGGGCGGCTCTGTATCATAGTTGAATTCCTCTCTGTCAAATAAAGCATAGCCAAACGGCTGTCCGCTTCGCTTGGTGACTTCCTCCCAATGGTGCTTTAAGAAGTTCTTCATCTCATTATTCCAAGGCTCTCCTCCACCAGGCCGCAATCCACCAACTACAATCTTAAACTTGTACTGAGGATTGCTTTCTTTCAGTTGCTTGAGATGATTGGATATCCCCCAGCACCAACTACACATCGGATCACCTACATAGATTATCTCCTTACCAGGAATAAGTTCAACTTTCTTTTCCAACTCCGGCAATGCTCCGGGTGTGCATTCACCTGTTTCTGGATCGCAGTAGGGTGCTTTCGGTGCTGTCATGTATTTCAAACAACAATAACGAAGAATCGTTCACCAGCTCTTGCATCATGTTTAATCTAATTGATTTAGCTCATCAGTTATCAGTAATTTAAGGCTCTAAACTACTGCGATGGATACGAGTCTACTTCAAAACCACATCCAGAAACATATCAATCTTAACCCAAGTGAGACGCAATTACTAACTTCAGTCCTAATCCAAAAGACTATCTCCAAAAAGGAGTTTATTCTAAGGCAATGTGAGCCATGCCAGCATATCCATTTCGTGCTTTCTGGCCTACTAAGGGCCTATCATCTCAGCGATCAAGGCAAAGATTCCACGGTAATGTTTGCGACCAAGGAGTGGTGGATTACCGATATGCACTGCTTTGTCAATGTCCTACCGGCAATGGTCAACATCCAAGCGGTACAGGATTGTGTGCTACTCCAGCTCTCCAGAGAAAGTCTGGATAGACTACTTGAGAGAGTACCTCAATTCGAAAGGTATTTCAGGATACTGATGGAAAATGCCTACTCAAGAGAACAACTCCGTATGATCCAGAACCTCTCCAATACAGCAAAGGAGCGCTACTGGGCCTTTCTCAAAAAATACCCGGATATAGCAGCACATGTTACACAAAAGCAAATAGCCTCTTATCTCGGTATCACGCCAGAGTTCCTCAGTGCTATCAGAGCCGAAAAGGGCTAATGGCGAAATCTTAAGGTATCTTAATTTTTCTTAGGCTCTTTTACTCTTTCTTTAAACAAAAAATGCTGATTCTTATCGCAGGCCCCTATAGAAGTGGTACCAATGATGATCCTGATCTTATCCAGCGCAACTTGGATAACCTTGAAGCCATGGCGCTTCCTATATTTCGAAAAGGTCATGTACCCATGATAGGTGAATGGGTCGCCTTGCCGCTCGCTCGGCTGGCAGGATCTAATCAAATAGGTGATACCGCCTGGGATGAAATACAATATCCTACAGCCCACAGACTACTAGATAAATGTGATGCTATCCTGAGAATTCCTGGTCAATCAAAAGGAGCCGACATGGACATGGAAGTGGCCAAATCAAAAGGAATAAAAATCTATTATCATCTAGATGAAATACCCAATGCCGAATAAGCAGGTCAAAAACCTTCAAACAGAAGTCCTATCAGATAGCTGGTATACTTTAAACAAAGTCACTTACGACTATCAGCGTCAGGATGGATCATGGGAGACACAATCCAGAGAGGCTTACGATCGCGGTAATGGCGCGACTATCCTGCTGTACAATAAGGAACTGCGGAAAGTGATCCTCACCCGACAATTCAGGCTTCCCACCTACATCAATGGTAATGAAGACGGAATGCTCATAGAAGCATGTGCGGGCTTACTAGATAAAGATAATGCTGAGGACTGTATCAGAAAGGAAACTGAAGAGGAAACAGGCTACAAGGTGACCAAAGTCCAAAAGATCTTTGAGTCCTATATGTCCCCAGGTTCCGTTACTGAGATTCTGTACTTTTTCGTAGCGGAGTATAGTCCGAAAATGAAAGTGAGTGAAGGTGGAGGTCTTCACGATGAACAAGAGCATATCGAGGTGCTCGAATTGGATTTTGATAAAGCTTATGAAATGATCAACACCGGGGAACTCAAAGACGGCAAGACGATTATGCTCCTACAGTATGCGAAGGTCAATGGCCTTTTAGACTAGAGCAGCAATAATACCTACTTAGCCATTAGCCATGCAAGACTATCGAACCTATGCAGAAAAGAATGGGATAACCCTCAAGTCAGAAGGCCCTTGCCAATGCTGTGGTAGTCAGACTACAAAAGGTATCTATGACCCAACTCCAGCAGCAGATGAGCGTTTATACGAGCTTAGCATTCGAGCTTATCTCGCTCATCACTAAATATGAAAGTTCTTAACATTCACGAGCGTATCATCCACCAACCTTTTGAAAAAGTCGCTCCTCTCCTTCTCACTCTTGCTACAAAAAATGACGCAGTTTGGCCTAAGGAGCAATGGCCATCCATGAGGTTTCGGGATGGACTCACAGAAGGTGCTGAAGGTGGACACGGCCCTATCCGGTACACGGTGGTTCACTATGATCCTCCGCACTCAGCTACATTCAGATTCTCCAAGCCAAAAGGTTTTGATGGAACCCATACATTGGCTATTGAAGAGGTCGCATCAGAAAGCACTAAACTCAAGCATACCATAGATATGAAGACAACTGGTGCTGCCACGCTCTCATGGGCACTAGCCATACGCTGGCTGCATGATGCCCTGATAGAAGATGCCTTTGACAAACTAGAGAACCAATTGACAGGGTTGAATAAAAGAACCCCATGGAGTCTATGGGTTCGAACATTGAGAAAAGTCCTGAATTAGGCACCTTCCACAAGAATGTGGAGGATCACCTATCTGGCTCGATTAGACCTCACTCCCTCCTCTCACCCAATGACTTCATCAGCTTACTGCATCCTCTAGTTTATTTGTTCTACATAACTTAATTTAATCATTTCAAATTCAAATAGTATTGTGGGTTAACGACAAGAATGAACAATCCGATCCCTCCAAAATGGCCTGGCAACTTACTTAGGTATATCTGTAAGGACCATCTCACAGAAGAGATAGAAGGAGACCTGGCCGAGTATTATGCTGATTGGGTGAAAGCCAATGGACAGACTCAAGCTGACCGGACATATATCTGGCATGCCATGAAATTCGTTCGCCCTTACGCGCTGAAGCGCCCACAAATCATTTCTGAAACAAACTACATCACCATGCTGGGTAATCATTTCAAACTTGCCAAACGTCAAATCGTCAATGGCAAAGGCTACTCTCTTCTCAATGTCCTAAGCCTTGCGCTAGGCTTAGTCGCCTTTATCATGATCTCTCTTTGGATCAGTCATGAGCGGTCTATTGATACCTTTCATTCAAATCAATCACGGCTCTACTCGCTCTACTACACGGCTGACGGAGCAGACAACACACTTGGAGGATATCCCATTCCATTTGAGTACGTGAGCCCTCAGTGGGATATGAAAGATGCCCTGAGTGTGGAGATCAAATCAAGTATCCCCGGTGTTGCGCTTGCCACTGAATATCATCCACTTTACGAACTGCCTTGGGGCTACCCTCATACATTTCAGCTAGGAGATCAACTACACAAACTGGAAGGCTCCATGGTCAACGCTGATTTTCTCCAAATGTTCTCTTTTGACATCATTGCAGGTGAGAAGAACAACCCGCTTAAGACAGCCAATCAAATTGCCATATCCAAACGGATGGCCAGTCTCTTTTTTGAAGATACAGAGAGTGCTATTGGTAAAACACTGAGATACGAGAACGCCACCAACCTGGTGGTATCGGCCGTATTCGATGATGTTGATCACCGAAGCTCTATGCAGTTTGATTATCTCCTGAGTTGGGAGTTAAACAAGCTCGGCAAGGTCAGACGCGCCTCCAATCAATGGGTCACTTATCTGCTATTGGAAGAAAATGCAAACCCAGATAACGTCGAGCTACTGCTCAAGGACTTATTGAAAGAGCGACTGACAGAAAACGGAGAAATCGATGTTACGCTTGGTATGTTGCCACTGGACAAAAAACAACTTTTCTCAGAATTTGAGAACGGAGTGCCTACAGGTGGTAAGATCGAATATATCCGAACTTTCTCTTGGGTAGGCTTATTCATTCTTGTGTTAGCTTGCATCAATTTTACTGGACTAGCCACTGCCAGATCCATCAAAAGAGCAAGAGAAATTGGAGTACGTAAGGTCATGGGCTCCTCAAAATCAGCCCTCATCACGCAGTTTCTCATTGAATCCACACTTCTATCGTTCCTAGCCATGATACTGGCCATCTCCATGGTGTGGCTCTCTATACCAGCGCTCAACTCAGCACTTGGTCTACAGCTATCCGTTCCTATCTACAGTCCGGAGGCTTGGTTGAGCTCCATTGCCATTACACTCAGTATCGGAGTGTTTGCTGGGGCCTATCCTGCCATATTCTTATCCTCTCTTAACATCAACCGAGTGATGAAAAGAGATTTCAAGTTCTCGCCTGCCACCATTTGGTTCCAAAAAGGGTTAGTAATATTCCAGTCCGCGATTTCCGTAACCATGCTCCTCGTGACTTTGGTGGCCTACCAGCAAACTGCATATGTCAAAAACAGTCATCTCGGGTATGATCGAGAAAATGTCATGTACGTCACCATAGAAGGCGACCTCATTGACAAGTATCTTCTTTTCAAAAATGAACTCATTAATATGCCCGGTATTGCCATGGTAGACCGGGCCAGTGAAGCTCCCCACGCTATGAATTTTGAAATAGCAGAAGCCATCGACTGGCAGGGAAAAGAGTCAGTCTCCAAGGTGGGTTTTTTCCCTACTTCTGTAGGTTTTGAGTTCTTGGATCTGATGAATCTGGAGGTCATCAACGGTCGTGGGTTCTCGAGGAGTATACCAAGCGACACTACAGCTTTCATGATCAATGAGATGGCTGTTCAACAAATGGGTATTACGGAACCTATCGGTAAATGGATTTCTGCATGGAACAAGAAGGGCAAGATCATTGGTGTGCTGAAAGACTATCATATCAACTCTCTGCACATGCCTATCAGGCCCCTTATCATGGACGTAAAGGAAGGTCTAGAATTTGGAAAAATTCTTATCAAAACACTCCCTGGTCAAACCGTAACGGCAATAGAGAGTATCGAGACTATTGCCAATCGGTTAAATCCAAATTACCCCGTAGAGTATGAATTCATGGACGTAGAATATGCCAATCTCTACCAACAGGAAGAGGTGGCCTCTAGCCTAGCTAATATCTTCACCGTCATCTCATTGTTCATCTGCTGTCTTGGACTTTTCGGATTGGCGATGACCTCCGCGGAACAGCGCACCAAGGAGATTGGTATTCGTAAAGTGCTCGGTGCATCATTGCTGAATATCGTCAAGACTTTTTCAAGCTCCTTCATCTTTCTTGTCTGTACTGCTATTCTGCTCGCCACTCCTATTGCCTGGGTGCTGCTTCAAGATTGGCTCGGCGACTATGCTTATCATATTGAGCTTAGCTGGTACTACTTCGCAGCAGCTGCCCTTTTTACGCTAGTGCTTACGATGCTTTCTATAAGTGTTCAAACCGTACAAACAGCCCTTATGAATCCTGTGGATACCCTCAAGTCAGAGTAAACACTTAGCTATGCGCAAAACATACATTGGAGAACTAGAAGAAGTCGTACTGCTGACTGTGGTTATGCTGCAGGAGGACGCGTATGGAGTGGCTATCACTAAAGAAATCGAGCTTCAACTTAACCGGCGGATAAGCGTGAGTGCTGTACACTCCACGCTACATCGCCTGGAAGAGAAGGGATATGCCGACTCATATATGGGTGGAGCTACCGCCCAAAGAGGAGGCAGAAAAAAGCGCTTTTTCAAAGTAACCAAGTTGGGAGGTCAAATACTTACTGAGATCCAGGAGGCACGCAAGTTGCTCTGGAACCAGCTACCGCCAAATGCACTGCTGACATGATTATGGTAGTCTCAATGTGCCGACCAATGCAGCTCCATTTTTATTAATGGATTTGTACCATTGAAGTAGGCACTTAAGAAATAACAGCTTTGTGGCAAAACTGCGGTTAGAAGTCATTCCCGAAGGGAATCTATGATCCAACCTTGTGCTTCCTGCAACAGAGACTCCCTTCGGGAGTGACTTCAGGTGCTTATAAGGTGACCAGCACGAAATCTAGGACATTTATTAAATGCCTACTTCAATTGTACCATTTTTTCAATCCTGAAGCCATAGTAATCAGGAATTGTGCGTAGCAGCGGTAGGTATGAACAATGATTGCTGTAGCCTAGTTTTTCTATGTATTCCAAAGACTTAACTCATCGACATGATCGACTCCACAGGATAATCGATCTCGTAATTGGATAAATGCTAAAAAAACTAACCATCCGAAAGCTTTTTCTCATTGATGCTATTGGAGCAATAGTGACCGCTGGTATGCTTGGCTTAGTGCTGCCAAAACTGGAGCCTTATATCGGTATGCCTCAGTACGTTTTAAATCCACTAGCCATGGCGGTATGCGTCTATGCCGTTTACTCATTCGCATGCTACTGGCTGATTCCGCGGAATGGGCAAGTGTTTCTGAGAGCAATTGCTATTGCCAATAGCCTTTACTGCGCGGTGACGCTGGGATTGATCATTTATTTATTCGATGGGCTTACTTTGCTTGGCATCATTTACTTCCTTGGGGAGATCTCTGTTATTTTAGCGCTGGTCAGGCTGGAATGGAATGCTACCCGTAGGTAAATTCATACCAAAGTATGAGGGAAAAATGCCTGGCAAAGCGTTCCTTTATCGATAAATAATGACGCGCATGACAACTATCATCACCCCTACTAATGACCTTTCTGAAAGCCTTGATTTCTACAAGCGCCTGAACTTTACGACTCTTTCTGAAGCTGATCCGGTAATCGTGGCAGGCGGTTCTGCGATCGTTGAGATCAATCCTGATCGCTACACTCGTCCTGGAGTGAAGATGTACGCATCCTCCTGGGGCAAGGTGGTGGAAGAGTTGAAACAAAAGACCGTCGTACACACTATCTCAGAAGGATACCTTCTCAATGATATGAGTGGGTGCTGGATCTATCTGATTGAGGGCGATCCGAAGTTTGAGAATCCAATTTCTGAAGTGAATCCTGCCCTACCGGGAAATTTCGCAGGTCTCAGTCTCGAAGCTTCAGATGTTCATAAGTCGATTGGCATTTGGCAGACCCTTGGATTTAGCATCACCATGGGGAGCCCCGAGGATAGTTATTGCGTGCTTGCTAATGACGATGATTTTAAGGTAAGCATCATGAGGCCACTTGTCTGCCCTCACCTGTTCTTCAACCCGGCATTCACCTACTTCAATAGCGGCAAAAACCTGGAAGTCATTCAAAAAATAAGAGAAGCCAACATTCCAATATCAGAAGAAATCACCCATTTCAACAATGAGGGCATTGTCGACAACATCATCATCAGAGATCCGGGAGGCTATGGATTCTTCATTTTCAACGATTAGAATCAGATTGTGTCAAAGGGAAGTCACAACCAAACGGCAAGTTTAGGTTTATCAGAAGTACCATAATTGTACCTTTGAATAGAGCATTGCCGCTGTGATATATGAACTACCAGACCTACCCTACTCGTCATGAACTCGAGGCTTTTGTCAAATGCTACTGGACGCTTCAAGGGCCTAAGTCGAGCATCACAGAGAAGCAGACCATCGTACCAGATGGCTGTATAGAGTTGATCTTTCACTTCGGCGACCGCTATCGCCAATATCTAAGCGATGGGACTAGCCTGATCCAGCCTCACAGTTTCGTGATGGGTCAGTTAACACAAACGCTCGAAATAGCACCTACCGGAATGACCGATATCTTTGCCGTGCGCTTTTATCCACACGGGTTCGCTCCATTTTCTTCCATTGACCTTAAGACCATTGCCAACAAGGCGACCGAACTAATCCATGTATTTGGCGATAGCGGAAAAATACTGGAGAATAATGTGCGGAATGTCGAGTCTTCCGCGGAACGGATCAGCATAGTTGAGACCTTCCTGTTGGATACAATTTCGGCAGAAAAAAACACTAGTAAGATCATTCAGGATACTGTCGACATGATACTTGAGGTCAGGGGACACCACTCCCTTGATGAGCTATCGCAACACGGTCAGATCGGTCGTCGGCAGCTAGAGCGTAAGTTTGCTTCCGAGGTAGGCCTGTCACCAAAGTATCTGTCCCGTGTAGTACGACTCCAGGCTGCACTGCAACAATTACTCAGTCAAAACCATGACAACCTTACCAGTCTGGCCTATAAAAAAGGGTACTACGATCAAGCTCATTTCATCAAAGATTTCAAAGCTTTTACCGGACCTACGCCCAAAGCGTTCTACGCCGACAGTCTCAAGCTGTCTGGGCTGTTTTATGGTCATAAGGGGTAATGTCGCGGATTTACAATTTTGAGCCTTCCCCTTTTGATTTCTTTGGTTAAAATCATGGAAATCATGCAAAAACGATCATCGCAATTTTTCGCCCTAACCACTGGACTTATTGCCTGCCTTATTCTGATAAGCAGCAGCTCAAAGCACCCTCCACAAACCCAAGTCGAAGTACCTGAATGGCTCACCAGTACCTGGGAAAATAAAACGGATCGTGGAAGTATCTATGAATCATGGACAATTAGTGGGCCAAAGGAACTAGCGGGTCTCAGCTACATGATCAAAGATAAAGACACAGTCATATTCGAAACCGTGAGGCTCGTCGAGGATCAAAATACGCTCTTCTATATCCCAACTGTGATGGATCAAAATGAGCAACAACCTGTCAAGTTTAAGCTGAGAGAATACACCGACAATGAGCTCGTTTTTGAGAACAAAGCGCACGATTTTCCGCAGGTAATCGCATATCGCTTGATCAACGCTGACTCGCTAGTTGCAGAAATCTCCGGGGAGCAAGATGGTGAGCTAAGAGGCTCAAGGTTTACGATGAGTAAGGTAAAATAAGGGGCTCTATCGACAGCCTCTACAAGGGCAGGGCATAGGCTATTCCGTTAACCCTAGTTCTACTTTAAGAAGGATGTCAAATGTCCAGATAGTCGGTTAACTACTTCGCAGAAGTTCATCCGACCTTATATCCCAGCTCCCGAATCAAAGCTTCACTCCGCTCCCATAGCCTAGTGCTATCTTCCATTTCTTGTGCCAAGGGCGCCATCGGCTTCTTTTGGAGCAAGTAGAGATAGTCGATAGGTTGATCACCAGCTTCCTGACAGAAGTAGACCACTGGGTCAGCGGCTTTCATCGGTGATCGAAAGAAGAGTGAGAAGACTCCTTTGAGCAAAGGCTGCATCCAGCCGGGAGCTTCGCGGGCTATATTGCTATTGACAGGGCCTGGGCAGAGCACCCTGACGGGGATGATGCTCTTATCCGTGTTGATTCTTCTTGATAGTTCGTTGGCGAAGGTGGTGAGCAACAGCTTGTAGTATCCGTACTTGGCAATCACCTCCTTAATCCCATAGGGCTCGTATTTACCAAAGCCTTCCCAGTCAAACGCTGCTGGATCACGGTGACTCTCCGAGGAGATGATGATAATTTTTGAGGCTGCTTCGGTACTGATAATCTTTCGTGATAGAAGTTCATTGATCAAGTAGAAAGTCGAAAGGTAGTTGACCATAAACATTTCCTCCAAGCCCTGCTTTGTTTGTCTGCTCACAAGCGGAACCATCGCCGCATTGGCGATGAAGATGTCGAGTTTCACCTCATTCTTGACCAATTGATTGAGAAAAGAATTAATGCTCTCAAAGTCCGAGAGATCAACATAGTACATCTTCACATTGGACACACCAGCCTCTCCCTCAACCTCATGGCCCTTATCAGGAATACCACTACGCACAGCCATTGACAGCTGTGCTCCGGCTTTTGCCACTCTTTTTGCGGTAGCTAATCCCAGTCCTGCACTTGAGCCAGTGATCATGACGTGCTTACCTGAAAGGTCAATATTTTCCGGTAGGTTAACCTCCTCCCCTTTGTTGCTATAAAGCTCAATGATACCATTGAGTGTGGCGCTAAAAGGATTACCAAACTTCTTATCACGCATGTGTCAGGGATTTCATAGCCTTAAGATAGTAGCCAAACTGATCATCTATACCGTCAGCCGTCAACCCCCAATCTTGAAGTTCATAGCGATGGCTACTATAGTAAGATTTGGATTCTTCCTTTGGTGATGGAGGTGTCGCTCCGATCCAGTCAGTGATTTCCTTTATGATCTTTGATTCCCTTTCTAACAAATCATTAAAATGGAGGTGCTTCACAGCTGACAATACTTTTACATCCTTCAGTCCCTTCGTCAACATTCTGTCAATCTTAGGTATCCAATGGTCAGTGATATCTCTGGCAACTACTTCCTCGCTAAACATCCGCCTGCCATGGTAAAGCATACTCATGTAGGATGGAATAGTCGCCTTGGGGTCACGGTGCGTCCATATCAGCTTGAGGTCGGGCATTTGCGTCTTGATGATATCCAAATATTCCAGGTGGTGAGGTGACTTGAGCACCCAATACTTGCCAGGTCTCTGCCATTGCAGGAGCTTGAGTAGCTTGACCTCATAGGCGTAGGCAGCAGTCTGACCCGTACGATTAAGATAGTCTGCATAGCTCGGGACATGCATGATTGCCTCCGATGAGCTACTCATGAAATCAAGGTCCAGGAGCAATACATCTTCCTCAAAATTTTCATGCTCAATGGGATGGATACTATAGAAGCTGGGGGATATCCATCTGACTGCTCTTTCATTGAGCTTGGTCTTGTTGATGCGTTTCTGCGTTTCCGATTCATTTCCGATAGGTGCAGGATACAGGCCCTCCCAACTCCTCAAACCGCGTGCACCGTCCATTTGTGACAGCAGCCGCTGAAGCTTGGTCGTACCCGTCCGCTGTAGGCCAGTAATCAGTACCACGGGCAACAAAGGCTGATCGAGGATTTCGGGATGAGTCCTAAACCAGTGCTCTGCCCAAAGTCTTCCTTCTATCTGACCAATGAGCTTTTGCTTTATCATAAACGCACCAAAGGGATGCAGCCTAGCCTCATCGGTAATCGACTTACAGAGTACTTCCAAAGGCTCGGGGTTATATTCAGCACCCAGGTTGCTTAGACCGGATTGGCGCATGGTGGCTTTAGTGAGCTTATTAGGATCGATTTTGATTCGAGAACCTGATATAATATTGAATAACCTGATAGGCCATTTAGTCTTCGTTCCTTCCAAGGCTATCGACTTAACTCGCTAAATTTCATCTTCTTCACAGGCACATGGTCTGGATAAGCACCCTGCGGTCGGTACCAGCGCCAGCACATTGTCCCTTCGTGGTGACCAGCCGTCTGTATCCAATTGGGATGACCAGGATCTTCGTGCGCAACTACTACCGTCACAGATCCGTCGCTCTGAGCCCTAGCACTAAAGTCATTGATACAGATACGGTGATAGCGGTAGTCCAGCGATTCCATCCAATAGTTGTTGAGCTGGAAGTTCCAGGTATCACATTTTGGCGGTAGCGCTTTGATCACTAATGCTTCATCCTCTGCCAACTTCCAATGGCTATGGTAGTAGATGATGCTGGCATCTCCACCAGCCGCATTGGATACCTCTGGGTCAAATAGAGGCAATTGATTGGAATGCTTTTGAAAACCTTTAGCCCACTTCGAGAATAGCATGGGTGCACCTGCTACGAGTAGTCCTGCAGAATTCAACCCTTCGTCGATTTGTTGTGAAGAGATCGAACCAGGCGTACCTTCGACTCCCATCGCTTTGATACTGAGTCCTACCGGAATTTCCTTTTCTCGATCCCGAAAAGTCTGCCTAACCATCAATAGACTAGACGCTGGTTCAATCTTCAACCAGTTTTGACCTTTCCTTTCTCTGCTAAGAACAATTTCAAAACTACCATCTTCATTGGTCACCAATTCCCCATCCTCCAACTTTCCGCAAGGCGAAAGACCTCCGGTGGTGCCGTAACTCCCGTTCTGAGTGAATAGTCCGAAGTAGTGGATGGTATTTCTCCTACCGGAAATGATGTATTCGTACTCGCCGCTTATCTGAGTATTGAGATAGTAGTTGTCAGGGTTGTCGGCACCCATCTTGATGGTCTCATGGACAGTCCTGCGAAACTCAGGAAATCTTGGGTCGCCATATTCCACAAAAGCCTCTAATCCAGCCCTTGTCAGTCGAGAAAGATATCGAATACCTTCAGCCAACTGCTGTGGGTCTTTTGGAGCTCCAGGGTAGAGTAATGCCGCTCCAGCGGTCTTCAGACCATCACAATAATCCTCCCAAGCTTTTAGACTGACTACTCTTTGATCATGAATGTCAGCTTCCGTCTTTCCCGATAGGAAGAACCAAAACAGACGCACTTTTTTGAATATATTGAGGAATGCAAAAAAAACAGTCTTCATGTGGGGGTACTTTGCAGGTCAATGATAATCAGAATTGGCTAACTCCTCATAGAAAGTCTATATCAAACCATTAACGGATATGTTCCGGCGACAATATCAGGCAATTGCAATCATCAGTGCACCCAGTTCTGCAGTATGGTCCACTTTGGTAGACACACCGGACTATCATCGCTGGAACACTTTTACGCAAAAAGTAGACTTGGATTGGGCAATTGGCAGTCCGGTAAAGATGGAGGTGGTTATGAACCTAGGTCGGAAGCCAATTAAGCAAACAGAGTATCTCACTCAGTATGTTGAGGGCGCGAAAATAGCCTGGGGCCTGAATTGGTGGCCATTACTTAAAGCGGAGCGGACGCAGACGCTTTCACTACACAAAGGCGGGTGTCAATATGAGACTGTCGACACCATCAAAGGCCCATTGACTCCAATTGTACATGCTATTTATGGTCAGCGAATTCTGGCTGGGTTCGAGCGGGTGTGTGAAGGGCTCAAGAATTACGCTGAGGCAAAGCATAAATAAGCCATCAGCGAGTAATTTGATTTGATATTAACTTTAACTTTAGCATCAACACTTTCAGAATATCCTTCGCATGAAGACCCTTAAGCAAACCTCACTTATCAGTTTCTCCCATGGACTGATCATTTTTAGTTTAATTCTTGGACTAATGGTCGTAGGCCGGAGTGTTATCGTGCCTATCGCGTGGGCATTGATGATAGGTTTCTCTTCGGTTCATGTGCTCAGAAAAATTCACAGCAAAGTGAAATTAAATTGGGGTGTAATCTGCTTCCTCTACCTATTGCTGGTACTGAGTGCATTGATCGGAGTAATGACATTCTTCGCCGTGGAAATGCAGAGAATCGTACAGACTGCCAGTGGTATGGAATCCAGACTCCTGCAAGTAGAAAATCAATTGACTGATCTCTTTTCAACTTTTGGCTTTGATTTCAATGAGGTCTTTTCAATGGACACAGTTCGCAACCAATTGTCTAATATATCCGCCTACATCCTCTCCTTTGCTCGCGACATGGGGGGCTTTCTAGGGGATTTATTACTCGTTTTTCTCTACTCTTTTTTTGTGCTACTTTATTCGGGCGACTTGCTCAGGTTTTATCATCTCAAGGCTAAAAATGAAGAGGAGTACTTCAACCTGCGCAAGTTCAATTCCAAGCTCATAGAGATCATCGGCAGCTTCCTCAATGGCTTGATTATCACAGCACTAATGCTCAGTGTGGTCGTCTATATTTCCTTGTTGATCCTAGGTGTCGATTACGCATTGTTCTGGGCGGTGCTAGCAGGAGTATTAAGTCTAATCCCCTATCTAGGCATACCCATGGCGATGGTCTTGATTGTGATCTATTCCTTCCTTACGTCGGAAAGCTGGCTCACTCCTACCTTGGTTTTTGGAGCGATCTTCCTTGCCAATATGTTGCAGGAAAATGTCTTTAAGCCAGTAGTCATCGGTGACAAACTCAAGCTCAACGCGCTCACAATTTTTCTTACCGTTATCGTGGGTAGTACGATATGGGGTGTTTCAGGTATGATCCTCTTCATACCCATAGCTGGAATCGCCAAGGTAGTCTTAGAAAGAAAAGCTGCCACGCTACCCTATGCTGTATTCCTTGGCCCCATCTCAGATGAAAGCATGCCTGAAAAGGACTTTGAGCACATAGACCAACATGAGATGCCAGAGGAGAAAAGCGCAAAGGAGACTGATGATTGAGGCCAACTGCAACAGGTTACCTCTTATCGAAATTCTCTATTCTCTAAGTGCTTCTTTACTAGATTAAGGCATTATGACCGCCTATACTTCGAGCAAATGGGTCTTGCCCATCATTGTCATAGCACAGTTTTGCTGTACATCATTATGGTTTTCTGGTAACGCTATTTCTCCGAGTCTCATTAGTGAGTTCGGCCTACCGGAGAATAGTCTCGGCCACATCGCATCAGCCGTTCAGTTTGGCTTTATCTCAGGTACGCTGTTCTACGCCATATTCAACCTGGCGGATCGATTCTCCCCTTCTCTAGTGTTCATGATCAGCGCACTACTCGCTGGATGCTTTAATCTGCTCCTCACAGCTTTTGATCAGTCTTTTGTGAGTATTCTTAGCCTGAGGTTTTTGACTGGCTTCTTTTTGGCTGGTATCTACCCTGTCGGGATGAAGATCGCTTCCGATCATTATCAGCGACTCGGTCGAGCACTCGGCTTCTTAGTTGGAGCACTGGTGTTAGGCACTGCGCTCCCCCACCTTATCAAAGGTTCCTTGGGCAGCCTGCCTTGGCAATGGGTGAGCTATATCACGACAAGTCTCGCTTTATTTGGAGGCCTGATCCTGTACTTATTGGTTCCCAATGGCCCGTATCACAAACCCGCTCAGAAGCTTGAATTGGGTGCCTTTTTCAGTGTCTTTTCTAACTCCGCCTTCCGAAAAGCAGCTTTTGGATACTTTGGCCATATGTGGGAGTTATATGCCTTTTGGGCTTTCGTGCCCGTGCTACTGGCTTTCTATCAAACTACGCACGGTGACCTCCGCTTTGATGTTTCCATTTGGTCATTCGTCATTATCGGTATAGGCAGCTTAGGCTGTATAGCTGGAGGTCTCCTATCGGAAAAATGGGGAACGCTGAGAACAGCCAAAGCAGCACTGATCATTTCCGGAGTTTGCTGTTTGCTTTCACCACTAGTCATCATGCACGGCTCGTTTATCATATTCATCCTGTTTCTGTTAATATGGGGACTGACAGTGATCGCTGACTCTCCATTGTTTTCTACTCTGGTAGCTCAAAACGCACCTCCGGAGATCAAAGGCACAGCACTAACCATTGTTAATTGCATTGGCTTTGCCATCACTATTGTGAGCATACAGCTCATCACCCTGTTGATGGACCAAATCGAGGTGAGTAATTTGTTTCTGGTGTTGGCTTTGGGGCCTGTTTTAGGCCTAATGATCTTATCTAAAGAAAAGATAACTACTCCTTAATCGCCCCAGCGATTGTAGCGGTCATCATAGTCGCTAATCAAGCACAATACAGATTCTTCCATCAGTCGTTGAAACATTCTTCAAACCAGATAATGAAAATCTAACTACTATTTCTCGATAGCGACTAACACCTCTCTGACAATTTTCGGATGGAGAATTTTCTTTCCATGAAAAGGAATAACTACTCTTCGAATATCTCTCAAATAGATACGATGACTGCCTTTACTCCTTATATGCACATAACCAGCCCCGAGAAGTAATTTCTCGGCTTCCTTGGCAGTCAAAGTCCGTTGTTTAGGCAACTTGCACTTCCATTGTAGTGATCAAGATTTCCTGACTCAAGGATGCATTAATCTCTTCTGGGGTCATAGTTTCGAGGTATAGTTCTATTGCCTCCCTAATATTGACCATAGTTTCCTCAAAAGAATCTCCTTGTGTCTGACAACCAGGCAAGGCAGGACAATTGGCATAGTATCCATGCTCATCTTTGCTAATCACTATATTGACTTTGTTGTTCATAACCTTTTATGCAAAAGAAACGATTTCTTTAATAAAATCATGTTTAGTAATGCGTTTTGAAACGCATCATAATCTACCCATTAATTGCACCAGCAATCGTAGCTGTCATCATAGTTGCTATAGTAGCTGCAAGTAGTGCTCTGAATCCCAGTTTTGAGAGGTTGCCTTGCTGATTAGGTGCCATGCCCCCGATACCACCAATCTGAATGGCGATAGAGCTAAAGTTTGCAAAGCCACACAAGGCATAAGTAGCGATCAATACTGACTTGGGACTCAAGGCACCAGCTGCTTTGAACTCAGCCAATCCGAGATAGGCTACAAACTCATTGACCACCATCTTCTGTCCAAGCAGGCTACCTACCTGCAGTGATTCATTCCAGTTCACCCCTATAATGAAGGCGAAGACCCTAAAAATCTGACCTAAGATGTATTCAAGGGAGAACCCAGCAAACTGGCCATTCGTCGATTCAATGATCATCATATTCAGACCGAACACATCCCCAATGGAAATAAGGATGTAGTTGAGGGCAGCTATCAATGCGATGAAGGCCAACAACATTCCACCAATATTTAGCGCTAGCTTCAAGCCATCCGCTGCGCCATTGGACAGTGCATCTACCAAATTCACGCCTAGCGAATCGGAGCTTACATTCAGTGATTTATTGATCGCTTCTTTGTTAGTCTCTGGGATCAGGATTTTGGAGATAACGATAGCCGCAGGAGCATTCATTATGGAAGCACTCAACAGATAAGCCGCGAACTTCGACTGCTCCACTGGGTCATCTCCTCCTAAAAAAGCAACATAGCCCGCCAGTACTCCTCCGGCGATAGTTGCCATCCCTCCTGTCATGAGGCACATCAACTCTGATTTGGTCATTTTGGGTACAAAGGGTCGCACCAATAATGGCGCCTCGGTCTGGCCAAGAAAGATATTACCCGCAGCGGAGAGGGCCTCTGCACCGGAAAGGCGCATTGTCCTTGACATCACATAAGCGATGCTCTTGACTATGATCTGAAGAATACCGAGATAATAAAGGCCCGCCGTAACAGTCGAAAAGAAGATAACGGTAGGCAACACCTGTAGCGCAAATACGAACCCATACTGAGTCGTATCGACAAAATCACCAAACAGAAACTTAGAACCCTCGGCAGAACAGCTCAAGAGGATGACAAACTTCTCACTCGCCCATGCAAAGGCATTTTTGACAAAACCAACCTTGGTAATCAGTAGTCCAAAGATGATCTGAAGAGAGATGCCAATCCCAACAAGTCGCCAATCAATTTGCTTCTTTTGCTGTGAAAAGAGGTAAGCAAAGCCAATCAAAAATGCCAGGCCAAGGAGCCCGCGGATGTATTCCATGGTAGGTGATTAATCCTTCTAAAATAGGCGAATTTCGTGTTAACAAAAAAGCCATTGCAGTTGCAATGGCTTTTAACTCTTTCAAATACTAATTACGTTTGTTTAGCTCGTCACGGATTTTGGCGGCTGCTTCATAGTCCTCATCCTTAAGGGCTTTGTCGAGCATTTCGTTGAGCTTGTCCATATTGAGATCACCAAGCCGCTTGGATTTAGACTTATCCTTGTCACCTGAGGATTTCTTCTCTGGCTTGTCCAGGTTCTCCAGTTGATCTTCGTACTCATCTGTCAAGATGATGCCCGCCTCGGTCAATATAGGTTCGTACGTGTAGATATCTACCCCAAACCTCAGCCCAATAGCGATAGCATCTGATGGGCGCGCGTCAATCTCCCTAACCTTACCGCCTTGATCACAGACGATCTTCGCAAAAAAGACACCCTCTCTCAAGTCGGAAATAATAATCTCATTGATGGTAAATTCGAAACCTTGAGCAAATGACTTGAACAAGTCATGGGTCATCGGACGATTCGGAGTGATCTTCTCGATCTCTATCGCAATCGCCTGGGCCTCAAACATGCCGATGATAATTGGCAATCGCCTGTCCCCTTCAACTTCCCCCAGCACCAGGGCAAAAGAACCAGATTGAGACTGACTTGAAGAAAGTCCTAGTATTTCGAGTTTCAGTTTATCCACACTTATCTTATTTCGCGGCGTTTACCGCGGCGGTGATCTTAGGTACTACATCAAAGGCGTCACCTACGATACCATAGTCTGCAGCTTTAAAAAATGGAGCCTCTGGGTCCTTATTTACTACGACGATCACCTTAGATGAGTTGACACCTGCCAGGTGCTGAATCGCACCAGAGATACCTACCGCAATGTAAAGCGACGGACTCACCTTGACACCAGTTTGCCCTACGTGCTCATGGTGAGGCCTCCAATCCATATCCGATACTGGCTTACTACAGCCAGTTGCAGCACCCAATGCCTTGGCAAGGTCCTCGATCATTCCCCAGTTCTCCGGTCCTTTGAGTCCTCTACCACCGCTCACTACGATATCAGCTTCCGGTAGGAGTACATCTCCTGTGGCCTTATCCTGAGATACTATCTTAGCAGAAAAATCGCTATCTGAGAGTGAAGGTTCGAAAACCTCTACTGTCGCAGCACCTTCTCCTGCTATAGCTTCTACCGCATTTTTCTTAATAGCGATAATCTTCTTATCGCTTTTCATCTCCACATTGGCGAATGCCTTACCCGTGTAAATGCTTCTCTTCACCTTGAAACCATTAGAAGTATCAGGAAGATCTACAACATTAGATGCTAAACTGGCATCCATTTTAACAGATACAATGGCAGCTATAGGATCACCTAATGATGACTTAGCCAATACAAGCGTATCAGCTCCTTCCTTCTCCATAGCCTGTGCTATCGCCGTAGCATAAGCTTGAATAATTCCTTGGTTGAGTTTGGCATCATTGACATGCAGCACCTTAGCAGCGCCATACTTACCCAGACCCTCTAGTTGATCGGCCGAGACTTCTCCAAATACGATGGCGGTCGTATCACCACCCATAGCTTTGGCGTAGCAAACCGCCTCTAAAGACGACTTCTTGATCTCACCGTCAGCACTTTCTACAAATACTAATATTGCCATTTGATTGATTCGATTTAATAGGATAATTAATTCAGAAAATGTCGCTTAAAGCACTTTGGCTTCATTCTTCAACAATGTCACCAACTCGGCTACATTGTCCGCATCGATCATCTTTACATCGCCTTTGGCTGGGGGAAGCTCAAACACTTCAACAGCTGTTTTTACAGTATTATCGGCAGGCTCTACCACATTAAGCGGCTTTGTACGTGCCGACATGATACCTCGCATGTTGGGGATTTTCCATTCTGCGATAGGCTCCTGACATCCCAGTACTAATGGCAGTTGTGCCTCAACGGTCTCTTTGCCGCCTTCAATCTCACGCTGCATTTTTGCGGTAGTGCCTTCTATATTGAGTACCATCACCGGAGATAATGAAGGAACGCCGAGCATCTCTCCTACCATCGAGTGAACTACGCCACCATTGAAGTCAATCGACTCGCGTCCCATAAGGATCAAATCATATTCACCTTCTTTGGCATAATGAGCGATTTGGTTGGCTACAAAATATGAATCTGATGGGAAGGCATTCACTCTGATCGCATCATCTGCACCGATCGCCAAAGCTTTCCTGATTGTAGGATCGGACTCAGCCTCTCCCACGTTGATTACCGTAATACTTCCACCTAACTGCTCCTTCAACTCTACTGCTCTCGCTAGGGCATAGTCATCATACGGGCCTATGATATACTGTACGCCAGTCTTGTCAAACTGGGTATTGTTGTCCGTAAAAGCTATCCTGGAGGTGGTGTCAGGAACGTGGGTGATACACACCAATATTTTCATTCGATCTACAATTAATGTTTCTCTAAATTTGCCACGAAGTTAGGCAAACTAGCAGTAAATAAAAACCATATAGATGAACCACGAACGGCTCAAAAAGTTACTTGAATTCCTCAAAAATGAGCCCAATGACCCTTTTACGATCTACGCAGTGGCCACAGAATATCTTGATGGCAACCCCTTAAAATCGAAGGAATACTTTGAATTATTACTGCGTCAACATCCTGACTATCTGGCCACCTACTATCATGCCGCACAGCTCTATGCCGACCTGGATATGCTAGACGAGGCAGAGGCTACCTATCAACTGGGCATTGACCTAGCGGAAAAGCAGCACGAACTCAAGACGCTACAAGAGCTAAAGAATGCTTACCAGAATTTTGAGTTTGAGTATTTGTGAAATCACTTTATTCGAATTTCATCACCAACTTCCCCATCTGACTTCCTCTTCCCATCTCTTCAACGGCCACAAGCACTTCATCGAAGGGTCGTACGCTATCGATGACTGGCTCAAGCTTGTGCTCAGCAATGAACTGCCACATATCAACGAACTCTTGATCATTGCCCATGGTGGAGCCTAGAATTTGAAGTTGGTTCCAAAAAAGTCTGGCTACATCGAGTTTCTTAGGTTGTCCCTGAGTCGCGCCATAAGTGACGTATCGCCCACCTGGAGCCAGTGTTTTAAGACACCTGTCAACATTATCACCTCCCACACTATCGATGACTGCATGGAATCCTTCTGACGCTTTTGCTGCGCTCTTGTGCCAGTCTTCATCTTTGTAGTTAAAGCCTTCCTTTGCACCTAGCGCCTTTGCTTTATCAATCTTTTCTGAGCTACTACTGGTCACGTAGACCTCAGCACCAATTGCTACCGCAAACTGAAGTGCCATCTGAGAAACACCTCCTCCAACTCCGGTCACTAAGACTTTATGACCTTTTGCAATCTGTGCCTTGGTAAAAAGTGCTCGGTAAGCCGTCAATCCGGCCAATGGATAGGCCGCAGCTTGTTCGACAGTCAGATGACTGGGCACTTCCACCAGTCTGTCAACAGGCACGGTCAAATATTCCGCCAGGGTGCCATCATTGGGCATACCCAGGATGTTGTAGTGCTTGTCTTGAACTAATGGGTCGTCACCCCAACCTATATTTGGGTTTACAATAACATTTTTATCAAGCCAGTGGTCATCAACGCCCTCTCCGAGTCCGGCAACTACCCCACTCCCGTCAGATCCTAACGTCGCACCCGACTTCAATCCAGGATACATCCCTTCACTAATCCAATAGTCACGTCTGTTAAGCGCCGCTGCTGTCATTTTGATCAGCACTTCTCCTTGCAGGGGAGTCGGCTTTTCCTTATCAACGATAAGCAATTGAGGTTTTTCCTCCGCAAGCGATAGGGTTAGCGCTTTCATAATTCAACTTTAAAATGGAGGTTGGTCGCCCGGGCCGGGATCATCTGATGGATCATTGGCTCGGCTAGGTAAAGTGATGGTGCTTGAACTATCACCAAACTCAGAAGGAATGCCTGCCCCTGAAGGGAAGCTATATCCATCATTGCCTGTAGCAATGTCCAAATCGGCAAACTTGGTAAACCTTCCGATAAATTTAAGTTGGACATTTTCAAGGCTACCATTCCTGTGCTTGGCAATAATCACCTCACCAGTACCATTGGTAGGCATGCCATTTTCGTCTTCTGTGATGCCGTAGTATTCCGGTCGATAGAGGAACATCACCATATCTGCATCCTGCTCGATAGAACCTGATTCTCTAAGATCCGATAGCTGCGGTCGTTTGTCGCCACCTCGTGTCTCTACAGCTCTACTCAGCTGTGATAGTGCCAGTACCGGTACACTCAACTCCTTTGCAATACCTTTCAATGCTCGTGAGATGGAGGCGATCTCCTGCTCACGGTTGCCACCACCTTTGCCACTGTCTCCACTCATCAGCTGCAAGTAGTCAATGATGATGAGCCGAACGTCATGCTGGGCTTTAAGCCTTCTGCATTTAGCGCGTAATTCGAGGATACTCAGCCCTGGTGTGTCATCAATAAATATGGGAGCGTTAGTGAGCTTGTGCGTTTTATGCACTAATTGCTCCCACTCATAATCTTTTAGATCTCCTTTTTTAATTTTCTCACTATCGAGCTCTGATTCGGCCGATATCAATCTATTGACAAGCTGTATGGAAGACATCTCTAGCGAGAAAATCGCCACCGGATGATTGAAATCTACTGCAGCATTTCGCATGGCAGATACAACAAAAGCAGTGTTGTGCGTGACAGTCATATCTTCTAGCAAAAACCTCCTATTACCATCTATTTCGAATCCATAGTAGTCATCTACTTTGTCATATTCGACTCTGATTCCAGTACTTCGCCAGTCTACATTGGACTTTCTGAGCCTGGCTTGTTTTCTTTTTACCTTGGTCGGTATGACCTCTAAGTTTCCGGAGATGCGAACCCTATAAGCATCTCCTTTGCTTACGCCATTGATAGATACTCTTTTACGCTTGAAAGATGTTTTGAATCCAAGCGAATCGCAGAGAAATTTAATCTGCCGAGACAAGTCTCCTCTTTTTTGAACGATTTCGAAAACATTGTACTCAGGATCGTAATAGCCATCAGAGTCTATCAGACCAGCCAATAATAAGAGTCTATTCGCATGAGAATTGATAAGATAGTCATGCGGAATATGCTTATTCTCAAGTAGTGAAAGCTTTCTTAACTCATCTTGGACTGAGAAAAAATCCCTGCCGCCTCTAGAACCTTTGGTAATACCGTAGGATTTGGTTTTTCCCTCTTGGTAATACGCGACCAATTCCAGTTCAAGCTCAGCGGTATAGCCCGACAGGTATTCAATGATTTCTGAATCTACATTGGTGATCCTTGAACTGTAGCTATGCCCATCTCCTAGCCATACACCCAAATAATAAGGATTGAGAGGCAGGTGAGATTCCTTGAACTCTACTGGCACTTTGTACCCCTTGTAGTTTGATTTGAATTTGTCAGACTTACCCAAGTACTCCCTTAGACAAATGTCCAGCAGATCACCGCGCTGATGCCCGCCCTCATTTCTGCTCCGCTTGAGTGAGATGATGTGTGATTCATTGACCCTGTAGCTAATTCCTTTATTCTGGTGTATGTGGTACATCCGCTCCCTTCCCCTAGCTAAACTAAGAACCGTCCTCGCAGTAGAATCATCACCCATAAGCCTATCACCTACAACCACATGCTCTACATTTTTAAGGTTGCCATCGTACATGAGCACTTTGGTACCTTTGCCTAGGCATTTTCCCATGCCCGGTCTTGCAGCAATAATTACCAAATCCGAGGGCTGCCAACCTGAAGTGACTCGATCCAGGGCGGTGAAGCCGCTAGCAACTCCCGTCAAACCGTCTTTGTGTTTTTTCCTAGCCTCTAATTCATCAAACGCTTCTCGCATGAGCGAACTCATATCAGAGTAGTTCTTACGTATGTGAGACTCTGATATCTCAAATAATGCTTGCTCTGTTTTGTCTAATAGCTGAAATACGTCCGTGGTGTCTTCGTAGGCATCATGTTGTATTTCGGATGATACCTTAATCAACTCGCGCTTGATAGATTGTTCTGCAATGATCCTCGCATGATACTCAATATTGGCGGCGGAGTTGACTCTTGTAGTGAGCTCGGTGATGTAGTAAGCCCCTCCTACAATATCTAACTTCCCATTTTTACGAAGTTGATTCGTAACAGTAAGTAAATCAACCGGCTCTGAATTATTGAAAAGGTCAACTATCGCCTCAAAAATGGCCTTATTCGAATCTTTGTAAAATGATTCCGCTTTAAGGATATCAATCACATTGGTGAGGGCATCCCTCTCCAACATCAGCGCACCTAGCACAGCTTCCTCAAGATCGACAGCTTGAGGTGGGAGTTTCCCTAATTGGGTAGACAGTTCTCCTGTATTGAGTTTCCTATTTCTTCCGGCTATTCGTAAGGATGAAGTCTTCTCCCCTTTTTCCATGTTTTGTAAGTATTATGCTAGGTGATTTTGAGATAACAAACCTAGACAATGTATGCCTCCGGCACAGTGTGAGTTCTCAACAGGTTCCCCCAGACTTATCCACAAGAGAACGTCGTTCATTCAAACTTATTAAGTTTGCGCCCATTGCAAATTATCCTATTTTTGGAAGCGACGATTACCACATGACCCTAAGCAAAAAAGTCCATTTCATTTCTATTGGCGGTAGCGTGATGCATAACCTTGCCATCGCACTCCAAAAAAAGGGATATGAAGTATCTGGCTCAGACGATGAGATCTTTGAGCCTTCCAAATCTCACCTAGAAAAATACGGTCTTCTACCCAATGCCATGGGTTGGGATGACGGGAATATTAGTAATGATCTTGAGGCGGTCATCTTAGGCATGCACGCCAAGGCAGATAATCCCGAGTTGCTTAAGGCTAAGGAGATGGGTATGCCTGTCTACTCCTTTCCTGAATATGTAAGACAGCAATCTTCGGACAAACAGCGAATTGTCATAGCGGGAAGCCATGGCAAGACGACTATTACGGCGATGCTTATGCATGTCTTAAAGTCAGTCAACAAAGAGTTTGATTATCTGGTGGGTGCACCGGTTGCAGGTTTTGAGGTCTCGGTACAACTCTCTGATGCTCCTATCATTATCATCGAAGGTGACGAATACCTAACCAGTCCATTAGATCGAGTACCTAAATTTCTGAAATACGATCATCATGTTGTACTCATCAGCGGTGTGGCGTGGGATCATATGAATGTCTACCCGACTTATGAGGATTATGTCCATCAGTTTGATATTTTAGCAGACAAAACTCCAAAAGGTGGGACGCTCATCTACTGCGATGAAGACAATCTGGTCAATATCATTAGTACCAAGGAACGAGAGGACGTCAGAGCACTCGACTACAAAGTCCACCCTTATGTGATTAAGGGTGGACATACTTGGCTCAAGACCGATAGTGGGCCAGTTGCTATCAAGGTTTTCGGAGAGCATAATATGCAAAATATTGCGGCTGCACTTGCCCTTACTCAAAGGCTTGGAGTTGCCGATGAGGATTTCTACAAGGCCATGAGCAGCTTTGAAGGTGCTGGTATACGGCTGCAACTGCTAGCCGATGATGGCTCCACCAAGGTCTATCAAGACTATGCGCATGCCCCCTCAAAAGTTGAAGCCACTACCAAGGCGGTGAAGGAGCAATTTCCTAGTAAGCAGCTTATAGGAGTATTTGAGCTTCATACATTCAGCAGCATGAACAAGGCGTTTTTACCACAGTACGCTAAGACTCTCAAAACTGTTGATCGGCCGATCATCTATGTATCGCAGCAAGCCCTTGCTCATAAAGACTTACCAGAAATAAGTGAGATAGAATTGAGAGAAGCCTTTGAGAATGATAATATTCAGCTTTTCACAGACCCTGACTCCTTAAAAAAACACCTTCTGGCCATAGATGCTGCAGAAAGTGTCTACCTCCTTATGTCTTCGGGCAATTTCGATGGTCTTGATCTCAAGGCCTTCTCCAAACAACTCATCAAACAGAATTAATGCAGCTACATCTCAAGGCTCCTTTGGCCATTTTTGACCTGGAAACCACCGGTGTTAACGTTTCTTCCGATAGGATCATAGAAATAGCCATCATCAAAATGCTACCTGGTGGTGGCGAGGAGAAGCTGGACATGCGTCTCAATCCTGAGATGCCGATACCAGAAGAATCAAGCATGATTCACGGTATTTATGATAAGGACGTTAAAGATCAACCCACATTTGCGGATGTTGCTAGAGATATCTTGAAGTTCTTAGATAAATGTGACCTGGGTGGCTTCAATATGTTGAAATTTGATGTGCCTGTATTACTTGCAGAATACGAGAGATCCGGCTTAGAATTTAACCTGCATGGACGCAAATTTGTGGATGCTCAGAAAATCTTTTTCATGATGGAGAAGCGTACGCTTTCCGCGGCATATGAGTTCTATTGCGGAAAATCATTAAAGGATGCGCACAGCGCCTACGCTGACACCAAAGCAACCATGGAGGTGATCTTATCGCAAATGGACAAATATGACGGCCAAACGGTAACCGACTCCTTGGGTAATACCATTGGCGCAATCAACCATAGCGTGGAATCAATGCACAAGATATCGGCGCATAAGATGGTCGATCTTGCCGGCAGAATGGTTATGAATGATGATGGTGTTGAAGTTTTCAACTTTGGTAAGTTTAAGAATAAGCCGGTCGAAGAGGTGCTCAAAAAAGAGGCTGGCATCTATGATTGGATAATGAAGGGAGATTTTCCTTTGGACACTAAGACCAAGCTCACTGAAATCAAGCTTCGAGGATTCGGCAAAAGATAATCCAGAATCACTGCGCTCTATATTAAGTAGTCATCGGTCATTTTACTATTTTAGTGCTATCTGATTATCCTATCAGCTAATCACAAGCTAGCAATCCGTTAACCAATCATGGCAAAGACCATAATAGTATCCAATAGACTACCTGTCAAAATGAAGATCGAGGAGGGCAAGCTCTCCTACAAACCAAGTGAAGGAGGTTTGGCCACTGGCCTTGGCTCAATCTACAAAGAGGGTGACAACATCTGGCTTGGCTGGCCTGGCCTTGCGACCGATAAGAAAAACTCCTTTAAGGAGGAGATAACGCATACTCTCCAAAAGGACAGCATGTACCCTGTATTCCTTACAAACCAGGAAATTGAGGACTTCTATGAAGGATTTTGCAATGAAACCATTTGGCCGAACTTTCACTATTTCAACCAATACATCATTTATGATGATGATATGTGGAAGGCTTATCAGAAAGTGAATCGCAAGTTCGCCAAAGCACTCGAACAAGTCGCCGAGCCTGATGACACCATCTGGATACACGACTATCAACTTCTCCTCTTACCGGAATTAATCAGGAGTAAATTCCCAAAAATAAGCATTGGGTTTTTCTTACACATCCCCTTTCCTTCCTACGAGTCCTTTCGCCTCTTGCCATGGAGACGTGAGCTACTAATGGGGATGATTGGTGCTGACTTTCTTGGGTTTCACACCTATGACGATATGCGCCACTTTCTCTCATCAGTGAGTCGCCTAGCGGGAATAGGTAACTCCAATGGTAAGATCAATGTCGGCAATAGAAAAATAATGGTAGATGCTCTACCCATGGGTATCGACTATCAAAAGTATCATGAAGCAGCTTCTGCACCTGAGACATTAGCTCGCGAAGTGCGCTACCGGACAAGTATTGGTGAGACGAAGTTGATACTTTCGATCGATCGACTGGATTACTCAAAGGGTATACCACAACGGTTGAGGGCATTCGAGCTTTTCCTTGAAAAACACCCTGAGTTTAAAGAGAAAGTATCCATAATCATGGTCGTGGTACCATCTAGAGATAGTGTCGGCAAGTACAAAGAGCTCAAAGAGGAAGTAGATCTTCTCGTTGGCCGGATTAATGGGAATTACGGTAGGCTGAATTGGACGCCTATCCATTATTTCTACAGATCCTTCCCTATCAACGCGCTATCGGCCTTTTATCGGATGGCTGATGTAGCACTTGTCACGCCCATGAGAGATGGCATGAACTTAGTCTGCAAGGAGTTCATTGCTAGTAAACTTGATAAAAAGGGTGTCCTTATTCTCAGCGAGATGGCCGGAGCGTCTAAAGAACTAAGCGACGCGATTCAGATCAATCCAAATGATATTCATGAGTTTGTAGAGGCTTTGCATCAGGCACTCACCATGGATGAGGAAGAACAAATCCAACGCATGGAAGTGATGCAAAAATCACTTCAGCGATACAACATTCACCATTGGGTAGCATTGTTCATGGAGCAGCTCAGTTCTATCCGACAGGAGCAGCAGTCGCTTGAGACGAAGATTATCGATGAAAATATGCATGCCGAAATCGTTAAGAATTATAAAGCCGCCGACAAGCGACTGATATTTCTCGACTATGATGGCACACTGACTGGGTTCAAAGGGAATCCACAAATGGCCAAGCCTGACAAAGAACTGTATGACATACTGCAACGATTGATAGATCAGCCTCAGAACAGAATCGTAGTAGTCAGTGGAAGAGATAAAACGACACTGGAGGAGTGGCTCGGACATCTTCCTATAGAATTCATCGCAGAGCATGGCGTATGGAAAAAGGAGTTGGAAGGAAAGTGGAAGACCATCACAAAACTCACCAGTCAATGGAAAGATGAAATACGGACTGTGCTAGAAGGCTATGTTAATCGAACTCCTGGCTCTTTCATCGAAGAGAAAGATTTTAGCATCGTCTGGCACTACCGCAAAGTAGAGACTGGTCTTGGAGAGATTCGTACCCGCGAGCTTACCAGCCATCTTAATTATCTAGCGGGAAACAAGAACCTGCAGGTGCTCGAAGGACACATGGTGGTCGAAATCAAGAATTCGGAGATCAACAAAGGAAGAGCAGCTACTCAATGGGTGGACAAATATAAGAGTCCATTTGTGATGGCCATAGGCGATGACTGGACGGATGAGGATACCTTCGTGGCAATGCCAGAGCATGCTGTAACCATCAAGGTCGGAAGCTCGGCATCAGCCGCAAAATATAGCCTCACCTCCCCAGCGGAAGTAAGAAAATTACTTTCTGATCTTGGGAATGCTTAAAGGAACGTAGGCTTGTCCAGTTTTCTGGCGATTCTATTGGCAGCATTGAGGAGCCCTACATGGCTATAAGCTTGTGGGAAGTTGCCCCACATACTTCCGTCCTTTTCAGACACATCTTCGCTGAGCAGCTTGAGGTGATTTGAGTAACCTACCAGGTTGTCAAAGATCTTAATCGCTTCATCGATACGATCTACACAAGCCAAGGCTTCTACATACCAAAATGCACAAATCAAGAAAGTAGTCTCAGGCTCACCGAAATCATCTTGGTGCTTATATCTATAAAACAATCCATTGGACGCAAGCAGTTCTTTTTCAAGCGCCTTCAAGTGATCTCCAGCCCTCTTCTTATCATCACCAAAGTAGTTCATCATGATGAGCTGTAGCGTGCTGGCATCCATGCGATCTGTCCCCAACGCCTGAGCGTACCCTTTCTTTGAAGGCACATATGACTCCTCTATTCGCTGAGCAGAAATGTCTCTCAACTTTACTGCTAACTGACCCATCTCATTATTCTTGAGGGTCTTGGCAATCTTGATTGCTGCACAACTACCCGCCCAATGAAATAAATAGGTATAAGTGTGTTTCTGTGCAAGGTTTCGGAATTCCCATAGGCCTGCATCATTCAGGTCCATGGTCTTCTCTATAAGCTTAAGGGTCTTCATTACCAGGTCAGCCGAATCGAAGCGCTCAGTAAAAATGATCCTGCCATCAGCATAGAGCGGAAGCAGGGATATTAGCACCTGCCCATAAACATCGTTTTGTATATGTTCATAAGCCTGATTGCCGACACGTACTGGCTGGTTACCAAGATAACCCTCTAAATCAATTTCGTTTTCTACAATGTCAGCACTACCTGTGATCTTATATAATGGTTGGTACCGATCCTGAGCTGTATAGGTGGCATTCATCACAAAGTGGAAATACTTCTCCAACTCTTCGAAATGGCCAATATTGTTAAAAGCATTCAAAGTGTAATAGGTGTCGCGCATCCAGCAGTAGCGGTAATCCCAGTTCCGCGTACTGCCTGGAGATTCCGGTAGGCTAGTCGTCATCGCCGCGATGATGGCTCCTGTATCCTCGTACTGATGAATCTTAAGTGCCAGGGCAGATCTAATAGCGTAATCCTGATAAAAGTCAACAATACTCGCCGACTTCACCCAGTCACGCCAATAAGTAATGGTCTTGGACAAAAAGAGCTCAGCGGTCTCTTCAAGGGCTGACTCCAAAGGTGGCCCGTACGTCAGCACGAGATACTTGGTCTCGTTGAGTACGAAATTTTGATCTTCAATCACATAATTCAGTGCAATATTGGTGGTCAGTCTCACGTGAGCATCTAGATTGAGGTATCTGATGTGACTGCTACCCATGCTCCGCTCGGGTCGCTTATTACCATAGTCAGCTACCGGATCACATATTACTTTGACCATAGGATTACCACTCAACGGTTCTATTTTTCTGATCAACATGAGCGGACGATAGTAACGCTCGTACTGATAAAACCTTGGTGCAAAATCTGTAACCCTATATTTTCCATCCGTGGTTTCCACTTCTGTACACAAGACATTTGTATTTTCTATGTAGTACTGATTGGATTGAAATTTGTCTGCAACAGGTGTTATTGAGAATTCACCACCTTTCTTCTTATCCAACAAACCTCCAAAAATGAAGCTACTATCGAACCTTGGCCAGCACATCCAAGAAACGTTCGTATTCTTGTCTATATGAGCGCTAAAGGCGCAGTTACCAATCACTCCAAAGTCGTAAGTATGTCGATTCATAAATAAGAAGGTTTTTATTCGAAGGCCGCAAGTTTTCGAAATCTTGGGTACTATACAAGATATGACTTAATAGATTCCAATAGCTCTTCACGATCAGTAGGTTGCTAGAACAGGTGCAATTATCAAGATTGTATTTGTATTAAAATCGAGCCCTCCTACTTTATCAAAATCACATAGTTCATCGATATATTTCAATAATTACCAATTAATGCCATTAAGATAAGCTCTCATACTACTTTGTATGCTATAGCATGTTTAATGGTAGGTTTGGTTTTACGAGGATAGGCTTGGTTTCGCCTGGAGTATTCCACTTGCCGACTTACTTTTCTGTAGAACTGATCAAG
>JAVKDO010000063.1:0-52744 GCA_040222235.1 Cyclobacteriaceae bacterium
GAAGGCGAATCAATGAGAAAAGTTAAAAAGTAGAGCTATTTTCAAACCAGAAATCACCTTGAAAAAAGTGGCACATTTTGCTCCGATATGAGTGGCACACTTTACTCCGATATGGGTGGCACACATTCACCGATATATCGACAATCTCGCCGAAAGCACTAATAAGGACTTACTACTGGAAGAGCTCTGGGATGACGCATTCCATCAAGGCTTAAAAAATCTAAAATTAGAGTATGGCTCCTCTCAAGGGAACGAAGAGCTTCGCACATTAGTCGGTAAGAAATTAGGCGTACTCAAGGAGCATATCGTCATCACCAACGGTGCAATATTTGCTAACTTCCTCGCCATGCTCTGCTTATGCGAACAGGGAGATGAAGTCATCACCGTACAGCCCAACTTCCCACCTACGGTGGATTTGATTGAAGGCTTAGGATTCAAAAAGAAATTGCTCAAACTATCTTTTGAAGACAACTACCGGTTAGATGAAGAAGCGCTATTTCGCATGCTCACTGAGAGAACAAAGCTCATCATCCTGGTCTCCCCCTTGAATCCAACAGGGACCACATTGGGTAGAGCGGAAGTTGAAAGCATTGCGACTCGCTTGGCAGACGAGTACCCCCACTGTACATTGTTGATCGATGAGACCTATCGAGAAGCGACTTACGGAGACAATGAGACCCTACCCACATTTGCCGGGCTGAAGGATAACATCATCACCGTTTCTTCCCTATCTAAATGTCACGGCACCCCGGGATTAAGAATCGGATGGTTGTATTCAAGTGATGAGCGTTTCATTAAGCAGCTGAGCCTCGCAAAAATGAATACGGTCATATCGAATTCAGTCCTAGATGAATACGTCGCTACCCACATCATAAAAAATGAACCCGAAATATTCAAGTCAAGAAGAATACACTCGGCAAAGGGACTGGGATTGACTAAAAAATGGGTCGAGCTGAATGATCCATTCATCACCTGGCATGAACCCAATGCAGGAGCGCTTTGCTGTATCAAATTGAAAGAGTCAATATTTGGTCAAGCACAGATAGAGGCATTTTATTCTTTGTCAAAAGACGCTGGCATCCAACTCGCCAGTGGAGAATGGTTCGGTGAAACAAAGCAGTTTTTTAGATTAGGGTTTGGCTATATGGACTCGAAAAAACTGGCAACAACCCTGGATAAGTTGACGGAGATAATAAAGAAGACGGTAGGCGGCTAGAGCGTTTTGCAATGTGCTCGTACTTATGATCGATTCAATGAACACTGCAAACGCCCCCAAGCAGTTAATCTAAAAAAGTCTAAAGCGAAGGTTGGGTAAAATCTACCTCTTACGTCTTTGTTGTAATGACTTATCAAAGGCAATAAAGCGCTAATTTCAACCTTCATTAAATGAACCTAAAAAACGTAACCATGCTTACCGGCCTACTATTGATCCTACTTGCCTGTGACGAAGATGATACTGTCACTATCGATGATACTCCAGCTCCGCAAACCTCAGAATACACAGGCACGGCCTCAGTGACCCAAGGTCTGGCGAGTACGACGACCACCAATCTTTACCCAGGAGGTCAGCGCATTGCTGGGTTGGGTTCGATCACTGCTTCTGATAATACAGTTTGGAATGTACCTGCAGATGTGAACTATACTGAATCGTCATTTCCATTTGCCCCTGACCTAAACAACCCTTACGGTGTACAGTATGCCTCTGCCGCCGAGGCACTAGCCGCCTTCGATGACAATGATATCATCGACATAGATGCAGAGGGTGAAGTCATCACAGGATACCTCTTCGGAGACAACTATTTCGAGCTCTATGTCAACGGCGAAGCGGTTGGTAAGGACGCCATTCCTTTCACAGGATTCAATTCTCACATTGTCAAGTTTCGGGTAAATCGACCATTCACTTTGGCCATGCTGCTGGTCGACTGGGAAGAAAATCTCGGCATTGGATCTGAAGCCAATGGTGGCAGCAGTTATCACCCTGGTGATGGGGGTTTGGTAGCTGTCTTCAAAGATGTCAACAATGAGATAGTCACTACCACCAATGATCAGTGGAAAGCACAGACCTTCTACACCTCTCCTATTCAAGACCTCAGCTGTCCTACCGAATCCGGAAGCGTTCGCAGCAGCGCAAGTTGCAACTCAGGTGATTCAGCAGACGGTAGTAACTACTACGGATTGCACTGGGAGATACCGAGCGATTGGATGAGCGAAAGCTTTGATGACTCTAGTTGGCCTGATGCCACGACCTATACCAATGCGACAATCGGTGTAGACAACAAATCTTCCTACACCAACTACACCGACGTATTCGATGACCCAAGCAATGACGCGCAGTTCATCTGGTCAACGAATGTGATCCTTGACAATGAGGTGATCGTCAGGTATACCGTCGAGTAAGTCCGAACCCGGCGGGCTATCCGTGCCGTTAGTCAGAGCGTTGGGAAGCATGATCTAAACTCAGAATATTAGACCCCACGAAATGCAGGTGCTTTTATTTCCTGACTTGATTTAGAAATTCCGTATTTCGTCGCAACCTCGCGCCAATGACTGACAGCATCTTTTACCTGTGCAACGATAGCCATCGCTTCCTCTTTATCAAGACGGAAGAATTCACGCACCCCCAGTGCCAAATCAATATTTAAAGAATTGTCGTCTTCTGATATATTCAATTTCAGGCCAGTACCGGTTTCGACAGGATTAATGTCATAGGCTGGTGACAAGTTCCACCCCTCATTGGATAGCAGGAAACCATGATTCCTCAAATGATCATCCGTATTTGAAACGTAAATATTAAAAACGATTCTCCTCCATAACTCATGAAGATCCCTCTTAACATGTGTACCATTATTTGTAATAAAGTCAACAAGCTCAAGGTAGCTAACTCCTAAAGCAGCATCTGCACCATCGGTATAACCTAGCTGTGTCATCGCCGAAGTGAAATGAATGCGTTTACCTTCAGGTGTTCTATCAAACCTTTTGGTCAAAAAAGTGTGATGATCACTAGAGAATTTCTTTGCCTGACATTCTGCCATGTTGATTCCAGCAGCAAGTGCCAGCTCAAAGGTGACAATTTCCCAAGCACCAATATCTCCCTCATCACTTTTGCTGGGAAACTTAGCTATCCAAAGGTGATCATCAGAATCCATGACACTCGCTTTTGGTCTCGCCCCGCCCAGTGAGGATCCTGGATTAACTAACATATTTAGCCATTTGAAATATTCAGGATCATCAATTACGTCTTTTCCTTCAAGCCTTAGACTAATTTGCTCTAACTCCCTGATAGATGTCCACGGAGGACTGGCTTGTCGCTCATCATCATTTAAAAATGAAGCCGTTGGGTCAAGTTTAAATCTAAGTCCACCCATGCGATGACCATCAAAAACGCCAAGCAGATAATCTGTCTCAAATAGCTTATTCGCTTTTCTTTCTTCCATTCGCGCCTTAGCCGCTTCTCTTCTTTGCATGAGTACTCTTCCCCATCGGTCAGGTGAAGAATCAAGAAACAATCCAAAGTTGAATTTGCCATCATTATTTAGGTATTGAGGGCCTGAGTAAAGCTGTAGGTCTGGATCTAAGGCCTGAACAAATTTTGATGACAACCAGTCTTTGTCATATTCAAAAGAAAAAATCTCTTTGCCTCTAAGATTTTGTGAAGTTAGGATCCCCATCAGCTTTGAACCAATGACTTCAGACCAGTCTGCATAAACATATATTTCTCTCTTTGCCATGGCTATTTCTTCTTAGGCGCTCGTTCTTTAGTTGAAAGACCCGCATCCTGCAATTTCCTGCCGAGTTCATCATCTTTTGCTAGGAGTAAGAAATCCTTTTCAAGGCCTAATACTTTTAACACATTGAGATAGTGCCCTATACCCACCGATGGTTTTCCCTGCTCAATAGAAATAAGAGTATTTCTTCCAATTCCTGCTCGTTCGGCAACCATTGCACCACTAAGCTTTCGTCTTAGTCTTGCTAGCTTTATTTGTTCTCCAACAATCTCAATGATTTGGCGAGTTTTAGGGAGCAAAATCGCACGTTTCTTATCCATAATATTTAATATATTAAACAAATATACACCATATTGTATGATTTAATAAACATTATACTTCCAGGAGAGTGAGCTAGTATTAGCCAAATTTTACTTACGTAGATAAAACAGACGCTTACTAACCTGAGTTTGACTCTCAAAACACTCCAAAATTGTCATATCGCAGGGTCGCCCGCCTTGCTCGCTGGCGCTGAAGCTTTAGCCAAAGAGTCCGGCGAGGAAGGCGGAGATATCTTCTTAAAAAGGAGGAAAGAACTATACTCCTAGTTCAGTTTTAAGCATTAATAAGATTTCTCCTATCATCGAAAACCCACCTGTCGGCGATACAGGGATATTTTTGGAGTGTTTTTCAAGGTTTGATTAATCGAACTCAGGTTACTAGCAAAAGATATGAGGCATGCCTCAACTGAGTCATTTGAAGCTGAAATGCAAAACCAATACAATATTAGTAGGGTATTAACTGCGTCCAGAGGCTCGTGACTTATCTGAGCGTTGCAAGTCATTCCTAAATTGAATTCTTGATTCGCGATTCGCGAATTGCAAATATATGCCGTATGTTTGCCTTTCAAAACAATTGATAGCATGAAAAAACATAGCGGAATGAGGCCTCTTGACATTGCTATATTGCTGAAAATTGCTAGTAAGAGGAGAGAAAATTGGTTGATGAAAGACTTGGCCCAAGAGCTCAGGATAAGTGCTAGCGAAATAAGTGAAAGTATTAATAGGTCAACTATAGGAGGGTTAATAAGCAGTGATAAAAAAACTCTAAAAAAACTCGCTCTCTTAGACTTCTTGAAATCAGGTCTTCGCCATGTATATCCACAACAACCCGGATCGATTACAAGAGGTATAAATACAGCTATTTCTGCTCCACCATTGAAAAACGAGTTTATGACCGAAGAAAAATTCGTTTGGCCATATGGCAAAGGAAATACTAGAGGCCAAGCAATAGAGCCTTTACACCCTAATACTCCAGAAGCATGTTTGAATGATCCAAAGTACTATGAACTGATGGCGCTAACAGATGCAATTAGAATTGGTAAGGTAAGAGAGCAAAACATTGCATTTGAGATGCTAAAAGAAAGAATTGATTATGCTTAAGAACCAAACTATCAATTTAAAAGTAGTTGAAAAAGTCGCATTATCGCTTGAAGAGTTAAATGACGAGGTAATCTATGTAGGCGGAGCTGTAGTTGCTTTATATGTCACTGACGAAGGTGCCGAACAGCCAAGACCTACCAAAGACATTGACATTTCAGTACAAATCAGCACGTACTCAGAAATGGATCAACTACGCGAAAGATTAGCCAGTAAGAAAATCTATCCCACTCCTTCAGAAAAAGTAATGTATCGATATTCTTATGAGGACATACTGATTGACTTCATACCCTTCGAAGAAACTCCACTAGGACCAACCAATAGTTGGTTGAAACCTGGGTTTAAAAAAGCATACCCCGTACAAGTCGGTAATACAGAAATCAAGATTTTACCAGTAAGTCTATTTTTAGCTACAAAATGGGAAGCATTTAAAAGCAGAGGAAATGACCCAAGGACAAGTCACGATTTCGAGGATATTATTTACATAATAGATAATAACTTGGAGGTAGTTCAAGACATCAAAAATGCAGAAGCTGATGCAAAACTATTTCTGAAAGAAATGAGTAACGAAATACTAAACCACTCTTCACGGAATGAAATTATCGAGTGTCATATCAACCCATTCACTGTGGATGAGCGTAGAGCTATTGTAATTGGAAAACTTGAAGAAATATTAAAATAAAAACGGCATGCAACGTATGGTTCATGAAGCTGATTCAATGGACACGTTACCCCACCCTTCAATTGACTCGAAACCTACTTCTTCCTGGCATTAATCCGATAGGTCAGCACCCAGGTCTCGCCATTGTCGGTAGACTGATAGACCAATCTCCGGTAATGCGTCGCTGACACAATTTCATTGACCGTCTTAATGTCAAAATCCTCCTTGCCACTATAACCTCCCGGTACCATAGTAATCATTTGATCCTCTACCGCTTGTGCAGTAAACTCATGCCAGCGCTGTGCATCCGCGTTGAGAAATAAGGCCCTCCATTCCTTTCTCTCAATATCATAAGTCCTGATGTCCGTTGAATAGAAGCCATTCGATGCAGTAAACTCCGTCTGAAAGGTCTTGTGATCAGCCAGAAACTTCCCTGTCACCTCAGACGCAAAGTCGAGCTTTACTAGTTCTCCGTCTTGCATCATTTCCATTTCATTGCCCCATACGCCACGGTAGTACTCCATTTGCGCTAGCTCGGGAATGGAAGGGTCAGCATGTCCAAAGTCAGCTTCCTGAGGAGACAGAAAAAGAGTCAAAAGGAAAATCGAAATAAATGATATCATAGAGCTCGTCGTATTCCATCCGAAAGTAGCCGTTCATAGCGAATAAACACAGTGTCCAGTGGCTCCACTGGTTAAGCAGATGGAAATGAACAGTGAAAGGAGATATAACCCGTCGTACGCCCCTTCGTTGATACAAAGATGAAAACGCAAAAGGAAATCGGTGCAGGAGTGGCTGTCGGCATAGGTGTGGGTACGGCCATAGGAGTAGCCACTGGAAATCTCGGTCTTTGGTTAGCACTAGGAGTGGCGATTGGCATTGCGGTAGGTAATACCAAAGCCAAACAAAATAGCCAGAAGGAGGAGGAATAATTCGTCATCCTCTTCATGGGCTCTTATTCGGACAATAAGTAACTTGTTGCTTCATCGTTTATCCTCTTGCAGGCCCAATGACTCGCACAAAAACTCGCAGACTTGCTGCCATCATGTTTACCGATATCGTCGGTTATACGGCGATGATGCAAGCCGATGAATCCAAGGCTATTGCGGCCAGAGCAAAGCACCGCCAAACCTTCGAGCAATGTCACACTGATCATCATGGGGATATACTTCAGTACTACGGGGATGGTACCTTGAGTATTTTTCAAAGTGGAGTTGAGGCGGTCCAATGCGCTATCGCTATTCAAAAAAGCCTATCGGGCAACAATGCCGTACCCGTTCGCATCGGCATCCACATTGGCGACATCATCACTGACGGTACCGAAGTGTACGGTGATGGAGTGAATGTGGCCTCCCGTGTAGAAAACCTCAGTACGGCAGGGGCAGTCCTTATTTCTGGTAAGCTCAATGAAGAGTTGACCAATCAACCACAGATCACTACCGTCGCTCTAGGTCGCTTTGATTTTAAGAATGTCGCAGTGCCAATGGAGATTTTTGCGGTAGCTAATGAGGGTATCAACGTACCGTCAGCGGAGCATCTCAAGGGCAAGCAAAGCACTTCCCAGTTTACCGTAGCTGTACTACCCTTTGTCAATATGAGTGCCGATCAGGAGAGTGAGTACTTCAGCGATGGCATTACCGAGGAGATCATCAATGCCCTGGCGAAGATCAAGCGGCTCAAAGTAACCTCCCGCACCTCTAGTTTTTACTTCAAGGGCAAAAACTTGCCCATTCGCCAGATTGGTAAAGAACTGAATGTTGCCATCATTCTCGAAGGGAGCATCAGACTATCTGGTCATCGTATGCGGCTCACTGCCCAGCTCATCGATGTGGCGGATGACTTTCATTTTTGGTCGGAGACCTTCGACCGTACCATAGACGATATTTTCGCCGTGCAGGATGAGATCAGCTTATTGATTGCTGATAAGCTGCGCGAGCATGTTGGTCATTTCGATATCAGTGAGCAGCTTGTGGAGCCATCACCCATCAAGCTGGATGTCTACCAGCAGTACCTCAAGGGTCGGTACCATATATTGAAAATGAGCCGGATTGAGATTGAGAAAGGCCTTAAGCTCATGGAAGAGGTCGTCGCGACGCAACCCAACTATGCGCTTGGCCACCTGGGTATGCACTTTGGCCATATCATGTACATGGCACTTGGACTGGAGCCAGCACAAGAGGCATTCGCCAAAGGCTATCCCTACCTACAGCAGGCCATCGCACTGGATGAGCACCTACCGGAATGTCAGCTGCAGCTCTCCTACATAAGCCTGCTACAGGACTGGGATCTGAAGTCAACTTATGAGCATCTGGCTAAAGCGTTTGATATCAGACCTAGTGTGGAGTACTATCAGTCAATGGCCTCCACCCTATCTGCAGAAGGCAAATCAAAGGCGGCTGGTGAATACATCGATACAGCGCTTCAGCTCGATCCCTATTCTCCTATCAATTATCACCTCAGAGGTTTTGTCTATTATATACAGGCTCAATATGATCAAGCCATCGTCTGGTTTGAGAAAAGCCACCAGGTGAAGTCGAAATTCGTGGTATCAACACTGTACTTAGGGCAAGCAATGTTGCTTTCCGGTAGGAAACAAGAAGCCTTAGACTACTTCCAAAACCTCACAGAGGAGCATGCTGCTGACCTGACACAGGTAGGAGGTGTGACGGTCGCATACGCTATGATGGGAAAAAGTGAGCTAGCGCAACCAGGTATCGATCAGCTAGAAGCAGCCCTGGATTCAGCACTCATGGACAAGGCATTGGAGCTTTTGATCATGATCTACGCGCAGCTTGGTAACGAACAACGGGCGTTGGAATTGATTAGCCAAGGCATAGAGACGCGTCTGCCGATGATGACCTTTCTGCGCCATGAGCCGCTACTCCAGCCACTATCGCCCAATCCTCAGTTCAAGGAACTGATGGATCAAGTCTTTGGCGCAACCGCGACGAACCAAACTCGTGAAAGGAAGTATAAAAAATCATTGCTTGATCAAGACCTGCTTTCCAAGACGAAGCATCAGCTGGATGCATTGATGCTGGAGGAGCAGCCCTATCTGAACGCACAGTTGTCCCTTAGAGACCTGGCTGAGATGCTTGCGCTTTCGCCTAACCAGCTATCGCAATTGCTGAATGAGGGCTTTGATAAAAACTTCTCAGAGTTCGTCAATGGCTATCGTCTAGAAGAGTTCAAGTCGAAGGTCGCCGACGAAAAAATGCAACACCTTACTTTATTGGCATTGGCCTATGACAGTGGTTTCAATTCCAAGACCGTCTTCAATACCTTCTTCAAGAAGACCATAGGCATGACGCCAAAGGCGTATTTGAAATCGGTACGATCTGGATCGAACCCTCCAAGGGTTTAACTGGCAAGTCTCCGAATCCATATAATCACTAGCATACTTTGAAACACAACCCTTGGAGGGTTGATCTAAAGACCCTAGTCCTCCAGATACCGAGGTTCGGGTCCCCACGAACCATAAGCGAGGGATCAAGTCTAGGTTCGTGAAGACACGAACCTGGGCGCTAGGAGGATCATAGCATGACTGATGACCCGCACAGAACATAATTCTCCTGCCATCTTTGGTGTTTTCACCAAAGATTCTGGGTTAATTTGAAATCAGTACTTCTCAATAAGTTCCGATTTATCATCCCGAACGATTGGGGTACCAACGCTTATCATCTTTGAACCATGAAATTTAAAATCAAACAGATGAAAGCAATAGAATACACCTCATATGGGGCCCCTGAAGTGCTTAAGATGAAGGAAGTACCCCGGCCTGAACCAAAGCCTAATGAGATTTTGATAAGAATAAAAGCCTCAAGTGTAACGGCGACTGAGTCTAAGTTTAGACAAGGCAGACCCTATGTGACCCGACTTTTTAATGGGCTCACTGCTCCAAGAATCAAGCGGTTGGGCGAAGAACTAGCAGGAACTGTAATGGCAGTAGGTGATCAAGTTAGTCAGTTCAAAGTCGGTGATGATATCTTCGGCACGGCCGGGCCCAACTTCAGTGCTAACGCAGAGTACATCTGTCTTCCGGAGAATGGGGTTATCACCAAAATGCCGACCAACATTAGTTATGAAGAAGCAGCCACCTCCATCGACGGATTCTTGACCGCCCTGACCTTCTTGCGAGATGAAGGCAATATCTCTTCGGGACAGAAGGTATTGATCATTGGTGCTTCTGGCAGTATCGGGTCAAGTGCCGTGCAGATAGCCAACTACTATGGCGCTCGGGTGACAGGTGTATGCAGCACAATCAATCAATCCATGGTTGAGACAATCGGTGCGCATCAGGTGATCGCCTATGATCAAGCTGATTTTAAAGAGAGCGATGGAGAATATGATATCATTCTGGATGCCGTCGGTAAGACGAGCTTTAGCGAATGCAAGCACTTGCTCAAGAAAAATGGTCGGTTTTTGGAAGTGGCGATGAATGGAGATATCCTGATGCAAGCGCTCATCACCTCCATCGCCGGAACCAGAAAGGCCAAATTCGCTGCAGCTGGTCTACGTGATCCTCAGGAAAGACTAAAAGACCTTCACCTACTGGAGGAGCTGATGGAAGTAGGTATCATCCTACCTGTGCTTGACCGAACCTATGTGATGGAGGAGATCGTCGAAGCACATCGCTATGTGGATCAAGGTCACAAGCGAGGCAATGTGGCCATTTCGATAGGTGGGTAATAGGAGTACCATCAAGTTATTGTAATCTCACTAAGCTTGATGGTTGAGAATGGCAAGTATTGCTCGATAGAAGTGGATTGGCTAACTTCATAAGCCTGTAATAATAAGGAATAGGTATTGTACTCTAGTGAGTACAATTGTTCTACCTCTGAAAATCAATACTTTAAATTACAATTTAGAACGTGCATATAGCGCTCAGTAAGCGTTACATGTAGATGGTTTCAATTGGACGTACATATGTCAAATCAACAAGAAGATATTAATAAGTACATAAGTCAGAGGCCTAACTTCAAAAGGTTAGCGGAAAAAGTAGGCCAGATCATTGAAGAATTGTTAGAGCTCGAGAATATAAACTATCATGCCGTGTTTTATCGGGCTAAGACAATTGATAGTTTTAGCGAAAAAATAAAAAACCCGAAGTACAATAACCCTTTAGAAGAATTAACAGATCTAGCTGGAATAAGGATTATTGGCTATGTAGAGGACGATGTGGAGGCCATATCCAAAATAATTGAAAGATCTTTTACTATTGACCCAGCAAATAGCATTGACAAGAGCAAAGACTTAGGCGTAGATAAGGTGGGATATAAATCCGTTCATTACGTCTGTGCTCTACCATCGGGCAGAACTGCTTTGCCTGAATATTTCAGATTCAAAAATTTGAAATTTGAAATACAAATTCGAACTATTCTTCAACACTCATGGGCGGAAATTGAACATGATAAGAATTACAAATTTACAGGGGAATTACCGCCAAAAATACAGAGGCGGTTTAAGCTTGTAGCTGGAAATCTCGAATTGGCAGATAGAGAATTCAATCAACTATCAAGAGATATTGACGAATATGCTAAAGAGGTAGCTAAGAGTACAGAAAAAGGTGAATTAGAAATTGATTTAAATTCAACCGCGCTTAAACAATATTTAGCCACAAAGTTTAGCAAACCGATAAAAGAGGAAAGAATATTACCCACTTTCAATGGTTCCAAAAACGAGTCGATTATTCTTAGAGAATTAAGAGACTTTGGGCTGAAGACTCTTTCTGATTTAGATCAATTGATAACTCCACGATTAGAAAACCAAGTCAATAAACATGTGGATGAAGGGAATTTTCTTGGATTATCTCGTTTATTCATGCTCGCCTCAGACGCTCAAAAATATTTCAGTGAGTCCTGGAATAATTCATGGATAGCCTTATCACATGACCATGAATTAATGTTGAAGGAACTAAATATTGATGTTGACACAATTAATGAGCATTTATTAACCATGCTCAATAAAGAGTGAAGTGCACTGAAACAAGCTTTATCGAGCCCGTTATGGATTTGCTTGAGCAAATGTGACTAAACATCCTGAAAATTGAACTATAGAATAAAATGTTGATTCTAGAGCTTAGGTTACTATGACCAAAAAACAAACAACAATCGTACTTAGAATCATACTGGCTATTGGGACCCCAATCTCATTGTTCTACGTGCCTTGGATACTCGTATGGGCCTGGATATTACCACTACCTGATACTGTTCAAGGTCAAGTGAATGAAGCTATCGGTCATGGCTTTGATGGAATGATCGTCTACGTGGATAAAGCGGGTAAACCACCGGCTTATTTCACAGGTGGCTGGAAGGACAGGGAGAATCAAATACCCGCCGATCCCAAGGCCTTATTTAAGATTGCCAGCATCAGCAAATTGTATGTCGCACTGGCTATCACCAAATTAGTCAAAAACCAACGTCTGTCGCTCGATGAAACGCTCGCCGAGTACTTTCCGGAGCTTGTGGGCAGAATTGAGAATGCAAAGAAGATCACTCTGAAATCGATGGTCCAGCACCGAAGCGGCATTCCTAATTTCACTAATAACCCTGCTTTTTGGGAGGATCGACAGAATAGTACTACAGATGCTCTTGAGTTCGCACTTGATTTACCCGCCAGCTTCGACCCTGATGAAGGTTATGAATATTCAAACACCAATTACTTGTTGCTACGCAGGATCATTGATAAAGTGGTTGGCTATAATCATTTCCAATATATCCAAGAGGAGATTTTGATACCGCTGGAGCTGAACAATACTTTTGGTTCGCTTAGCGAAGTAGACCTAGACGATGTAATGAGTGGCTATTACGTTGGCATTGATACCGATTTCAAGACGGAGGATGTGGGGATGTTAGCTACTGCTGAGGATGTTGGTATATTCCTGAGAGCATTAAACGATGGATCCGTGTTTGACAAGGGAGAGCAGGAAATCTACTCCTCTATTTACCTCTACGAGCATGGGGGCCTGGTTCCAGGGTATCAGAGTCTTGCGGAGTATCACAAGGACATAGACACGGTTGTCATTCAATTTGTAAATACAACTGATTTTGAAGGATACGAATGGAATTTATCTGAAATCGTCATTAACCGTATTGTCAAAATACTGAAAAGGACAAGCTCATAACAGCTGCTAAGGTGATCCTCAGCTCTTCACTCATTAAGCCGTCCAGCGGCAATCCTTGTAAACTTGATTCGATTAATCAACACTTTAAAACACTCTAAAATTGTCTTTTCGACCTTAGGAGAAATCTTATTAGTCATTAAGCTGCGACGAGAAGACCACTCATCCCTCCTTTTTATGAAGATATCTCCGTTGCACTGCGATATGACAATTTTATAGTGTTTTAAAATCGAACTCAGACTTTTAGGTAGCTATTCCTCTCCAGTGAAAAGGTACCTTCTATAAGTAGGTATATTGCCTTTAGTGAGATAGGTTGAAATTCCCTAAATTCAACACAAATCGCCGACTATGCTTAGACTTATCTGCCTACTCACTACCCTCCTCTTCACTACATGTCTGATGGGACAGTCTTCCCTATCAGAAGAGACCCAATCCTACGTATCACAACCTCGGGGCTCCTACGTACTTCAAAATCTAACGATTCTTGATGGAACAGGCGGTCCAGCGCGAACCAATCAGGATGTTATCATCGATGGTGAAACCATTCTGGCGATCGGTGAAGACCTGGCTATACCTTCTGAAGCTACCGCAATTGATCTACAAGGCAAGAGTGCTATGCCCGGCATGGTAATGCTGCATGAGCATCTCTTTTATCCGAAGACTACCCCTGGCAGACCCTATGGACTGGATCAGATGACTTACTCCTTTCCCAAGATGTATCTCGCCGGAGGTGTCACCACCATGCGCACAGCAGGCAGCATTATGCCGGCAGTAGATGTCAACATCAAAAAAGCTATCAACCGTGGCGATAAACCGGGCCCCAAAATGGACGTAACTACTCCACATATAGACCGTGAAGGTACGGGCATCTTCGAGCTAGCCACCATCAATTCCAGTGCACATGCTGCTGATGCGGTCAACTTCTATGCTGACATGGGCTGTACCTCCGTGAAGGTCTACAACTTCATCACTAGGGAAGATCTCAGTGCTATCATCGACGCTGCACACGCACGTGATATGAAGGTAACTGGTCACATCTGCTCTATCACCTACCGGGAAGCTGCTGATCTGGGTATCGACAACCTGGAGCATGGCTTCTACTCCACCAGTGACCTCTTTCTTGATAAAAAGGAAGATGTCTGTGACCCATTTGGCATGCGTAGCGCCTTATTGTCGACCGCAGTAGATGCGCCAGTTGTCTCTGAGCTTATCGATCATCTGGTCAAAGAAGAAGTAGCCCTTACCTCCACCATCAATGTTTTCGAACCCTATACGGGTCGAGAAGTAGTGCCAGGAGGAGGTGTAGATGCACTCTTCCCTGCAGCTAAGGAGAAAGTCCTCAAACGATGGGCTAGCAAGCAAGGACGCGACTCAATCGACTATGCCCTGTTCAACAAGGCCAAGGTATGGGAAAAAGCTTTCTATGATGCTGGTGGTCTGCTAGTCGCCGGAACTGATCCCACTTATGATGGCCGTATTGTAGCCGGCTATGCTAACATGAGACTCCTGGAGCTTTTTGTAGAAATGGGCTTTACCATCCCGGAAGCCATTAAGATATGCACGCTGCATGGCGCCAAGTACCTGGAGCAAGACGACACCATAGGTACAATCGCAGAGAATAAGATCGCTGATCTTCTTATCCTGGATCAGGATATCAGTCAGGACATCTCTGCTATTCGCTCGATCAACATGATCATTAAGAATGGAATTGGCTATGATTCTGGTAAGCTCTTCAAAGCAGCTGAGGGCTGTGTGGGGATTAGGTGATAGAGGAAAGCTGAGAGTTGACAACTGACAGTAGCCATGGTTCGTGTCCTCACGAATCATGACCAAACTAATTTGATCAATTTGCGACAGTGTTAAAAAAGTGAGCTAAAAATAAATTTTCACTCTGCTGTGACAAATTTCGTTGTATGACTACTAACCCTAGTAAGTAGATCAATCAGTGAATGAATTCTTCCAAGGAGACCTTTCTACAAGTAATCGATAAGCACCAAGGCATTATTACAAGCCTATGCAAAATCTACTACCCATGCCAGGACGATCAACGTGATGCGGAGCAAGACATCATCCTCCAGCTTTGGAAGTCATTTGATTCATTTAGGGGAGAGTCTGAGATTAGCACCTGGATTTATAAGGTCAGTCTCAACACTATTCTTGCTAAAGTGAGGAGAGAGCAAAAGCGACCTCAAAACGTAATCATCAATTCATCTCACGAAAACAGAATTATAGCACCCGCTGCTTGTGACGATGATCTACAATTATTGAATCAGGTAATTCAGTCACTCAAGGAGTTGGATAAGGCTATTGTAATCCTCTACCTGGAAGGATACAAAAGCAAGGAGACCGGCGAGCTGCTTGGCCTGTCCCAAAGCAATATCACTACGAGGATGAGTAGAATCAAAAAAGAATTGAAATCAAAATTTAGTCAATACAGCCATGAACTTAGATGAATTAAAGCCAGCATGGCAGCACTATAAATTGCAGAATTCGCTGGAAGGCTTGAATCATCAGGCAGTACTCCGCGTAATAGATCAAGCCGACCAAGAAGTTCACACTCGCAAGCTCTTCCGTCTTGTCGCCAATGTCACGATGTTTTTGATCCTGTTGATCTGCTGCCAGGGCGGCTAGTATGCAAAGTTTTTTTTCCATCATCACATGGAGCGTCGATCCATGGGTAATACCCGGTATAGAATTCATCCGATGGTATGGGCTGATGTGGGTCATAGGCATGATGGTCAGCTATCGGCTGCTCAGCCACCTTTGCAAGAAAGAGGCAATATCAACCGACCACCTTGACAAACTGGTACTCTACCTGGTACTAGGGATAATTCTTGGTGCTCGATTAGGGCACATCCTATTTTATGACCCCATCTATTATTGGAATAACCGCATTGAAGTGCTACCTATTAGACTAGAACCGCATTTTGAATTTGTTGGCTTGGCGGGACTAGCAAGTCACGGTGGAGTGATCGGGGCATTGATAGCACTGTATTTGTTTGTAAGGAAGTACAATCAACCCATGTGGTGGTTGCTCGACAGGTTGACGATTGCTGCAGCCTTACTAGGATGCTTCATCAGGTTAGGTAATCTCATGAACTCGGAAATCATTGGGCTGCCCACTTCAATACCCTGGGCCTTTATCTTTACGAGGGTTGATTCGATACCTAGACATCCCGCTCAGCTCTATGAGGCCATTTTTTACTTTGTGATTTTCACAACGCTGTATTTGCTCTGGAGATCAAAAAGGCTCAAGCAGTATGAGGGAGTACTATTCGGGATCGGGCTATCCCTCATCTTCCTGCAGCGGTTTGTAGTAGAGTTTTTCAAAGAGAATCAGGTAGGATTTGAAGATGAGACGCTATTTAATATGGGGCAATTGCTGAGCATACCGATGGTACTCATTGGAATTGGGGTAATTGTTTGGAGTCTGAGGCGGAAAAGGAGTACTTAGCGAGAAACCACTAATTCTAAAGATCGTTTCCATGTCTTGACTATTTGGTCGCAAGCTTGACTAATCCAATAAGAAAGGTACGAAGACCTCAGTCGAATGATAGCCAGCCCTCAGCCTGAACACGCCAAAGAGCTCAAAGCATATTACGTCCAGCTATCTGTCAAATTCAAATTCGCCATATTTACGTGATGCATCCCTTGCACCGTCATATCGAGAATCAGGTTGATCTGCCAGACGTAGATTTCAATAGACTACTAGACATCTGCGATTGGGTACATTTCAAAAAAGGCAGCCTTTTGATCCAGCCGGGCCAGCCTATTCACCATCAGTATTTCGTCATTGGCGGCTGCCTGCGCGCCTACGCGATAGACCTCAAAGGCAAGGATCACACCATCCAGTTTGCTATCGAGGACTGGTGGATGAGCGACTACATCGCCTACTATTCGGAGGGCACCTCTCAGCTGCATGTCTCATGTATTGAGGACTGTGAGTTGCTCAAAATATCGAAGAAGGAGCTGGTGCAGCTCTTTGATACGCTACCACAACTGGAGAGGTTTTTCAGGCGGCAGCTGGAGAATGCATTCGTGGCTTTTCAATCAAGAATTCTTACTAATCTCAAGAGCACAGCGTACGAACGCTATGAGCTCTTCCTCTCCAAGTATCCCAACATCGAGCAACGTGTCAAGAACTATCATGTTGCCTCTTATCTCGGCATTACGCCAGAGAGCCTAAGCAGACTAAGAAAGCAAAGGACACGATCCTAAAGCTGCATTCCACCGAGTCGATTTCTTACCATAGATCAATTTTTTAGTGATTGTCCCACAAGAGCTTTGCGGTATCAAACACTAAAAAAGATGAAAATGAAAAAGTACATCCTCGCTTTCGGCATGATTATGATAATGTCAGCTACCATGGCACAGCAAGTGACACAGCTGTGGCAAGTCACCTCACTGGAGTCGCCTGAGTCTGTGATCTATGCGGCAGACCAGCAGACCTACTATGTTTCTAATGTATCAGGCCAACCTGCAGAGAAGAATGGCCAAGGTTTTATCTCCGCCATTGACAAAGACGGCAACCTCAAGAAGCTCAAATGGGCCACTGGATTTAATGCGCCCAAAGGACTAGCTATCTATGGTGACCTCCTCTATGTCGCCGACATAGACGTAGTGGCAGTCGTCAATCTGAAGACAGGTGCTATCGAGAAGAAATATGCAGCAGTTGGGTCTACCTTCCTCAATGATGTCGAGATCGCAGCTGATGGTACAGTCTACATCACCGATACCTTTGGTGGCAATGCCATTTACCAGATCAAAGATGATCAGATCTCCGTGTGGATGAAGTCAGCTCAGTTGGATTATCCCAACGGTCTTAAAATAGAGGGCGATCAACTCTTCGTCTCCACTTGGGGTGTTGTGACTCATCCTGCCACCTTTGGGACAGAAATTCCCGGTAGGCTGCTGTCAGTACACATGAAAACGCAAGAGATCACAGAGGTGACAAAGTCCATCGGCAACCTAGACGGACTGCTGACCTATGCTGGCGGCTACCTTACCACAGACTGGATCTCAGGATCGCTGATGTTCGTGGAAAAGAGTGGCAAAACCACCATAGTCCAGGATTTGAATGCTGGATCAGCCGACATAGACTTTGGTAGTCAGCCTGATATCCTTTTGATCCCTCAAATGATGGATGGTGTCCTTACCGCTTACCAGCTGAAGTAGGATTTCGCCCTCCTGGACTTCTGGGTGGGTTCCTTTGATACCTTATCAGAATGGTTGGCCTACCGGAATAGGTCAACCATTCTGCATATGGAGGTAGACCGCTGATTTTCTCAATACTCATAGCCTTCAACAGGATGATGAACTTCAAAATCGTTCGCAGTGTCTTTGTCTTCGTCATGTGCTGCTTGCTAGCAACTGCCACACTAGCGCAGGAAGAGAGTACTGCACACAAGACCTACCACTTCAATGGAAGTGTGAGTCTGACCAACAATGGCTTCTCCTTTATCCCAGCATTTAGCCTTGGGAAGCCTGCGACCATCATCGATTTATCCATTGGAGGAAAGCGGTTCAGCTTTGATCCTCAGTTTCGGTTTGATCTGGATGGGTTCCGCCCCTGGTCATTCGGGTTTATCTGGCGGTATAAGGTTATAGACAAAAAGCGATTTACCACGAAGATTGGAGCCTTCTTTCCGGGACTGGCCTACAAAGAAGAATCTGTGATTACCAATGGGGTCGCATCTGAAAAAATAACCGTCCAGCGCTTCTTTATTCCGGAGCTGATTACCAATTACAAGCTATCAAAAAAAGTGAGCGTTGGCACTTACTATATCTATGGTCGTGGATTGGAGGAAGTAGACCAAAGCAAGAACACGCATTTCCTTTCACTTCAATGGAGCTTTGACCAGCTCAATCTATCAAAGAAGGTCTTTCTTAAGTTCAATCCGCAGTTCGCTTATTTGAACATCGATGGTGTAGATGGTTTCTTCCTGGCTTCCACTACAACAATAGCATTGAGAGGTGTACCCATCTCCATCTCCTCTATTGTCAACAAAGCCATCAACTCCGATATCGGATCGAAAGATTTTGACTGGAACATCAGCTTGGTGTATACTTTTAAGAATAGTTTTTCGAAGGGGTAGTAATTAACAATACTCTCCAGTCTACCCCACACTTGGATGGGAAATTCATAGCAATCACAGCCAACGCACAGGAACAAGAATTCTTAACCTTGCTAGATATGAGTATTCTTTAACTTGCCTCACTATGAAGAAAGTGCTCCTCTCCCTACTCATTTACGCCATTGTAATAGTGCTGCATCCGTCATTATCATTTGGGCAAACTGACCCTAATGTCGAAGCTAAAATCGATAGCATCATTGCCCTCATGACACTCGAAGAAAAAGTCGCCATGTGCCATGCACAATCTAAATTCAGTTCACCAGGCGTACCGCGATTGGGGATACCGGAACTTTGGATGTCAGACGAACCACACGGGGTACGCGGTGAGATCAACTGGGATGATTGGGGCTATGCCGGCTGGACTAATGACTCGATCACAGCCTTCCCAGCTTTGACTTGTCTGGCTGCCACCTTCAATCCTGATCTTGCTGGAGCGTATGGAGTGGCTATTGGCGAAGAGGCGCGCTACCGCAAAAAGGATGTGCTGCTCGGACCGGGTGTCAACATCTACCGCACCCCGCTCAATGGTCGGAACTTTGAGTACATGGGTGAAGATCCGCTACTGGCATCACGTATGGCTGTGCCTTACATCCAAGGTGTACAGTCCAATGGGGTAGCAGCCTGCATCAAGCACTACGTACTCAACAACCAAGAGCTCTGGCGCGATCATATCAATGTCGAAGTTTCCGATAGGGCACTCTACGAGATCTATCTGCCCGCCTTCAAGGCTGCAGTCGTAGAAGGGGAATCATGGAGTCTGATGGGTGCCTACAATCAGTACAGAGGTCAGTACTGCTGTCACAATGAGGTGTTGCTCAATGACATTCTGAAGACCGACTGGGGCTTTGATGGTACGGTGATTACCGACTGGGGCGCTACACATGATACGCGAGAGGCTGCCTTGTACGGGCTGGATTTGGAAATGGGTACCGGTACAGATGGACTCACTACCAATACTCAGAATGCTTATGACTATTACTTTCTTGCCAGTCCTTTTCTATCTATGATCCAGTCCGGTGAGCTGGATGAGTCGCTTGTTGATGATAAGGCACGGAGGATACTCAGGCTGATGTTTCGCACGAGTCTCGATTAGAACAAGGGTCATGGCATCATGAATAACCAACAACACCTCGATGTAGCAAGATCCGTAGGGCAAGAAGGAATAGTACTGCTTAAAAACGAGAATGATTTTTTTCCCATCAACCCAAATGACAGAATAAGAATCGCGGTGATCGGAGAGAACGCGACCCGCATGATGACCATCGGTGGCGGATCATCCGAGCTCAAAGCCAAGCAGGAGATATCACCACTTCAAGGCATCAAAGAAAGGTTTACAAACGCTGCAATCAATCATACCCTTGGGTATGCCTCCGGCCCTCCGCTATATTCACGGACAGAGCCGTCTCCTTATGATGCTGATTCGCTACGAGAGATAGCGGTGAGGATGGCGGCACAATCTGATATTGTGCTATATTTCGGTGGCCTCAACAAAAATCATCTACAAGATTGTGAAGGCGGTGACCGCCAGGAGTATGGCCTCCCATTCGGGCAAGATGAATTAATAGAGGCATTGATTGATGTCAATCCCAATATTGGCGTGGTATTGATTAGTGGTAATGCAGTCGAAATGCCATGGCTGAAGGACATCAAAGGGCTCATGCAGGCCTGGTATCTGGGCAGTGAAGCGGGCCATGCCATCGCTGATGTGATCAGCGGAGATGTCAATCCATCTGGTAAACTACCATTTTCCTTCCCTGTCAAATTAGAAGACAATTCAGCACATTACTTTGGCGAAATTTCCTACCCCGGTGACAGTATCAATCAAGTCTATAAAGACGATATATTAGTTGGCTATCGATGGCATGATACGAAAGAGATTACACCTCAGTTTGCATTCGGATATGGTCTATCCTACACCCGTTTTAAGCTGGATCAGATTGCGGTAGATAAGAAGAAATATAGCGCCAATGACAAGATCACCATCACAGCCAATGTCACCAACACTGGATCAAAAGAAGGTGCTGAAGTCGTTCAGGTATATATCGGCAAGCCCAAGTCAAAAGTCAAACGTGCCATGAAGGAGCTCAAAGGCTTCCAGAAAGTAGCTGTTGCTGCTGGGCAGTCAACGCAAGTCAACATCGAGGTAGCTATTTCCGATCTGAAGTACTACAGCGAATCGATCTCAGACTGGGAGTTGGAGCCAGGAGCGTATGAGGTGTATGTTGGGACAGCTTCGAATAGGATAGTGAAGGTGTTGAAGGTGAGTGTGGAGTAGAGTCAAGCCCAACTCCCTGGCCTATACCACCATAGACCAGGGAAGGACTTTTGTATTTATAACTCCCTTCTACAACTGTGCAGGATCAATCTTGCCCAGCCAGATCTGGCGGCCTTTCTCACCACCATTGCCTATGTAGATTCGCTTTGCGCCACCTTCTATGGCGATGGACGGAGTACCGATGGACGGGATTCTGTAGAGCGTAAAGTCACCATTGCCTAGCTCCTTTACATCATCGACAGTGCCGCTAGCCACATCAAATTTTGCGATAGCTCCGGTCAGGCGAGGTATCCAGGTGATCTCAGTGTATTCATAGCCACCGGAAGTCCAGCTGCTCACATACTTATCGACGCGCTTGACACCATAGATGTTCCAGTACATGGTGCCGTCACTTCCCTGAAACACCTCCCCTTCATCGGGATAGAATCTCGGGTCTGTATTGGGATCTATGGCACCAGCTATGCCGGCCTTATCTTTGACAGACTCCAGTCCATAGAGTCGCTTGAAGCTGCCATCAGCAGCGAAGTGAAACAGAAAGAAGTCCTTATACAGCGGCTTGGTCGAGCGAGCGTCCTTGCTGTAGTCCTGAGCGCTGATGAACATGTCGCCATTCGATGAGAAGTTGAAGTTGCGAAACTCCACCTTGCGACCGTCATACTCGATCAGCTTCTTTTGATCTGCTGGCTTAGCGGCCACAGCATTCATCTCATCGAGCGTTGGCCCTGCGACAAAGTCAATGTTGTCACCAGTCGCTTTGATGATCTGAAAAGCATCCTGCTTACCAGTCCCAGGAAACCCCATCAGCGGCTGAAGTTCGTCATTCACGCCCTTGGTCTCCCCAGGCCCATAGACATACACTGATCCATCTCTGAGTACCGATCCGAGGATATCCCAGTTATGGACTTTGGTCTTGAAGCTAGCCCTGTGCTTGATTTCGCCAGTAGGTGAGAGTCGCACGTAGGTCCAGTCATTGACCTCAGGAGAGGCATTGACCTTGGGCTTATAGACGCCTTTGCCACCTGCGGCGGCATAGATCATGATCAGATCACTCGTGCCGTCAGAGTTGGTGACCCAGCCTCCGTAGAACTGCTTCTGCACATAGTCGAAGCTGATCGGCTCCAGCTCAGTTTGCACCATGTCAGGCGTAACGCGCCGGATCTTATAACCGTCCGTACCGAAGGTCTTCGTGACAATACCGCTGACGTAGATCAGATCGCCGGATACAGCATCGTTCCAGTGAATGGCATACGGATTCATGGTAAGCTTACCCATCAGCTCCTTGGTCTTCATCTCCGCCAATACCTCCGTCTCGGTATTGTATTTGGCATTTTGCCAATCGTAGGTGTAAGTCACCTCCGTCTTCTCCAACTTATTGCTGGTAAGCCCCACATTGAGCTGAAGGCTCGTCTGCACAAATCGCTCTCCCCTGAAATTGGGGTGCGTCTGAGCGATCTCCACCGTGGGTACATCCTCATAGTCTCCCTCCACATCGATCTCGTCGGTGATGGTCTCCAGATGGTTGAGGTCATAGTCGAAGATCAGCCGATTCTTCCTTAGGTACTTATTCTTGGCTTTGGTTACGTAGACCAGCTCAAACCGGCCATTTGCGTCATCGACCACTATGTCATTGGGGTACCCCAATATGGCCGCAGTACGTGCCTCCTTCTTATCAAGGTCGAATATGACCTCTTTCTCCAGAATTTGTGCAGATAGCTGAGGGCTGACTAGCAGCATTACTGCTACCACAATCGTTACATTTTTCATTGTTCTTTGATTTAGGATATACGAATACTTCATGATCATTTGTGCTTTTGAGATAGGCTATGCTTGACCAAACCCACGATGTTGTTGGTGTCCGTTTTGAGGTAGATGTTTTTGCGATGGCTCTCCACCGTACGTTCACTAATGCGTAGTAGACGTGCTATACTCGCATTGGACTGCTCGTCCAATATCAATCGCAGGACTTCTTGCTCTCTGGGGGATAGGTTTGAAGACATAGTCAAGATGTTTTGATCAAAGGTCTCCATACCCTTTGCCCGATGCATCAGGGGATTTCCGTATTTTCACTTAGGGGGTTTCCCCTACTGGAATACGCTCAAATAGATTGAATTTCTAATTAGGTAGTGGTCTAATGACTTTGCTCTACCAGCTGGTGGGCTATCGCAAATTTGGTAAGTCCGACTAGTGTAGAGGTGCCAGTCTTACGGAAAATGTTGGTCTTATGAGACTCCACAGTCTTATCACTAATAAAGAGCTCTTCCGCTATTTTCTTAGTGGTGTATTCCTTGACAATCAATCTGATAATCTCAATCTCTCTATCACTGAGCTGGCTAATGATGGAAGGATACTTCACATCATCAATAAGCATCTTCGTTACTTCAGCGCTAACAAAGACTTCACCTTTGGTGACCTTCCTAATGGCCTCCTCTAGCTCATGATGGGTCGATTTTTTCAGTACATATCCATCAGCCCCTGCTTTGAGCGCATCCTTTACTATGTGCTGCTCTTCGTGCATGCTGAGTGCAATCACTTTGATACCAGGTTGTCGCTTTTTTAGCTCAGCAATAAGCTCGGCTCCTCTCATTCCCGGTAGGCCAATATCCGTCACTACCAGATCGAACTGCTCATTGCTGATAAGCGATAATGCCTGCTCCGCAGAGGATGCCGTGGCTGTCACGTTTACCTCATCCACCTTGCTCAAGAGCTCCAATATGCCGTCGATGAGGATCTGGTGATCATCTATTAGCAATAATCGACGTGCAGGTCCGGCGGTCATTAGGCAACTTGCATTTGTTGCATGATAAATGGTACATGGATGTTGACCGTCGTGTGTTTACGTCCCAGCTGTGTGTCAAAGTCGATATCACCCGCCAGCAGATCAATGCGCGATTCGATATTACGCCAGCCATTGCCTTTACCGCTTTTAAAATACTCCAAGTCAAATCCGTCTCCATCGTCTTCGATCATCACTGACATACTGTCTTCATACCCAGTGATATTGATGGTCACGTGCTGCGCATTCGCATATTTGATGATGTTGTTGACGACCTCCTGGATCACACGATAGATCGCCACCTTCTGCTGGTTATCAAGATGATCTTCCGCATCGTACTCGTGATAGCTAAACCTGATCTTCCCCATATTATTGAGCTGTAAACACAGCTCAGCCACAGCATCACTCAGACCTCTTTTGTCAAGAGTTTGTGGCATCAAGTTGAAGGCAATCACCTTGAGTGAACGATACATCTGATCAAGCTGCCCATTGATCTGATCTCTCGTCGTTGAGACTTTTACCGCTTGATTGGACTGGATACGCAAAGCGGAAAGCATCTGTCCAAAGTCATCATGGAGATCCATCGCAAACCGCTTGCGTTCCTCCTCCTGAGAGGATATCACGGCCCTGATCTGTTCTGACTTCTGCACAGTCCTCTCCTGCTCTACAAGCGCTTTGTTCTTTAGGTCACGCTGACGAAATAGTAGTCCTCCCAGCGCCAGTATGAATACAATCAATCCTGCAGCTCCTATGAGGTATAGATTGTCCTGCCTGATAATAGTGGCCTGGAGCTTGTTTTGGGTATTGAGCAGTTCGATCTCTTTTTCCTTCTTTTCGGTTTCATACTTGGTCTGGGCATCCGCCAATGATTGTAGCTTATCCTGGTTGAAGAGCGTATCCGCAATCACATTAAGTTTCTTTTGATAATCATAGGCCTGCTCAAACTGATTAAGACTGGCATGACACTCGGCCAATCCTTCATAGCTATTCTCCATGAGGAGGACATAGTCTATCGGAATCGCTTGTGCCACAGATCGCTCGTAGTAGTCAATGGCTTTTTCGAATTGACCCATTTCACGGTAGTTGAGACCTAGGTAATTCAGTCCAAAGCAAATACCCCGAGGCTCATTATACTTGGTTCTAATCGCCAGTCCACGCTCAAGTAGAATTATACTCTTTTCATATTCGTCTTGCTGATTGTAGACCATTGCCATATTATTAAGGGGGTAGCTTTGCGATAGTGTGTCGTTGGTACTGACGAAGTAGTCCAGCGCACTTTGCAAATAGTAGAGAGAGGAATCCAGCAGTTCCAGCTGATGGAAAGCATTGCCAATATTGACATCAGCAGTGGCAGCACGGCGCAGGTCACCATCTTCGATATTGATTTCCTTACCCATCTTTTGGTAACTGATTGCCTCGTCAAACTTCTTTTGACTATAGTTGAGGTGGCCGAGGTACCCATAGCAGACCGACACGGTCTCCCGGTGACCGGTCTCTTCTGCGATTCTCACTGCCTCTAACAGATACTCGGAGGAGAGATCGTATCTAGCCGACTTATAATAGATAAGGCCGATCGACGATATGGCCTTGGCTCTCCATACATCATCGTCCGTAGCGGTCGCACTCTCTGCGGCCTCCTGATAATAGTAAACCGCCGAATCATAGTTCGCCATCCTGTCGTAGTAATCCGCATAGTAGTAATTCACGCGAATCAAATCATTCAATGGGGTACTTGTATCCGCTACTAAAAGTGCTGAATCAAGAAATACTTTCATCATGCCCAGATCCTCTCTAAAGTAGCTGCTGGCTATCTCGGCCATGAGCCTTGGCAGGTTGACAGTTTCTGTAGTTGGTCTGAGGTTTAATAGGCTATCTCTCTTGGTCTGGGCAATGCATAAGTGTGAAAACACCAGCAGCCAAAAGAGCATATTGGCTCTTAAGTATCTGATAATCATAGGATGATAGTCGTTTAGCTAACTAAGACGAAAGATAGCATTTTTCGTCAGTCATCAAAATCATAGGACGATCGTACTCAGATTCTGCCTCCGATACTTGACATCAAGCTGCCTGCTGACGTGATTTATAGTAGGGTATCCCTATCGACACTGTGCTGTTCTTTCGGCCCTCTACTGAGTCAAGGTCGATCTCTCCCTCCAGCAGATCAAGTCGTGACTGGATATTACGCCATCCATTGCCTATGCCACTTTTGAGTCGACTGATGTCAAATCCATCACCATTATCTTCGATCATTATGGATAGCTTATCTTCCAGACCTGTCATATTGATCGTAACGCTAGAGGCATCTGCATATTTAATAATGTTATTGACTACTTCCTGGATCACGCGATAGGCGGCTACTTTCTCCTGATCATCGAGCCTATCCGTAATGTCGAATGTGTGAAGTTTAAACTTGAGTCCTCCAAGCTGATTGAGCTGCAGACAGAGCTCCTCTACAGCGGAGCTGAGCCCCTTGTCGACAAGGGTCTGCGGCATCAGGTTAAAGGCAATACTCTTGAGCGAGGCATACATCTGATCGAGTTGAGTATTGATTTTGTTTTTGACGGCAGTCGAGAGTCCTACCATATTGGCTTGTATTCTTAGGGCTGAAATCAGCTGCCCAAAGTCATCATGGAGGTCCATGGCAAACCGCTTACGCTCATCCTCCTGAGACTGGATTACGGCCTTGATCTGCTGTGTTTTGAGCTGGGAGCGCTCCTGCTCATGCCCGATCTTGGTCTTGTACTGCTTACGCTTATTGTATGCGAATAGGCCACCAACCAGTATCAAAAGTGCAAGAATCACTGCTCCGGCCAGGGTACGGTCTAGTTGCTGTGTCAAAGCAGCCTGCTCGATCAAGGATGCCTGCTGCTTGATCTGATGTTCTTTGTTGCTTAACTCGTACTTGTTCTCCAATTCGGCCACCCTGGAGGCAATGGACAAGTTATGAAGGCGGTCATTGATGTTAACGAATGCGTTAAGATGTTCAAATGCCAATTCGGGTTCATCAGCCATTGAGTAAACCTCAGCCAATGATCGATGACTAGCCAATAGCACATTATCATAGTTGATGCGAGACGCAATGCGGTTGGCACTATCGAGATGCTGAATGCTGGCTTCAAGCTCATCATTGGCCTTGAGTGCCCTTCCTTTTCCCAGGTGAGCAGCAGCACCAATTAGTGGATCGTGATAAGAGAGGTTGATATCCAATGCTTGATCATATAGTGACAATGCCTCAGGTATCCTGCCGAGTTCAAGTTCCAGGTTACCCTGACTTTTTAATATATCAGCTAGCAGTACGTCATCACCAATCTCTTGGCACAGCTTAAAGGCTTCTTTAAAACTGACAGCCGCTAGATCCGTTCTTCCAATCCCTTGCTGAGCCCGACCCATAGACTGCAGTGTGATTGCCTCATTAAGTTTGTTATTGGCATACTTATCTACTCCTCGTGTAATCTCATAGTACTTCAGTGCCTCCGCGAAATCACCTTGCTCAAGCATTACATCACCGATATTGGACCAATAGATTCCTAACCCCACGGTATCTTCCAAAGCTTGGTCGATCAAAGCACCCTGGCTATAGTATTCAATGGCCGTCCCATACCATCCCATGTTCTTGTAAGTTGTACCCAGGCCTACGATCATGCTGGACATCCTTATACTGTCACCCAATCGAATCGCAATCTCCAACCCCTTTTCTCCAAAAAAAAGAGCACTGTCGACATAGCCCTGCGTCCTAACGACATTAGCCATATTCATGTGAAAGGTCACTTTTTGCGTATCAATGTCAAGTTCATCCCAGATAGCCTTTGCCTGACGTAAGTAGCCCTTGCTCTCCTCATATCGTCCCTGCCGACGACAGATCACCCCAAGGGTGTTGTAGGTATTACCCTGGGATTTTTTTAGTCCGTACTCGATTGCCAAGGCATTGGCTTTAAGAGCATAGTTGTGCGCATATGCGAAGTTGGTATACATATGATCCCAAGCCAGGTCATCGAAGTAGCGAACCTGGTCGGCAGAAGATCGCTCCTCCACAGTTGCATAGAGAGAGTCTATGTTTTGCGCTAAGCAAAAGGACGGTACTACTAAGGACACAAAAAGAGCTAAAAGTGGGCTTTTGGGAATCATGATGCTTCAATTGAAAAAGTGTTATTGAATTAGGCGAATCCTTTTAAAAGATCAAAATGGCCAGCCCACAAGGTTTCTTCGATAAACAACCAAGGAAATCCATATCGTAGAGGTTGACACTCCCAGTAGAATTTACAAGAAAGGCAACTTCGAACGTCTTATTAAGGCGAGAAGAAAGGCACTTCAAGATTTCGTATTGATTGAAGATAATCCTGAATCAGAAATTAGAGGTGGTCGTGAACCTGGGTTGACAACATTTCAAATCGCATAAGTCGGTCAACCTAAATCTCCGATGGCCGACCATTACGTTGAAAATTTTCAAGGCCTAGTCAAAATTGTTTGAGGTACGATCATAATACCTCAAGCCTCATAAATAGAAGTGCTATCGATATCGTATTGAAATAGATTCAGCCTAATTTCCTTTTACCAAGGACGCTGAATAGTCTTTTGATGCTTTGATTGCCTCGAATATCTCAATATTAGAAAAGTGCTTCTCAAGTTCTACGAGTGTAGCGGCTGTATCATACGGAGAAAATTCGTGTGCCTCTTTCAGCACAAAATAAGCAGCTCTAGGTAATAATTGATATGCTTCCTGAGTATCGGTCTGGACTTTTGCACAGACACCAAACCACTCTTCATTCATATTATTCAGGCCATCTTTCTCATCTCGAAAGTACCCTCTATTGTTCCACGTTGCAGTGCTATCGTGAACATCCAGCCGCTGGGTCTGATCAAATTTCCACCATCCATCACTGAACTGAAAGGTGAACCCTCCAATGGAATTTTCAGCTCCTCCCATACCAGCTGCATTGGCATATATTTCTTTCCAATTGCCTAATGTGTAATAGGCTTGAGACTCTTGATCTTCAGTACTTGCTATGACATTGTATGCATCTGCACCCACTTCTGTAAACAATATTGGTTTATTCAAGTCTTCCTTCACACGCTGAAACGTATCGCCAAAAGAGATGCCTCTATAGATATTGGTACCGAAGATGTCTACTTCCGTACATTCTTCTTTAATAATGTCGATGAACATCAAATCTCCATTGCAAATGGCAATGGGGTGAATGCTGTCTAGAGCCTTCATCATCAGGGCCGCTTCGTTGAAGAGTTTGTACATTGGTCGTGCCCTTCCAGCAGCTTTCTGATCTATGGTCAGACTACTTTTAGCTTGTTCACCTGCGGTCGACTCGGCATTACTTTCATTATTTAACAAGAAGAGCTTGTACATGGCTCTCGTTTCGAGTGCTGAAGACTTGCCTTTTTTTTTCAAACCTTCTTTTTCAGCATCTTCGTAGAAAAGACCATAGTTGTTTTCGTTTCCCAGCAGATAAAGTAGCAGACCAGGCGTATCCTTATACTCTTTTACCAATTGTGCAGCCTCCTCGAGAAGCAATGCTTTGACTCTGGGATCATCATACGCTGTATTGCTCCTCCAATCTCCGTCGATAGTCAACCCATACCTGCCAAACGGATGATTCAGCATGGTATATATCCCAAAATTCTTATAGATGTACTCGATCCATTTTTTTGGAATGCCTTTATAAATACGGAGTGCATTCACGCCCATATTTTGGGCTAGCTGCATTTCTTCATCGAGTACCGATTGGACAATCTCCTTTGGTTGACTCCAAAGACTATAGGTGTAATTCGTTCCGATAGGATAATAGTCCCAGTTCATCCCTTTAATCATAAAGTCTTGTCCATCGACCTCTAGCTTAAATCCATTTCCGCTTTGCTTTACCAGCACCTGAGCTCGCCCGGCATGAACGAACCATAACAATCCAAAGAGAACAGATGCCTGATAGTATGCTTTCATTACTTCAGTAATTTAAGTTCAGATAATTCTCGACAACAGCGATTAGTGAGATATGGGTACTTGACATTATCCATCTTTATTAATTCTACTTTGACACCTTATGGTATTACTTAGTCGTATGTCAGGTTGAGGCCCTCGAAACCATAATACTCTCCATTCGACTAGCTCAATGTGACCTGAAAAACTAAAATGTCAAAGTAGAATTACTTTAAATTGAAATATGAAGTTGCTCACAACATGAACTGGCCAGAGGTATTTAAAGGTATACAACTGTGCATCGGCTTTCAGTTATTTCTGATAGCGGTATTCTTACTTATCAGTAAACAAAAAAGGAATTACTTGCTAGCTGCATATACAGCGCTCATCAGTATTTCCTCTTTGAGTAGTGGTTTATATGCCTACCTCGAAAATGCGCCGATACTGAGTTTCTTGTTCGGTGCGCACTTGATCATATTTCATGCACCACTATTATTTCTGTATATCAAATCCCTCGGTGATAAGATGTTGGTGACATGGAATCACCTCGTTTTTCCCGTGCTATACACGCTCTACTATCTGGTGTTGAAACTCTACTTTGCTAGTTTTTTCAACGAATACAGTTTTCAGTTACTCATCGTTCACCTTTTCCTTTCGGTCATTTATACCGGGACATACTTCTTCTTTGGGTCATGGTATTTCAATATTCAGCTCAGCGACTCCTTAAAGCAAAAAGCCCTTAAGAAGTTTCGATTGTTCTATGTGATCACCAATGTCCATTCTATGTGTTTGTATTCCCTCATGGCCATTTCTTACGTGACCTACCTTTATTTCAATGATGGGCTACCCTATTTCAATGAGCACATAGTGCCACATATATTTTCTATTATCATCTATATACATCCCATCACCAGTATCATTTTTATCATTTATCTCTTATCAGAAACACACTCACTACAGTCTTTAATACTAGACAAGGGGATCACCAGAAGTGCCACATTGAGAAACAATAGAGAGCAAATTAGTACACGCGTAAAACAGATCATTGATATTGAAAAGAGGTTCAAGAACCCCGACTTCAGCTTGAGACAGCTTTCTCGTGAAATTGGTATTACTGATAAGGAACTAGCCGAGTATTTCGCTGAAGAGCTATCTACGTCTTTTAATGATTATCTCCATCTCAAGAAGATTGAGGAGTTCAAACACTTGATCAAAGAAGACACGGAAAACACCTACAGTCTAGAGGGAACGGCGCAGATTGCTGGTTTCAAATCCAAGGCTACTTTTTACCGAGTATTTAAAAAGGTAGAAGGCGTTACGCCGGCAAAGTTTAAGGATGACCTAACTCGCTCTGACTACTCCTACAAGTAAGACTACCCATTCAGGTCTCACTGTAGGCAAGATGATCAGTCAAGAGCAACATGTTAACATCAAGCTCGATAAGTGTATTTCACCTAACTAAATACTCTCAAACTGAGATTGAGACACTTTGATAGCAACTTTCTAGTCTGTATTTAATGCTTACTGGAGATATTGGGTTACAGAAAACAAAAGATTGCCACATTCCGCTAAGGCTTCATTCGCAATGACGTTCTTTTTTGACATTTGAGACAGTCTCTCATTTTCTGATCATTCTGAAATCCAATTGACGTATCGATGAAAGTAGCCTTAAGACACACTGGAAAAATCATATTCGCGATGGCATTTTTCTTTTTCAACCTTGGTGCGGCAGCTCAAGACAAAAGTGCAGGTGCTCAAACCGGTATCATAACGGAGACAGACCCGAGGTATATCTATGAGTACGAGCAGACCAAGTTTGTACCTCCCAATGGCAAAGCATTACTAATACTCGGGCAATCCCTAAAAAACATTAACGAATACAGGGTTTTTTCCAAGTACACTAACTATCCGGCTGGATGGTCTGCGTATTGGGGGGTCTCTGAATTTTCCGGCTTTGACGGGCCATGGACCACCTCATCAGGGGACACTCAAGATCATAGCTTTTTGGTTGATAAATTCGATAATATGGTGCTACATAGTGCCATGTGGATGGTCGGGAAGTGGGGTGTTGCCCAAAGCACAATTAACGGTACCTATGATGAGGTAATCCGGCAATATGCAGCATGGGCAAAGAATGCTGACAGACCGATCTATTTACGATTGGGGTATGAATTTGACGGACCACACAACGAGCTAGAGCCATCAGAATATGTGGAAGCCTATCGGCACATTGTTGATTTAATGCGCGCTGAGGGTGTCACCAATGTCGCCTATGTTTGGCATTCTTATGCGGCACCTACATACAAAGGTTACCCTGTATCTGACTGGTACCCTGGCGATGATTATGTTGATTGGGTGGGGATTTCTGTTTTCTTTCAACCATACGGTGATATCTCCAATCATAAGGAAACAAATGATGTTCTCGATTTCGCAAGAGCCAAAAAGAAGCCCGTGATCATCGCAGAGGCCAATCCAATATTAGGCATTGGCACTAAAAAACGTGATGCTAAAGTTTGGGACGATTGGTTCGTCAATTTCTTTTCATTCTGCTATAAAAAGAACATTAAAGCGATCTCCTTTATCAATGAAAACTGGCCAAGACTGAGAATAGATGGACTTGACGATTGGAAAGATGCCAGGCTCTACAACAATACAAAAGTGGCAGAAGAGTGGTTAAGAGAGACTAATAAGGACAGATACTTGAGACAATCACCGGAACTTTATGAACAACTGGGTTATATTTTGGAGGAGCAAAAATGAGCTCCCTGATGCACGCTGACTGCTGTCTTTACGAATATTTTTAATCACCAAAATTGACAAGACATGAAAACAACACTGTACCTACTATTGCTTGTTCTCTTCATTATAGGCGGTTGCACTGAGAATAAAGAAACCTCTGATTCAACAGGAAAAGGAGCGATCAAGGTAACCATTATGTACCCCAATGGAGTGGGCAAGACCTTTGATATGGACTATTATTCCTGTAGGCACATGCCTATGCTAGCGCAACTTTTTGGTGACAAAATGAAGAAGTACGAAATAGACAAAGGGTTGAGTGGTCGTACCCCAGAGGATGAGATTCCTTATTTAGCGATTGGGTATTTGTACTTTGACAGGCTATCGGACTATCAGGAAGCCTTTGGCCCCAATGCTGAGACCATCCTCAGTGATATCCCAAACTACACCAATATTCAACCTCTAGTTCAGATCAGTGAGGTAGTCAGATAGAACACCCCTAACCCTATAGTATTTCATCATGAAACCCGAAATAAGACCTCATCATCAGAGAGCCATTGACAACTTGGTATCAGCTTATGAAAAGGATCCTCGATTTCAAGGCATCATCATAGGGGGATCTGTAGCCAAGGGGTGTGCCCGGAAAGATTCGGACATTGACTTTATGATCATAGCGACAGATGAAGAGTTTAGCAAAAGACAGGAGACTGGTGACCTTTTCATTAATAGAACCGATTTGACCGACTACAAAGGTGGTTTTGTAGATGGCAAAATCGTCGATATGACCTATTTACATATGGTCGTAGAAAAAGGGAATGAACCGACAAGGGCTGCTTTTGATGGTGCTTTTTCAGCTTTCTCCAAGGTTGAAGAATTAGATCATCTTATCGCCAGTATTACTAAGTATCCTGAAGAACTCAGAGCAGAGAAGCTCAAGAAGTTTTATGCCATGTCGTTTATCCAAAACTGGTTGATGGGCGAAGCTGAGCGACATGATAACCTCTACACCAGGAGTAGAGCCGCCTCTCAACTTGTCTTGTTTACCGGTAGGTTGATCCTAGCTTACAGCAGGGTCTTTTTCCCTTACCATAAATGGTTCTACGAATACCTTGGCAGATGCCCTGAAAAACCGGAGGGTCTGATTGACAAAATGAATCGGGTACTCGGAACGCCCAACGTAGAAAATGCTGAAGACCTCTTTCAAAATGTAAAAGACTTTCAGGATTGGGGTGTCTCCGACATAGAAGCCTTTCGATGGTTTATGGAAGACGTAGAATGGGGCTGGATGGTCGACAAAGCCAGTCTTGAAGATTGGTAATAGCACTACACAGTACCCCAAAAATTATTTATAATCATCTCACTTAATGCCAACTAAATGCAGTCGATAAAAGTTAAAGTTCGCTATTTCCTATTTTTCTTACTTGTCAGTCTGTGGTCAGACTGCAATGCTCAAAACACGATGGAACCTACTACCGCAATCACTAAATCAGAAATCCGCCTAACGGATGAAGGTTACCGGCTTTTTTTGAACGGAGCACCCTTCTACGTCCATGGTGCAGGTGTCGATAGGGGTCGCATCGAGTCATTGGCCGAGCATGGCGCAAACTCCTTGCGGACCTGGGGTATGGACAATGGCAAGGCGATCCTGGATCAGGCACAAGCACTAGGATTGAAAGTGATGATGGGCATCTGGGTGAGTCACGAACGCCATGGGTTTGACTATAACGATAAAAAGGCAGTGAAAAGTCAACTTGAGCGCATTCAAAAACAAGTAATGGAACTCAAGGATCATCCCGCACTCATGTTGTGGGGTGTTGGTAATGAGGTTAATCTGGATTCAACTAACCCGAAAGTTTGGGATGCAGTCAACGACATATCCAAAATGATACATAAAGTAGACCCTTATCACCTCACGACTACTTCCCTATCGGGAATTGATAAACAAGATGTGGACTACATTGCCGATAGGGCACCTGATCTGGATTTCGTGTGCGTGCAGCTCTATGCAGGCATTGAAGCGCTACCGCAACTCATAGTCGACTCAAATTATAAAGGACCAATATTGGTGACGGAGTGGGGTGCTACGGGTTGGTGGGAAGTGCCTAAGACCTCTTGGGGCGCTCCATTGGAAAACAATAGCTCTGTCAAGGCCGATTTTTACCTCAGCCGGTATCAAAAGTCCATCGCCTCGCAACCTCAAGTGATGGGCTCTTTCGTATTTCTCTGGGGTCAAAAGCAGGAGCGCACGCCCACTTGGTTCGGGATGTTTATGCCCGATGGACAAGAAACTGAATCTATAGAGGCCATGCACTTTGTCTGGAATGGTGAATGGCCAAAAAATCGCTCGCCAAGATTAAATGACTTCTTGCTGGAAGGCCAGCGAGCAACTAATAATGTAAGGCTCAAGGCTGGCAATATGTACTCTGCAGAGGTGAAAACGGTTGACCCAGATAACGACGAACTGACCTACCGCTGGGAGATCATGAAAGAGAGTGGTGCAACTTCAACAGGTGGAGACGCAGAATCTATACCAGATGTCATTGAAGGATTATTTCCTGAGAATAGTGATCGAGGTACCACCTTCCAAGCACCCTCTCGACGAGGCGCCTATCGACTCTTCATCTATATCCAAGATGGGCATGATCATGTGGCACATGCCAATATCCCTTTCTGGGTGGAAGAGTAACTGGCTTGACTCATGGAGACACGAACCTAGGCTTAGAGCACTTCCAAGACTTAAAACATATTTTGGATTCATGGGCATAGCACATATTGTCGGTTTTAGGAATTAGCACTCTGAATGGCATCAAAATGCTTATTGAGGAATTTTTACTATTTCGGAATAAGAAGAACGGGGATAGGTTGAATCATAATCCTTACGCTTGAAATCTAACTTTGGGTAATAGTCCATATAACATGAAGCTCTCATTGAATCTATACCGTTACATTCAATTCACTCTACTCGCTGTTTTAATAAACAGCTGCAATGCTCCAAGTTCGAAGGAATCCGATTCCACAATCACCAAATCAGAAATTCGCATGACCGATGAAGGTCATCGCCTCTTTTTGAATGGCGTACCATTCTACATCTACGGTGCAGGTGTAGACAATGGTAATATTGAAGTGCTAGCTAGTCATGGCGCCAATGCCATGCGAACCTGGAGTACTCAAAACGCTGAACAAGTTCTGGACAAAGCGCACGAATTGGGATTAAAGGTAATGATGGGCGTTTGGGTTGGCCTAGAGCGCCAGGGGTTCGATTACGATGACGAGGCAGCTGTTAAAAAGCAATTCGAATACATCCAAGAACGAGTGCTAGCCCTGAAAGATCATCCAGCATTAATCGTGTGGGGATTGGGCAATGAGCTGAATCATCACTCAGCGAATCCCAAGGTTTGGGATGCAGTGAATGACATATCTGAAATGATTCACGAACTTGATCCACATCACCTCACGACTACCTCCTTAGCAGGAATCAATAAGGAGTATGTGGATCTAATCGCCACCAGAGCACCTGACTTAGATTTTGTGAGTACCCAATTGTATAAACCAATTGAAATACTCCCTGAGCTTCTTCAAAAGTCTACGTACGACGGTCCATTATTGGTCACGGAATGGGGAGCAACAGGCTACTGGGAAGTGGATACGACATCATGGGGTGCTCCTTTGGAGAACAATAGCTCAGTCAAAGCTGATTTTTATCTCAGTCGATATCAAAATTCTATTGCGTCCCAGTCGCAAGTGATGGGCTCTTTCGTATTCCTTTGGGGCCAAAAGCAAGAGCGCACCCCGACTTGGTTTGGGATGTTTATGCCAGATGGTAATGAGACTGAGTCCATTGATGTCATGCATTATGTTTGGAATGGAGAATGGCCCGAGAATCGCTCGCCAAGGCTACATGATTTTACTTTGGACAGGCAGAGGGATATCAGCAGTATAAAACTAAAAGCAGGTGAAAGATATTCAGCGCTAGTCAATGTCACCGATCCAGATAATGATGCGCTTACCTATCGCTGGGAAATCATGGAGGAGAGTAATTCTCAAGCCACTGGTGGTGATAAGGAGTACATCCCGGAGGTTCTTCCTGGTCTATTTACCGCAAGTGCAGATAGCTTGGCAAATTTCACGGCTCCAGCCGAATCTGGTGCTTACCGCTTATTCATCTATGTAGAAGACGGTAATGACCATACCGCACATGCCAATATTCCATTTTGGGTGGAGGAGTAAAACTTCAGAGCTTCAATAGTGGACAGATCTCGGTAGAACAGCTAACTTCTGTAGTTCATTTAAAAGAAGCTTTTAGGCATTTTTTTGTTTTCATCAACAACTAATCTAGCCACCTAGCACTAACGATGAATCCACACCTGTTCACCACTCAGATTAGGTGCAAATATCCTCTAAGACACGCTCGTGACGACACTAATTTGGGCAAGAGGGATACCCTGAACCTTGCTCATATTCATGATGTTATAAAGGTGACGTCTCGGTTCCTTATCAATCAGGAACGCCAGGATCACAAACTATCGCCAACATGGGATACGATATTGACCTCACTCGGCTCCTTACCAAGCAATACAGAGACCTCCTATTGGTCGCAGACTTGTTACCAAGTCGGCGCATTCTACAAGAGAACTTGAAGCAGAACTTTGAAAAGATCACAGCCCAAGGCATTGTAAATGTTGACGGTCTCTTTAAAGCAATCAACACCAAACAGAAAGTTCATGTTTTTTCTCAAAACACCAACATCCCAGAAGAGTACCTCACAATGCTCGCGCGAGAAATCAAGACATACAAAAGGAAGCCCAATCGCTTCAAGGATTTTCCGGAACTGTCATCTGATACTGTAGTCTCGCTAGAGCAAGTCGGAATTAGAAACACCCAGCAGCTCTATGACAAAGTGCTATCCCCAGCAAGTAGAGCTCAGCTTTCCTCTGCGACTGGTCTGGATAAAGATGAGCTTATGAAGCTGTCCAAGTTTGCTGATCTCTCAAGAATAAGATGGGTCAATCACACATTTGCCTATGTGCTATATGAAGCTGGGTTTGATACTGCTCAGAAGGTGGCAGAAGCGGATTACAATGAACTTTACGAGCGTATCAAAGAACTCAACGCAGCACGAAACATCTACAAAGGAAACATAGGTCTTCATGATATGAAGTTGTGTGTAGATGCTGCAAAACAACTGGGACAGGACATTGAATTTTAAATGTCCAGGTTCTTCCTTGGTTGAATATGTATCGCACCCAAATGGGATCACTCGCATTGAATCAAACGCCATTCCATGGTCTCTCGCGCCACAGACCATGAAGGAGGTAGATAATAATCAAGGTCTTCAAACAAGAATAATCGAGTATTAGCTATATTATTATTCTGCTCGATCAACTAACGATCAGACTAAGAGAAGACACTATGATAGTAGACCTACCCTTTGAGTACTGGAATAAGCTAGCCAACCAACTGATCATCACTTGTGCCTTTTTAAGTGGCTTTTCAATTGCTATTACAGCCAATTTGCTCATCCATAAGCACCAATCGAGGCTCTATAATAGCATCCTGGCCGCTTCGACCATTTCGGCAAGCAGTTTCCTCATTACCGTTTTTACCCTAACAGGCATCTTGCTTAAAACTACGGAGGGATATCCGTTGGAAGTGACTTCTGAAGAGTTGAATGCTCCAAGAATAGTAGGGGCCCTGGCCTATCTTCTCGGCATCATTTCCCTTATCACGGTCATTGGACTATCGGGCTGGACCAAATCTAAACTGACCGGCATCTTCACTACGGTAGTCGCTGTGATCACGTTGACCATCATCTTATTTTTTGTTTAAGGCCAAGTTTTTTCAGTTGGTAACGACTTTCTAAGTTCATGGAATGTGATGCCACAGGCCATGGTGTAGGGTTTTTTATACTTCATAAAAAAGGGTAAGGGAAGTTAGGTAGTCATTAGTTTAATCAGGAAATTTCTACTTGCAGTTCTACAAATCCAGCCATATGAAGTATGCATTAATCACATTGGTCTTCTTGACCATTGCCAGCGCTCAAAGCTTTGCTCAGCCTCGCTTCATAACGATTGACAGTACCAAAGTCTGGATCAATACGGTAGGTATTGAAGATAGAAAAGAAGGGCAGCCTGTTGTGATTTTTGAAAGTGGGCTTGGTACGCCCATGGATAACTGGGATAGAGTATTGGACGCTACTGCTGAAGTGGCTCCAGTGGTGACATATGACAGACCGGGGATTGGTGAGTCTGAAGCCAACGATCAAATGCCTACAATCAAAAATACGGCTGACAGGCTACTCAAAATCCTTGGACATCTTGAATTAACACCTCCCTACTTGCTGGTAGGACATTCATTAGGCGGTGTTTATGTGAGAGGTTTTGCTGTCTACTATCCTGAACTCTTAGCAGGATTAGTCATCATCGATCCAGGTGACTTTACAGAAAATCAAGAAAACATTCGTGATCATTACGATGTGCTAGACTGGGAAAATTCAAGAATTGACAGTCTTATTCAGGCATTTATTGACAAACGTCAAGCTAGAAGTGAGAAGGCTCCTTTATCAATCCAAAGAGAAGGCCAGGTGCTAGGAGAATTAAGAGAAACCGATTTCAGAGAGATCACTGAAGTGCCGCTTCCCAATATTCCTGTACACATTCTGACTGGAGGCCGCTTCGATATGCCTGAACATATGCGCTCTAAGGAATATGACGAGGAGGCACTGTTCCGATCAAAAATGAAGCATCGAGTAGAAAGATGGACAGGTGTTATTCAGTCCGTAGATAGAGGGATGATGCTGTATAGTGGTGATGCCGGACATTTCGTGCACTGGGACGATCCTGAGCTAGCTATCGCAAGCATCAAAATCGTCTTGAAAGATTATGCGGAGATGAACGAAAAGCAGTAGCTAAGTACAGATATGGCCCACTCTTAACCAAGGTGCGCAGGAACAAAGTAAAAAAAGCAGCGACAGAATCAATACAGCAGCTTTGCATTCAGTTTTCACTCCTTCCAGTAGCTGAGTGAACAGTCGTTATAAGAAGAATACCGAACATTATGTAGCTTAGTATGTAGCTGGCACTAAGTATACAGACAATGAAAATAGGAATAATAGGAGGAGGTATTACAGGGCTTACGACAGCATTGGCCTTGCACAAATCGGGAATCCCATCAGTTGTTTTTGAGCAAGCCAATGACCTCAATGCAGTCGGGGCTGGTATTTGGCTACAACCCAATGCTATCAAGGTTTTGGACTGGTTAGGAGTAAAAGAAGAGATTAAGAAACAGGGCAAGGAGCTTAATAAGTTGGAAATCACCGATAATCAACTTGTCCCCTTTAAAAAAATAAAAAGCAAGGTAGTGCAGGATGAGGCCGGTAATAGGACAATAGCCATTCACCGCACTAGGCTTCACAGAATTCTGTATGAAGAAGTGCTAAAATCAAATGAAGTTCATCTGAATAGAAGATATGTTAACCACAGTTCGGATGGAGATGGTATCAATCTGCAATTTGAAAATGGCGGAGAGAAGGTAGATGTTTTATTGGGTGCTGACGGGATTGATTCATCAGTTAGAAAAGCACTTTTCCCAAAGTCTCCCGTGCGCAATTCCGGGCAAGTCTGCTGGAGAGGCGTTTCTAAAATGAACCTGCCCGATGCTCTAAAAAACCTTGGACAAGAAGCCTGGGGCAAACAGATCAGGTTCGGGTTTTCACCGATATTTGACGGTGAAGTTTATTGGTTTGCGGTAGCAAATGCCGAGCATCTGATAAAAGCCGATAAGCTTGATCGAAAAGAATATATAGCTGGGCTCTTCCAGGACTTCTCCCCTGTTGTAACTAAGCTCATCGCTAATACAGAATCAACGAACATACACGAGGCAACCCTTCACGACTTTAAAGAAACTTCCTTCCTGGTACAAGGACAAAGTGTGCCTTATCGGTGATGCTGCTCATGCCACTACGCCTAACATGGGACAAGGAGCTTGTCAGGGTATTGAGGATGCCTACTATATCAGTAAATACTTATCTCAATCATTGCCAAACGCAGAAGAAGCGTTTCAAGAGTTTCAGCAACAAAGGAGAAAAAAAGTAGACTACATTGTCAATACCTCTTGGCAATTTGGGAAAATGGCGCATAGCACAATGGGGCAGCCATTGATGAAACTAATGCTAAAAATGACCCCTGAAAGCGTACTGAACTCACAAATGAATAAATCGTACGCCATTGACTAATGAAAACTTAAGCCAACTATGCACCCAATCATAAGAAACATACTGGCCGTAATCCTGGGATGGTTTGGCGGTAGTGCCGTCAACATGGGACTTGTCCAGGCAGGCAATAAGATTTTCCCGATTGAGGGGATTGATCCGAACGATATGGATGCATTAGCAGTCGTGATGCCGTCTCTGGGATTTGAGCATTTCATCTTTCCCTTTCTGGCCCATGCGCTGGGTACCTTGGTCGGTGCGGTGATTGCCTACCGACTGGCTACCAGTCACAAGATGAAGTTTGCACTCGGCATTGGAGGTTTCTTCCTATTGGGTGGAATCGCTGTGAACTACTTGCTACCGGCCCCCACTTGGTTTGCAGTAACTGATATCATAATCGCCTATATCCCCATGGCGTGGATGGGAGGAAAATTAGCTGCGAAGCTGTAAAGGCTCGACCGTAACCGATAGCAAATGCTCAAAAGCACAATTAGGCACTTATTAGGGTGGCGTTCTTGATGGCTGTTTAGGCTCTAACGTCCTTCAATCGAGCTTTTTAATTATCTTCCGTTTACAATAATGTCGTGTGCATTTGAAAAACAGAAGTAATTGATATGAACCTTTCAAAAAAAGCCAAAGACATTAACTCACAAATTGAGCAAAAAACAACAAAACTTGGGGATCTTCGAAAAATCGCAAAAGAAATAAAGAAGGATCACGAATTAGCTTTTGAACTTTGGTCGACTGGAAAATATTTATCACGCCAATTGGCCATTCTAATAATGGACAAAAAGCATCTTACCCAAGGGGTTATTGACGAGCTCGATAGGGATATACAGAGTCATGATTTTGAAGAGCAAAATCAATTAATTGATTGGCTGATGGCAAATCAGCTTTCGAAGGACAAAAAGACTGTCGCATTGATGGAATCCTGGGAGAACAATTCTTCACCACTACAAAGAAGGTTATTTTGGTATTATCAGGCCCGATTAAGATGGATGGGAAACACTGAGCACTCTAATACGGAATATCTGTTGGTATCAATTGAGAAGAACCTGTTGAAAGAAGAACCTAAAGTTCAATGGGCAATGAATTATACAGCTGGCCAAATTGGAAAGTGGCAAGAAGAGTATCGCGACCGATGTATTTCCATTGGAGAAAAAACTGGGCTATATAAGAATGAAGTTGTTGCCAAAAATTGTACACCAAGTTATTTACCGAAGTTCATTTCAATTGAGGTCGCCAAATTACAAAGGCAATAAAATGAACGAAAAACTACACACAACAAATGCTAGGCATGTATGAGGTTTCATCGGTCAGGATATTTATTCAGCCAAGGTTCGTGTCCTCACGAGTCTCTACCCAATCCATACCCCTGCTCTGTGCGCCACAGACCAGGGAAGTCAATCTGCCGTAAGAATACTAAAACCTCCAGAACTACTACTCTGACCTCAACCTACCCGCCGGATTGTCCGTCGCTGCTCTGACCGACTCTACACTGATCGTGGCTAGCGCGATCAGCACCGCTAGTGCGCCACCAACCAAGAACAATGTCCAGGTGAGGTCGATGCGATAGGCGATCTCCTTGAGTATCTCATCCATCACCATCCAGGCTATCGGTACGGCGATGACGATCGCGATCAGCACAAGGCGTACAAAGTCTCCGGTGAGTAGCAGAAAGATGCGCTGCATACTTGCGCCCAGCACCTTACGAATGCTCATCTCCTTGCTGCGCTGCTCTATCATGAAGGTCGATAAGGCAAACAATCCCAGGCATGCAATGAAGATGGACAGTCCCGCAAAAAGCAGGAGTAATGTTCTGGCTTTGTTGAAGCTGGCGTACATGGACTCGAAGCGCTGATCCATAAAGTACAGCCGTATACTTTGTCGGTCATTGAAATCATCCCAGACCCCAGCGATCATCGCAACAGCTGCCTGCATATCTTCACTCTGGATCTTAACAGATAAGGTGGATGAAGTAGGCCGAAGTAACATTACGAGCGGTCGTATGTCGCCTAGCATCGTTTCAAACTGAAAGTCTTTCACCACACCAATCACCGTGCTTTTTTCGTCGAACATATCGATCACCTGTTTTCCGATAGGATCCTCCATATTGAGCACACGCGCCAACTCTTCATTGATGATGATTGCATTTTCATCTGTATAGTCTTTTTGAAAGCTACGCCCCTGTACCAGTTCCATGCCCATGGTGGTGATATAGTCTTCATCGACTTCCCACCAGGCCGCTTCGATACCATTATCCAGCTGTCGGCGCTCGGTTGTCCAGAAAGCCCGATTTTGAACCGCCCCGCCTTTTACCGGTAGGTAGCGGCTGTAGCTAGCGTCTTCTACCACAGACAGCTTAAGCAACTCCGCCTTAAAGCTCATACGCGTAGCGACATCCATGGACTCCATCCCTACGATATTGACCACCCGCTCCTTCTCAAATCCTAATGAGGTGTTCATGAAAAACTCAAACTGTCGGTGAATGACCAGCGCCCCAATGATCAACACCACAGTAGCCGCAAACTGGAAAATGACCAGGCCGCTGCGCATCACTGTAGTACTTTGTCGCTCACCATACCTTGACTTCAACACATCCAGGGCCTGAAACCGTGACATAAAATAAGCTGGATACAACCCCGCCATCACGCCTATCAATAGCGCCAACCCGATCATTGCGGGTACGAACCATACCGTATCCCAGGGCAAGGTCAGTGGCAAGCCGGACAGACTGTTGAAGTAGGGTAGCGATAGCCATGCAAGGGCCAGTCCAAGCATAGTAGACACCAGACTCAAGACGCATGCCTCCGTGAGGTACTGTAGGATAAGCTGGCCTGTACCTGAGCCAACAACCTTCCATAAGCCCACCTCCTTAGCACGCTTGAGCGCGCCTGCCGTTGATAGCTGGACAAAGTTGACACAGGCAAGGGCCAGTATGACCAAGGCGATGAGGTTAAAGATGCGCGTCAGCTCGACAGAGCCATGTGTCAGGTTGTCTTGCACCTCCTCAGGGTCGATATAGATACTAGTGACCGGCTGGAGATAATAAGACTGATACTCCATCTCCTGTTCGAGACCAGACTTCCCCATCTCGCGCAGTTTATCGATCACCAGACTGTTACGCATGGCGATGGTTTTTTCCTCCACGGCTATCTTATCAGCCAATGGATTGAGCTTGACGTACATGCTGTAATTCGTACAGCACCAGTCGGTACCTTGGCGCCCTTCCAGTGTCATGATGAAGTCGCCCTGCAGATGACTATTGGCCGGAAAATCCTCCATCACCCCTGTGATCCGATAGGTAGTGTTGGGGTTGTCATTGAGCACCATCAGTTGGCCGATAGGATCCTCTCCTTCGAAATACTGGCTCGCCTTGGTCGCTGAAATGACCATGGTCATAGGCTCTGTCAGGGCGGTCACTCTTGAGCCATGCACCATCGACACATCAAGGATATCCAGCAGCTCATGGTCAGCGTAGAAAAACCCTTCTTCGTAGATATTATAATCAGACTCCTGTCGGCGAATGTGATTGTCGCCAGCATCATCCCAGCTCCAGAGCACCGTACGCGCTACTTTATCCATCTCTGGAATGTTATCCTCCAGCAGCTCTTTCAGTGGACCGTGCACATTACTCCAGTAGCCAACCTCTCCACTATCAGACCATCGATTGATCAACCTAAAAATACGATCAGGATCATCATAATGCTGATCATAGGATAACTGGTACTGGGTGTATAGGCTGATGAGTAAGCACGCAGCTATGCCTACCGCAAATCCACCCAGCTTGATGCTCGTGAAGACGTGATGCTTCTGCATCTGTCGCCATGCGATTTTGATGTTGTTTTTCCACATACCGTAGTTCTTTCTATTTTTTGTTGTTGACCTTCTTAGCAGAAATGTGGGCACCAGCTTCAGCACATCAAGCACATAAAGTTGGCGAGCCCGAGCATAGTTGTAAGCCCTGAGATTGTCTTCAAAGCGCTCCTCCATGTCTCCTTCGACCTCTTCAATGAAGTCATCATGCACAAACAAGTGCATAAAGCGAATTGCCCACTTCGGAGGCTGGGATCGAAATCGTCCAGCACTCATTAAGCGATGTTAGGATTGAGGGTAGTCATGGCCTCCCAAAGCTCGGCTCTGATGGACTTCATTTGCTTCAGCGCCAGCACGGCCTCCGGAGTAGCCTGATAGATACGCTTGCGCTTCCCTCCTCTTTTTTGGGACGCTTCGCCCCAATCAGAAGTGAGGAAGTCTTTTTCTTCCATGCGCTTGAGTGCTGCCTGAATGGCACCCATACTTAGGCGCTCACCAAGACGATCTTCCAAGTGTCGTTGTATCTCATTGCCGTAGGCTTCTTCTCTCAGGGTGATGACCGTCATCAACACCAACTCTTGAAACTCTCCTAGTCTTGTTTTTTTCATAGTCTTCTATATAATACTAAATGAAGTAAATATAGTTTCATTATTTTAATCTAAATGAAGTTTTTATTTCATCATCTTGAAAATACGCACTGTATAGTGATTCGTGAGGACACGAATCAAAGGCAATGGACTTTCCACCCAAGCAGTCATTGCCGAAGGCCTGTCAGCCGAGGCTGGCAATTCATGACACAAGCGCTCTGCATCCTCCATCTTAGACTCCCGATAGGAGTGACTGTAGGGGTGTGTAGTTCTTAATGAGTTTGATATGCGGAATACGGTCTCGCTGGCACGGATTTGAGAGGCTGTGTAATAAGTCATTTCCTCTATTGTTCTACCAAATATTATTTTGCTTCGCTCAGAACAACACCCACCTAACCGCCCTTCCAGGTCGGCCTCAAGGGCGGAATTTGTCCCCTAGAGGGGACTACAGGGGTGTATATTAGACAGACATCAAAATTAAATATTGTCGTTCTCAATTTGCGATACCATTATTACACAGCCTCTGAAATCCGTGGCTTAGTGGCCACCCGTGTTGCAAATACAAGAGTAAATGGGGCCGCTTCGCAAAAGCGCTCCAAGGTATGGGCGACACGAACCAAAGTCAATGGACTTTCCACCCATGCAGTCATTGCCGAAGGCCTGTCAGCTGAGGATGACAATCCATGATGCAAGGGCTCTGCATCCTGGATCATAGACTCCCGATGGGAGTGACTGCAGGGGTGTAGGTTCCGACCTTTCCTATTTATAGTCCTGAGGTGATGGACTTGAGCACCCTATGCCTACGGTACACCAACTAGGGGTCTGTTCATAAACCTTTGTTGGGTTAATCAAGAGAACTTCAATACGCTTAACTTCAGGTTACGATTAATTAGCTGTTCAATATTAAATCACTTCATGAGAGAACTTCTATTCATTCTTGCTATCCTGCTCTATTCAAGCAGCGGGATGCAGGCTCAAGACTCAGGTAATTGGAGACCTGCTGTGTACGGACTTGATTATTCTTCTTGGGAAGAGTCTGAGTTTGATAGCGATTCTATAGAAGCACTGATCACAGCCATCAATACTACCGAGCATGGTGACTTCAGGGGCATGGTAGTCATCAAGGATCAGAAGATTGTAATCGAAGAGTACTTCAATACTTTTTGGAGAAAGTCTATTCACGACATCCGGTCCGCAGGTAAAAGTGTTACTTCTTTGCTGCTGGGGGTAGCATTGAAAGAAGGGCTGATCAAAGACTTAGAGCAGGATGTCTATTCGTTCTTCCCAAAAAGCAAGTATACGCCCATCAATGAAGATTACAAGCAAATCACCATTCAGCATCTTCTTGATATGTCCTCCGGTATAGATGCTGATACGGATCGCTCAGAAACGCCTGGTCATGTTGGAAATTGGATTGGGCTGGATGACTGGAAAGACTACCTCCTCAGTGTGCCATTGGCCTACAAGCCTGGCAAAAGGTTTGTCTATGCAGACATCAATCCGCTACTCATCTCAGCCATTATTGAAGAAGCATCAGGGATGAGTCTTAAAGATTATGCCAAGGAAAAGCTCTTTGATCCTCTCGGCATCAGCCAGTTCTACTGGTACACCAATGCTGCTAATCAGACAGGTGCTGCGGGTAATTTATACCTCTCTACATTAGATTTCGCCAAGCTTGGAGCGCTAGTCGCCAACGAAGGAAGATGGGGCGAGACACAAATCATCACCACGGATTATACCGAACTGCTCTACGCCAAACCTTTCGACATTTCAGATTATTGGAACATGGCGGACGCCTACGGTATGCTCTGGTACAAAGCGACAAGAACTTTTGGCGGCAAGGAAATGAACTATCTCTTTGCCTCTGGGAATGGTGGGAATCACCTGGTGATTGTTCCCGATAGGGAAATCGTCATCGCCCTGACCTCAAGTGCCTATGGCCAGAGGTATGCACAGCGCAGATCGTATCAGATCATGTCCAAAGTATTGTCGGCATTGAAATGATTGTTCATCCAAAGTAAGGGAAACTTAGGTGGTTAGTTGATTATGATCGGTGATTGATTACTTGACATTAGTGAGGAAAAGCCTTTCCACGCTTTGATCCAGAAAATTTAACATATGAAATACTTGATTATTTTGATCGGCATGGCGGTTGCTTCTTGTGCTGAGCCGGAGAAACCACCATTTGAATTACCCGCTGATGCCATGTCCTTACTCACAGGCGACTCGAGCAAGTCATGGAAGCTCGCCAGACGCTTCAACAATAAGACCCGTATGAATATGGGCGATTGCTTTCTTGAACATCGCGATACCTACAAGGCAGACTTCACCATGCACAACAACTCCGGCGCGCAAAGTGACTGTGGAGAGACATTGAACGCTTCATGGAAGTTCACCAAAGATAAGAAGGGTAACTCCTACATCAGATGGACAAGTGATCAGCTACCGCAACTGCTGAACATCGATAAGAACTACAAGTCCTTCAAAATACTAGAGTTATCAGAAGAGCAGATGACCTTACAGTTCAGTCACAAGCAGTTTTCTGATAAGACTACCATCATCACTGATATCTGGGTACCAGAGGATGCTTCGATAGAGGATCGAGAGTTTCACTGGTGATATCCTCCAATTTATTCATCTTTAGGTTTTTCTAACTCAAAGTAATCCACTCATGCGATCCATTCTACTCGTTGGTCTTATCCTACTACAATGCCAACTGATCCTTGGTCAAGATGAGGCAGCCCAAGAGATGTCGTCAACCGCTGAAGTTCATCAGGACTTGGATGGCAAGGTTTTCCATTGGGGTTACTCTAATCTTGGAGGTGGTCCAGCTAGCTTCAGAGTACTGATCAAAAATGAGAAGCTACACTTCGAAGGAGTAGCCGGAGTGGTCAAGGGTGCTATCGGGACGAACACGCCGCAGTTCTCCAAAATTGATGAAGGGGTCTACTTCATCACCTGGCAAGCCTCCCATGGCATAGAGTCTCTGGTGATCAACCTCAACACGATGAAGGTCAACGGACATCTGCAGTTTGGAGATGAATTGTCAGCCATCGGTGGTGACATTACCTGTAATGGGCTGATGGAAGAATGTGACGCTCCGAAACTTAAAGAAATAGAATAAGCCATGATTGTGCGTAATTCGAAATTGAATCAGGTCTTAATTGGAATATTCTTATGTGGGATGCTTGCTGCCTGCAAGACCCCTTCGAGACAAGCGGCCACCAAGATAGAGGCACCCGCCTATTTCAAAGCGCAATTTGAAACTTCCAAAGGGGTTTTTGAGATTGAATCGAGAAGGGAATGGTCACCGGCTGGAGTGGATCGGTTATATCAGTTGATAAAAAGTGGGTTCTACCGCGACATTGCCGTTTTCAGAGTGATCCCCGATTACATCGCTCAATTCGGGATACACAATGATAGTACGATTAATGGTGCCTGGAGTCAAACCAAGTTGGAGGATGAGCCAGTAGTAGTACCGAATATGAAAGGGACAATAAGTTTTGCACGAGGTGGGCCTGCTTCCAGAGGAACATCTTTGTTTGTGAATTTAAATAACAATTCCCCACGCTTAGACACCATCTCATTTATGGGAGTTAGAGGATTTCCGGTAGTCGCCCAGATAACCTCAGGTTTTGATGTGGCATATTCATTTTACAATGGTTACGGAAGAGCGTTAGATACCAAACAAGACACCATTCAATTGTTAGGAAACGAATATCTAAGAAGGAACTATCCAGAATTGGACTATATAGTCAAGGCTCGCATTATGGGTAAAGAATGAAAATGATTTAGAGCATTAGCCTCTGCATGCGGTCATTGGCAAAGTACCCTCAGCCGTAAAATCTAAAGTCGTGTATGGCATGGGCGGCCACCCGTCGCTAGGGTAACATCACCCACATGCGCAAACGTTAAAGTCACTTCTTTGCGAACATCATACAATGCTGCCATGGGAGTCCTGGGATGTTTTGCGCTAGCTTAAAACCAGCGGCCTCCATCTCCTTGACGGCTTGAGCCTCTGTCATTTTATGCAGTCGCTTGATCGGAACAGATCGATCTTCACCACGGTACTCTATGAGGTAGATTTTACCGTCGGGTTTTAGTGCCTTTTTGATGGATTGTATCATTTCTACAGGAAAGCTAAACTCATGGTACACATCCACCATCAGCACTTTGTCCACAGATTGCCCGGGCAGGTTGACACTCTGCTCACTTCCCTTGATCAAAGTGATATTATCGTCCCCGGTTTGCCCCATTTTGTTTTCAATAGCGGTCAGCATTTCTTGCTGGATATCTACCGCAAAGACCTGCTTGGCCTTGGGTGCCATCTTGAAAACATGATAGCCCGATCCCGAACCGATATCGGCAATCACATCAGCTGATCGTATGTCCATGTACTCGATCAACTTCAAGGTATTTTCTTCCTTCTCACGCTCAGATCGTTCCAACCAGCCAATACCCTGGTAGCCCATTACATGGGCGATCTCCCGTCCCATGTACCATTTGCCAATGCCACTGCGATCTCCACTTCTGAAAGTATAGTCATCCCCATTGCTCTGGCCATAGGCACTTGAAAGGGATAGTGCTAACGCAACAATGGATAAGCGTAAACATCGATTGATCATAGGATTACAGTTTTTATTTTCTGTGTAACCAATCGTACCCGAAAAGGATTTATGAAACTTCAACCTGGCTAGGATGCATTGTGCGATATGATAGCCATCTTCCACTATGTAGAGATAATACTTGACGTAAGCAGCATGCAATGGTGTTCATAGTGGATTGCCTCAACTAACGACGCAGTGTAAGCAAGGCCTAGCTAACCGACAACAAATGCTTATAAGCGTATTTAAGTACTTATATAAATGGATAATGTGGTCCAGTGAATCGCTCTGATGGGTCAAAAAGGCATTGGAAGCACGCTGAGCTATGCTAGGTTTTATGGATCTGAACAATGCTAAAAGGTCTTTTTGATCCTATTTAACCCTAAAAGTACTTATTCGCTGAGGTAGCTATATAGGAAATAACGCGCACTTATGTATTTTACATTAATGTTATCTCCAATACCTTCAAATCGAAGATCGTGCAAGCAGTAATATTCATAGGAATTCAAGCAACTGGAAAATCAACTTTCTACAGAAGGAACTTCTTCAATAGTCACGTACGAATAAGCATGGATCTTCTAAATACAAGAAATAAGGAGAACAAATTCCTAGAAACTTGCCTTGAAACTCAATCAAAGTTTGTCATAGACAATACTAACCCGACAGTTGCGGAGAGGTCGAAATACATGGAACTAGCTAGGTCAAAAAAATATGAGATAATTGGATATTACTTTCACTCTTCTTTAGAACAAGCTCTTGAACGCAATGAAACAAGGATGAAAAAAGAAAGAATTCCAGATATCGGTGTTAAGGGGTGTTACAGTAAATTAGAATTACCTGATATAAGCGAAGGGTTTGACAAACTGTATTACGTAAAATCAGAAAACATGGAGTTTCAAATAGAGGATTGGAAGGATGAAGTTTGATGAATTAGATAAGAAACTTAGGGTCTACGAAACTTCTCATGATTTTTGTGTCCCTCCAAATATTTACATGGTAGCCAGAATTGATGGCAGAAGTTTTACCAAACTGACTAAAGAAAAGCAGAACTTCAAAAGACCATTTGATGAAAAGTTTAGAGATCTCATGATTCAGACCGTGAAACATCTCATGAATTGCGGCTTTAAAGTGATTTACGGCTTTACAGAAAGCGATGAGATTTCACTATTGTTCGACTTTAACGAAGACACATTCTCTCGTAAAACCAGAAAATTTAATTCAGTGCTTGCAGGTGAAGCAAGTGCTAAGTTTACTTTAGAGCTAGGCGAATTAGCAGCCTTTGATTGTCGAATCTCACAACTCCCAAGGAAACAGGATGTAGTAGACTACTTCCGTTGGAGAAATGAAGATGCACATAGAAATGCACTGAACGCTCATTGTTACTGGCTTTTGAGAGAACAAGGAAAGTCTGCAATTGAAGCGACTAAGGAAATAGAAGGAAAATCCACTGCCTTTAAGAATGAACTTCTCTTTAGTAATGGGACTAACTTCAATGAACTCCCAAACTGGCAGAAAAGAGGCATTGGCTTGTATTGGGTGGAATTTGAGAAAACGGGATGGAATCCTGTAAAGCAAATAGAAGTACCTGCCATTAGACAAGAAATAATAGTCGACATGGATATCCCAATGGGTGATGAATACAACAACTTCATATTGAAAATCCTTGAAAAAGGAGAAAAGGAGATAACAGGCGCTAAGCCCAATCGGCTTACTTAGTTGCTTGCAAAGAGTATCTGAATCCGATACATTTGAGATGTTTGAAAGGCTGAGCCGACTATGCTTAGCTAAACGTTACCACACATACCCTCGAGAGCAGATTGAGAATCAGAGATATCATATTAGCAGTTTTACTATATCTGCCAACTTTAACGATTGCACAAATTGAGAACAGGTGGCAACCTGACAGTGTGTACACCAACCGAAACGTCAAACGGATATTGGTCTATTTGAATTCTCCAAGAGACTTGTCTGAAGTAGTTGATTTTGACCGATCTGGAAATAGAATACGATTAACGAAGTATGATGCATCATATAACCGAAAAACTAGAAAACGGAAGGCAATTCAAAAGATAAAACTCTATAATTATGATTCGGCAAATCGACTGATAAGCATTAAAGATTCTATTGGAAGAGATTCGATTATTTACAAGTATAGAGTTGATGGAATGCTTGGTTCCTCCATCAAAAACCTTGGCAATTTTGTTTATTCCTCAGAGTACTTTTATAATCCCTACAGAGTAACCACAACTAGAACGAAAGGCTCAACTGTAGTTTATGAAAAGACCAAGGAACACGAAAGAGACTTTTATGTGAGTCGTTTTTACGGATATTACCTTGATCCTAAACTGAAAAAAGATACTTCCATTGTTAATGGAGAAATTAACATCACTTCCTATTCCGACCATGACGACTTGCAACGATATGAAGATGATAAGTCAATAAAGAACTCTTTTGACCCCTATGGTCGGTTAACTAAGTCAGAAATTAGATCAGTATTCATGAACGACAGAGTCAACGAATACGAACTCTATTACAAGTACTATAAAGATGGACTTCTAAAGAGTGTGAGAGGGTATGTTCCAAGGTTTTTCAAGTATGAATTTTGGGAATAAACGTGTGGTAACAAATGCTTCCATGAATAACAAAAGGTTTCGTTTTGGTTGAAAAATTTGTTCATATTTCTATTAAACCTGCGATTCGGACTCCCTAACCGTTAAACAGCTCCTCTCACAGGGAGTGAACTTTTGTCAAGTCAATTTAGAGCGC